>CAUPOP010000022.1:0-51478 GCA_963512955.1 uncultured Flavobacterium sp. | reverse complement strand
TGAAAATGGAGACCATCCAGTTCAAAAAGCTTGGTTAGAACTTGATGTAGCACAATGTGGTTATTGCCAAACAGGGCAAATCATGACGGCTTCGGCTTTATTGAAAAACAATCCAAATCCAACTGATGAAGATATTGATAGTTTCATGAGTGGAAATATTTGCCGATGTGGAACGTATACAAGAATTAAAAAAGCCATACAATTGGCAGCAAAACCAACCAAATAGACAAACTTTTTTACAAATGGAAGAAGAAAAAAAAACATATAGTAGACGTTCGTTTCTAAAAGTAACCACTATTTCAGGTGGTGGAATGATGATTGGATTTAGTTGGTTAATGGGCTTAAAACCTAATGAAGCAATTGCTAGTTCATTGAAAATAAATGAAGAGGGACATGTTGAATTCAATGGATATATCCAAATCACTACTGAAAATAAGATTAAAATATTTTGTCCAAATCCAGAATTTGGCCAGAACGTAATGACTTCATTACCAATGCTTATTGCTGAGGAATTAGATGTAGATTGGGAAAATTGTATCGTTGAGCAGGCTCCTTATGATACCAAGTTATACAAAAGACAATTTACAGGAGGGAGTAATTCCATTCGACAAGCTTGGAAAGAACTAAGAGGTGTTGGGGCTTCAGCAAGGGAAATGCTACTTTTAGCAGCGGTACAATCTTGGAATGTACCTCAATCTGAATTAAGTACAAAAATGGGGATTATTACTCACCTTAAAAGTGGGAAATCTGCAACTTATGGACAACTAGCCTCCGAGGCGTCTAAATTAACTCCGCCTCAAAATGTTGTACTAAAAAATAATTCTGACTTTACTATTTTAGGAAATCCTCAAAAAAATGTAGAAGGTATAAAAATCGTTAGTGGAAAACCTTTGTTTACACTTGATTACCACCAAGAGGGAATGTTAATAGCAATGGCACAACATCCCCCAGCTTTTGGTTTAAAATTAAAATCATTTAATGCTAATGAAGTTCTCAAACAACCCGGAATAAAAGAAGTCTTCGCTATCAAAGTATATGAAGATACTTTTGAAAAAGCTATTTTCGATACCCGAACTTTTAATGAATTAGTCATTATAGTTGGTAATTCAACTTGGGAAGTACTCCGTGCAAGAAAAAAACTCAAAGCAACTTGGGAACCTATTTTGGAAACGAAAGAAGTTGTAAATATATTTGGAAATAAAAAAGAAGAAGTTATACCTGCTGGTTTAGAAAGCACCGATTCTCAGTATGCCAAAATGTTAGAAGAATCAAAAAAAACAGGTAAATTACTGAGAAAAGATGGCAATCCAGAATTAGCTTTTGAACAAGCCCATCAAATAATAGAACGCACCTATACAGCACCGTTTTTGGCACATAATACCATGGAGCCTATTAGTTGTTTTGCCGATGTTACTGATAACAAAGCATTATTTGTAGCTCCTATTCAAGCACCAGATTTCATAGCACCATCCATTGCTACCCGATTAGGTATTCCAAAAGAAAATATAGAAATACAATTGGCCCGAATGGGAGGCGGTTTTGGAAGACGCGCTTACGGACATTATATGGTAGAAGCAGGAATTATTTCGCAAAAAATTAAAGCACCTGTGAAATTAATATATACCCGAGAAGACGATATGACCTGCGGAATTTACCGCCCTATGTATTCAGTAACCTACCGTGCCGCAATAGATACTAACAAAAAACTGACAGCATTACATGTAAAAGGCGGTGGTTTACCCGAAAGTCCAGTACACGAAAACCGCTTCCCGGCTGGAGCAATAGACAATTATTTGGCAGAGAGTTGGGCTATTCCAACGAATCTAACTATTGGGGCTTTTAGAGCGCCTAGGTCTAATTTTATTGCTAGTGCCGAACAATCTTTTTTGGATGAATTAGCCGAAGCTTTAGAAAAAGATCCAATAGATTTTAGAATTGAATTGCTACAAAGAGCCAAAGAAAACCCAGTGGGAAAAAATAATGAATATAATGCAGATCGTTACCTTGGTGTTCTAGAAATGGTTAAAGACAAATCAGATTGGAAAAATTTAAAATTATCCAATAAAAAGTATGGAGTAGCGGCCTACTTTTGTCATCAGTCCTATGCTGCTCATGTTGTTGAACTTACTTTAAACGAAGGTATCCCCGTAGTAGAAAAAGTAACTACAGCTATTGATTGTGGTGTGGTTGTTAATCCTGAAGGAGCCAAAAATATGATTGAAGGTGCTGTTGTTGATGGCATTGGTAATAGCTTGTTTGGAGCCTTAACGGTTACTAAAGGGAAACCAGACCAACAAAATTTTGACCAGTACCGAATGATTCGTCATAATGAGGCACCAAAAAATATTGATATTCATTTTGTAAAAAATAACATTGATCCAACAGGATTAGGTGAACCTCCTTTTCCACCTGTATTTGCTGCTGTAGCAAATGCTTTATACAAAGCTGCTGGAAAAAGATTTTATAATCAACCTTTTCAAAAAGATTTGGAAGCTTAGTATATTAGAATGCGGTTAAGTCTAATTATATGATGATAAAATCTCCTTAATTTCTTAAGGAGATTTTATTGTAAACAAATACATAAAAAATGACCTTAAAAACCTATTCATGAGTATCTGTTTTAATACTAACGTGGTCACAAAACCAACAAATATACTTTCGGGTTTTTTGCCGGTTTTTTTATTTACAAAAAATAACTTCTAACTACTTTTAAAATTGCATTCCTACATTTAGAGAAACATTATACACCTATATCTTGATAAATTAATTCAAACTTCTATATTCATTAGGAGTATACCCCACTCGCTGTTTAAACAATCTAGAAAAATGTTGAGGATATTTAAAACCTAACTCATAAGCGATTTCGTTTACGGTTAAATTGTCTACCAAAATCTTATCTTTTGCGAGATCGATTATTTTATTTTGAATATATTCCTGAGCTGATTTTCCAGTTTCTTTTTTTATCAAATCACCAAAATAGTTGGCAGATAAATATAGTTCGTCAGCACAATAGGCTACGGACGGTAAACCAATAGTATTAGGTTTATCCGTTTTGAAATATCCGTTTAACACCTCTTCAAATTTTTCTAAAATTCCTTTATTAACATTTTCTCTAGTTATAAATTGTCTGTCATAAAATCGTTCACAATAATTTAAAAATAATTCAATATTTGAAGCAATAAGTTTCTTACTATGCTTATCTACACCAAGTTCCAATTCTGAAAGAATTTTTGAAAAAGAGTCTAAAACAATTTGTCTTTCCCGCTCTGACAAATGCAATGCTTCATTTGCATTATAACTAAAAAAATTATAATCCTTTAAACTTTTAAAAAGAGACGTTCCGTGTATTAAATCAGGATGAAATACTAAGG
Source organism: uncultured Flavobacterium sp. (assembly GCA_963512955.1). GTDB lineage: Bacteria > Bacteroidota > Bacteroidia > Flavobacteriales > Flavobacteriaceae > Flavobacterium. The sequence goes on along the minus strand of CAUPOP010000022.1, from coordinate 48,107 downwards.
CATGTCCTTTTGGTTGATATACTTTACCATCTGTTTCTACTTCTAGTATTTGCCCAGGAGCAACAAAAACCAATGTACCTTCTTGATAGTCGTAGTAATTGCAACCATAACGCAAATCACCACATTTTATATCTTTCAAAAAGATGCAATAAAAACCATAATAAATTCTAACAGTCTTCTCTCCTTCCCAAGATCTTTCGTCGGCTTTTGAAAAATCAATAACACTTATTAATGGGTGTAAAGTTTCGTTGTTGTTGAATACATTATATTGCGTAACGGTATTAAAGTTGACTATTTTGTTCATGATAATTTTCATTTTATAATACAAATTTAGACATTTAGATAAATCATTTATCATATAGTATGTGCAATCAGTAATATTGGTAGAACAATCGGTAATCTATATACCAACATCTTCATTTTCAGTTCGGAAATTTGCAAAGTAGTATAAATTCTCCTCGTTGTGTGGCGGAATTTACAGTAACCTTAAAATCACAGAATCATGCAAAATATAAAATTAAATAACGGTGTAGAAATGCCAATTTTAGGATTCGGAGTTTTCCAAATTCCAGATGCTAACGAATGTGAAAAAGCAGTATTAGAAGCATTTGATTGCGGGTATCGCTTAATCGACACAGCCGCTTCGTACAGGAATGAAGCCGCCGTAGGTAATGCTATCAAAAAAAGTAATATTCCTAGAGAAGAATTATTTATAACTACCAAAGTGTGGGTCCAAGATGTTAGTTATGAAAAAACAAAAATTGCTTTTCAAAAATCATTAGACCTTTTGCAACTAGACTATCTGGATTTATATCTTATTCATCAACCCTACGGAGATGTTTTTGGTTCTTGGAGAGCTATGCAAGAATTATATACCGAAGGTAAAATTAGAGCAATTGGTGTTGCTAATTTTCATCCAGATAGAGTAATGGATTTAATTGTAAATAGTGGTTTTACACCAGCCATAAACCAAATTGAAACTCATCCGTTTGATCAACAAATTAGCACCCAAGAATTCCTTCAAAATAACAACGTACAAATTCAATCTTGGGGACCTTTTGCCGAAGGAAAAAATAACATATTCAATAACGACATATTATTGGCAATTGGAAAAAAATACGATAAAACAGTGGCTCAAGTTATTCTTCGTTGGTTAACCCAAAGAGGCGTGGTTGCTATTCCAAAATCAATTCGAAAAGAAAGAATGCTGGAGAATTTTACCATTTTCGATTTTGAATTATCTACAGATGATATGCAGATGATTCAGACTTTAGATACAAATGAGAGTTTGTTTTTTGACCACAGAGATCCAAATATGGTAAAATGGATGGCCGAATATAAAATAGCGTTATAAAAATTTACAAGAATATCATTATTACCTTTAAATTCTTTAGCTCAAACAATAAAGTCAGAAGATAACAACGATAAAAATATTAGAAACCCAATAAATTATTAAAAAATGAAAAAGCTATTATTAGGATTATTATTTTTCTCAAGCGTACAATGGTCTAATGCACAAACAAGTACACCGAACACCAAATCTAAAAGCGACCAAAAAACAGAACAAGAATTACTCGATCTATCCAAACAAAAATGGCAGTGGATGGCTGATAAAAATGTGGACAAACTTGCGGTTCTCTTTGATGACAAATCAAAATTTGTTCATATGAGTGGCACTTGGAAAAAAGACGAGGAACTCGAAATCATTAAAACAGGGAGCATTTGGTACAAGAATGCTAAGGTTCATGATACAGCAATAGAAATTTTTGGAAAAACGGCAATCGTTTGGAACCGAATTACACTTGAGGCTATAGTTCGTGGAAATGAAGCCGTGACTGAATTTACTGTAACTGAAATTTACCAAAAACAAGGTAAGATTTGGAAACTTTTAGACTTAACATTCAGCAGTGTACGAGACACGCATCAAATTAAGAAATAGAAAAATATACTAATCAAACAGTTAACAACACTATGAAAAAGTCAATTCTAGGACTACTTATACTTATCCTATTTGCAAACAAGTCCTTTGCACAAAATACTGCTGCCGAACAAGAAGTAATTCAACTTTCAAAGCAAAAATGGGAGTGGATGGCTGATAAAAATGTAGATAAACTTTCCCCTTTATTTGATGACAAATCTGTATTTGTTCACATGGGAGGAAGTTGGGGAAAAACCCAAGAAATCAATATAATTAAAAGCGGAGGAATTCATTACAAGAAAGCAGATATTCATGAAGTGTCCGTAAACATTATTGGAAATACAGCGATACTCTTAAACAAAATTACACTATTAGCAGTGGTTGGAGGAAATGAAGTAATCAATCCGTTTATTGTTACAGAAGTATATGTTAAAGAAAATGATAGCTGGAAACTTGGCTCATTATCATTCACTAAACTAATGGTACCTGGACAATAAAATAAATAAAAAATGAAAAAAATAGTAATTGCAATTGCATTATTTTATTGTACAACTCAGACAAACGCTCAACAAACCGTTTCTCAAAGTCATTCAAGGGAAGTTCGCACAGCTTCAGGAATTGTTCGCGGTGTAACAGAAGGAGATATCGATATATTCAGAGGTATTCCTTATGCAGCACCACCAGTAGGTGCAAATCGTTGGAAACCTCCACAACCAGTGACTCCTTGGAAGGAAGTTAAAGACGTTAGTAACTTTTGTGCTGATTGTCCGCAGGCTACTTGGCCTCGTGGTACTGGTATGTCACAGAATTCATCTGAAGATTGTTTGTTTATCAATATTTGGACACCTACTAAAACAACGAAAAAATCAAAATTACCTGTTATGGTTTGGATTCACGGTGGTGGATTTGTAGCTGGTAGCGGTGGTGGAAACGGATTTACAGGAGCTGCATTTGCAAAGCAAGATGTTATACTAGTTTCTTTCAATTATCGTTTAGGACGCCTTGGTTTTTTTGCGTTTCCTGCTTTAAGTAAAGAAAACCCAAATGACTACAAAGGCAATTATGGCTACATGGATCAGATTGCAGCATTACAATGGGTTAAAAAAAATATCGCTGAATTTGGAGGGGATTCTAAAAACGTAACGATTTTTGGCGAGTCTGCTGGTGGCGTATCGGTGCATTCGCTTTTGACAATACCCGCGGCAAAGGGTTTATTTAAGAAAGCAATTATTGAATCAGGAGGCGGACGAGATGGCGTACTAACTGGGCGTCCAATTGACAAAGAAAATACAGATATTAATTATCCTGTGTCAGCTGAGACTATAGGACTTAACTTTGCCAAAAGATACCATATCGAAGGGAATAATGATGACGCACTCAACAAGCTAAGAGCATTAAGTGCCGCTGAAATTGTTGATGGCGGAGAAGAAACTGCAGGACAAGGAGGTCCTGCAACTTACTCAGGACCAATACTTGATGGTCGTTTAGTAACGGAAACTGCCGAAAGTGCTTACAAATCCGGTAGACAGCCTAATGTTCCCATTATTATTGGGTCAAATAGTGCAGAAGTTCCTGCAGGCTTTGTTAACGCCAAGTCAAAAGAGGAATTACTGTCATTATTTGGCAACTATAAAGAAGAAGCTACTGCGGCCTATGATGCTGAAGGCAATATTGATTTTGCTAAGATGTTAGCCTTAGTAAATACCGATAAAGTTTGGGCAGAGCCTGCTCGCTTTACTGTCAGAGCATTTACTGCTAAATCGACACCTGCTTATTTATACCTCTTCTCTTATGTGCCAGTTTCTATGAAAAATTGGATGCAATATGGCGCCGCTCATGCCTCTGAGATTACTTATGTATTTGATAATCTGGAGGAACGCAATGGCATTACTTTTACCGAGAAAGATAAAGAAGTAGGCAAAATAATGAATGCCTATTGGGCTAACTTTGCTAAAACAGGTAATCCAAATGGAAAAGGACTTCCGAATTGGCCAGTATATGACAATAATAAAAATGAAGTTTTTGAGTTTACATCAGATGGTTCGGCAGGTAGTTTTTCCGACCAAAGAAAAGCAAGATTAGATGTTATAGAAAAAGCATTTGACAACAATAAATAAAAAGAATTAGATTGCAAACTTGAAAACACAAATTAAAGCAAATGGAAAAGAGAATAATTAGATTGTGGAGTATTTTTTGTTTGTTATTGATGATTCATTCATCATCTTATGCTCAAAAAAGCATCAAACAAAAACCGTTAGTAATTGAAGAGCAAGGAAGTTTTGCTATTGGAGGAACTATGATTACCAATCCAGGTACATTCGACCCTTACAAACCTACTCCTGATGGGCAAACATTTCATGGAGACCACGCCTATGTATTTTATCAAATTCCTGTAAATGCGCGTAAATATCCATTGGTAATGTGGCACGGAATAGGTCAATTTTCGAAAACATGGGAAACTACAGCTGATGGACGTGAGGGGTATCAGAATATTTTTCTTCGTAGAAACTTTCCTGTTTATTTGATTGACCAACCAAGACGTGGCAATGCCGGTAGAAGTACCGTAGCAGCTACAATTAATCCAACACATGACGAGCAGCAATGGTTTGACGTATTCCGTGTAGGTGTATGGCCTGATTATTTTGAGGGAGTACAATTTGCAAGAGATAGTGCTACATTGAATCAGTATTTTCGTTCAATGACACCGAGTATTGGAACCATCGATATTGAAGTTAATACCAATGCGGTTTCAGCATTATTTAATAAAATAGGTCCTGGAATTTTGGTTACACATTCCCATTCTGGTGGGATGGGATGGATTACAGCTGTAAAAAATCAAAACGTCAAAGCAATTGTATCTTACGAACCAGGTAGCGGATTTTTATTCCCAGAAGGCGAAGCACCATCTGCTTTAACAAGTTCGGCGGGTGTCCTAGAAGCAAGCTCGGTTCCAATGAAAGACTTTATGCAACTTACTAAAATACCTATTATTATTTATTATGGCGACAATATTCCTGAAAGTCATTCCAATAATCCTGGAGCCGACGGATGGAGAATACGCCTAGAAATGGCGCGTTTGTGGCGAGATAAAGTCAATTCATACGGTGGCGATGTTACAGTAGTTCATCTTCCAGAAATAGGAATTAAGGGCAATACGCATTTTCCTTTTTCAGACTTAAATAATATTGAGATTGCCAACCTAATGAGTAAATGGCTAAAAGAAAAAGGATTAGACAAATAACAAAAGCATAATTATGGAGCAGTTTAGAATTTTCGGTATTAAAGTCATCGTATTATGTTTTGCATTATTTTCCCATTCCACGAAAGCACAAGATGTAGCATCATCCAATAGAAAATTAAGTATGAAGGAAAAAAGCATTATTACCATTGCATCACTTACAGCTAAAGGTGATTTAAAAAAACTAAAAACGGAACTAAATACAGGTCTTGAAGCTGGACTTTCCGTGAATGAAATAAAAGAAATATTGATTCATACTTATGCTTATTGCGGTTTTCCAAGGAGTATAAGAGGATTACAAACTTTTATGGAAGTGCTTAACGACCGAAAAGCAAATGGAATTATTGATGCAGCAGGTAAAGAAGCTTCTCCAATCAATGAAGAGGATAACAAATACCAAAGAGGTAAAACCATTTTGGGACAGCTTACTAAAACACCACAATCGAATACGCTTTCAGGATATTCAGCTTTTGCACCGGTAATAGACACCTTCTTGAAAGAACATTTGTTTGCTGATATTTTCGAAAGAGATATTTTAACTTACGCGCAAAGAGAATTGGTTACGATTTCTGTCATAAGTACAATTGGTGATGTAGAACCAATGTTAAAAGGACATTTGTCAATTTCTCTCAATATAGGAATATCCCCTGAACAACTGAAAGAATTTATAGGAGTTATCGAACCAATCATTGGAACAAAGAAAACTAAAGCAGCAAAAGCAGTACTAACTGAAGTGTTGAAAAGCAAATAGTTTCAAAAATATATAAATATAAGAAAATGAAAAAAGTATCATTATTAATCGCATTACTAATTTCAATAATATCTGTACAGATGTCAAATTCACAAACTGCTCAAAAAGACCCAAAACAAAATCCATATACGCTTGTGTATGAAGGAGCTATTACAGAAAATATAATGGGAAAAGTGAACATTCATCCTGTTATTTATAAAATTAAAGAGATTACAATAGTAGCTAATGTTTACATTCCGGCTAACTACGATGCTTCAAAGAAATATCCTGCGGTAGTTATTGCCCATCCTAATGGTGGCGTAAAAGAACAAGTAGCTGGCTTATACGCACAACGATTAGCAGAACAGGGTTATATCACTATCACAGCAGATGCAGCTTACCAAGGCGGAAGCGGTGGCGAGCCTCGTAATGTGGACAAACCAGCAAACCGAATAGAAGATATTCACGCAATGGTGGACTTTATTTCTCAATATAAAGGGGTTGACACAGCAAAACTTGGATTACTCGGAATTTGCGGAGGTGGCGGTTATTCATTAAAAGCGGCTCAATCAGATAAACGATTTAAAGCAATAGCTACAGTAAGCATGTTCAATTCAGGGCTAGTAAGACGTAACGGTTTTATGAACTCCCAATTTTCAACGATTCAAGAACGATTAAAACAAGCTTCGGATGCCCGTGCCCAAGAAGCAGCAGGTGGCAAAGTTATCTACGTAGGTGATGCGCAACTTACGGATAAACAAATAGCAGCACTACCGTTCGATTTATATCGTGAAGGATTTGAGTATTACGGCAAAACGCATGCACATCCAAATTCTACATTTAAATACACCAAAAGTAGTTTGATGGATTTAATGACATTTGATGCCGCTACCAATATGGACTTAATAAATCAACCTTTATTAATGATAGCGGGTAGTAAAGCCGACAGTTTTTATATGACTGACGATGCGTTTAACAAAACTACAAATGCAAAAAACAAAGAACTATTTCTTATAAATGGAGCTACTCATATAGAAACCTATTGGAAACCTGAATATGTGTTGCAAGCGGTAAATAAATTGGTAAATTTTTATCAAACTAATCTTTAAAATTTTAAAAGATGAAGCTTAAAAATATAGCTGGAATATTTTTGATGGGAGTGTTTGTTTTTTCTTGTAAAGCACAAAAAAAAGCATCCCTTTTAACAGAATCAGCCTCGCAAAAATCAATCCTTTTCCCCAAAGGAGAAAAAATCACCAATGCTAATTTTACAGGCACAGCTTATTTGCAAATGCTTATAGCTTCTGATAGCCTAAATCCAACCTCAGTAGGAAATGTAACCTTTGAACCTGGAGCAAGAACAAAATGGCATCTTCATCCAGGCGGTCAAATTTTGTTGGCCACCGATGGAGTTGGATATTATCAGGAAAAAGGGCAACCAAAAAAAATCCTTCGAAAAGGAGATGCAATCAAATGTCCGCCAAATATTCAACATTGGCATGGTGCTAGTGCTGACACTTATTTTGCTCAAGTAGCAATAACAAATACTCAAAACGGTGTCCCAGTTTGGTTAGAAGCTGTAACAGACGAAGAATATACAAGCTCAACCAAATAACGACAATCCCATCAGAAAAATGGTTGAATCCAAATAGTTCTTATTGGGATTAAACAAATTCTACCAATTTTTTCATCAACACAGTTAGAGAATTATTTCGACTGTGTTGATTTTTCATTTATAAACCACTCTACCACAATAAATTTCAAAATCATTCGTTATTAGAATCATTATTCTAAATTCGCCCCCTAATGAAAAAAGTTATTATCATTGCTTTATTAATAACATCCTTTACTTCTTGGAGTCAAATTCCTATATCCTACGAATATTTTGACAAAGCGTTAAAAAAAGCGGAGGTAGGAAACTTAAAAGGAGCTCTAGCGGATTATACAACTGCCTTAAAATACGATCCTCTATTTTCGGAAGCGTATTTAAATAGAGCAATGGTCAAAATTAAAATGGGAGATTCAAAAGGCGCTCTGGCTGATGTGAACACAACTATTGACATTGACCCAAAACGAGGTGATGCTTACACAACAAGGGCTAACATCAACTATAAAGCTGAAAATTACAAAAGCGTCATTCAAGATTGCACTCAATCCATAGCGCTAAATCCTAAAGATTATATTGCGTATAACCTCCGTGGATTATCTTACAATCATATTCAGGATAAAAAAAATGCCTGCCTTGATTTTACCAAAGCAATACAGTTAGGAAGTCAAAGTGCCATCAAAAACAAAAAAATGTTTTGCAAATAATTCCTTTTAAATCTAACTTTATAAAAAAAGCGTCTGAATGAATCTAGACGCTTTTTTATTAGAAATAATACTTTTAATGTTTCAGTAATTGCTGTAAAGGTTTTAATTGCTCCAAATCAATTTTGGATTCTTTTAGAACTGAAATCATAGTCATAATATTGGTTGGATTCATATCTTTCCCCAGAATCCGAACTACTGCAAATCCGTTTTCTTTTTTATTGGCAAAAAATACAAATTCTTCTATATGATCGTCTGAGCCAACAAAACTTACTGAAGCGCCTTCTTTTCCAGAACCAAATTTCATCAGTTGTTGGTATTTCTTATCCTTCAAAATCAAATCAACTTTAGCTCTTTCAATTTCGAATTGAGCTTTGTTTTTATCATTCAATTTGAATGCTAAAACATTCATTTTATCAAAAGAATGTAAAGCTTCTTTTTGTGCAACCGAAAGTTTGGTTTGATCAACATTAAAAATAGTTGAAGAAACATCCAAGACAATAAAATCTTTGTTTTCCGTATTCTCCACAAAGTATTTTTGCAAACTCGGATCTGAATTACAGCTCAACAATAAAAAGCAAACTAAGCCTAAAAAACCATACGTAGTTTTCATATTATTTTTTGCTTTTTGTAGCTTTCTTCAAATCGTCACCACCAGGAATTCTCATTTTATCCGTAAGAACCGAGATTTCATTAAGATCAAAGTTTCCTGTTAAAGACATCAAAACCGTATCTTCATTTTTAACACCTTCAATAAACATAAGCAACTCCTTAACTTGTGTATCACTCGCGCCTGATTTTACTAGAATTTTTATGTTTCTACCATTTTCATTAACGCGCATTAATTCTTCTAATCCAGCTGTTTTTATGTATTTATCAGCGGTAAGTTTCATATCGTTTTCTACGCGAGTACTTTTGGTGGTAAAGACCTTCAAGTTGTCTAATTTCTTAATTAAGTTTAAGTATTGCTGTGTTTCTTTATCGGAGGCATCAACCTTTACTTTGCTCATCAACTCAAACATTTTTTTGTTGACTACAATGGAAGTTACATCATCTTGGCCGTCAAATTTATCGAAGGCAGATTGAGCAAAAAAGGGACTTGAAACTAAAATTAGTACCGCTGTTATAATTAATTTTTTCATTTTTTTTCGTTTTTGATTTATTGATTTATTATTGATTAAAAATTTTTCCTTTTGAATTATCATACTCGTGAATTAGTTGTACACTTTCAATGCCTGTATTAACATGAATTGATAATAGCGCTAATGCTTTTTGTGTTTCCTTAAAAGCAACTTTTGGATCATCATACGTTCCTAATTCTTGTTTTTCACTAACCGGATTATCTCTGTTAAAAACATATGTGCCTATTCCGAGTAGTACTAAAACTGATGCTGCAATATACATGCCAGTAAAACTACGTTTTTTAGACCTAACCGTTTTAAATTCTGGTAGCACTTCTCTACTCTTTTCTTCTTTTGTTTCAGAAAAATAACCAAATAATGGTTTGTATTGTTCCAAATGCGTTGCAACATCTGACGAAGAAAAATAGGTTCTCAATTCTTTTTCTTCCGCTATAGTGGTTTCTCCTTCAAAGTATTTTTCTAAAAGTATTTCTATTTTATTGCATTCCATAATTATGCGTTTTTGTCATATTTTCTCGTATCGTTTTCCTTGCTCTTGAAAGTGCCACCCGAATAGCCGTTTCATTCATCCCAACTATTTTAGCAATTTCATCGAATTCATATTGCTCTACATCTCGCATTTGAATAATCAATCGTTGCTGTTCTGGCAGTTGATTTATTATTTTTTCAACCCAATTTAAACTGTCATCATCCTCCACTTTTTGTTGCAAACTAGCTGCCGTATCTGTGTAATTTGAATGCGCAATAGAAAGATTACTTGCTCTTTTGGACTTCAACTGATCCAAACAATAATTTTTAGTAACGGTCATCGCAAAAGCTTCTATGTTACTATATTTTTTTAATCCTTCATTTTTAAACCATAATTTAACTAAAACTTCCTGAGTTGCATCTTCTGCTTCTTCGGTACTTGTAAGCAACCGCTTTGCGAGCCGAAAGACTTTATCCCGAAAAGGGGTAATCAAAATCACAAACTCTTTTTGGTTCATACACGCATTTAAAAAACTCGGTTATACAATCTAGACGAATCAGATTAAATTTTGTTACATATAATAACAAATAAAAAACTAAAGTTAGTATTTTTACGTTGATTAGATATATCAAATTCAAAACATGAAAACAGCACTGAAATTTACACTCCTATCATTACTTTCCCTTTTTGTTTTTCAAGCTTGTCAAGATAATGACGACACTATAGTTGCAGCTCCTGCTAACATTGAGATTCAAGATTTTATTTGGAACGGGTTAAACCAATATTATTTATGGCAAACGGATGTTCCTAACTTATCCGATAACCGATTTGCAAGTGAAACTGAATATAATACTTTTCTAAAAGGATATCCTGTTCCCGAAGATTTATTTGATGCTTTGAGAGTAAGCCCTACAATTGATAGATTCAGCTGGATTGTAGATGATTATTTAGTATTAGAACAAGCTCTTGGAGGAATTTCAAAAAATGACGGGGTTGATTTTGGTTTAAGTTATAAACCTGGAAGCACTTCTGAAATTTTTGGTTATGTACGCTATATTATTCCAAATTCTGATGCCTCAGGCAAAGACATCAAACGTGGCGACATGTTTACTGCTATCAATGGGACACAACTTACTATCAGCAATTACCAAAGCTTATTAGCATTAGAAAATTACACCTTAAATTTAGCCGATTATAATGGGTCAACAATTGTTGCAAATGGAAAATCAGTTGCTTTAACAAAAACTGTATTGGCCGAAAATCCTATTTACATCAATACGGTAATTGAATCGGGTTCTCATAAAATAGGATATTTAATGTACAATGGATTTTATGCCGCTTATGACACCGAATTAAACGATGCATTTGCTTCATTAAAATCACAAGGAATAACGGACTTAGTTTTAGATTTACGTTATAACAGTGGTGGTTCTGTACTTACTGCAACTCGATTAGCGAGTATGATTACAGGGCAATTTACAGGGCAAATATTTGCAAAGCAACAATGGAACTCAAAAATCAATGCTTATTTTGAAACTGAAAATCCAGATGCTTTAAACAATTTATTCACGGATAAAATAGGAACTACAGCTATAAATAGCCTAAACTTAAGTACTGTTTATGTTCTTACTTCTAAAAGTACTGCTTCAGCAAGTGAATTAGTAATCAACGGCCTAAAATCGCATATCAACGTGGTCCAAATTGGTGATGTCACCACAGGTAAAAACGTAGGATCGGTAACATTATATGACTCTCCTACTTTTGGAACTGAAAACAGAAACCCAAACCATAGATATGCTATGCAACCTATTGTATTAAAAATTGTAAACTCTGCTGGGTTTGGTGATTACTATAATGGCTTGACACCTAATTTTGAGCAAAAAGAAACGATAAGCACGTTTGGAGTTCTTGGAAGCACATCAGAGCCTTTATTAAATACGGCGATTTCTAAAATCACTGGAACGGCTAAAATGGCAAAACGAATTCCCGGTAAAGAATTTGACTATTTCAAAGATTCTAAATCCATAAGTGGGCTGAGAAATCAAATGTATTTGAAAGAAGCTCCTGAAGGGCTTTTAAAAGCATTAAAATAAAAAAACTATAGCAATAAAAAAGAAGCTTTCTAAACCAAGAAAGCTTCTTTTTTTTATTACATAAATTGATTGTTTGCCAATTACAAATTGATCGTCATCCCTAATTTGAAATTTCTTCCTAGAGCACTATACCCAACATTTTCAACAAAATCAACATTAAAAATATTAGTTGCAGTTCCAAAAACGGACAATCTGTTTTTTATCCATTCGTATCGAACAGTCGAATTTAATAATTGATAAGAACCTAAAGTTATTTTTTGAGTTGCATAGGTATTTCCATCAAAAAAAGCATCTTTTCGATTATCAACATATTGATAGGTCAAATTAAAAAACAACCGATCGTTAATTTGAAAATCTGCAGATGAATTTACTTTGTGTTTTGGAATCAAACGATCCAAAGCGCTATCAACACTAGTGAATGTATAATTAGAATTCCATTTTATTTTTTCACTCAAAGCGACAGATACTTCGGCCTCTACTCCTTTTGCCTTATTTGTTCCATTAATATTAATGTAATTAGAATCATACGTTACTGGATTCGTATAAAATCCTATAAAATTAGTTTGCTCTCTAAAGAAAGTTACCGCATTGAATTTAATTTTCTTATCCAATAGTTGTGTTTCAAAACCCACTTCAATGGTACTGTTTTTTTCTGGTGTTAAAGTTGAGTTTCCGTATTCAGAATACAATTGATATAAACTTGGTGTTACAAAAGCCGTGCTGTAAGAAGCTAAAATCTTCAATGGAATAGCTTCGAAATCAAAAGAAGGATTCACATTATAAACCAGTTGATTCCCGTATTCACTATGAATATTCCATCTGGCACCAGCATTTAAATTGAAACCAAAATCAGAAGTAAAAACACCCGTAACATACGGATCAATCATATTAAACTTCGTACTTTCCTTAGCAATATTTCCATAAGGCGTAACGCTATTCATATCATAAAACTGATATTGTGCTCCGGAAACAAAAAATAACGATTGTGAAATTTTATATTTGTTAAAGGCATCTACATTGACATTTCTAGATTGATATTCTGAAAAACCAACCGAATTAGACCAACTATCAAAATCACTATACGAACGAATTAATTTATTAAAGCTTGAATTCAAAACAAATTCTCCTTTCGCATATTTGTATTTTGGTGTAAACCCAAAACGAAATTGTTTGGAAGTAGTATGATTCAAATTGGTATCGTTAGTTCCTGTATTATCAAAACCACCATCATAATCATTGTTGATTTTATCATAATTACCAAAGAAATCCAAAGTCAAATTATCTGAAAATTTGTACCCCAGTTTGGCTAAATAATTAATTCTAGAAAACCGATCCGCATCATAATTTGCAGTAGCACTTGGAGCAGCTACTTGAGATATTCCATTTGTTTCGGTACTGTTTAAAGAAGTAAAATAGGTAACTTTTTCTAAATTTCCATTTACTGAAAACCCCTGATTAAAATCTTGAAGGTTTGTCTTTTTGGCTAAAGCAGTAGAGTTAGTTCCCGCATTAAAGTACACATTTCCAGCGATTGCTTTCTTCCCAGATTTTTTAAGTTTAATATTAATCACACCAGTTGCAGCACCAGTTCCGTATAAAGTACTTGCAGCGCCTTTCATAATTTCAATACTTTCTACTTGATCCGCTGGAAGCAAACGCAAATCATACTCAAAACTAATTCCAGAAGCATCATTTACCGGAATACCATCAATAAGAATAAGCACTTGGCTGTTTTTTCCACCACGAATGTAATACCCTAAATTTTTTCCGGCAACGCTCTGATTTCCGTTAATTTCCATTCCTGCAACTGAATTCAGAATAGTTGCAATGCTTTGTCCAGATTTCTTTTTTAAATCATCAGCTGTAATTTTAGTGATTACTTTTCCTGATTTTTCTTTTGCCAAAGCAAATTTAGAATCTGAGATAACTACTTCTTCTAATTCATTTTTAGAAGCAATTGTGTCTTTTTGTTGTGCAAAGGCACAGGTGGTCATGAATACACATAACGCACTGATTCGAACGAATTTTTTGTTCATTTTAAAAAAATTAATAACAGCTTATTTTTACTGTTACATGACTAAAAATGGGGAGAAAAGCATAGAATTACCCATACCCAAACCTTTTTTCCCGAAAGTTTGATACTCGATGTAATAGGCAGGTCTCCTGGCTTGCGTCTTGTTGTTTACCTTCCCAAGAAACTGAAAATTCAGCTAACTCAGTGGTTTTGTAGATAACAACAAGCGTAATAGCTTACAGTTGCGGGTACAGCTCAGGTTTTAAACCTGATTCCCTTTTAATGTTGTTTGAAAAAAATCGAAACAACAACCTCAATACGGGTGCAAATATAGACGAATTGAACCCGTTTTTAAAATAAAATAAAAAATATATTCGGAAGCATTACTCTTTATTGTTGTACTTCTTACCGGAAAGTTTAAAAAATAACCAGACAAAACCAATGACAAAATGCAAGAGTATAATTCCTGCAACAACATAAATAAACGTATTTGAACTGTCTCTCATAATAAGCTTTTGTGTAAAATTAGATTCTTTTTTAAAAAGAGAATGTGTCAAATGTTACACAAGTTAATTTTTATAAAAACAAAACAATACTTTTGTAAAAAATTACACAAAATGAAATTCATTCCAAATACCTTGCTTTACTTTTTGGTTTTAGTATTGTTTATTCAATGCAAAGATGTAGCTAAAAAAGAAGCTGAAATTACCACTGCAAAGAATGAAATTCAGTACGCAAAAGGGCTTGAAATATATAATTACAAAGGCTTTACAGTAGTTAAAATAACAAATCCATGGCCAGATGCTAAAGAAAATTTCACTTATGTGTTACAGCAAAAAAATGGCGTAATTCCAGATAGTTTAAAACAGTTTACAACAATTCAAATTCCTTTAAAATCAATAGTTGTAACCTCAACAACACATATTCCTGCCTTAGAATTACTGGGAGTTGAAAACACGCTGGTTGGTTTTCCTAATACCGATTATATTTCTTCTGTAAAAACCCGCAAATTGATTGATGCTGGAAAAGTTAGAGAAGTAGGCACTAACGAAACTTTAAATACCGAAGTTTTAATTGATATGGCTCCTGATTTGATTGTGAGTTTTGGATTAAACAATAGCAACCCAACTTTGGATAACTTACAAAAAAGCGGTTTAAAAGTAATGCTAAATGGGGACTGGACAGAACAATCTCCTCTTGGAAAAGCGGAATGGATTAAGTTTTTCGGTGCGCTTTACGGATTAAATACAAAAGCAAACACCATTTTTTCGGACATAGAAAAAGAGTACAATACAACTTTGGCTTTAGCCAAAAAAGCAACTTCAAAACCAACAGTTCTTAGCGGTGCAATGTTTCAAGACCAATGGTATGTGCCCCAAGGACAAAGCTGGGCTTCGTTGTTTTTGAAAGATGCTCAAGCTAATTATTTATGGGCAGATAGCAACGGGACCGGAAGTTTAGCTTTGCCTTTTGAAACCATTTTAGAAAAAGCACAAGAAGCACAATTTTGGATTGCTCCAGGCGATTTTTCTTCATTAAAAGAAATGAGTGACAGCAATCCACATTACAAACAATTTGATTCATTCAAAAATAAAAAAGTATATTCGTACGGTGTAAATAAAGGTGCAAAGGGAGGAATTGTATATTTCGAATGGTCTCCTACCCGACCGGATTGGGTATTGAAAGATTTGATTACTATTTTTCATCCTGAATTGTTACCAAATCACAAACTTTTTTTCTTTCAAAAATTAGAATAAATTGACCCAAACCAACCGAAATACGATACTTTTTATTTTCCTAACCATCGGAATGCTTGTGCTATTTCTAATAAACATAAGTTTGGGCTCCGTTTCCATACCCATAAAAGACGTTTTTAATAGTTTGACTACTGGTAATTGTAGCAAAGAAACTTGGCAATACATCATCTTAAATTATAGATTACCCAAAGCTATCGCTGCAATTCTTGTTGGAATGGGACTGTCCATTAGTGGTTTATTAATGCAAACTTTGTTCAAAAATCCTTTAGCAGGACCTTATGTTCTTGGATTAAGTTCAGGAGCCAGTTTAGGTGTTGCAATAGTAATTTTAGGTGCGTCCTTTTTACCCACTTTTTTGTCTTCCGTTTTAATATCATCCTACGGAATTATTTTAGCATCCAGTTTAGGAAGTTTTTTAGTTCTATTAGCTGTTTTAGCCGTTTCCCAACAGCTACGTGATACAATGGCAATTTTGATTGTGGGATTAATGTTCGGGAGTTTGACCAATGCAATTGTTGGGACCCTAACCTATTTCAGTACAGCTGAACAATTGCAAAAATTCACTTTTTGGTCTTTGGGAAATTTAGGAAATTTATCTTGGTCATCGATTGCTGTTTTATCAATATGTATAGGTACTGGACTGCTTTTAAGTGTATTTAGTATCAAGCCGCTGAATGCATTACTTTTAGGTGAAAACTATGCCAAAAGTTTAGGTTTAAATTACAACAAAGCACGATTAATTATTATTTTCGCCACAAGTATTCTGGCTGGAAGCATTACCGCTTTTGCTGGACCTATAGCGTTTATAGGATTAGCTGTTCCTCATATTGCAAAGTTGGTTTTTCAAACAAGCAATCACACCATATTATTTTGGAGCACAATGCTTTTTGGAGCAATTATTATGCTTATTTGCGATAGTATTTCACAACTCCCAGGAAGTGATTTCACCTTACCTATTAATGCTGTAACTTCCATTTTTGGCGCACCAATTGTGATTTGGCTGTTGATTAGAAAACGAAAAATGATAGGCTAATGGAAAACAAAATCATCTTACGCGCTTCTCAAATTAGCATTGGTTATTCTCATAAAAAAGAAAAAACAACAGTTGCTTCAAACATTGATTTATCTTTAGAGAAAGGAAAATTAATTGCCTTAATTGGCGGAAATGGAATAGGAAAATCGACTCTTTTAAAAACGTTAACGGGGATTCAAAAACCACTATTAGGAACCGTTTTTCTTAATAACATTGACATTCACGAATTAGATTCTCTAGACTTAGCACAAAATTTAAGTGTTGTTTTAACCGAAAAACTACCGCCGAGCAATCTGACAGTTTTTGAACTAATTGCCTTAGGAAGACAGCCTTACACCAACTGGATTGGAAAATTAACGGATGTTGATATCGTGAAAGTTAATGAAGCCATGCAACTCACTCAAATTAGTCATTTAGCGACCAAAAAACATTTTGAAATTAGTGACGGACAATTACAAAAAGTATTAGTTGCAAGAGCATTGGCACAAGATACTCCGCTAATTATTCTTGACGAACCTACTACGCATTTGGATTTATTACACAAAGTAGCCCTTTTTAAATTGCTTAAAAAACTGACTCATGAAACTGGAAAATGCATCTTATTTTCAACCCATGATATCGATATGGCGATTCAATTGAGTGACGAAATGATTATCATGACTCCTGAAAAAATCGAACAAGATCAACCTTGTAATTTTATTACGAAAGGCAGTTTTAATACCTTATTCAAAGACGAACACATTGTTTTTGATGCCGAAAAAGGGAAGTTTGTAATTAAGTAATTACTCCTTAATCGCTAACTGACGTTTTGCTTCGCCTACGACAAAAGCTACTGAATTAGCAATATTAAAACTTCGGATAAGCGGAGACATAGGAATAGTCAATTGATTTTTTTTATCAAATAAACTTAAAAATTCTGTGCTTAAACCAACGCTTTCTTTACCAAAAACCAACCAATCACCATCCTGAAAATGATTTTCTAAATATGATTTTTCAGCATGAGAACTCATCAAAAAAACTCTTGATTTATTAGGGATTTGAGACATCCATTCTGCTACATTCTGATATTCTGTAACATTAAGATGCACCCAATAATCTAAACCAGAACGCTTCAGGTTTTTGTCATTAATCACAAATCCAAAAGGATGAATTAAGTGCAACCTACTTTCGGTTCCTACACATAAACGGCCTATATTCCCTGTGTTATTTGGTATTTCTGGTTCTACTAAAACTATGTTTAACATATTCTTTAAGTTTTAATTAGTCTGTCATAAATTTTAAGTGTTTTTTGAACAAACACGAAACTTCATAACTCATAATTCAAAATTCATAACTTCTTTCACTTCGCCTGCCTGCAAATCATTCAATCTAACATTCCCAATCCTAACGCGGACCAATCTTAAAGTTGGAAATCCTACAGCAGCAGTCATTTTTCTAACCTGACGAAATTTCCCTTCACTAACTGTAATCGAAGCCCAAGATGTTGGACCATGACGTTCATCCCGTATTTTTTTGCCTCTTGCTCCAAAAGCAGGAATTTCATGAATCAATGAAGCCTTGCAAGGTTTTGTAATGTACTTAGTACCATTGAATCCAATTTCGACACCCTGTTGCAATTGATCAACCGCTTCTTGGTTAATAATTCCATCAACTTGAACATAATATTCCTTATCTACTTTTTTACTTCTAATGATTTCACTCACTTTACCATCAGTAGTAAGTAACAAAAGCCCTTCCGAATCTTCATCTAAACGCCCTATTGCCATTGTTCCCTTTGGAAAATCATGCAATTCCCCTAAAAGTTTCTTTTTGCGTTTGAGCTCATAGATAAACTGACTTAAATATCCGTAAGGTTTATGAAGAATAAAATGGTGATGCGTAGGCATTATTTAAAATTTACTACAAAAATACATTTTTATAGCGTAAAACCGATTGTCACTAAATAAGTATGAAATTTAGGTTTAGCGTTTTTGAAAATTATATTTAGCTATTTAATTTCTTTTATGGTTTGTAATAGATTCATAACTAATTTTTTAGAGTAACTTAGATAAAAAAAACAAGTATTTTACTACAGATAAAAATTATACTTATGTTAAAGAAAACTATTCTTATCGAAAATAAAACTTCAATTACTACCAAAAATCATCAATTGGTTTTGAAATCAGAAATTAGAGAAAGCTCTATTCCTATAGAAGATATTGGCTTTCTGGTATTAGATCATTCCGAAATATACTTAAGCATTCCTGCTATTAATTTAGTTATAGAAAATAATACTGCACTAATAATATGCAACACCAATCACTTGCCTAATGGAATGTTATTAAATCTTAACAGCCATCATATTCAGCAAGAAATATTTAAAAATCAAATTATAGCTTCTATCCCTTTAAAGAAACAATTATGGCAACAAACTATCATTGAAAAAATAAAGAATCAAGGAGAATTATTAGAAATTATAACTGGAAAAGTAAATACTTTTGAATTCCTTGCAAGCAAAGTATTGAGTGGTGACACGAGTAATATGGAAGGAGTTGCTGCACAACAATACTGGAAATCATTCCCATTACCTAATCACGAAAAAGATGGAATAAAACGAGAACGATATGGTGATTACCCAAATAATTTTTTAAATTATGGATATGCCATTTTAAGAGCTGCTACAGCAAGAGCATTATCTGGCAGTGGTTTATTAAATACGCTTGGCATCCATCATAAAAGTAAATACAACGCTTTTGCACTGGCTGATGATATTATGGAACCTTTTCGACCACTTGTAGATGAAAAAGTTTTTGAACTTATGCAAAAATATGAGGAACAAGAACTAAACACAGTTTTAAAATCAGAACTACTACAAATTCTAACCCGAACCGTTTATTTCAAAGAAGAGAAAAGCCCATTAATGGTTGCTTTACAAAAAACAGCAAGTTCATTACAACAATGCTATACTGGAGATAGAAAGAAGATAAAATATCCAAAATTATGGAACTAAACGGATACCGAATTATGTGGCTATTTGTATTCTTTGATTTACCAACCGAAACCAAAAAAGATCGTAAAAACGCATCAGGCTTTAGAACTAACCTTTTAAAAGATGGTTTTAGTATGATGCAATATTCTGTATATGTGCGACATTGTGCTAGTAGTGAAAGTGCGGACGTACATGAAAAACGCATATACAGATTATTACCGCCATTTGGAAAAGTAAGCGTTTTACGTATAACAGATAAGCAGTTTGGCAATATTTTGAACTTTTGGGGCAAAGCCGAAGTACCGTCAGCACCTCAACCTACACAGTTAGAATTATTTTAGAATAAAAAAAATGCCTCAATCTTACCTTATCACTGCAAAAAAGAAGCATTTTTTTATCACGATAATTACTTTATTCTCTTGATTATTAGAAAGTAACAAGCCAACTAATATCGTGTTTTCTAATCTTTAATCAAACCACAACACATAAAGGCTTATAATCTAAAACATCAATAATATCGTGTTTTCTAATCTTTAATCAAACCACAACTGCAGAGCAATGCGAGCATACATTTTGTAAATATCGTGTTTTCTAATCTTTAATCAAACCACAACTAAAGGTGTAGCTAACAAATCTTTATTATAAATATCGTGTTTTCTAATCTTTAATCAAACCACAACTACCGTGTTAAACGAGTCCGAAAACCATTCAATATCGTGTTTTCTAATCTTTAATCAAACCACAACCGAAGTAAGAACAGGAAAAACATTAATGGAATATCGTGTTTTCTAATCTTTAATCAAACCACAACTATTAATTATGTCACAAGAAAGAACACCATAATATCGTGTTTTCTAATCTTTAATCAAACCACAACCAGGAGAAGCACTACAATTAAATTTGATTCAATATCGTGTTTTCTAATCTTTAATCAAACCACAACTCAGCGGGTGAAATTATAAACTCAAGCATAAATATCGTGTTTTCTAATCTTTAATCAAACCACAACGTATTAGCAGGAGCTGCAACTGCATCTACTAATATCGTGTTTTCTAATCTTTAATCAAACCACAACGCTTTCTCTACATCTTGTGATTCAGCACCAAATATCGTGTTTTCTAATCTTTAATCAAACCACAACTGCTAATGAGTTAGCGTATAAATTTGGAAAAATATCGTGTTTTCTAATCTTTAATCAAACCACAACTTGAGGTTTGGCTGTATAAGACTACGAAAAACTGTATGTCAAAGAACTTCTTTAATTCAGACGAGACCTAATCTCTTTTTAAATTCTAATAGCATTTCTTCTTTGGTTTGTCTTTTTGCTAAACCACTTTTCTCAGCTCTATCTAATTTGGCTTGGATTTTTTCGATTTGTTCTTTTGTTAATTTTGATTCCTCCATAATTATATTTTTTCAAACTTTCCTGAAGGTAAAACTCTAAAATCAATACCTTCAACAAATGCTGAAAATTGACTGTGATTCATTTTCCTTGTTGGTTTATTTTCTCCTAATTTAAAAATTCCATCAGGCTTAAAATTATCTTTTTTAATTTCATCAGATTTTCTCGCTTCTTTAAAATATCTCAACATAATTACACCATATTCAAACTCATTGTTGCCTGATTTTATTCTTTGAATTGATAATCCTTCGATTATATAAACTCTTCCTTTAAAATCTATTATTTCAGAAATATCTTGAGGCTTTTCTACTTCTTTATCATAAAAAACAACTTGTTGCCCTCTTTTTAGTACAATATCTCTACCATTACTTTTTGCTATCGGAATTAAATTCCTTTTGCCTTTTACTTCCTTTTCCTTGTGTAATGGATAAAATCCTTGACCGTTTTTGATAAGTTTTGCTAAATTGAAATTATTAATCAATTCAAAATCTCGTTTACCATCCAACTCATAAATTGCCATACAATAATTCTCGTCATTCTGTCCATAAACCTTTTGCTTGTGTTCGTGTCGAGATTTTGACAAATCACTATGCATTTTAATTTCAAGAGGATTCTTTACTGAATTGGCATATAATCTGACTTTGTTTATAGGAATCCCGACAATATCCTTTTCATCGTCAGGTTCTCTCATCCAAACCATTCCGTCTAATTTATTTTTTTGTTGCGCATTGGATGAAATCAATAAAACTTTATTAGCAATAGCTTCTTTTACTTTCTCTTTCACCATTTCATCAACAATATTCTCAACATCAGACGCTTTTATACTTTCTAAATCTTTACGGATTACATAACGGATTTCCTCTGTATTTAATGAGTTTTTAATGGCTCCATAAATACTGTCTTGGTGTAATGAGCCTCGAATGGTGTCTCCTTGTTTAAAGATTGGGATTTTCTTATAAATTATATTTCCTAATTTATCAAATAGATATTCATAATATAAGCTTTTATCATTCTTTTGAATTTTAAAATAATCTTTACCCTCAACTTTTGATAAAATCTCAACTTTATTTAATCTTTTTCCAAAAATTGGAATTGTATTTCCGCTTATATCTAATAAATTTTCATCTCGAAATTGCTTCTTCCCCCTAACTCTAACAATCTTTTTGGATTGCTTTTTAACGTTATCTGGTGTATAATGTGATACTAAAATTTCTTCTTCTATTTTTTTTAAGTCTTCTTTAAAGGTTTTCCAAGGTTTAGAATCAGCTAATAACTTTCGTGCTTCACCAAGTTCTCCTTTGTCTTCGTGAGTCCAAGCGTTGGCTAAAGCATCATATTTGTCTTTGGTCATACAAGCAATTGTAATAGCATCAATAGTATGATGGGTGTGTTTGCTTCGGTCTTTTTCGTGGTAATATTTTTTATCATTTTCTTGAAAACTCTCTTGTATTCCCCAAATTTTTCTGAACTCGGCTACCATTCCTCCCTTTACCGATTCTACTCTCTTGAAATAGGATTTTAAATAGGCTTGAGAATATTTTGTAATAATTCCTGTATCGGGAATTTGACTGTTTTTGAAACCAACTTTTGGTTCTTCCCAAATAAAACGGTCGTATTTTCCTTTCAGATAGTCTCTTTTTAAAGTCAAATAATGTCTTCGTCTTATTTTTTTGTCTTTAAGCTCTTTGGTAGCTGCCGCTTTTATGGAGCGAGAAATTATTTCGATTTCCCTTGTCAAATTATCTGACTCTTCTTTCCAATGTGCAATTCTTGGTAGTATCTCAAGATAATTATTTAACTCAATAGGCATTTTATTTCCTTTAACATCTCTATTGAACTTTTGACTACAAAGTGTCTTGTTCATTTGAGAATTATCTTGAGAACGACTTCTTGGAATGGTATGCTCAAAATCATAGTCCGGATTACTACCTATTATTTGAGAGATCCCAATACTATTTCCGTTTTCGTAAATTTCTTTTCTATCTTGTTCCATCCAAAGTTGATATCGCAATAAATCATCATCTGTTGGTTCGATTTCAATTCCTTTAGCTTCAAAGTATAATTTCTTAATTTCTTTAATTGCATCATCACGATTCTTTTTATTTTCATTTTGATAATCTTGAATGCCTTTTCTTTTATTAGCATCGTTTAATTCACGAGCCATTTCAATATGGATTATTGTTTTTTCGTCAACTTGCCCTTCAAAAATTAAAGTATTTAAAACTTTTCGCAATTGATGCAAAGCACGCATTGCCATTGGATTTTTAATGGATGAAGTTAATGGACTTCCTAAAACCACTTTTTCATTTCCGAATTCGTCTTTAATGATTTTCTTTTTAAAAACCTCTATGTCAGATGGATGATATAGCTTATTTATTCGCTTTTCATTTGTACAGAATATTTCACCATCATCATTTTTACCTTTTATAAAGTCTAAAACTTTTTCGTCTAAACGATTGATTTTTATATATTCATACTTTTTCAATTGCTCAATTTGAACAGGAAATAGTTCGCTTAAAATTGCTTCTTTGTTCGATTCAATTTTATGGAATTTAACAAAAGGAATTAATTTTTTATCCAAATCTGATTTATAGATACTTTCAGCTTCTTTAGAATAAAAAGCACCAACAGTTTTGCATTCTTTAATCAAACTATTAATCACTTCTAGTTTTCCATTTTCAAAAGTGTGGTTTTCAATTATTTCAGCAATTTTATCTTGAATAAATTTTCTTTGATTGCTGTCGTTCCATATAGATTCATCAACAATACTTTCAATATTTGCCATAAAAACGGCGTGAGAATACAGCAATCCTTCTCTAACATAAGACAAAATCTTGGTGATTGCATTCAAACTCAAACTTGCAAAATCTTTTTTCAATCGAATTTTACTGAATGCTTTCGCATTTTTATCATCCAATCCTAATTTCTCTTTGGCATATTGAAACAAATAAATATCTGATGTAGAAACGGAAAGCAAATGCCATAAATCTTTATAATCTACTGTTCTATCTACTTCAATTCCTTTTGAGTTTTTGGTTTTATATGAAATGGTTTTAGTTTTCCAATCCTCTCCGAAAATATTTTTTAAAGATGCCGAAACGGGACTTGCTGTTACAGTATCATAAGGTTTGTAATTAAACAAATAATTAACCTCGTTAGCTTTTGAAGATTTATAAAAACCAGAGGTTGCACCTTTTGGAATAAGTTCTTTCGATAAATCTTCAAAATTAAAATTGTCTTTCTTTCTTAAAAATTTCGTGATTAAACTTTGTTTCTCTTCTTGTGATAAAAATCGCAACGTTTTCTCAGATTGCGTTCCAATTTTTATGGTGTTTAAATAAGTCCACATTCTATATTCTTCAAAATCAGGATGCGAAATAGCACAACGCGTTTTGCTCTTTTCAAACGAGCATTTCCCTATTGATCCTTTCTGTGATTTTAACGGGCGTTGGAAAAATATCGCTTTGTACAAATCTTTAGCTAATCCATTATACTTTTTTTCAGGCAACAATTCATCGGCTATTATTTCACCAATTCCTTGCTTATCACAGATTATATTAAACTCTTCTAGATAATGTTCTTCTCTCGAAGTATATTGATTTCTAATTTTGCTTGTATTGTATAGACTAAAAAAATATTGACCTAATGTTTTGAAATTCCCATCAATCATAGCCTGGGAAATGTCTTTGATTTTGCCTTTAACCTTTCCTAAATCTTCCTTCCTATTTAATCTTGCAATGATTTCTTCTTTAGCTGTATCAAACTTATTTTCATTTCTTTTAACGATACCTAAAAGAGCATTATATAAAGTTTTTAATTTGGCTTCTCCTTCGTCTAACTCTTTTTTGAAACCTCCTTTATTAGTTTCATCAAGGATTCCAACGTTAAAAAAATAATCTTTTAATTCAAGTAAAATTTCAGTGTTTGAATTTGAATCTTCAATTAATGAATTAATTTGAGGACAATGTTCTTCTAATATTCCTTCAGCAGATTGATCTAATCGATTACTTAAAAAGCCTCTTCTTTGTGCTATGTGATATAAAGCTCTACCCATGTCAAACAAAGAAACTTTTTGTCTACTGGCTCTATCCCTAAAAGCGTAAGGATTTATATTTTGGTCTTCATCTGTTCGTAGCCATTTCAAAAAATCAGGATTTAGCGGATATTGTTTAAAACCCGATTTTTTCCACTCTTCTACCTCTTCAATAGATAAGGGACACATTCCATTAATTGAAAGAACTTTTAAGGTTTCATACTTTCTCAACTTTCTACGGTATTTTATTTTTCTTGCACTTCTAAAAGCTGTTCTTTCCGCTGCACGAGAACTTTCAATTCCTTTTTCTGATTTTACACCCTCAGAAAATATCCGAACGCCTTTATCTACAAGAGAAAATTCACTTCCATCCTTATCCACAATCGCCCACCCAATAGAGTTTGTACCTAAATCTAATCCTAATATTTTTGCCATAATATTCTTTATATTTTGAACCTAAAATTAGTAAGAAAATAAATATAAAAAATATTGTTTAAAATATTGTTTCATTTAATTTTTACTTATATTTGTTTCTGATTAAAACTTCTAATCTTTAATCTTATCACAATAAGGCTATATGCCGTAGATGAAAATCTTTAGTCCTGCTTCGGTGGGACTTTTTTTTATCCAAAAATTAATATAATTACTTACTTTTACTGCTACTAAAAAAATCTTTTATGTTCGATATTCTTCCGTTTTTATTGGCTTTTATAATAGCTCTTGCTATTGGTATTTGGATTGGAAAACTCATTTTTTCAGCACGTTTTCAGTCCGAAAAAATCAGTTTAGAAGAAAAACTAATTGCCGCAACATCACAGTTAAACCAACTAAAAGAGCAAATTAATAGCGACGGAATAGCTTTCGAAAAACTGTTGGAATCAACCAATGCCGACAAAGAACAAATTCGAAATGAAAAAGATAGTTTAGCCATTCAGCTTTCTAAAAAGGAAGTTGATTTTGACAATCTTTGGGAAAGAAACAAAGAACAAAAAGAAGAAGTCGAAAAACTACAAGAAAAATTCACCAAAGAATTTGAAAATCTAGCCAACAAGATCTTAGACGAAAAGTCAACTAAATTCACGGAGCAGAATAAAGAGAATATGAAAAATATTCTTTCGCCTTTGCAAGACAAAATTCAACTATTCGAAAAGAAAGTCGAAGACACACACAAAGAAAGCATCGACTATCATGCGGCTTTACGCCAACAAATATTAGGCTTGCGCGAAATGAATATTCAAATGAGCAAGGAAACCATCAACCTGACCAAAGCGCTTAAAGGCGATAGCAAAATGCAAGGAAACTGGGGCGAACTTGTTTTAGAAAGAGTTTTAGAAAAATCAGGCTTAGAAAAAGGGCGTGAATATGAAGTACAGCAAGCATTCACCACCGAAGATGGCAACCGAGTTTTTCCTGACGTAGTAATCAACCTTCCTGACGGCAAAAAAATGATTGTGGATTCAAAAGTCTCTTTGACGGCTTATGAAAAATACATCAACGAAGAAGATGACGATGCAAAAACAGGCTTTTTAAAGGAACATGTTAATTCAATCAAAAGACATGTCGAGCAATTAGGCGGCAAAAACTACCAGGATTTATACCAAATAGAAAGCCCTGATTTTGTATTGCTTTTTATTCCTATTGAACCCGCTTTTGCAATGGCATTGAATGAAGATACAAGTTTGTACAACAAAGCTTTCGAAAAGAATATTGTCATTGTAACTCCTGCAACTTTACTGGCCACACTTCGAACTATTGACAGCATGTGGACCAATCAAAAACAGCAGGAAAATGCCCTTGAAATTGCACGTCAAGCGGGAGCTTTGTATGACAAATTTGAAGGTTTTGTAGCCGATTTAATCAAAATTGGTAAGAAAATAGACGAAAGTAAAATAGAATATTCTGGTGCCATGAATAAATTAGTGGAAGGAAAAGGAAATCTAATTACGAGTGTCGAAAAATTGAAAAAAATGGGCGCTAAAGCAAAAAAAGCACTTCCAGAAAACATTTTGAACCGAGCTGAAAAAGACGAAAATCAATTGTTAAATTAAATAAAATGAAACGAATTTTAGGAATTAGTATAGGCATTGGTACACTGATTTTGATTTGCTATTTTGCATTTCTCTATTATGTTCCTTACAGTGAAGGCATTCGTTCTGGTGAACTCATAAAATTGAGTCACAAAGGAATGGCCATAAAAACTTGGGAGGGCGAATTAAGTCAAGGAATTTCTGGGGCTCAAATATTTAGTTTTTCGGTTTTGGATAGTGATAAAAAAGTAATTGAAGATTTAAAAACATTTCAAGGCAATTATGTAAAACTGACTTATGTAGAAAGATACAGAACATTTTCATGGTGGGGAGAAACCAGATATTTTGTTACATCCGTAAAAAAAGAGACTTCGCCTTTTAATCAAAAATAATTTTATGAATACAACTTATAAAACGGTAAAATCATCCTACATCACCATTTCAGAATTAATGTTACCGTCCCATACTAATTTTAGCGGAAAAATTCATGGAGGATATATTTTGTCGCTTTTAGATCAAATTGCCTTTGCTTGTGCTTCAAAATTTTCTGGTAATTATTGTGTAACAGCTTCTGTTGACACAGTCAATTTTTTGAGCCCTATTGAAGTTGGTGAACTTGTAACTATGAAAGCCAGCGTTAATTATGTAGGAAGAAGTTCCATGATTATTGGTATTCGAGTAGAGGCCGAAAACATTCAAAATGGGGTTGTTAAGCATTGTAATTCTTCCTATTTTACAATGGTTGCGAAAGACAAAGACGGAAAAAGCATTCCTGTTCCTGGTTTAATTATTTCAAATCTTGATGAGGTTCGAAGATTTAGCAATTGCTTAAAACAAATTGATCTAAAAAAAGAACGTGATATTCATGAGAAAATTTTTAATTATAATTCAGACGAAGCCATTGCTAATTTAAGCAAATACAATGTTTTGCTGGAATTATAATCAAATTTTTAAAGTGTAGTATTTTTTCAAATCCAATACTCTAAATGTGAATAAAAATCAGTAACTTTAAGTAGTTTAATTCATACTTGATTATGAAAAAAATTACGCTATTACTGCTACTTTTATCAAACTTTATCAATGCTCAAGAACGAATGACTACTAATTCTGGTAGCATCCATTTTGAAGCGTCCATACCTTTTTTTGAAGAAGTCCAAGCAACTAATGAAAACGCCATTTTTATTTTAGAACCCGAAACCAGTAAATTAAATTGCATTATCCTTGTAAAACAATTCCATTTTAAAAGAGCCTTAATGGAAACTCATTTCAATGAAAATTATATTGAAAGCGATAAATATCCAAAAGCCAGTTTCAAGGGAAAAATTGAAAAATTTGATTTGAAAAACCTATCAAATGATGCGAAACAATATGTGATTCGTGGGAAAATAGAAATTCATGGAAAATCAAAAAACATAGCTGTAATTGCTCAAATCAAAAACACAACAGAAGGAATAGAAATTACTTCCGATTTTGATTTAAATACTGATGATTTTAAAATTGAAATCCCATTTATTGTTCGAAATAAAATATCAAAAACAGTTCACACCCATTTAGAATGTGTTTTACATTAAAATCAATTAGTTAAACAATTTCTTAAAGCAGTTTCTAGATTTTTATACTTAAATTTAAATCCTGTTTTTTCAATTTTGGCTGAAGAAATTCTTCTTCCTGTTAAAACAATTGCTGCCATTTCGCCCATAACTAATTTCAATACAAAGGCAGGAACATTGGGTAACCAAATTGAATATCCGAATATTTTAGCAAGTTTTTTTGAAAAAACAAGATTTGTAGTGTCATCTTCAACTGCAGCATTATAAGCACCATTCATCTCTGAATTCAAAATAGCTTCCAAATAAATGGAGCACAAATCATCAATATGAATCCAAGGCATATATTGTTTTCCAGAGCCTAAAGCAGATCCCAATCTGAATTTAAAAACAGGTAGTAATTTTTTTAAAAAACCATCATTCTTACCTAAAACTAAACCTGTTCTAACTTTGACTGTTCTTATGCCAAGAGCGGCAATTAAATCCGCTGCCGATTCCCATTTTTGACAAACAGTCCCTAAAAAATCATTTGCTGCAGGAGTGCTTTCGGAACAAATATCTTCTCCATTCAAAGCGCCATAAATACCAATACCAGAAGCCGAAATAAAGGCATCCACTTTTTTATTATTATTCTTTAAAACGGATTGAATTAATTGAATAGATTGAACTCTACTATTGATTATAGCTCCTTTTCTTTCCGGTGTCCATCTTTCATCAGCTATATTTTCTCCAGCCAAGTGAATAATGTAATTGGCATTAAGAACTGCAGCTTCTTCGATAAACTCTTGACTAACATTCCATTTATAGTAGGAAATATCAGCAGTGTTTTTTTTATCACTTCTACTTAATATGGATACCGAAAAACCTTTTTGAATCAATAAATCAGTGAGCTTTTTACCAACAAATCCAGTACCTCCGCTTAATAAAACATTTTTTTTCATGATTGAAATCATTTAGACATATTATATCTAACACAAATATACAAAATAATTTTGTTTAACTTTATGAATAATTAGTTAAACATTTTATACCTTTATACTCTAATTAGAAAGATTCAAAAAAAATGGCAACTAAAAAAGCAATACTCACTAAAGATAAAATTGTTTCTATGTATATGAATTATACATTGGAACAAAATGAAAAACCAAAATCTGTTTATCAATTTTCTAAATTAAATGGATTTACTGAGTCTGAATTCTACACTTTTTTTGGTACACTCAATAGTATAGAAAATGAAATTTATAATATGTTTCTAGAAAAAACTGTTGCGCTATTAGAAAAAGATGCAAACTATGAAACGTATGATATGAAAAGTAAAATGCTTAGCTTTTATTTTACTTTTTTTGAATTGTTATCAGCAAATAGAAGTTATGTAGTAATGAGTTTGAAAGAAAATGAAAACCATCTCAAAAACTTGATGCAATTGTCAACGTTGAGGAATAGTTTCAAAGAATATGTTGCTGGAATCATTTCTGACGAATACCGAATAAAACAAGAAAAACTGCAATCTTTTCAAGAAAAAACAATTAAAGAAACATCTTGGCTTCAATTATTAATGACACTTAAATTTTGGTTAGACGATTCTTCACCTGCTTTTGAGAAAACAGATATCTACATTGAAAAATCTGTGAAAGCTACTTTTGAGTTAATGAACATTGCTCCTATTGACAGCATAATTGATTTTGGAAAATTCCTTTTTAAAGAAAAAATACAAAGCAAATAAATGAAAACGCTAGATTATATTCCAACTTCAAAAATTGAAAGAGCAACTAAATTGGTTCAGACTGGAGCAAAAGTTGGAGTAAATTATTTGAAATATTACGGCGAGAAAATGGTAAATCCAGAAACTACTCGTGATAAACTAAATGAAGACAATGCTGAAGATATTTATGACGGCCTAAAAAGCCTGAAAGGAAGCGCCTTAAAAGTGGCTCAAATGTTAAGTATGGATAAAAGCTTTTTGCCACAAGCTTACGTGGAGAAATTTTCATTATCTCAGTTTTCAGTTCCACCATTATCAGCGCCATTAGTATTAAAAACATTCAAAGCAAATTTTGGAAAATCTCCTTATGAAATTTTTGATGAATTCAACGCAACATCTGTAAATGCGGCCAGTATTGGACAGGTTCATTTAGCTAAAAAAGATGCTAAAAAATTAGCCGTAAAAATTCAATATCCTGGTGTTGCTAATAGTATTTCATCTGATTTAGCTTTGGTAAAACCTATTGCTATTCGGATGTTCAATCTTCAAGGTAAAGATTCCGATAAATATTTTAAAGAAGTTGAAGACAAACTAATTGAAGAAACTAATTATTTATTGGAACTAAAACAAAGCCAAGAAGTTGTTGAAGCGTGCCAAAAAATAGAAAATTTGGTTTTCCCTAATTACTATCCAGAGTTTTCATCAGAGAAGATTATCACTATGGATTGGATGACAGGAATTCATCTTTCGGAGTTTACAGCTAAAAATACAGATCAAAAAACAGCCAATAGCATCGGGCAAGCGCTTTGGGATTTTTACATGTACCAAATTCATATTTTAAGAAAAGTTCATGCAGATCCACATCCCGGAAATTTCTTGGTTGACTCTGAAAACAAATTGGTTGCCTTAGATTTTGGATGCATGAAAAAAATTCCAAATGAATTCTATATTCCTTATTTTGAACTGATTAATAAAGAAGTTATTGATAACAAAAAACTATTTAGCGAAAAATTATTTGAATTAGAAATTCTTAGAAAGGATGATTCCAAAGAAGAAATTAAATATTTCACTCAAATGTTCTATGATTTATTATCCTTATTTACGAAACCCTTTCAAACGGAAACATTTGATTTTTCGGATGAAGTATTCTTTGAAAACATAGCGCAATTAGGCGAACGCTTTTCAAAAGACACTACCCTTCGTAAAATGAACGGAAATAGAGGCTCCAAACATTTTATCTACATGAACCGAACTTTCTTTGGTTTATACAATTTGATGTTTGATTTGAAAGCCAAAATAGTAGTTAATGAATTTCAAAAATATTAAGCTTGAAAAAAGAACTTACCGATTTAGAAATAGACCGAATCATAGAAATGGCTTGGGAAGACCGAACCACATTTGATGCTATTTTATTGCAATTTGGATTAAAAGAACAAGAAGTGATTGATTTGATGCGCACAGAAATGAAACCATCAAGTTTTAGAATGTGGAGAGAAAGAGTTCAAGGTCGCAAAACAAAACATGAAAAATTAAGAGACTTTCGAGAAGGACGTTTTAAATGCAGTATGCAGAGACAAATTAATAATAATAAAATTTCGAAAAGGTAATTTAATACATCCTTCACATTAAAAACCATATTTAAATATGAAAAACATAGTCATCATTGGCGGAAGCAAAGGAATTGGAAATGCCATTTTGGTGCAACAATTGGAAACCAATAAAGTGTACAATATCAGCAGAACACCCGCAGGAATTTCACATCCAAACTTAACCCATTTTTCTTTGGACGTATTACACGATGCGCTTCCTGAAATAGAAAATGTAGACACTTTGATTTATTGTCCTGGTTCCATAACACTAAAACCTATTGGAAGTTTAGCCGTTGATGATTTCAGAAATGACTTCGAAATCAATGTGATTGGCGCGGTAAAAGTCATTCAAAAATATTTGCCTGCACTAAAAAAAGGCATAAATCCATCCATTATTTTATTCAGTACTGTAGCTGCAAAATTAGGAATGCCTTTCCATGCAAGTATTGCAACTGCAAAAGCTGGAGTTGAAGGACTAGTAAAATCCTTAGGAGCTGAATTAGCTTCAACTGTTCGAGTTAATGCGATTGCTCCTACTATAACAGAAACATCACTTTCGGCTGGAATTCTGAGAAATGATCGCATGAAAGAAAATATGATAGAACGCCATCCGATGAAAAGTTACTTGAAACCAGAAGAAGTGGCTAGTATGGCAAATTTCCTGATTTCTGAAAATGCTAAATCCATATCCGGTCAAGTTTTTGAAATGGATTATGGCATTGTAAGCTTTAAAATATAAACCCCGAATTCATAAAAATGATAGTAAAACAAACAAGGAGTTACGAAAAAATTGAACAATATGATACGGAGATAACGGAGACATTATCTCAAAACTATAAATCTATTATAGAAAATTTAGGCGAAGATGTAAATCGAGAAGGTCTTGAAAAAACACCAGAAAGAGTTGCTAAAGCCATGCAATTTTTAACCCATGGTTATGGATTAGATCCTTTAGAAATACTAACATCCGCTTTGTTCTCTGAGGATCATCAACAAATGATTGTGGTAAAAGATATTGAAGTCTATTCGATGTGTGAACATCATATGCTACCTTTTTTTGGAAAAGCACATGTAGCGTATATCCCGAATGGAAAAATTGTTGGGTTAAGCAAAATTCCTAGAATTGTTGATGCGTATGCGCGTAGAATGCAAGTGCAAGAACGCTTGACTGACCAAATCAAAGATTGTATTCAAGAAGCTTTGAATCCTCTAGGAGTAGCTGTAGTAATTGAAGCGCAACACATGTGCATGCAAATGCGTGGTATTCAAAAACAAAATTCAGTAACAACCACTTCATCATTTACTGGTGCGTTTGAAAAAGACAAAACCAGAAAAGAATTCATTAGTTTAGTAGCTAACAAATTGAGCTAATTTAGAATAAAAACCAAAGCATGAAAATTCTCTTAACAGGCGCAACAGGATACATTGGGAAACGACTTTTACCTATTTTAGTAGCGCAAGGTCACGATGTATTTTGTTGTGTGAGAGATAAAAATAGGTTTTATGTTCCAAAGGAAATACAAGATAAAATTACGGTTATTGAAGTTGATTTTCTCGAAGAAGAAACCTTAACTACTATTCCAAAAGATATTCAAGCAGCTTATTATTTAATCCACTCGATGTCTGCTTCAGCAACAAATTATGATGAATTAGAAAGTATTTCGGCATTAAATTTTGTACAAAGAATAAATGAAACTGATGTCAAGCAAGTTATTTATCTAAGCGGAATTGTAAACGACAAATCTTTGTCAAAACATTTGTCTTCCAGAAAAAAAGTAGAAGACATATTGCAACTCGGAAGTTTTAGCCTGACTACATTGAGAGCAGGAATAATTGTAGGCTCTGGAAGCGCATCTTTTGAAATTATCCGAGATTTAATCAACAAGCTTCCCGTAATGATTACCCCAAGATGGTTGAACACCAAATGTCAGCCTATTGCCATAACCGATGTATTAGAATTTTTGACTAAATCCTTATTAAACCCTATTACTTACAATCAAAGTTTTGACATTGGCGGTCCAGATATTTTAACTTATAAAGAAATGCTATTGGCTTTCGCCGAAGCAAAAAACCTAAAGCGCTGGATTTTCACTATTCCAGTAATGACTCCTAAATTATCATCGTATTGGTTGTATTTTGTAACCTCAACTTCCTACAAACTAGCAACGGCATTAGTCAGTAGTATGAAAGTAGAGGTGATTTGCAGAGATACTAAAATTAATACGCTACTAGATGTTCACCCCATGACGTATAAACAAGCTTTGTCTCGGGCATTAACTAAAGTTGAAGAAGATAAAGTTGCTTCGAGCTGGAAAGATTCTCTGGTTAGCGGGCGTTTTAAAAGCAATATTTCTAGATATATAAAAGTTCCAAAAAAAGATTGTTACATTGACCGTCGTAAAATGCAAATTCAAAATAGAGAATTTACCATCGAAAGGATTTGGTCTATCGGTGGAGAAACAGGTTGGTATTATGGCGATTGGCTTTGGAATTTACGCGGCTTTATAGACAAATTATATGGCGGTGTAGGATCTCGAAGAGGTAGAACCAATCAACACGATATTCATTCTGGTGATGCGCTGGATTTTTGGCGCGTTCTTTATGCTAACAAAGAAGAAGGTAAATTAATCTTATTTGCCGAAATGAAACTTCCCGGTGAAGCTTGGCTAGAATTCAAAATAATCAACAACACACTTTACCAATCTGCAACTTTCAGACCTAGAGGAATTTGGGGGAAATTATATTGGTATTCGGTATTGCCATTCCATGGATTTATTTTTAATGGAATGCTAAAAAAACTGATTCACTAAATCACTTCAAAATTCCTTCTTTATACGTAGCAATTGCTCTATCTCTTGCCATTGCATGATCTAACATTGGTTTTCCGTAACCCAAATCAAATTCTTTGATCCATTTACGTATATAAATACCTTTTTCATCAAACTTTTTGAGTTGAATATCGGGATTAAAAACACGGAAATAAGGTGCTGCATCACAACCTGTTCCTGCAGCCCATTGCCAATTTCCTACATTAGCTGACAATTCGTAATCCAATAATTTTTGAGCAAAATAGGCTTCTCCCCACTGCCATTGTATTAATAAATGTTTGCATAAAAAACTTGCCACAACCATACGAACACGGTTGTGCATGTATCCTGTTTCGTTGAGTTGACGCATTCCGGCATCAACCATTGGATAACCTGTAGTTCCCGTACACCAACGTTTAAAATCCTCTTCATTGTTGCGCCATTGAATTCCATCATAAGCAGATTTGAAATTTTGATCAACAACTTTTGGGAAGCTATAAAGTATTTGCATGAAAAACTCTCTCCAAATCAATTCACTCAAAAAAACATCGTTTTTACGTGCCGCCCAGTTAACTAATTTCCGAATACTAACCGTTCCAAAACGCAAATGTGGAGACAAATATGATGTACTATCAACTGCTGGAAAATCACGAGTTTCATGATAATTCCCAATCTTAGTCAAATTGTGTGGTTTTACTTTGATGGGACTTTCTTCAAATCCTATTTCGGTTAAAGAGGGAAAAGCAAACGCATTTTTATGAAAGTTAGAAAAACGCACACTAGAATCATATTCAGAAATAGGCGCCATGGTTTTGTACTTTTCTAACCATTTATTTTTATAAGGCGTATAAACGGTATAAGGTAAACCATCCGCTTTTGTAATTTCTTTTTCTTCAAAAATAACTTGGTCTTTGAAAGAATGTGGTAGCGCTTTATTAGACTGCAATAATTCAGAGACAGTAAAATCTCTTTGAATAGCGTATGGTTCGTAATCTTTATTAAAAAAAACTTCTTTGATATCAAATTCAGTAATAAGTGATTGCCAAACTGCAATAGTTTTGCCTTTTTTGACCAATAGCGAACTTCCTATTTCGAGTAATTGCGAATTGATTTTAGCCAATGATTCATGGATAAAACCTACCCTAGCATCGTTTTTGGGCAAATTATCTAAAATTGCATCATCAAAAATAAACAATGGAATTACAGGATAATCAGATTGTAAAGCGTGAAACAAACCTACATTATCTTCTAATCGTAAATCACGTCTAAACCAGAAAAAAGAAACTTGCTGTTTGGTCATTATTTTGTATTAAAAAGTTGGTCAACCATAACACGTCTATGGTCAAAAATAGCTTTCAATTTATTTTTTACTATTAAAGTATTCATGATTCGGCCAATAAACCCAAGAGGCAATCCGTAATGAACCAAATCCGTCATTTTAACTCCGTTTTCAGTTTCCTCGAAAAAATGCTTGTGATGCCATAACGCATACGGCCCAAAACGTTGTTCATCAATAAAATAACTATTTTCTTTTACAAACGTTATTTCGGTTACCCAAGGTAATTTTATTCCTAAAAGTGGGGAAACTTTATATTGAATTATTTGGCCAGCATACATGTTTTTTTCATCAAAATCAGTGATTTGAAAACCCATTGATTCTGGTGTAATTTTTTGAAGATTTCTAGGACTGGAAAAAAAAGCCCAACATTCTTCAATAGTAGCATTTACATGTTGTGTTGTTTCTTTTGTGTAGAGTTTCATGGGGTTTGCTTGTTGTGTTTTAATCGAGGTTTATGTTGTATACTGGATTGCGTGAGGGATAGTAGTGGAGCTCTTTTTGAGGATGGCTTTTTTTAGCCGTACTCAAAAAAGCGGGAACGGATAGCCCGACCCTTGTGGTCACGCCCAAATTTTGTTTCTAAATTTTATAATATTTAAAAGGCACGAATAACATTCCGAAGCATTCTCCATGCTCTTTTCCTAAATGTTTGTGATGCACTTTATGGGCTTTTCGAAGACCAATCAGATACTTATTATTAGTGTTTTTGAACCATTTGAAGCGCT
Organism: uncultured Flavobacterium sp.; assembly: GCA_963512955.1. Taxonomy (GTDB): domain Bacteria; phylum Bacteroidota; class Bacteroidia; order Flavobacteriales; family Flavobacteriaceae; genus Flavobacterium. The sequence goes on along the minus strand of CAUPOP010000022.1, from coordinate 11,264 downwards.
GATGAATCAAGACATCATGTATCATGAAATAACAGAATCCGTAAAATGTGATTCCTAATCCGATGAAAAAAAGATAGTTGAAATTAGCCTGCGCACCGAAATAAAAAAGAACAATACTCGGAATGGCAAAAATCACAAAAAAGATATCGTTTCGCTCAAAAACATTAGCGTATTTAGGTTGGTGATGATCTGCGTGGAAATACCACATCAATCCGTGCATCACATATTTGTGCGTACACCAAGTGACACATTCCATAAAAAGGAAAACTCCAAAAAATATTAGAAAGGAAATCATTGTTTTTTATTGTTTAAAATATAGATTTTAAAAATGCGTTTTTATACTAACTTCAATTTGTAGGTTACGAAAGATTGTGCCAAAAGTCCTGCTTTAGTATAATTAGAAACTCTAATTCTAGCGCTTCCTATTTCGTGACAAGGTGTGTTTTTTAACTTCTTTAGCAATTTTTTGTAATACACGAATGCTGTGTAAACGCCAAATTTAGCTTCGATAGGCAGTTTTACAATACCTTGATAAGCAATTCTAAAATCTTCTTCAATTTCAAGAATAATTGCTGCTTTTGATTTTTCATCAAAAGAATTCAAATCTACACCAGGAAAATAATTTCGATTCAAGACTAAATTATCATCTTTTAAATCTCTTAGAAAATTTACTTTTTGGAAAGCAGAACCTAAACGCATAGCTTCATCTTTCAACTGCTCATATTTTTGATTGTTTCCATCCACAAAAACCTTGAGACACATTAAACCAACTACATCTGCTGAACCATAAATATATTCTTTATACTCTTCATCACTATGATAATCTGATTTTACCAAATCTAATTTCATACTTTTCAAGAAAGACTGAACTAAATCATCTGAAATATTATATTGCTTTACCGTAATCTGAAACGAGTTCAAAATAGGATTTAAACTGATTCCAGAATCATATGCTTTGTAATATTCTTTCTCAAAATCATTAATAAGATCTTCTTTTTGAAAACCATGAAATGAATCAACTATTTCGTCTGCAAATCGCACAAAGCCATAGATGCTGTATATGGCATCCCTAATACTTGGCGAAAGCATATAAACAGCCAGTGAGAATGAAGTACTGTAGTTTTTAGTAACTAGCTTACTACATTTAAAAGATACATCATCAAATAATTGCTTCATATTTATTCTTCTGAAAATTGCTTATTAATTAATTCCGACACTAACTTACCTGAAATTAATGCTGGTGGTACACCTGGTCCTGGAACCGTTAATTGTCCTGTGAAATATAAATTTTTTACTTTTTTACTTTTTAATTTCGGTCTCAAAAACGCTGTTTGCAATAAGGTGTTTGCCATTCCGTATGCATTGCCTTTGTATGAATTGTACTGTTCGACAAAATCATTCTTACAAAAAGATTGACTAAATATAATATTATTTTTGACAGATTGCTGAGTCAATGTTTCAAAGCGATCAATTATCTTGTCAAAATACTCCGCTCGTAAAGCCTCTGTATCATTGATTCCAGGAGCTAATGGCACTAGAAAAAAAGCAGATTCCATTCCTTCCGGAGCTGCTGATTTATCTGTCAATGAAGGAAAATTTGCATAAAACAAAGGTTCCTTTGGCCATTGTGGTTCATCATAAATGTCATTTGCATGCTGATAAAAATCGACATCAAAAAACAAAGCATGATGCGATATGTTTTCTATTTTTTTGTCAAAGCCAATGTAAAACAACAATGATGAAGGTGCAAAAACACGACTATCCCAATATTTTTCAGAATAGGCTCTGTGTTTTTCCTCTAACAAAGTTTCGGTATGATGGTAATCAGCTCCACTTAAAACCAAATCAGAATAAATTGCTTTTCCATTAACAACTAAACCTTTCGCGGTTTTATTTTCAACTATGATTTTTTCAATATTTGAATTGGTATGAAAACTAACTCCTAATTCTAACGCCAAAGTTTCCATTGCACGAACCACATCAAACATTCCTGTTTTAGGATGCCAAGTTCCCAATCCAAAATCAGCATAATTCATAAAACTATAAAAAGACGGCGTATCCGATGGCTTTGCGCCAAGGAACAAAACTGGAAATTCTAAAATTTGAATTAATCGATCATTTTTGAATTTCTTACGAACATCTTTGCTTATGTTACTAAAAAACTGCCCTACTTTTTTTGCGGTTTCAACCGTTACTAATTCTAAGGGCGAAACACCTGGTCGATAAACTAAATCTTTGATAGCAATATCATAATTGCTTTTGGCTTCAGCCATAAAATCATTCAATACGGCACCACTACCTGCTTCAATCGACTCAAAAGTCTCTACAATTTCGTCTAAATTATCCGCAATTGTAATAAAATCATCTACTCCATAATAAACTCTATAAGCAGGCGAAAGCTTGATTAGCTCATAATAATCCGTCGTTTTTTTATTAAAATCAGCAAAAAAACGCTCAAATACATCTGGCATCCAATACCAACTTGGACCCATATCAAAAGTAAAACCGTGACTTTTTAACTGCCTTGCTCTACCGCCAACACTTTCGTTTTTTTCATATACTGAAACTTTATGACCAGCTTGAGCCAAATAACATGAAGCGGCCAAGGATGAAAATCCGGAACCAATAATAGAAATTGTTTTTATATCTTTCATTTGTTTAGCAAATATACAAAATGTTTAAACAAAACATTATATTTTGGTTACTAATTCGGAAATAGAAGTGAAAATCGAAACTTTATCCGAAAGCGTTTCTTTATCAATAAACTCCACTAATCTACCTAAATACCACAACTCGGTTTGCTCATCTTCAAGTTCCGCTGACATTTTTTGAATATAATCATCTAGATTATCGCGTTCTGGCTGTACAGTTAAGTAAGAAACAAACACAATCGAATTAAAATGCTTCTTTAAATCTTTTAAATTCTCAATAGGCATACTTTCTCCTAAATAAATCGATTTATACCCATTAAGGAGTATTTCATAATGCAAATACATCAATCCTAATTCATGAATTTCGTTCATTGGGAGAGATAAAACAAAGACTTTATCAGTTTTTGTTTGTTTTAAAACCTGCAATTTTTCGGTATTTACCAATAGTTTTAGCTTTATCAAGTACGTTATAAAATGCTCGTGAGCAGGAGTTATCGTATCAGATTGCCATAACAAACCAAGTTCATTCATCAAGGGAATAAAAACCTGATGAAAGATTTCTTTGAAAGATTTCTCTGAAATTAACCAATTGTAAGTCGCAAAAAACAAATCTTGATCAAAATTCATCATCGCCATTTTGAAATCACTTATTGCGTGATTTTTGGCATTTTTATTTGATATAATCTCACGAACAAGTGACGGGATTTTTTCTTGAGGATAGGTAGCTATTTTTGAAATTTTATAGCCATAATCATGCAATAAAGTAATATTTAAAAGCTTTTGCAAACTAGCCAAATCATATAATCTGATATTTGTTTCCGTTCGCATCGGCTGAAGAATATCATACCTTTTTTCCCAAATACGTATTGTATGTGCTTTTATTCCGGAAAGGTTTTCAAGGTCTTTAATACTAAATACACTTTTTATATTGTTCATCGTTTTGTTTGATTTGATAAACAAATGTAAATAAAAAAATACTAGGAATCTAATTAGCACTAAAAACAAAATAAAACAAATTAATAATCACGAAAGAATTTCACTATTTAAACAGTATTTAAATTAAAAAAATCGATAAATACAAAAACATATATGACTGAAAATCAATACCTTTATATGAAAATTCTAAAAGTCTGAATCATGTACAATGAGCTACTAAAAGACAGAGAAGAAGCAGGAATTTTGCTAACAGAAAAATTAAAAAAATACCAAAATAGCAATACTGTAGTTCTTGCCATTCCAAGAGGCGGAGTTCCTATTGGATATGAAATTGCTAAAAAATTACATCTTCCGCTTGATATTGTGCTCTCCAAAAAAATTGGTCATCCTAATAATACAGAATATGCCATTGGAGCTGTATCAATGGATTCCATAACTCTAAAAGAACATCCTGACGTTTCTCAAAAATATATTGAAGAAGAAATCACAAGACTTAGAAAATTATTACGCAACAAATATGATCTTTACATGGGCAGTCGCAAACCCATGGACATAGAAGGAAAAAATATCATTATTGTAGATGATGGCATAGCCACAGGAAACACGCTATTAGCAAGTATTGCAATGTTACGAAAAAGAAAACCTGCAAAAATAATCGTTGCAGTTCCTGTTTTACCTGCTGACGCTCTAAGCGCATTTAATCGAAATGTAGACGAATTAGTATATCTTATTGCTGCAAAAAATTTCAGAGGTGTTGGAGCATTTTACGAAGAATTCCATCAAGTAGAAGATGAAGAGGTTATCAACATGCTCAATATCCCAAGTCAAATTTAGTAAAATTTAAAAATCACGGATTTATACCATTTCCATTATTTATTAGCGTATATTACACAAAAAACAATGGATATAGAACAGAAAGTTAAATTGGTCGAACAGTTGTTTGATCGTCTTGAAAATGAGATTACTACTTTCAAATCAAAAACCCATTTGTCTTGTAATTCTGGCTGCGGCCAATGCTGCTCAAAACCTGATATCAACGTCTCCCCTTTAGAGTTTTTACCCTGGGCCTTTTATTTATTTTTGAATGGAAAAGCCGAAAAAACTTTAGAAGAACTGAATTCAACAACAAATACCTATTGCCACATTTACAAATCGCTGTCCACAACAGATAAAACTAATGGTAGATGTACTAATTATAAATATCGTGGATTAATTTGCCGTCTTTTTGGCTATGCCGCCAATAGAGATAGAAATGGTCAGTTGCGCATGACGACCTGTAAAATTATCAAGGCAGGCCAAGAGGAAAACTTTCATGCAGCCGAAAAAGCCATCAGCGAAGGACTTTATGTACCTGTTTTCACCCATTATTACACCCGATTATCTCAAATTGACAATAGACTAGCAGTGACTTCACTTCCTATAAATGAAGCTTTGAAAATAGCTATTGAAGAAGTCTTAAACTATTATGCCTACAGACCATTTCCTGGTGGAATGGAGAATATCGCTTAATTGAAAATACCGTTTAGAACCTAAATCAAAAACCCTTTTGATAATTTTATATGTTAGTCAAATCAAAAATATGGTGTTTGTCATACTTATCTATACGAAATTAGGTGGCTTTGTGTGATTCTATTCTATATAGAATTTGGCTACTATTTTTTGACACACCCAAAATTCTAACAAAACATTAAGTAAAAAAGAACTTCCGTTTACTTAAATTCGCAAAAAAACATTGATATGCAGAAATTAAAAAAAGTATTATTAATCGATACCCATTTAACGTATCCGAATTGGACAGAAGGAACTCTAAATAATTCATTTTACCAAATTGCAAAAGATTTTTTCAGCTCTAAATCTTACGAAGTTTTAGAAACCAAAGTTGAAAAAGGATATAACACTGAAGAAGAAGTTGAAAAACATTTGCAAGCAGACCTTGTAATTCTACAAACACCTGTGAATTGGTTTGGCGCGCCTTGGATTTATAAAAAATACGTTGACGAAGTTTTCAATAGTGGACTTAATAGTAAAAAACTACTTATTGGTGACGGAAGAAGCAGAGACGATGAATCTAAGCAATATGGTTCTGGCGGAAATATGCAAGGGCGAAAATTTATGATTTGTGCTACTTGGAATGCGCCAGCAGAAGCTTTCAATAATCCTTCACAAAATCTACTGCAAGGAAAAAACACTTCTGACCTTTTCCTTAATATCACAAGTAATTATCGTTTTTGTGGATATGATATTTTGCCTGATTATAACTGTTTCGACATTTACAAAGGTGATACTATAGAAAAAGACTTGAAAAATTATCCCGCACATTTAGAAAAAGTTTTGAGTTTATAAAAAACGGAACAAGCGATTTATTACTTAAATTGCTTGTTCTCTTTTCTTAACCAGAAATTACCAAGTTGAAATTTTGCTTATCTTTAGAAATAATTAGCAAACCCCGTTACTACACCAAACTGTGGCACGTTAGTCTTTTACTTCTAAGATATGGAACATAAACACACACATGATAAAAACGGCAAACAACTAAAGAAAAGCCATCAAGAACCGAGCTGTTGCGCTACCGACGAAGCTATTTTTGAACAAACAAAAAAGGAAGAACACAAAACCGACTATTCCAATAGCAGCATCGGTCTTTTGAATATGTTTGTACCAGCAATTATTTCATCAATCTTATTACTTATTGCTATTAGCTTTGAAAATTACTTCTTAACAATATGGTTTACTGGTTGGGTAAAAATTGCATGGTATATATTCACCTATTTACCCGTTGGATTTCCTGTTTTGAAGCAAGCAATAGTTACGATTCGAAAAGGAGAACTATTTTCAGAATTTTTATTAATGTCGATCGCTACAATTGGTGCATTTTCAATTGGTAAATACCCCGAAGGTGTAGCGGTTATGTTATTTTATTCTGTGGGTGAAGTATTTCAAGCATTGGCGGTAAAAAGAGCAAAAGCAAACATCAAAACCCTACTCGATCAAAGGCCTGACGAAGTAACTATTTTATGGAATAACGAAGCCAAAATCATTAAAGCAATAGATGCTAATATTGGTGATATTATCCAACTCAAATCAGGAGAAAAACTAGGACTTGATGGAGAATTGATGTCTGAAAATGCCTCATTCAACACTGCTGCTCTCACAGGCGAAAGTAAGCCTACAACCAAAAATAAAGGAGAAGTTGTTTTAGTAGGAATGATAAATCTAAACGCTATTACACAAGTAAAAGTAACAACTGCTTACACAGATAGCAAGTTGAGTAAAATTTTGGAAATGGTTCAAAATGCTACAAAACAAAAAGCACCAACAGAATTATTCATTAGAAAATTTGCTAAAATCTACACGCCAATTGTTGTCCTTTTGGCAATTCTGATTTGTACAATCCCGTACTTTTTTGTTGACAATTATGTTTTTAGTCAATGGCTTTATAGAGCATTAGTTTTCTTGGTTATTTCGTGTCCATGTGCTTTGGTTATTAGTATTCCGTTAGGCTATTTTGGAGGAATTGGAGCAGCCAGTAAAAATGGAATTTTGTTTAAGGGCAGTAACTTTTTAGACTTAATCGCTACTATTCAAAATGTAGTTATGGATAAAACTGGGACAATGACTGAAGGTGTTTTCAAGGTACAAGAAGTGGTTATAAAACCTGAATTCAACAAAGAGGAAATTTTACAAATGATTAATGCTTTGGAAAACCACAGTACGCATCCCGTTGCTACTGCTATTCATGATTTTGTTGGCCAAATTGATTACAGCATACAACTTAAAGACGTAAAAGAAATTTCAGGACACGGACTAAAAGCAACTATTGGAGACAAGGAAATTATAGTAGGAAATTTTAAAATGATGGACGAAGCTTCCATAAAATATGATATTGATCCAACTAAAATTGTTTACACCTTAATTGCCATTGCTTATGACAAACAATTTGTGGGATATTTGACAATTGCCGACAGTATTAAAGAAGATGCGCAAATTACCATAGAAAAATTAAAAGCACTAGGTATAAAAACCACAATGCTAAGTGGTGACAAGAACACCGTTGTAAGATATGTTGCAGATAAATTAAAAATAACACATGCATTTGGCGATTTATTACCAGAAGATAAAGTAAATAAAATAAAAGAAATTATTGCGCAAAACGAAACCGTTGCTTTTGTAGGAGATGGTATAAACGATGCTCCTGTTATTGCTTTGAGTAATGTGGGCATTGCTATGGGAGGCCTTGGAAGCGATGCTACCATTGAAACCGCAGATGTAGTAATTCAAGACGACATGCCGAGTAAAATTCCGATGGCAATAAACATTGGAAAACAGACAAAGAGAATAGTATGGCAAAACATTACAATGGCATTTGTCATAAAAGGAATCGTTTTAATTCTTGGAGCAGGTGGATTAGCCACAATGTGGGAAGCTGTTTTTGCTGATGTAGGAGTTGCATTATTAGCCATATTAAACGCTGTGAGAATTCAAAATATGAATTTTGATAAGTAGCTAAAAAAGTTTTTGTTAATGAATTATAAATAAAATTACTTCATAAAAAAAGCCCCAAACGGGGCTTTTATATATAATGAAATCAAGTATTATTTACTCAAATACATTTTTCTTCTAGAATACAATTCGTAGAATTGATCGTCTTTCAAATCATCAATAAACAAGATGCTTTCTCCTGTTGATTTCATTTCAGGCCCTAATGCTTTATTTACATTTTGGAACTTACTGAAAGAGAAAACTGGTTGCTTAATAGCATATCCTTTTAATTGTGGATTGAAAGTAAAATCGGTTACTTTATTGTGTCCTAACATCACTTTAGTCGCATAGTTCACATAAGGCTCTCCGTATGCTTTTGCAATAAATGGAACGGTACGAGACGCCCTAGGATTGGCTTCAATGATATAAACCGTATCATCTTTTATTGCAAACTGAATGTTGATTAAACCAACAGTTTTTAAAGCTTTAGCAATTTTATATGTGTGATCTTTAATTTGTTGCATCACAAACTCACCTAAATTAAACGGTGGTAAAGTAGCGTTAGAATCGCCCGAGTGAACACCACAAGGCTCAATATGCTCCATAATTCCTATGATATACACATTCCCGTCTGCATCACAAATCGCATCCGCTTCTGCTTCGATTGCTCCAGCCAAATAATGGTCTAACAGCAATTTATTCCCTGGAATCGATTTCAATAAGTTGATAACGTGCTCTTCTAATTCTTTTTTGTTAATGACAATTTTCATTCCCTGACCTCCTAATACATACGAAGGACGAATCAATAATGGAAAATCTAAAGTGTCAGCTAAAGCAGAAGCTTCGTCAGCAGTTTCGGCAATTCCAAATTTAGGGAAAGGGATATTCAGTTCGGTTAACAAGTCAGAGAAACGTCCTCTGTCTTCGGCTAAATCTAAGGCATCAAAACTTGTTCCTATGATTTTCACTCCGTATTTAGACAATTTTTCGGCCAATTTCAAGGCGGTTTGCCCTCCTAATTGCACGATAACACCTTCTGGTTTTTCGTGTTGGATGATGTCATAAATATGTTCCCAAAAAACTGGTTCGAAATACAATTTATCCGCCGTATCAAAATCGGTAGAAACCGTTTCAGGATTACAGTTAATCATGATGGTTTCGTACCCACATTCTTTAGCCGCAAGTACACCGTGAACACAAGAGTAATCAAACTCAATTCCTTGTCCAATTCTGTTTGGGCCTGAACCAAGAACAATTATTTTCTTTTTGTCAGTTACTGCACTTTCGTTGTGTACAAAACGTTCTCCGTTTGCTTTTTCAATTTCTGCTTCAAAAGTCGAATAGTAATATGGAGTTTGTGCTTTGAATTCCGCAGCACAAGTATCTACTAATTTAAACACACGATTGATGTTCATGTCCGTACGCAAGGTATGCACTTGACTTTCCTTGCAACTCATCATGTGTGCAATTTGTCTATCAGCAAAACCTTTTTGTTTGGCTTCCAAAAGCAATTCTCTTGGCAAAGTTTCAACAGTATAGTTAGAAATCTCTTTTTCTAAAACATACAATTCTTCGTATTGTTTCAAGAACCACATATCGATTTTAGTAATTTCATGAATACGACTCAACGGAATTCCCATTGCGATAGCATCATAAATCACGAAAACACGATCCCAACTTGCAAAAGTCAGTTTCTCTATAATTTGTTCGTAGTTGGTGTATCCTTTTCCATCAGCTCCTAAACCATTTCTTTTGATTTCCAATGATTGTGTTGCTTTGTGTAACGCTTCTTGGAACGAACGTCCAATTCCCATTACTTCCCCAACTGATTTCATTTGAAGACCTAATGTTCTGTCAGCACCTTCGAATTTATCAAAGTTCCAACGTGGTATTTTTACAATCACATAATCTAAAGTCGGTTCAAATAAAGCCGAAGTTGATTTGGTGATTTGGTTTTGCAATTCATCTAAGTTGTATCCTAAAGCTAATTTTGAAGCAATTTTAGCAATTGGATAACCCGTTGCTTTTGATGCTAAAGCAGAAGAACGAGACACACGAGGATTGATTTCAATTGCAACTATATCTTCTTTTTCGTCTGGCGAAACCGCAAACTGTACGTTACAACCTCCTGCAAAATTTCCGATACTACGCATCATCAAGATAGCATAATCACGTAATTTTTGGAAAGTTGTATCTGATAATGTCATTGCTGGCGCCACTGTTATTGAATCTCCAGTATGAATCCCCATTGGGTCCATATTTTCGATAGAACATATAATCACCACATTATCATTCTTGTCTCTCAACAATTCTAATTCGTATTCTTTCCAACCTAATAAAGCTTTATCAATTAAAACTTCATGAATTGGTGACATTTCTAATCCGTAAGTTAGTTTTTCGTCAAACTCTTCTTTGCTATGAACAAAAGCAGCTCCAGTTCCTCCTAATGTAAACGAAGGACGAATTACTAATGGGAAACCAAATTCCTGAGCAATTTCTTTACCTTCTAAAAATGAAGTAGCTGTTTTTGCTGGTGCAGTAGGAACATTTATTTTTTGTAATAATTGTTTGAACTGCTCTCTATCTTCAGTAATATTAATGGCATTCACATCAACACCAATTAATTTCACTCCAAAATCTTCCCAAATTCCTTTTTCATCAGCTTCTAAACATAAATTTAGTGCTGTTTGTCCTCCCATTGTTGGTAAAACAGCATCAATTTGCGGATGTGCCTTAAGGATTTCAATAATAGATTTAGTTGTTAAGGGTTTCAAATAAACATGATCTGCCATAGAAGGGTCGGTCATGATTGTTGCCGGATTCGAGTTAATCAAGATAACTTCGATTCCTTCTTCGCGAATAGAACGAGCTGATTGAGATCCTGCATAATCAAATTCGCAAGCTTGACCAATAACAATAGGACCAGAACCTATTATTAAAACTGATTTTATGGATGTGTCTTTTGGCATTGTATTGTGGTATGTGTAGTTGTTATTTATTGTTTAAAGTTTGAGGTTTAAGGTTCGTAACTCGCTTTAAATCTTAAACTTGAAACTTTTTTAATGACAAGGTATAAAAAAAGGCGATACTAAAAGAAGTAACGCCTTATATAAGTTTATACAAACATTATTTTTTGTGTCTAGGTTCGCTAGATACAGTCAATTTATGTCTTCCTTTAGCTCTTCTACGCGCAAGAAC
>CAUPOP010000021.1:0-52149 GCA_963512955.1 uncultured Flavobacterium sp. | reverse complement strand
TGGGTCAAACAAAATGATAGAAGCTCCAATAACAACCGCTCCAGTAGTCAATAGAATAGGAGTAGTTCGCACGGCTCCAGCTTCAATAATGGCTTGTTTTAATGGCACGCCATCGTTTAGTCGAATTTCTATGAAGTCAATTAACAATACCGAGTTTCTAACCATTACACCCGCCAAAGCAATCATACCAATAAAAGAGGTTGCGGTGAAATATGCGTTCAACAGCCAGTGTCCTAATACAATCCCAATTAATGAAAGCGGAATAGCAAGCATCATTACCATTGGTGTTTTGAAGTTTTGGAACCAGCCTACAATCAGCATATAAATGATAACAATAACCACCATAAATGCTACTCCTAAATCACGGAATACTTCTAATGTAATTTGCCATTCGCCATCCCATTTTACCGTGAAATCACTTTCATCCGTTGGTTGTTCCATGTACAATTCGTTGACTTTATAACCTGCTGGCAGTTTCATTTTAGCCAATTTTTCATTCATTCCTAAAATAGCATATACAGGACTTTCCAATGCTCCAGCCATATCAGCAGTTACATAAACCACACGTTTTTGGTCTTTTCTATAAATGGTTTTTTGTAAAGTATCACGAACTACTTTTACTAAATCACTCACCGGAATCATATTACCTTGGCTTCCCTTTATTTTTAGGTTTTGAATGTCTTGTAAACTCGTTTTGTCTTTATCGTCAAGCGAAAGAACGATTCCTACATTATCATTAGAATTCTCATCATATAAATTCGAAATCGGATATTCTTTCAATAAATATGTCAAATTTCCAACTACTTGTTGTGGAGCAATTCCGTTCAACATGGCTTTTTCTTTGTCGACTTCCAGTTTATATTCCGTTTGATTGTCTTCAACCATCCAATCTATATCCACAATATCCGATGTGTTTTCCAAAATCGTTTTCACTTGTTTGGCTACTTTTATTTGGTCTTTGTAATTTGGACCATAAATCTCAGCAACCAAAGTCGATAGAACAGGAGGTCCTGGTGGCACTTCAATCAATTTTACATTTGCTCCATATTTTTTTGCAATTTTCTGAATTTCAGGGCGCATGGCTTTAGCGATCTCATGACTTTGTAAATCACGCTCTTCTTTATGTAATAAATTCACTTGGATATCTGCCATATTGCTTCCGCCACGCATATCGTAATGACGTACCAATCCGTTGAACGTAATAGGAGCAGAGGTGCCAATGTAATTCTGATAATTCACCACTTCAGGTTTGGTCGAAAGATATTGTGCAATTTCTTTAGTAACTGCCGAAGTTCGTTCCAAAGTTGTACCTTCCGGCATATCAATTACCACTTGAAATTCATTTTTGTTATCAAAAGGCAGCATTTTTACCACTACCGATTTGGTGAAAAACATTAACACAGAACCTAATAATAATACCACGGTAACCGCAAGCAGCATTCTTCTTTTTATGCTGTTTTCTAAGAACGGTCGTTCTAGTTTGCTGTATATTTTATAAATACTGCTGGTTTCCATTCCTTCGGCATGTTTATGTTCTTGCTCGTCTTTTTCCTGAAGCAAATGATAGCCTAAATAAGGCGTCACCGTCAAAGCTACAAACAGAGAGAGAATCATTGCAATCGAAGCACCAATAGGCATTGGACTCATATAAGGCCCCATCATTCCTGACACGAAAGCCATTGGTAAAATCGCAGCAATTACTGTAAATGTTGCTAAAATTGTTGGATTTCCGACTTCATTTATGGCATAAATCGCTGCTTGTTTGAACGGTAATCGCTTCATTTTAAAATGTCTGTGCATGTTTTCGGCAATAATAATACTATCGTCTACCACAATTCCGACTACAAAAACTAAGGCAAAAAGCGTAATTCTATTCAAGGTATAACCCAATAAATAATAAGCAAACAAAGTCAAGGCAAACGTCAACGGAACGGAAAAGAATACCACTAATCCACCGCGCCATCCCATTGCTAGCATTACTAAAACCGTAACGGCAATAATTGCAATTCCTAAGTGTAGCAACAATTCGCCTACTTTGTCAGATGCAGTTTCACCATAATTTCGGGTTACTTCCACATGAACATCATCGGTTATAATTGAGTGTTTTAAATGCGCTACTTTTTCCAAAATCTTTTCGGAAATTTTCATTGCATCGGCACCTTTTACTTTCCCAATAGAAATGGTTACAGCTGGATATTCTGATTTTGCCGTTTTGAATTTTTCATTGGCTTTGCCATATCCAAAAGATACATAACTTCTAGCTGTAGAAGGTCCATCTTGTACCGTTGCTACTTGTTTTAAATATACCGGCATGTTTTTATTCACACCAACAACCAAGTTTTCTACATCTTCCGCATTCGATAAAAACTGTCCGGTGGTAACCAGATATTCTTGGTCATTTTGTACAAAACTTCCTGACTGAGAACTTCCGTTATTCGCCTGAATCATTTGCATAATGCCCAATGCATCAACACCATTTTCGGCCATTTTATCTTTATCCAAAATTACTTTCAGTTCACGATTGCTGCCACCAATTTCTTTGGTAATGGCAACATCTTTTACTTTTTCAATTTCCGAAGTCACTTCTTCGGCAATTTGGCGCAACTGAAAATCATCTTGTTTTTCGCTCCAAAGCGTAATTCCTAACATAGGAACATCATCAATAGAACGTGTTTTTACCATTGGTTTGTAAACGCCCTGTGGAAACATATCTTCGTGTTTCGCTAATTCGTCATACAATTTCACATACGAACGCTCCACATCCTGACCTACATAAAACTGTACTATCAGCATGGCTTGGCCGTTCATCGCCATGGTATGCACGTGTTCAACGCCTTTTATATTCGAAATAATTTTCTCTAATGGCTTAGCCACACGACTTTCCACTTCCGTCGGGCTCGCACCAGGATAACCCACCATAACATCGGCCATTGGCACATTAATTTGTGGTTCCTCTTCCCTTGGAATCAAAAACGAACTGTACACACCAATAATCATCAAAGCCACCATCAACAAAATCGTCAGTTTCGAATTGATGAAAAAATGGGCTATTTTACCTGAAATACCTTCTTGCATAATTTTTTTGTTTAAAGTTTTTAGACTGAAATCTGCTTTCTAAAATCTACTTTCTGATTACTGAATACTAACTTTAGCTCCGTTATATAATTTCCCTTCAGCTGAAATAATATATTGCTCATTTGCTGCTAAGCCGGATAATACTTCCACTTGATTGCCAAAGTTTTTACCTGTTCGTAACCATCTTAAAATGGCTATATTTCCTTCTCCAATGGTATAAATTCCAGTTAATTGTCCTTGTTGTACCAAAGCCGTTTGAGGAACTAATATTCGGTCCGTTTGAATGGTTTCTGTTTTATTTTCAACAGGAAATTGAACGTTTACAAACATTCCTGATAACACAGATGAATCGGTTTTGTCTAAATTGATTTTTACTAAATATTGTCCACCTGTATTTTTTGCGGATAAACTCACTTCGTTTACTTTTCCCGTAAGGGTTTTGTTGGATGATTTTACCAAAACATGTACTGGCATTCCTTTTTTAATAGCTGCAATATCATTTTCCGAAATCATCGCGCTAACTTGCAATCTCGAAGCGCCTTCTATGCTTACCAAAGGCATTCCAGGATTAGCCATATCGCCTTCTTTGACAAAAGTATTCGTCACTGTTCCCGAAAAAGGAGCTGTAATATTCGAGTAAGAAAACTGCGCCATTACTTCGTTTCGCATTTGTTTGGCACCTTCTAAACCAGCTTTTGCCATTTCGTAACGTGCCGTCATATCATCTAGTTCTTTTTGAGATGCACTTTGCTGCTTGAATAAATTCACAAAACGATCATAGTCTTTTTTGGCATTATTGTATCCAGCTGTTGCTTGAAGAATGCTGGCATCAACTTGCGCTTTTTTGGCTTGTAAATCAGTATTATTGATACTTACTAATAATTGTCCAGCGCCTACTTTTTGTCCTACTTGTACGTGAATTTTAGTTACATAACCCATCATTCTTGTGCTTAGATTGGCACTGTTTTCGGCTTCAATTTTTCCGCTTGCGGTAATAAATGGACTATTAGTATCTGCTGAAATTCCGCTTAGTTTTACTGCAATTGCAGGTTCTTTCTTAATTGGTTCTTTTTTGTCGCCTCCACATGAGGTTAAGAAAACGGCGGCTATAGAAAGGATTGCTATTGTTTTTTTCATGATTTTTCTATTGATTATTTTGTGTCTTTCTTATTTGTTCTTTCTTCTATTTTTTAATTCTTACTTCGTTAAAAACTGTACATATTCCTGAGTGAAATTGTACTCAAAAACAGCTTGCAGGAATTCCAATTCTTTTTGGGACATTTGGGTTTCGGATTGTAATAAATCAGTTGTTTTTTCGAGTCCTTGTGTGAATCGGTTGCTACGGATTCTATACGCTTCTTGTGATTGTTCTAAAGCTAATTTGGATAAGTTTACTTTGTTTTCTGCATCTTTCAACTGGCGATTGGCTTTGTTCAAATCCAATTGGCTTTGTGCTTTGTATTGTTGGTTTTCTATTTCGGATTTTTGAAAATTGGCTTTTGCTTTTTCCATTTTTCCAATGGATTTGTACCCATCAAAAACGGACCATGATAGTTGTGCTCCCACTAAATATCCTTTGGCATTGGTTCCCAAAAAAGTATCATCATACAATTCATAACTTCCAAAAGCATTCAATCTTGGCAGGAAATTCATTTTACTGGATTGTAGCATTTTTGCGTACGCTTCGGATGATTTGTCCATAGCTTGAATGTCTTTTCTATTGGCAGGAAGTGTGGTATTGATTGTTTCAATGACAATGCTGTTTTCTAAAGCTTCGATAGGTTTGTAGACTTTATTTGTTGTGTCTTCATTAAGAAGAAAGCCTAAATAATCGGATGCGTTTTGTACATTACTTTTGGCATATTGCAATTGATTTTTGATTTCATTTACACGAACTTGAACCGAAAGTAAATCGGTTTTTTGAAGGATTCCTTGTTTGAAATAGTTTTCAATCAGTTTTAAATTGGCTACAGCCGTTGCATTTGCTTTTTCTAAAACTGCAACCGCTTTATAGCCCAATTGCAATTGCATGAAAGCTTTGTTGACTTCAAGTTGCAAGTATTCTTTCGTGCGTTCTGTTTGCAATTGAAACGCTTCCATTTTCGATTTGGCTGCTTGTCTTCCATACAATCCATCTACATTAATCAGCGGTTGTAATACTTCAATTTTGGTGGCAAAGTTTTGTGTTTTGGCTGGATTATTCAACAAGGCAGGATTGAAATCGGATTGCGTTAAAATTTCCTGATTCAATTTAGAACCAAAAGCCATTAACGGATTTGTAGTACTAATTGCTGTATGTGAGGCTGTAATACTGGGCAAAAACAAAGCATTAGACTGTCTGTAATCCGCTTGTGCCGATTTGAAATCCTGATTAGCCATTTTGATTTGTAAGTTCTTTTCAGAAGCTTTTGTCCAAATGTCTTTTTTAGAAATAGCTAATGTGTCTTGGCTAAAACTAAGGGTAGAAACCGAAAGAGTTCCAATGAGTAATAGTGTATTTATTTTCTTCATAATCATTTTTCTAAATTGATGTGGCAAAGTTAAATTCTGAAAACTGCAGAATCAGTAACAAAAGTCACACTGTGTGGATATACTTGATTTTAGTGCTGTTAGCATTAGTTTTTTTATTATATTTATACTATAATTACAAATTAATTGTAATTAACTTCAATTTATTAGTATTATGGAAAAGGGGAAGCCTACATACGAAGAATTAGTTAAAAAAATAAAAGAGCAGAATTTAGATATACAACGACTAACTAAAGAAGAAGAGTTTTTATCTAAGTTTAAATTTTTTGTTGAAGAATCTAATGATTTAGTTTGTGTTGTAGGAACAGATGCTTTTTTTAAAGAAATTAATCCCGCATTTTTACAAGTTTTAGGATATTCTAAAGCCGAATTACTCCATCATTCTTTAGTTAATCTTTTGCATCCAGATGACTTAGAAAGATCTATGAAAGAAATAGAAAGTCTTGCTAAGGGGAATCCAGCAATTAATTTCGAGAATAGATTTTTAAAAAAAGAGGGTGGTTATGTAACGATTCAATGGACTGCGAAAACTATTTCCGTAAATGATATTTATGCTATTGGAAGGGATGTTTCAGAAATAAGAAAAGCCCAAGAAGAATTAATTAGAAGTGAAAATTTATTAAATTTTGCTCAAAAAACAGCCAAAATAGGGACTTGGGAATTAAATCTAGAAACGAATAAATTAATTTGGTCAGATGAATTGTATGCAATTTTTGAAGTTGAGAAAGAAGAAAATCAAAACTTGTTTCAAGAGTATTTAAACCATTTTTCACAAAAGGATATTGATGTATTTCAGAAAAAAATAGACCAGTTATTAGTAGATAACAAACCTTTTGAAATTGCTCAAACAGAGGTTGTTTTCAAAAATAAATTAAAATGGGTTAGTGAAAGTGTTTTTCCATTATTTGATGCAGAAGGAAGGGTATGTGCTATAAGAGGAAATACACAGGATATCAGTTTAAAGAAGGAAGCTGAAGATGCTATTAAAGCTAAAGAACAATCGGAAATTAATGCTAAGTTAAAGCTTGTTGAAGAAGAAAGTAATGCAAAATTCAAAAATTACATCGAGAATGCTCCTGATGGAATTTTTATTTTGGATGAAAAAGGAAAGTATTTAGAAATAAATCAAGCTTCGGCTGATTTTACAGGTTATTCCAAAGAAGAGCTTCTTCAAATGAAATTTGGAGATTTGTCATTGCCTGAGTTCAAAGAAAAAGCAGCAGAACAATTTAAAATTCTTTTAGAAAAAGGAAGCTTAAAAGGGGAAACAAAATCCGTTCGTAAAAACGGAGAAATTCGCTGGAGATCATACAGTATTCTTAAAGTTTCAGATAATAGATATTTAGGTTTTGATAGAGACATAACTGATAAGAAAATTATAGAAGCTAAAATTATTCAAAATGAAAAGCGTTTTCGCGCTATGATAGAAAATAATGAAGCTATTATTTCTTTATTAGACGAAAATTTTAATACTATTTTCCGAAGTTCCTCTGCAGTAAGGATTACAGGTTGGGAACATGGAGAATTTCAAAAAATTGATCCAAAACAGTATATTCATCCAGATGATATTGAATCAATTCAACAAACATTTCAGAAAATAGTATTGCATCCAAACAAAATTTTTCATGTTTCTTTTAGAGTAAAACATAAAAAGGGACATTATATATGGCTTGAAGGTACTATAAATAATTTATTGAATGATCCTCATATTAAAGGAATAGTGACCAATATAAGGGATGTTACTGAAAAAAGACAATCCGAAGAAAAACTTAATATTGAAAGAGAAAAGTTTGTTAAAATTGCTCAAACTTCACCAGGTTTAATATATTCAATGCGTCAAAACAAAGACGGTTCATTGTCTTATCCCTATGCTAGTGATGCTATTGAGGATATTTATGGGTTTGCCTATTCCGAAATTGAAAAGGATACGAATAAAATATTTTCATTAATTCATCCAGATGATATTGAAAATGTGATGAAAAGCATTTTTGAAACTAAATCTAAATTAATTCCATTAAGAGGAACCTACCGCTACCTCCATCCTAAAAAAGGATTAGTTTGGCATGAAATCAATTCTTTACCTGAACTAGAACCAGAAGGAACTGTAATTTGTCATGGAATTATTACGGATGTTACTAAAAGAATTGTTGCTGAACAGAAAATAATTAAAGCCAATCGACTTTATTTATTCATCAGTCAGATAAACCAAATGATTGTTCGTACCACAGATGAGCAAACACTTTTCAAAGAAGCTTGTGATATTGCAGTCAATTTAGGAAAGTTTAGAATGGCTTGGATAGGCATGATAGATAAAGAAACTAAGGAAGTAATTCCAATTATGATTTCAGGAGAAGAGAAAGGTTATTTGTCAACAATAAAACGAATTACAATAGATGATAAACCCGAAGGTCGAGGGCCTACAGGAACAGCTTTGCGTGAGGGAAAATATGTAATTAGTAATGATATTGAAAATGACTCTCAAATGTTGCCTTGGCGTAATGAGGCATTAAAAAGAGGGTATTTATCTTCGATGGCATTACCTATTAAAAAATTTGGAAAAGTGATTGGAGCATTTACTTTTTATGCTGGTGAAAAAAACTTTTTTGATTCTGAAGAAATTGCATTATTAGAAGAAGCTACAGGAGATGTTGCCTATGCACTTGAAAATTTAGAGAAAGAATCGCTACGAAAAAAAGCAGAAGTTTCTGTTTTAGAAAGTGAGCATAGATACCAAACACTTACCGAAGTTTCACCAGTTGGAATTTTCCGTACAGATGCTTCTGGAAGTACAACTTATGTGAATCAGCGTTGGAGCGAAATAGCAGGAATCTCTTATGAGGATGCCATGGGTAATGGTTGGCTTAGAGCGGTACATGTTGAAGATAGTGCTAGATTATTTGAAGGTTGGATGGATTCGATGTCAAAAAAGCAAACATCAGAATCTGAATATCGATTTGTTAGACCTGATGGATCAATTGCTTGGGTTATAGGTCAAGCAATTCCTGAACTCAATTCTGACAATCAAATTATAGGTTATATAGGGACAATCACTGATATTACCGATCGTAAGCTTGCGGAGTTAAACTCTCATAAAGCACATCAAAAAATGGAAGCTATTTTAGAGGCTATTCCAGATTTACTTTTTGAAGTTGGACTTGACGGTCGAATTTATAACTACCATACCAGACGAGATGATTTATTAGCAATGCCAGCAGAATTATTTTTAGGAAAAAAATTCTCTGAAGTATTGCCTCCAGATGTTGATGAATTATGTAAATCTGCTATTAAAGAAGCAGCTGAAAAAGGATTCTCAACCGGAAAAAAATATTCTATAGAGTTACCAACTGGTGAACATTGGTTTGAACTTTCAGTCGCTCCTATGCAAGATAATGAAGATTATAAGGCACATTTTATTATTCTTTCAAGAGATATTACGGAAACCAAAAAAGCAGATTTTGCACTTCAGAAAAGTGAAGAAAGATACCGTGGTTTATTATTTAACCTAAACGCGGGTATTGTTGTTCATGATTCAGACTCTAATATTATCTTTAGTAATCAAGAAGCTGATAAATTACTTGGTTTAATTAAAGATAATAAAACTGGTAAAATGCATATTGATTTAGATCGTGTTTTATTAATGGAGAATGGTTTAATCATGGCCCCAGAAAGGTTTCCTTTAAATATCATTTTAAATACAAAACAGCCAATCCAAAATTATGTTATAGGAGTTAAAAGAGCAAAGAGGGAAACAATGTGGTTTTTGACAAATGGATTTCCTGTCATTGATGAAAAAGGAGATGTATCTGAAGTAGTGATTAGCTTTTTTGATATTACAGAGCGTAAATTGATTGAAATGGAACTCATTAAATCTAAAGAGCTCGCTGAATCTGCGAATAAAGCTAAAACAGATTTTCTGGCTAACATGAGCCATGAAATCAGAACGCCATTGAATGGAATTATTGGTTTTACGCATTTATTAATGAAATCTGATTTGGGTGAAAACCAATTGGAATACATGACAACGGTTAATGAATCTGCAGCTTTATTAATGCATATTGTTAATGATGTTTTAGACTTTTCAAAAATAGAATCTGGAAAATTAGAATTAAATCTTGAAGAAATTAACTTGTTTAAATTAACACATCAAGTTGTTGACTTATTTAAGCTTCAGGCGAATAAGAAAAATTTAAATTTTGTTTTTCAAATGGATAAAGATATACCGCATTACATTATAGCAGACTCCGTTCGATTAAAACAAATTCTAGTTAATTTATTAAGTAATGCGGTTAAGTTTACAAGTTTTGGAGAAATTCGTTTAGAGCTGAATCAAGAAGATCCGTCAGATGAAAAATGGACTACCATTAAGTTTTCTGTTAAAGATACCGGTATTGGAATTAAAGAAGCAAACAACGAGAAAATATTTAATTCTTTTGTTCAAGAAGACAATTCTACAAGTAGAAAATTTGGAGGGACAGGATTAGGATTGGCAATTTCAAATCAGCTTTTAAAACTAATGAATAGTAAACTACAATTAATAAGTCATTACGGTGATGGAAGTAATTTTTTCTTTACTATAAAATTTAAAAAAGCAAACTATCAGAATAGTGATGATGCCATATTAGCAAATATAATCCCTTATGATTCAATTGCAGATAATATCAAGAATAAAAAAGTTTTAATAGTTGAAGATAATAAAATCAATATGCTGCTTACTAAGAAATTAATAACCACATTAATTTCTAATTGTACTATAATTGAAGCTAAAGATGGTAATGAAGCTATTGAAGAATATAAAAAAGCTAAACCAGATATTATTTTGATGGATATTCAGATGCCAAATAAAAACGGATTTGAGGCTACTAACGAAATTAGAAAATTTAGAAATGCCCAAAAAGTTCCTATAATTGCCGTCACTGCGGGAATAATGTCAGGCGATAAAGAAAAATGTATCGAATCAGGAATGAATGACTATTTATCAAAACCAATATTACAATCTGATTTAGATAAAATACTACATAAATGGCTTGATTAAAAATATTGTTTTTTGAAAGGCATTATTATTTAAAAACACTTTTATTGCAAATTAATCTTCTTTATTTTGGCATAAAGGAGTTAAAAATGATAAATAGTTTAAAAGTGAGAATTATTTAATTTTAAATAAAAAATTATTTGTAATTTTAGTAATTAATTAAATGTAAAAATATAATAATGAAATAGCTTTAACGAAAAGATAAATCCTGATTACCAAATTAATAAGTTTTATAATAATTTATTTTTTCATTTTGTCCCCCCTTGAATGAAAAAAATAATTGATTGTTTTTTTTTAGTAATTTTTCTGATTTTTACTTTTTAAAGGTATTTGTTAGAAATAGTAAATATTACTAATACTGTAAAAACGTCAATTTTCATTCATGATTTTGGTTGAATTTAAATTGACGTTTTTATAGTATTTAGCTCTTAAAATAGATTCATATAAAAGCCTCCGATATGAAAAAGATAGACAATGCAATAAATAGAAATGGATTTCTTTTTGAAAAAGAAAATAAACTTCAGACGCAAAAATTAAAAGTGGCTTCAAATTTTGATGAATCAGATAAGTTAAAACTTATTCAAGAATTAGAAGAACATCAAAAAGAACTCGAAAAAGCTAATGCAGAACTTTTAGTGGCTAGAAATCATGCCGAAGCAGCAAGTTTAGCTAAATCAAATTTTTTGGCTAATATGAGCCATGAAATTCGTACTCCTTTAAATGGAATTATCGGTTTTACGGATTTATTGATGAAAACAAACTTAGACGGGGATCAATTAGAGTACATGAGTATTGTTAATGAATCTGCGATTACATTGATGGAAATAATCAATGATATTTTAGATTTTTCAAAAATTGAAGCCGGTAAATTAGAATTAAATATTGAAGAAATTGACATTTATGATTTAGTTCATAGAGTAATAAATCTTTTTAAATACCAAGCAGATACTAAAAATATTAAGTTGATTTTAAACATTGATTCGGCTGTACCACAATTCATAGATGCAGATGCTGTACGATTGAAACAAATCATTGTTAACTTGATTGGAAATTCATTGAAGTTTACTCAAAAAGGAGAAATACGTTTGGATATCAGCCAAGCTTTTTCAAGTAAAAATATGACTACTTTATATTTTTCTGTAAAAGATACAGGAATTGGTATTAAAAAATCAAATCAAGAAAAAATATTTCAATCTTTTGTTCAAGAGGACACAACCACAACCAGAAAATATGGAGGAACTGGTTTAGGACTGGCTATTTCTAATCAATTGCTAGGACTAATGAAAAGTAAATTGCACCTTATTAGTGAATATGGACACGGAAGCGATTTTAATTTTTCAGTGGTTTTTAGAAAGTCCAACTTAAAAAGAACCATTGAAGCTTTAAATCCGAATCAAGTTGAAAATAAAGAAGACTTGACAAAAAATTATAATCAAGCTATTGTATTAATAGTTGAAGACAATAGGATAAATATGCTTTTGGCAAAAAAATTAATTAAAAAAATATTGCCAGATTCTATAATTTTTGAAGCTAGTGATGGTAAAGAAGCTATTGAACAATTTAAAAAGGAAAATCCAGACGTTATTTTGATGGACATACAAATGCCAAAAAAAAATGGGTATGAAGCTACTGCCGAAATTCGAAAGTTAAAAAATTCTGGAAACATTCCAATAATTGCTTTGACTGCAGGAACTATGTCTGAAGATAAAGAGAAATGTCTTAAATCCGGAATGAACGATTATTTATCAAAACCAATTAATCAATATGATTTAGAAAAAGTCTTACGACAATGGGTGGGCAGTAGAGCTTGATTCAAGCATTTATTGTTTTGTTTTCTCTAGATACCACCATTTCGGTTTGTAAACTTCTTTTTTTAAACCAAATTTTTTGATACTATGTTTTTTTATGTGTTCCACTAATTCGTCAACAGAATCAGTGATAAATAAAAGTTTCATGTCTTCTGGACTAATGCTTTCATTTTCTACCATTATCTTTATATGATGATATAATTCTTGATGGTAAGTTTTATCAAAAACAACTAAAGGGAATCCGCTAATTATTTTTGTTTGAATTAAAGTAAGCGCTTCAAAAAATTCGTCTAGAGTACCAATTCCTCCTGGCATTACAATAAAAGCATATGAGTATTTTACTAGAATTACTTTTCGAACAAAGAAATAAGGGATGTAAATCCATCTATGAAGATAAGGATTTGGTTTTTGTTCTAATGGCAAAACAATATTGCAACCTACAGAATACCCACCATTTTCATAAGCACCTTTATTAGCTGCTTCCATAATTCCAGGACCTCCTCCAGTCATTACTGTAAAACCTAATTTTGCCATTTCAGCACCTATTTTTTCAGCATTTTTATAATGTATTGTTTCTGGGCCAAATCGGGCAGAGCCAAAAACGGTTACACAAGGACCTATAAAATGCATTTTGCGGAAAGCCTTAATGAAGTTGTATTGAACTTTGAATGTAAAAATCAAGTTCTTAAGTCGAGTCATAGGTTCTCTTACAAACAAAGACTCAGATTTTGAAAGTCTATATTGAGGTATATTCTTCATAACAGATATAAAGTTAACTAACTTTTTTATAACTCCAAACAGCCAAGCCATTTAAAATAAAGGCATAAAAAGCGATTATATAAAATTGTAAAGCTATATCCGAAAACGTAGCTCCTTTCAACATCACCATTCGGATAATCTCCACAAAATAACGAATCGGATTAAATAAAGTAATATTTTGCGCCCATTGTGGCATACTTTCTATAGGGGTGAATAATCCGCTCATTAGGATAAAAATAACCATAAAAAACCACGCAATGAACATCGCTTGTTGCTGGGTTTCGGTATGATTAGAGATGAATAAACCAATGCCTAAAATAACTAATAAATAAATGGATGTAAACAAATATATTAATCCGATATTACCTAATATGGGAACGTTGAAAACGAGTTTGGCTATGGTTAATCCTACTGTTAAAATCACTAATCCTAGTATCCAGAAAGGAAATAATTTCCCAATAATGAATTGGTGTTTTTTGATAGGCGTAACATTAATCTGTTCTAAAGTTCCTATTTCTTTTTCTCGGACAATATTCATCGAAGATAAAAAAAGTGTAATCATCGTAACTAAAAGCACTAATATTCCTGGCACCATAAAGGTTTTATAATTTAAGGTATTATTGTACCAAAAAGAAGGTATGGTAATTATGTTTTCAGGTTGTGCTATAGCTCCATCAGAATAGTGTATCAGTTTTGATTGTATGTTTTGATTGAATGAAGTTATTATTTGAGTTAGATATACATTTTCAATTCCTGCCGAAGCACCATCAATGGCATTAATACTTACCGAAAGAAAAGCTGTTTTCTCTTTGATGAGGTTTTGTTCAAAATGGTTTGGGATTTCTAAAATCACATCTACTTTTCCTTTTTGCATTTCTTGGTTAGCGGCAATTTTCGTGTCAAATTTCTTGATTATTTTAAAATAACTCGAAGCTTCAAATTTGCTTATTAATTCTCGGGAAGCTGAAGAACAATCATTGTCGATATATGAAAATTGAATATTTTTGACTTCAAAACTGGCCGCATTCGATAGAATTAATAATTGCATCAAAGGCATGACAAATATGATAGGAAGCATTCCTTTATTTCTAAAGATTTGTCTGAATTCCTTTTGGATGATGAATAGTATTGTTTTCATTTTTTATTGCTTTTTTACTATTTTCTATTCTAATCTAATTTTATATTTCTTGATGCTTAATGCAATAAAAAATACAGTCATTCCCATTAAAATCAGTGTTTCCTTCCAAATCACACTAATAGACGCTCCTTTGAGTAAAATTGCTTTTATAATAATGATAAACCATTTTGCAGGGATGACATTACTAATGATTTGCAAGGGTAAAGGCATACTTGAAATGGGGAAAATAAATCCGGATAAAATAATAACGGGTAGCATTAATCCCATTAGCGAAATCATCATGGCAGTTTGTTGAGAATTTGAAATGGTCGAAATTAATATTCCTAATGAAAGTGCTGAAATGATAAAGAGTATACTCTCAAAAGCTAATAGAAATAAGCTTCCTTCAATAGGCATTTTAAATACAAAAAAGCCTAAGAAAACAATGATTGATGCATTAATTATTGACAGAAAAATGTATGGAAATACTTTTCCAATAACAACTTGAAAGGGTTTTAATGGAGAAACTAATAAAACTTCCATTGTGCCAAGTTCTTTTTCTCGTGTAATAGAAATGGAGGTCATCATAGCCGAAACGAGCATCAAAATGATAGTCATTACGCCAGGTACAAAAGTAAAAACACTTTTTAATTCTGGATTGTAATACAATTGTGTTTGCGTTTGAATTTGGTAGACTTGAGGATTATTTGCGTTAATTTCTTGAGTATAATTTTGCAAAATTGAATTGATGTAATTTGTAATTGTATTGGCAATATTCGGATCTGTAGCATCTGTTATTACTTGAATTTTAGCTAGTTTTTTGCCTTGTAAGTTTTTTATAAAGTGGTTTTCAAAAACAAGTACAGCCTTAACTCTTCCTTTTTTGAAAACATTCTCAATTTGATTTTCATTAGTAATTTTCTGTTCTATTTTGAAATATTTTGAAGCATTTAATTTTAGAATTATTTTTTGTGTTTCATAATCTTTGGACTGATCCAAAATGGCAATTTTTACATTATTAATTTCATTAGTTATGGCGAAACCAAATAACATGATTTGAACCACTGGCATTCCAAAAAGAATGAACATGGTACGCTTATCACGAAAAATGTGATAAAATTCTTTGGTTACAAAACCGATAAATCTTTTCATTTTGACTTTGGTTTATCTATATAATATTATTCAATATTTCGTGCTAATTTTAAAAAGACATCATTCATGGAAGCAGCGTTATATTGTTTTTTTAAGTTTTTTGGAGAATCTAATGCTTCAATTTTTCCTTCAACCATAATAGAAACCCGATCACAATATTCTGCTTCATCCATATAATGTGTGGTCACAAAAATGGTAGTTCCTTTATTAGCTTGGGCATAAATCATTTCCCAGAATTGTCTTCGGGTTATGGGGTCAACACCTCCTGTAGGTTCATCCAGAAATACAAGTTTAGGTTCATGCAAGAGCGCTACTGAAAAAGATAGTTTTTGTTTCCATCCAAGGGGTAAAGCACTAACTAATTTGTCCGCAACTTCTTCAAGTTCTAATTCGGATATTAAATTGGCTGTTTTTTCTTTAATCTCAGTTCTACTTAATCCATATATTCCGCCAAAAAAAGTAATGTTTTCTTTGATAGTCAAATCATCATACATAGAGAATTTTTGACTCATGTAACCAATGCTTTTCTTTACCATTTCAGCCTGTTTTTTTACATCGAAACCGGCTATTGAAGCTTCTCCAGAACTAGGTTTTAAAATACCAATTAGCATTTTCATAGCAGTTGTTTTTCCTGCTCCATTTGCACCTAGAAAACCAAAAATTTCACCTTTATACACATCAAATGAAATGGAGTTGACTGCGGTAAAGCTGCCAAATGTTTTACAGAGATTGTTTACGGATATGATTTTTTCTGGATTCAAAATTTAGTATTTTATTGCTGTTAAATCCATAAAGATATCTTCAATTGTTGGATTTGAAATATGAATTTCTATTTCTTTATGCTGTTTTTTTTGGAGATAATTCAGTAATTCGGAGCTCTTAAAATCATCATTTTCATCTATATAATGTATCGATTCTCCAAAAGCAAAAACGCTATACTGGCTAGGGAATTCCTTTAAATCTTTTAGGAGTTGATAGCTGTCTTTCGCTCGAACATCAAAAATAATTTTATCATATTCCTTGATGCTGTTCTCCGGCGTGTCAATTTTTAAGATTTCACCTTTTTGTATCAAAGCAATTTGATCACATAAAGCAGCTTCATCCATATAAGGTGTTGAAACTAGAATAGTGATGCCTTTTTGTTGTAATCGTTTTAGCATTTCCCAAAACTCTTTTCTGGAAACAGGGTCAACGCCGGTGGTGGGTTCGTCTAAAAACAACACTTTTGGTTTGTGTATTAATGCACAACAGAGCGCTAATTTTTGTTTCATTCCTCCCGAAAGTGCTCCAGCTCTTCGTTTTTTGAAAGGCTCTATTTGAACATAAATGTCCTTGATTAAATCATAATTTTCTTGAATTGTTGTGCCAAAAATTGTCGCAAAAAAGGATAAGTTTTCTTCTACAGTTAAATCTTGATATAAGGAGAATTTCCCGGGCATATAACCCACACAATTTCTAATGGATTTATAGTCTTGAATCACATCGAAACCAGCTACTGTAGCATTGCCTTGATTAGCTTTAAGTAATGTTGTAAGTATTCTAAAAATAGTTGTTTTACCAGCACCATCAGGACCAATAAGCCCAAATAATTCTCCTTCTTTTACTTCAAAAGTAATTCCTTCAACAGCTTTTATGTTGTTATAGGATTTGGATATATTTTGAACTTTAATACTCATTTTATATTTATTTAATCCACATTTCAGCTGGCATTCCTATTTTTAAACTACCATCATTTTTTACTTTAATTTTGACAGCATAAACAAGATTAGCTCTTTCTTCTTTAGTTTGAATTATTTTTGGAGTAAATTCTGCTGAGGAAGCAATCCATGAAATTGTTCCTGGGTAGGATTTCATTTCATCTTTTGCATCAATTTTCACAGTCACATTTTGACCTACTTTTATTTGAGCTAATTGAGTTTCACTGATATAAACGCGCAAATTCATTTCGGAAATATCTGCAATTTTATACAATGGTTTTCCAAAAGAAGTTACTTCATTTGGTTCCGTATATTTGGCTAAAACGGTTCCTTTTATTGGGTTTTCAATTTTACTTTTTTTAATTTGATCGTTGATTTTTTCAATCTGAACATCAATTGATTTGATGTCATTTATGATAGGAGCATCTTGTGTTTTAACACTTTTTATCTGTTCATTTAGTACGTTTACTTTGCCTATAATTTCGTCGACCTGACGTTTTGTAGCTGCATTTTCGGCAAACATATTTTGAATTCTTTTTTGTTCAATCAATGTTGTTTTAAGTTGTTCTTTTAACACATTGATTTGGGATAATACATTTTTAGATTTTGAATTAATACTTGCTTTAGAAGCGATTAATTGTTGTTTATTCAGGTAGAGTTGTGTGGTGTCAACTAAGCCAACAACAGTATTTGGTTCTAAAATATCTCCTTCTTCTAATTTTAAATAGTTTATTTTTCCATTGGCTTCCGCCGAAATAGTTACATCTGTTGCTTCAAAATTTCCGTATCCATCAGCTTTGTCATTATTTTTGGAACAAGAAATTAAGCTGATTAGGATTAATAATGTATATATTGTTTTCATAGTTTTATTTCGATTAAACATTTAAATTGTTTTAGTTTCCGTTACTTATTTGATAATTTGCTTTAGCTAAAACCAATTGTATTTCATGAACTTTTTGATTGATTTTTGCTTCATATAAATTAGTCAATTCTACTAGATATTCCGAAGCGGTGATGACTCCATTTCGTAATTGTGAATCGGATGATTTTTCTATTGATTCTCTTAAAGCAATTATTTCTGAATCAGCAGTAATAATGGCTTCCGTCTTTTTTATTTCGTTTTCTAATTCTTGCAATTGCAAGTTATTATTTAGCAAAAAAGTCTCTTTTTCTGTAGCTACAATTTCTTTTGAAATAGAAAGTGCTTGTTTTTCATTTTTGGATTTATTCCAGTCAAATACATTCCAATTTGCTTTTAATCCTAACATATAGAAAGTTTGAAAGGAGTTGTCTAACATATTTAATCCAGGATTTCCATAGCCAGCCTGACCAAATGCATTTATTTTTGGGAGATTATTTTTTGATATTACTTCTTTCGAAACTTCTATTTGCTCGTTTTGTAAATCGAATAATTTTAGTTCCGGACGATTGATTTCTTTATCAAAAGTATTTGAAATGATAGGTTTCGTTAGAGTCGTATTTTCATCTAATGAACTGAAAATTAATGTAGATAAATTGCTTAAAAGCTTCTTTTTATCAAACTGAATTTCAGTTAACTGTTGTTGTATTTTTAAGTTTTCGGCTTCTAGTGTTTTCTCAGAAGCAGGAAGAATTGCACCAAACTTAACGCCTGTTTTTACTTCACTAATTTTTGAAAGCAATTGTTCTTGCTTGGATATTAAAATTGATTTTCGTTCTTGTAATAACAAAACCGAAAAGAATAATTGATTAATTTTTGATTTTATTTGATATAAATTGACTTGAACTTGCTGTTGTTGCGTTTGGGTTTGTGCTTGTTTTAGTTTTGTATTACTAGCAATTACTCCTCCATTATATAAGAGTTGATTGATGTCTAATGTTGCTCGGTATTGGTCTTTATTTAGTGGAGTCACATTAGGCATCACAATTGGTAATCCTGTCACATCAGATTGATAAGTTGCTTGTGCATTCAAATCAATTCTAGGGAGTTTTCCTTTATTTAATGCTTCAATTTCGGAACCTGTTTTTTGTTGTAACAATTCTGTTTGTTTAGCCAAAGGATAATTTTTATTTGCTAATACATAACAATCCTCTAAAGTGATTTTTTGCTGTGAAATGGAAAGTTGTGCAGCAAATAGAATGAATAGTAGACTTAATTGTTTCATTTTTTTATTGAATTAATAATTTGTTCAGCAATACTCGTTTTTCTAATTTCCATCATTTGATTGAATTCATCATCTGAAATTTGTAGAATTCCTTTTACCATCATTTGAGCAGCAAAAGGGAATACGGTCATCGAAAAAATATCTAATAATAATTGTTTGGGTTGGATTGGTTTTATGATTCCATCTGCTATTTCTTTTTCAATTTGAAGAATCATATGGGTAGGGTTTGGTCTATTTGTGTTAGTTAAAAATTTCAGCACAAACTCAGGATTGTTATTCATTTCTTGGATGACAAATTGAGGTAGAAAAGGGTGTTCAATTACAAATGAAATATAGCTATCAGTAAATTTTTTTATTTTATTAAAAACAGTTTCTTCTGAATTGAAAATTAAGTTAATCTGTGGTGCTAATTGACTGAATGCTTTTATAAATACAGCCTCAAACAGGGATTGTTTGTTTTTGAAACAATAATGCAACATCGCTTTATTAATTCCAGCTTCATCTGCTATTTCTTGCATTCTTGCCCCAGCAAATCCTTTTTTCTGAAATACAATTCGAGCAGCGTTAAATATTTTTTCTTCTGTTGTCATTGTTATTTAACTATTCGGTTTAACCATTTGGTTAACAAAGATAATAAAAAAAAGTATTTCGATTTGAAATACTTTTAAAATAGTTATTTTGAGCTTTTTATTTCCAGTTCAGTTGCAGTGCAAAACTAGTTTTATCTTCTTTTGTTATGCTAAAAATAGTGTTATCTTCATTTATATTTTCGTGAATGGATACGTTGTCTTTTAAAGATAATTCTTTTAGAAAATTCATTTCAAAACTTTCTATTTGTTGGTTCAGAATTAATTTTTCATCAACTAAATCTAAGCACCATTCAAAATATTTGACATTATTAGCGTGATTGACAATATCTAAATCAGATAAACAAACGGTTCTCTCAAAAAGCATTTCTTTTTCGTGAGTAATATTAATTTTTGAAAATGTTTCCACAGTGGCTTTTTTATCGGGATACAATTCAAAATGTTCATAGGGAAGAGCTAACGTTTCTGGTCTTCGTTTTTCAGTATTGAAAACAGCCCAAAAGGTTTCAGAACCTACAATCTTTTTGCCATTTACATACATTTCTAAGGCACGAACGGAACGCGAATTTTCTAAAGAATTAATCCAGGTTTTTACGGTAACGGTATCTCGCCATTTTGGTAATTCGATGATTTCAACTCGCATTCTACTCAACACCCATGCCTGATCAAATTCTTGCATATCCGAAAAACTAATGCCTCCAATTTCAGAATGTGCAGCTGCAGTCAATTGTAGTAAGTTGCATAATTCAGTGTATTTTAAATAGCCATTAGGTGCGCATTGCGTAAAATTGATTTCCCAATCTTTGCTTAGAATGGAATTGAAGTCTGGTGAAATAGGCATATATAATTAAGAATTATGAATTGTTTTTGTGATATATTCTATAATTTTAGTTCTATCTTCTAGATAATCAAACCATTTAGTATTCTCAGTTCTTTTGAACCAAGTCAGTTGACGTTTTGAAAATCGGCGTGTGTTTTTTTTGATTTCCTCGATAGCAAAAGCAAGACTGAAATCTCCATCAAAATGACTAAATAATTCCCTATATCCTACGGTTTGTAAGGCATTTAAATCTTTGTTTGGATATAATTTTTTAGCTTCTTCAATCAATCCTTCTTTGACCATGATGTCAACCCGTTGATTGATTCGGTCATAAATAACGCTTCTTTCTGCTTCTAATCCAATGATGATAGGAGTGAAGTTTCGGTTGTTTTTCTTTTGATTTAAAAAAGAAGAATAGGGTTTTCCGGTTCCAATACAAACTTCTACAAAGCGCATCATTCGTTGCGGGTTTTGAAGCGTTTGTGGATTTTCTGTTTTTATTTTTTCAAAATAATCAGGATCCAAAGTTTGAAGTTGTTGCTGTAAATAACTGATACCTAATTTTTCATAATTTGAATTTACATTCAATCGCACCGAAGCATCAATATCTGGGAACTCATCAAAACCTTTTAAAATTGCATCAACATACAAGCCAGAACCACCTACCAGAATTACATAATCATTAGTTTGATACAATTCATTAAGTTTTGCAATCGCTTCTTTTTCGAAATCACCAACAGAATAATCCTCATGAATCGATTTGTTTTGAATAAAATGATGTGTTGCTGAAGCTAATTCTTCTTGACTTGGAACAGCAGTTCCTATTGTCATTTCTTTAAAAAATTGCCGACTATCACACGAAAGAATGTCGCATTTAAAATGTTGTGCCAAAGCAATACTTAGAGCAGTTTTTCCAATTGCAGTAGGGCCAATAATAGTGATTAAGTATTTCATTTAGTTAAATATATTAAAACGAAATCACTTTTAATGTTTTGCTTTTTCGGAGGTAACTTTGAATAATAGTCTTAACATCACGGTTGTTTTGCATAGGAATAATTATGTTTTTTAGAATTTCGATATTACTGATTTGATAGTTCAAATCATAAAAAGCATAACCTTTATAAATACCATTTTCTATTAAAACCGCGGAACGTTCATTGATTGTTCTTCCTCTGTCAACAAGAATAAGGTTTTGATTCTCGAAACTATTCTTATCGATAAACTCTTGAACTCTCAGATTGTATTCCGCTGTAGGAACTTTGCCAATGCAAGCCCCATCGCATTCTTTTATTTTATATTGAAAACAGTCTTTTTTAGTTTGATATAATCCTGTTAATTTCTGGCATAAATGATGACTTGCAGTAATTCTAAATAAAGCATTTTTGCCTTCTTGCAATGTAGCAAATGAAGTAATTTCTTTTTTTCGACCGTCAGCTTTTTGCAGACTTAAATTCAAATAGCCATTTTCATCTTTTTCAACATATAAAGCCCATTGAAAAATACTTTTTCGTTGCGCTCTATTTAGGATTGGTTTATTGATTTTTATCTCTTCACTTTCTTTCAAAAGTGCAATTAATTCGCTTCCGGTTTCTTCGTAGGTTACAGCAAAAACTCCTGCTTGAATTTTTTTACATTTGGTTGAATTTCCCGTGAAATGCTGATTAATTCGCTTTTTTATATTTCGGCTTTTGCCAATATAAATTAGATTTCCTTTTTCATTATGAACATAATAAATCCCCGTTTTAGAAGGTAAATGCTCAACAATATCTAATAATTTTGGAGAAATCCCTTTTTCGATTTCTAGCTTAATAAAGTCCTTAATAATTTCTTTGGACAAGTCTTTTTCCAAAAGCATTTTGAACAGTTTTGTAGTAGCCATAGCGTCACCACTAGCCCTATGTCTATCGGCCATTGGAATTCCTAAAGCTCGAACTAATTTTCCTAAACTATAAGAAGGTTGTTCAGGAATTAATTTTTTAGAAAGTTCTACAGTACAAATTGTTTTAGCTTGAAAATCATAGCCTAATCTTCTGAATTCAGTTCGTAAAATTCTGTAATCAAAAGAAGCATTATGGGCTACAATTACGCAATCATTTGTCATTTCGATAATGCGTTTTGCTACTTCAAAAAACTTAGGGGCAGAACGTAACATAGCATTATTTATCCCAGTCAGTTTTACTACAAACGGCTGAATGGGAATTTCAGGATTAACTAAACTAATGAACTGATCCACAACTTCATGTCCATCAAATTTATAGATGGCGATTTCAGTGATTCCTTCTTCGTTAAATTGTCCTCCAGTGGTTTCTATGTCAAGTATTGCGTACATTTTTAATGTCAATGTCAATATCAATTTCAAAAATCAATGACAATAGTAATTTTAAATTTAAATGTTAATTTTTATAAATTGAAAATTGAAATTGTTATTAAATTATTTTTTATTATTTATCATTTTTGAAGCGATTGCTATAAGCTCTTCAACTTCTGTTAATAGCCACTTTCGTTCTTCTAAATCTCCTGCTTTTATGTAATCAAGAACTTTTAAAGAATTTCTTGATTCTTTCAGTTCCTTAACAGAAAGGGAGACTTTGAAAATGAAATCCTTGCTTGTAATCGTTCCTTGAGCTTCTCCATAATTTAAAGAAGAACTACCTGAAGATCTAATTAGTTGATTTTTATAATATTCAATTTCATATGATTTTTCTAATTTTCTAACAAAGAAAATACATTCGCCAGCAAATCGAACTAATCTATCTTCAAAATTGTAAATTTTATCAAAGTTAGGCTCATTAACTTCCATTTTTTAATTTTTTATTGAAATTGCCATTGTCATTGCCATTGCTATTGAAATTTATCGTCCTCCAAAGATACTACTTCCTATTCTAACCATCGTGCTACCACAATCAATAGCCAGTTTATAATCACCTGACATTCCCATAGAAATAGTGTTCAGTTGTAAGTTGGTAGTTTGCTTGGATTTTAAATCATCAAAGATGGATTTCAAATGGGTGAATTCTTTCTTGATTTGGCTTTGGTTATCCGTAAAAGTCGCCATTCCCATTAATCCAACAATTCGAATGTTTTTCATTTTCTGAAATGATTCAGAAGCTAGAATTTCATTTAATTCTTCTGCGTCAAGTCCAAATTTACTTTCTTCTTCTGCAATATATATTTGAAGCAAACAATCGATAATTCTGTTGTTTTTGATCGCTTGTTTATTGATTTCTTCTAATAATTTCAAGCTATCTACTCCATGAATCAAGCTCACAAATTGTGCCATAAATTTGACTTTATTCGTTTGCACATGGCCAATCATATGCCATTGAATATCTTTGGGCATAGCTTCCCATTTCTCTGTCATTTCTTGGATTTTATTTTCACCAAAAATGCGTTGTCCCGCTTCATAAGCTTCCATCAAATCCGAAATTGGTTTGGTTTTTGAAACCGCAACCAGAGTTACATGTTCAGCTAATGTAGCTTTTATTTTTAAGAGGTTTTGTGCGATTGACATATTAAATAAATTGTTTAGCAATCTTTTCTGCTTTTTTACTTTCGCTATAATCGTAAAAACCTTCACCAGATTTCACACCCATTTTACCCGCGCGAACCATATTTACTAATAGTGGACAAGGCGCATATTTTGGGTTTTTGAATCCGTCATACATTACATTTAGAATCGCCAAACAAACATCTAATCCAATAAAATCTGCTAGTTGCAAAGGTCCCATTGGATGTCCCATTCCGAGTTTCATCACGGTATCAATTTCATAAACACCAGCTACTTTATTATATAATGTTTCGATGGCTTCGTTAATCATTGGCATCAAAATTCTATTAGCTACAAAACCAGGATAATCGTTAACTTCAACAGGCGTTTTTCCTAATTTCTCGGATAAATTCATAATGATTTTCGTCACTTCATCACTAGTATTGTATCCGCGAATGATTTCGACTAATTTCATAATTGGCACTGGATTCATAAAGTGCATTCCAATCACTCGCTCCGGATGTGCTACAACCGCTCCAATTTGTGTGATAGAAATAGATGAAGTATTCGTTGCTAAAATAGTATTGTGAGAACAAGCTTCGTTTAATTGCTTGAAAATATCCAGTTTTAACGCTACATTTTCAGTTGCTGCTTCAACCACTAAATCAGCGCCTACAACACCATCTTTTATGTCAGTATAGGTTATGATATTTGTGATCGTTTTTACAACATCTTCTTGAGTGATAGTTCCTTTAGCTAACATTCGGTCTAAATTAGCTGCAATAGTAGCCATTCCTTTATCTAGTGACTTTTCTGAAACATCAATTAATTTTACGGTGAAACCACTTTGGGCAAATGTATGAGCAATTCCGTTACCCATTGTTCCAGCTCCGATTACGGCTATTGTTTTCATTTGTGTTTTGTTTAAAGTTAAAAAAGTTTAAAGTTTAAAGTTCTCTAACGCAACTTTAAACCTTAAACTTTGAATCAAATTTCCAGTTTTATTTTTTAAAACAATCGATAATTTGATAGGCTACTCTCAAAGCATCAGTTGCTTGTTCTAAAGTAACAACTGGAGTTGTATTGTTATTAATAGCATCTGCAAATGATTCTAATTCATCCAGAATAGCATTGTTTTGTTCTACATTAGGGTTCGAAAAGTAGATTTGCTTTTTGACACCTTCTGCATTTTGTAAAATCATATCAAAATCTCCAGGTACTTCAGGAGCATCTTTCATTTTTACGACTTCACATTTCTTTTCTAGAAAATCAACAGAGATATAGGCGTCTTTTTGAAAAAATCTTGATTTACGCATGTTTTTCATCGAAATTCTGCTTGCAGTTAAATTTGCTACACAACCATTTTCGAATTCAATGCGGGCATTAGCAATATCAGGAGTTTCACTAATAACAGCAACACCGCTGGCATTGATATTTTTCACTTTAGATTTTACTACGCTCAAAATAGCATCAATATCATGAATCATTAAATCAAGAACCACAGGAACATCAGTTCCACGCGGATTGAATTCAGCTAAACGATGTGCTTCAATAAACATAGGATTTTCAATCATGTTTTTAGTAGCAATGAAAGCAGGATTGAATCGTTCAACATGACCAACTTGTCCTTTTATATTATATTCTTTTGATAAAGCGATAATTTCTTCGGCTTCTTCAACAGTTGTTGAAATAGGTTTTTCAATAAATACGTGTTTTCCGGATTTGATTGAAACCTTCGCACATTTGTAATGAGAAAGGGTAGGAGTTACGATGTCTATAACGTCAACAGCGTGAATTAATTTGGCGATGGTATCAAATTGTTTGTATCCAAACTCAGCAGCAATTTTAGCTCCATTTTCTTGATTTTCATCATAAAAACCAACTAATTCATATTTTTCAGATTGTTGCAATAAGCGCAAATGTATTTTACCTAGATGCCCCGCACCTAATACTCCAATTTTCAGCATAATGATGTAATTTCTACAAAAATAGCAATTAATTGATTAAAAAATTATTGATATGGAACAATTATTTAATCAATTTTAATTTTAAAATTCAATATTTGAAATTAGAAATTGTTTTCTATTTTTACCAAAATAAAACTCCAAATTTTGAAAGACACAGCAAAACATCAAGGCCTTCGGAATCAATTAGTAAGCACTTTGCAACAAAAAGGAATTACCGACAAGGCTGTTTTGGAAGCTATAAAAAAAATCCCAAGGCATTTATTTTTGAATTCTAGCTTTGAAGATTATGCATATCAGGACAAAGCTTTCCCTATTGGTGCTGGTCAAACCATATCTCAGCCTTATACAGTTGCTTTTCAATCTCAATTATTAGAAGTAAAGAAAGAGGATAAAATTTTAGAAATAGGAACAGGTTCTGGTTATCAAACAGCTGTTTTGTGCGCTATGGGAGCCAAAGTTTATAGTGTGGAACGTCAAAATGAATTGTTCAAAAAAACCAATGTTTTGTTTCCAAAATTAGGAATTCGTCCGAAGCATCTTTCGTTTGGAGATGGTTATAAAGGATTACCCAGTTATGCTCCTTTTGATAGTATTATTGTTACTGCTGGTGCGCCAATTATACCACAACCATTAATGGCACAATTAAAAATAGGAGGAAGGTTAGTAATTCCTTTAGGGGAAGATGTTCAAGTAATGACTTTATTAATTCGGAAAAATGAAACACAATTTGAAAAACATGAGTTTGGAGAGTTTCGTTTTGTTCCTTTATTAGAAGATAAAAATTAAAGTAAAACCCGCTAATTAGCGGGTTTTTTTATTGACCAATAATACTGATATACCGTTCTAAACTTTCTTTTTCCATTTGTGCAATAAAAAGAATAAAATCTTCTTTATTGTTTTTAGTTTGAGCAGTTTCAAGCGCCTGGTAGTATTGCATTCTACTTTCGTAATCACCTTTTATGTTGGCAATTATATAACCATGTTGCAGCAAAATTAAGTTCATGACTAAACGAGAAGTTCTGCCGTTTCCATCAATAAATGGATGAATGGTGACTAAACGCTCGTGCATTTCAGCAGCCAAAACAATAGGATGGAGATTGTTTTTATTGGTTTCAAACCAAATGAAAAAATCTTCCATTTCTTTAGCAACTAGAAACGGTTGCGGTGGCATATGACTACTTCCTTGAATCATCACTTGTACTTTTCTATAACGACCGGCATCTTCTGGATGAATTCCTCTTAGAATAAGATTGTGTATTGAAAGTACTTCTCGTTCATTGATCAGAGAGTTTTTTTGCATCAATTCTTTGACGTAAGCAATTGCTTCTTGATGATTAATAACTTCAAGATGCTCACGCATACTTTTGCCTGAAATCGTCAAGCCTTCATTGATAACCAAATCAGTTTCCCGAAGTGTCATAGTGTTCCCTTCGATGCGGTTACTTTCAAAAGTGTATTCTAATTCTAATGCCTGAGCAATACGATAACTATCAAAGGTTCTGAATGAATCTAATTTTGTTTTTAAGAGATCAATTTCATCTAGAATATTTTGTAATGTAGTTGATAGGCTTTTCTTTGCAGCTTTACTTTGGTGTTTTATTTCATCTTCAGCAAGCTGTAATGCTTTTAGTGCAAACTCATCTTGGCCTATTTCATAAAGAATTTTTTCTTTAAGCCAAGCTACCATTATTGTTTCTAAATCTATTTCAAGTAAGGTTGCAAGTTTTATAACTTGTTCTCTTGTAGGTTTTCTTGAGCCGCTTTCAAATTTACTGATTAAGGCTTGATCAATTCCTGATAGTTGTGCCACTTCTCTAGTTTTGAGCCTTTTTAGTTCTCTTGCATTTTTGAGTAGTGTTTTCATTTTATTAAAAAATTTGTATTGTCATGACAAATTTAGTCATTTTTTTTAATAAAAAAATATTTTTTATGTATTAATTTAAAATGATTTTTTAATACGATCTAGATCACGTTTGGTGTCTTGTTCTTTTAGAGATTCACGCTTGTCATAGGTTTTCTTCCCTTTGCAAAGACCAATTTGTAATTTAGCCATTCCTTTTTCATTTGTAAATAATTTTAAAGGAATAATGGTAAGCCCTTTTGCTTGAACACTTCGAGCTAAGCTTTTTAATTCTCTTTTGTTCAATAAAAGTTTTCTTTCGCTTCTGGATTTATGGTTAAATTGATTACCAAAAGCATATTCTTCAATATAAGTATTGATAGCAAAAAGTTCATTGTTATTAAATTCACAAAAACTTTCTGTTATATTGGCTTTACCAAGTCTAATTGACTTTATTTCGGTTCCCGCTAAAACAATTCCCGCTGTAAAAGTTTCAATTATTTCATAATCGAAACGGGCTCTTTTATTCTGTATGTTGACTGTTTTTAGCATAGGAGCACAAAAGTATAACAAAAAAGAAAATTTCTAAAGTAAATAAGTCCGAATTAACTCAAATTAATTTTGAAACATGATTTATATCAGCTTTTAAAACAAGTGTTGCATCTAATTTTGTCAGAATAATTCTAAATCAATAAAATATGAAAAAAGTAATTTTCGCCTTTTTGGCGGTGTCTTTTATGACTTTGAATGCTCAAACTAAAGAAGAGAATACTACAAAAGATTTTAAAAAATGGCAGGCACGTTTAAGAGGAGTTGCTGTAATTCCTTATGAAAGTGCTAAAATTGGAATAATTGGTGGTGATGTTGCCATTTCTAATACGGTTATTCCAGAATTAGATTTCACTTATTTTTTTACAGAACACTTTGCAGCTGAACTGATTTTAGGAACTTCAAAACACGATGTAAACACAGTTGGTTCTGATATTTCAGCAATAGGTGGACCTACTAATTTTAATGTTGATTTAGGGAACGTTTGGTTATTACCTCCAACATTAACAGCTCAGTATCATTTTACACCGTTTTCAGAAAAAATCTTTAAACCATATGTAGGAGCAGGTTTGAATTATACTATTTTTTATAATGCTGATCAAGGTGGAGTTGTGAAAAATGTTTCCTACAAAAACAATGTTGGATATGCTTTTCAGGTAGGATTTGACTTAATGTTATGTGATAAATTTTTCATTAACCTTGATGCCAAAAAACTATTCTTAAAAACAGATGTTACTGTTGATGCTTCTAATCTAGCTTCAGGATTAAGTATTCCTGCGGATGTAACCATTAACCCTTTAGTTTTAGGAATGGGAATAGGAATGAAATTCTAAAAAATATTTTTATACAAATTAAAAAAGTCATTATTGTGAGATAGTGGCTTTTTTTTATGCTTCAACTAGTTTTAAATAATTTGGGCTCCAAATTTATTACAGGTGATTTAGTATCTTTGTCGAATGGAAAACAAAGCGTCAAAAGATCTTTTGCATGGAATAACTCTCCAGAAAATAGTAGAAGAATTAGTGGAATTTTATGGTTTTGATACATTAGGAGAGCTCATTAAAATTAAATGTTTTAATGAAAATCCAAGTGTGAAATCGAGTTTGACTTTTCTAAGAAAGACAGATTGGGCCCGAAAAAAAGTGGAACAATTGTATGTTAAGACACTTCCAAAGTTTAATAAAAGTGTTTAGTTTAAACGATAAGTTACCATAACTCCTCCTCTGTAAGGTAGCCATTCACCACTTTTATTGTAATGTTTCGCTGTTTCGTAACGTTCTCCAGTACTCAGATAATAGCCTTTGTAAAACCCTTGTTGGTTTCCTGCTCCAAGAAAGCAGTCTAAACCAAATTTATCGTTTATTTTAGTTTGGTATCCAATGGTTGCTCCCATTACATATCCAAAACCTTTTTCATATTTGTCGGTGTTTAAATAATTCCATTTCTGAAAATTAAATCTTGTTGCTCCAATGTGTGCTCCAACATAAAAACCATTATTTTTTTCATGGAAATGGTATCTATACTCAGGGATAAAAACATAAAATTGAGCAGGTTTACCTTTTAATGACTTCCATGGAGAAGCCAAAATATCAAATTGAAATGTTGATTTCTTGCCTATGCTTGTTTCAATACCAATATTTGGAATTGTTAGTAGCGTAGTTAAAGCATTTACTTTTATATAAGTCTGACTTTTGGAATGAATAGAAAAGAAGAGAACAATAACAATAAATATTTTTTTCATGTTGTGAATTTGTACTGCAAATATAAAGATAATAGATAGTGATAAATTGTTTTTATATTAAATCAGAGTTTAATTATGAGTGTTTGTTTAATATAGAATAAATAACTGTGTCTAAAAAGCGGCCTTCGTAAAATTGATTTTCTTTTAAATGTGCCTCTTTAATAAATCCGTTTTTTTCTAAAACTTTGGCTGACGCATAATTTTCAGGAGCAATAATTGCCTCAATGGAATGTAATTTCATTATTTTAAATCCGTATTGAACTACTTCTTTAACCGCTTCTGATATAATTCCTTTTCCGTTGAATTCAGGGAGTAGCATATAACCTATTTCAGCACGATAGTCTTCTGGTTTCATTCTGTAATGACCAATTACACCAATAAGTTTAGGATTACCTTTAATAGTTATTGCCCAATTTATAGCTTCATTATTTTCTATTTTGCCCTCCATCATTGCAATATGTTCTAATGCATCTTCCGAAGTTTTTACTAAAGGTCTAGGGATGTATTTCATTGTATCTGGATTAGAGCGCAATGCAAAAATCTCATTTACGTCAGTATTCTCAACACGTCTTAAAATTAGGCGTTCTGTTTCAAGAATTGGGAAAGGGGTGAAATTGATAGTCAACATAAAAGTATATTAAAGAATTTCGATACTAAATTTTGAATTGAAAATTTTGTTTGAATCTAAAATTTGAATACCTTCTTTTTCAAATAGATTTCCGGAATTTTCATTGGTATCCGAATAGCCAAACCAAGGTTCAATACATATAAAAGGTGCATTCATTTTAGTCCAAATCCCTAAACTTGGAAAATCTTCAAAATTCACTTTCAAAAGAGCCTTTTTATTTTTTAAAATCGTCAACGTATTAGATTGTAGTGTTTTAAAAATCAATGCATCGTTTTTGAACAATTCATACGTTAGCAGAATTTGTTTGTTTTGAACTTCTAAGGCCTTGGTTTTACTTGAAATCAAATCGTTTTCTAAAAGATAATATTCTAGAGTTTCTTCTTTTTCGAATGCAATTGAGTAATTTTCAAAATTTCCAGGCAATGCAAAAGCAGGATGAGCTCCAATACAAAAAGGCATTTTTGATTTACCAGTATTGATTACTTTATATTCAATGTCTAAATTTGAATTTTGAAGCGTATATATAAGATGTAATTCAAATTCAAAAGGGTATTTTTTTAAAGTTTCGGCCGAAGATTTTATACAGAAAGTAGCACTGTTTTCTTTTTTGTCAATCAATT
This sequence comes from uncultured Flavobacterium sp., assembly GCA_963512955.1. Lineage (GTDB taxonomy): Bacteria > Bacteroidota > Bacteroidia > Flavobacteriales > Flavobacteriaceae > Flavobacterium. Next base: position 20,600 of record CAUPOP010000021.1, on the reverse strand, counting down.
CGAATGTCATATCTCTAGCAAAACCGTGTCTATAAAGATTATATTCTGTTCCTTCATATGTGAAAGAATTATTTTTTAGGGTTCCAACAATTGGAAATAAAACCGGAGAGTGCTTCCCCCAGAAATCCGGATTACCTTCCCAAATGTATTCTGTATTATTATTGTTTTTTAAGGAAATCAATTCGGCTCCAAAAGGAATGATTTCTGCTGTTAGAGTTCCGTTTTGTATTGTAGTTGTCAAAATTTCTCTGATTAGTTAAAAAAATGAATTTAGACAGTAAATATATTTTATAAATTTTAATAATGATTAGAATTAATTCGATTTTATTTTCATAAAATTCTGTCAAAATTTGTCTAAGTAGTTTAAAATTCTCTTTTTTTTCATTTATTTGTGATATAAATAACAAGAAATGAAAAATATTTGCTTCAAAGTCATTGTAAACTTGGCTTTATTATTCGGAATTACGTCTGTTTGGGCACAAGATATTCCTTCAAATACGATAACAAAATCGGTATCAAAGTATGATTACCATGATGCATTTGCACCGTTTTTTTATACTAAGAACGGAACAAGTACGCGTTCAGCAAGTGGCCAACCAGGTCCAGGATACTGGCAAAACAGAGCTGATTATCAATTGACAGCAAAACTTGACGAGAAAAATAATGAAATAACAGGAACCGAAATCCTTTCATACACTAATAACAGTCCAGATAAAATGGATTTTATTTGGATGAATTTAGATCAAAATTTATTCAAATCTGATTCTCGTGGAAATGCTGTTGTTCCTTTGGCAGGAAGTCGAAATGGTGCTCAAGGTCAAATTTTTGACGGAGGTCATAAAATTAAATCAGTTAAAGTGATTTCAATTAGTAATGGAAAATCTACAGAGACCGAAGCTAAATATAGCATTAGCGATACTCGTATGCAGGTTTTTCTTCCTAAAGGATTAAATGCTAAAGGAGGAATTGTAAAGCTTAAGATAGATTTTTCATTTATAGCTCCATTTGAAGGTTCTGATAGAATGGGTGTTTTAGAAACTAAAAATGGTAAAATTTTTACCATTGCACAGTGGTATCCACGTATGTGTGTGTATGATGATGTAAGAGGTTGGAATACGAATCCTTATTTAGGAGCTTCTGAGTTTTATTTAGAATATGGTGATTTAGATGTTACCATTACCGCACCTTCAAATCATATTGTAGTTTGTTCAGGTGAATTGTTGAACCCAACTGCAGTATATTCAGCAGAAGAACAAAAACGTTTGGCTCAGGCAAAACAAAGTGATAAAACAGTTGTAATTCGCTCTGCTTCGGAGGTTGAAACTACATCAAAATTGGTTTCAAGCACAACTAAAACTTGGCATTATAAAGTTACAAATGCACGTGATATTTCTTGGTCTTCCTCTGCAGCTTTTATTTTGGATGGAGCAAAAATTAATTTACCAAGTGGAAAAAAAGCATTGGCACTTTCTGTTTACCCAGTTGAAAGTGATGGTGATAATGCTTGGGGACGTTCTACAGAATATACTAAAGCATCGATCGAAAATTATTCAAAAAGATGGTTTGAATATCCTTATCCAGTAGCTACGAATGTTGCGGGAAACGAAGGAGGGATGGAATATCCTGGAATTGTTTTTTGTGGATGGGAATCAAAAGGAGAGGATTTGTGGGGAGTTACAGATCATGAGTTTGGGCATATTTGGTTTCCAATGATTGTTGGGTCTAACGAGCGCTACTTTGCTTGGATGGATGAAGGGTTTAATACTTTTATCAACTCATTAAGTGCTTTAGATTTTAATAATGGGGAATACAAACCAAAACCTGCAGATTTACATGAGGAAGCGGAAGATTATACCAATCCAAAAAATGAACCTATTTTAAGTTCTCCAGATAATATGAAAGAAGCTAATATTGGTCTTTTGTGTTATTCAAAACCTAGTGCTGGCTTGGTTATTTTGCGTGAGCAGGTTTTAGGACCAGAACGTTTTGACTTGGCTTTGCGTACTTATGTGGAGCGTTGGGCATACAAACATCCTACGCCAGATGATTTTTTCAGAACTATTGAAAATGTTGCAGGAGAAGATTTAGGTTGGTTTTGGAGAGGCTGGTTCCAATATAATTGGCGTTTAGATCAAGGTATAAACTCAATAAAGTATGTTAAAAATGATCCGAAACGTGGTGTTGTTATTTCGATTGAAAATTTCGAAAAAATGGCAATGCCAGTTATCTTAGATATAAAAACTAAAAGTGGAAAAGTATCTCGTGTGAAATTACCTGTTGAAATTTGGCAGCGAAATGTAGATTGGTCATTTAAACATGAATCTACTGAAGAAATTGAAAGTATAACTCTAGATCCAGACCATGTTTTTCCGGATAATAACGAGGCTAATAATGTATGGTCGTCAGCTACTGGTTTAGTTGAAAAAGATGTGATTTTAGATAGCTATTTGGGGAAATTTTCAAATAGAAATGCGCCAATTAAAATTACTATTACAGAAAAAAACAGTGTTTTGAATGTGTTAATAACAGATTACCCAAGTTTTACAGTAGAACAAATTGCAAAAGATGTTTTTGAATCTAAAAGAGCTGGATTGAAATTTGAATTTAACGAAAGTAAAACAGGTTTTGATTTAATTTTAAGTGACAAACAAAGAATTCCTTTTACAAAAGAATAGTTTACAATTATCTACATAAAAAAAAACACCAGCTAAATACTGGTGTTTTTTTTATATCTTAAAAATTTTTATTCTGGAATTTGTTGACTTAAGCAATGTAATGTTCCAAATCCCCATATGAAATCAATTGCACTAATTCCTATGATTTCTCTATCAGGAAAACAATCAGCAAGTATGTTTAGCGCAATGCGATCATTACTGTCATTGAAAGTAGGAACTAAAACACATTTATTTAAAATCAGAAAGTTAGCATAACTCGCAGGCAAACGTAAACCGTCAAAATCCAAGCGTTTTGGCATTGGTAGTTGAACTATTTTTGGTGATTTTCCGTTTTCTAATTTGGCATTCTGCAAGCGTTTCAAATTGTCTTGCAAAGGAGCATAATTAGTATCATTTGGGTCAGATTCTACAATCGTAACAATTGTATCTTCATTTACAAATCGGCATAAATCATCAATATGTCCATGCGTATCATCCCCTTCAATTCCATCCCCTAACCAAATTACATTTGTAATTCCAAGATATTCCTTAAAAACAGCTTCATAATCTGCTTTAGTAAAATTAGGATTTCTAACTTGAATCGTTGGGTGCATCAAGCATTCTTCAGATGTTAACAAGGTTCCACATCCGTTTGAATCAATAGCGCCACCTTCTACAATTACAGGTTTTCCTTTGTAGGAAACTTGTGTTAATGGAATTTTTAGAAAACTAGATACTTTTTCTGGAATGTGTTTATCAAGTTGGATGTTTTTATATTTTGCCCAACCATTAAAATTAAAATTTAAAGCTTCTCTTTTATCTCCATTTTTTACAATAATTGGCCCCGAATCACGCATCCAGCTTCGGTTTGTTTTATGAATAACAAATGAAACTTTAGTTAATTCAACATGAGCTGTTTCAAGCATTTCAGTAACTTTTTGTTGTTGGTTTTTATCCGCAACTATAAGAATTACTTGCTCAAAAGTGGCAACTTTTTTGATGAACTCAACAAAAGCCCATTGTACCGCTTCATATTTTCCTGGCCAATCTTTACCATTATGCGGAAAACAAAGTAAAATACCTTGTTGCTTTTCCCATTCTGCAGGGAATCGTCTATTGGAAGTATTCATAAGTTAGTCGATTGCTCTTTTTGTAATATCACCAAATGCATCAATTCTTCGATCTCTAAAAAAAGGCCAATTTTGGCGCACATTTTCCTGCAAATCTAAGTCTACTTCGGCAATTAAAATTTCTTCTTTATCATGAGATGCTTGAGCTAAAATTTCGCCTTGTGGTCCTGCAATAAACGAAGAACCCCAAAATTGAATCCCTGCTGTATCGGGTAAATATTTTTCTAAACCGATTCTGTTTGCAGCTGCGACATAAACACCATTAGCAACAGCATGTCCTTTCATAACATTCATCCAAGCACCATGTTGATTTTCGCCATATTGCTCTTTTTCTAAAGGATGCCAGCCAATTGCTGTTGGGTAAAATAAAACATCAGCTCCTTGTAATGCAGTTAATCTAGCTGCTTCAGGATACCATTGATCCCAGCAAATTAGAGTTCCTATTTTTCCTTTTTCAGTTGGGAAAGCTTTAAATCCTAAATCACCAGGAGTGAAATAGAATTTTTCATAAAAATGAGGATCATCTGGAATGTGCATTTTGCGATACAACCCAGCTTCTGATCCATCAGTATCAATTATGTATGCACTATTGTGGTAAATTCCTGCCATTCTTTTTTCGAAAAAAGGAACAATGATTACCACACCTAGTTCTTTTGCCAAAGCACTAAAAGCAATAAATGAAGTACTATATAAAGGTTCAGCTAATGCAAAATTATCAACGTCTTCACTTTGACAAAAATAATGGCTGCTGTATAATTCTGGCAGCGAAATTACTTCGGCACCTTGCTTGGCGGCGTCACGAACCCAGCTTAAACATTTTTTAAGGTTGTTTTCGGCAACATCATTCAAATTCAATTGAATAACCGCTATTTTGTATTTTTTGTTTGGCATGACTAAAAAATTAGATTGCAAAAATAGGTATTTTTTATAAAGAGTAGAAGTAATACGAAATGAAAAACGCTTTGTTTTTTGCTGTCATTTTTTTGTACACAGTTTGACAAGTTCCTATTTTCAATCTTCGTACCTTTGCTGCTTTAGAAATGAAGATAAAATGATTGAAATAGGAAAATACAATACGCTTACAATATTACGCGATACTAAAGTTGGTTTGTTTTTAGGAGACCCTGAAAAAGATCCTGAAGGAATACATGACATTTTGTTGCCTAACAAATATGTTCCAAACGAATTTGAAATAGGTGAAGAAATTATTGTTTTTGTATACTTGGATCATGAAGAACGACCTATTGCTACAACTTTAGAACCTTATATCTTGTTAAATGAATTTGCACTTTTGAGAGTAAATTATGTTAATCAAGTAGGCGCTTTTATGGATTGGGGAATGGAAAAAGATATTTTGGTTCCCTTTAAGGAGCAAGCTCGTCCGATGGAGAAAGGAAAACGCTACTTGGTGTACCTTTATATGGATGAAAAAACGAATCGTTTAGTTGCTTCAAGTAAAACAAATCAGTTTTTGAGTAATGATAATTTGACAGTTGAAAAAGGAGAAGAAGTTGATTTGATTGTATCGCATATTACAGAGATAGGAATTAATGTGATTATTAATGAGCAACATAAAGGCTTGTTATATAAGGATGAAGTTTATGATGATGGTATTCGTACAGGAGACCGAATGCGTGGATATATCAAAAATATTAGACCTGATAATAAAATAGATGTTTCGTTACAAATTCAAGGTTATCAAAGTATTGAACCAAATGCTGAGAAAATACTAGATGAGTTGAGAGCCAGTCGTGGATTTCTTCGTTTGACTGACAATTCACATCCTGAAGATATTAAAACGGTCTTGAAAATGAGTAAAAAGACCTTCAAAAAAGCAATCGGTGCTTTGTATCGGGGAAAGTTAATTGAGATAAAGGAAGACGGAATTTACTTGGTTAAAGAATAAAACAAAAAGACTAATCGTGACGGTTAGTCTTTTTTTTTGTACAAATCTGGCAACATAATTTGATTACCATATTTTTTGAAGTGTTAATTTTCTTTTAAAAAGTAATAGAATTGAATTTTTTCATTACATTTGTATATACAAATATTGTATAGTAATGAATAGAATTGATTTTATAAAAACGATAATTGGAGGAGTAAGTATGGCATCACTACAACCATTTTATAATTGGACAAAAGATTTAAAAGAAGAAGATACGCAACACCCCGTTTTATTTATTGGTCACGGAAGTCCAATGAACGGAATTGAGGATAACGAATTTTCGAGAAATTGGACCAAATTTGGTAAAGAAATTCCCAAGCCTAAGGCGGTTTTGGTTATTTCAGCTCATTGGCTAACTAATGGTACAAAAGTTACAGCAATGGAAAATCCTAAAACGATTCATGATTTCGGAGGTTTTCCTCAAGCCTTGTTTGATGTGCAATATCCTGCAAAAGGAAGCCCAGAGTTGGCTAAAGAAACTGCAAATTTAATTCATTCTACGCATGTGGATTTAGACCACGAATGGGGTTTAGATCACGGAACTTGGACAATAATACGACATATGTATCCCAATGCGGATATTCCTGTTTTACAGTTGAGTATAGATTATAGCAAGCCACCACAATATCATTTTGATTTGGCTAAACAATTAAAAGCGTTGCGCAAGAAAGGTGTTTTGATTGTTGGAAGTGGAAATATGGTGCATAATCTTCGAATGGTGGCTTGGGATAAATTACAAGAACCTGAATATGGATTTGATTGGGCAATAGAAATGAACAATGTTTTTAAAGAGAAAATAGGAAATCGTGATTTTCAGGCTTTAATTAATTATGAAAAATTAAATGAGGCTGCAAAATTAGCAATACCAACTCCGGATCATTATTATCCTTTACTGTATACAATTGCTTTACAGGACGATAAAGAAGATCTAAGTTTCTTTAATGATAAAGCTGTAGGAGGTTCTTTGACTATGACTTCCGTAAAATTTGGATAACCATAAAAAAAAGAAAGACTAATCGAAATCGGTTAGTCTTTCTTAATTTATTTCTGTTTTGAATCGTTTTTATTCGAAACAGAAACAAAGTAAATTTACGTCCATATCCAGAAGTGATTGCAATTGCTTTTTAGGGCTGCTGCTACTTTTGTAGCCTCATTATTGCATTGGCCTAAGCCAAATTACCTCTTTGATGGCTTGTCTTTTAAATGCTTGAACAGATACTTTTTGATCAAAAAATAAAATTCACATTAAAGCCTTCGATTGTATGGTATTTATATATAGAATGATAATTTGATTTATAATCTGACATTGGGTTCAGTTAATTTAATATCTATTCTAAGCTAAATCGTAGGAGTTACTATTTCTTTTTTTTCATTGAGATAAATGTTTTTTGCATTTGCTCTAAATAGATGGTTTCAGAATTAGTTTGATAATTTAAAACCACAAAAAAAGGAGCGACAATTTTTTGAATTTTACTCAAAAGTTTCATTTTTTAGGTTAATAAATCAGTGAAAGGTTTCTGCTAATTTGATACTAATATCTTTTAGCATGTATTAAAAGTAATAAATATTTTGATTGGGAAATGTTAATGTTATTTATTTTTTTATCAACATAATATTTAGAGTAAGGATTAAAATAAGGTTTCTTTAGGTTTAGGATAAATAGATAGGGTAAAGTGTAAAAAATGATTTATTTTTACGCTGAAATAATTTAAAATAGATTGAAATGGATTGGATAACCGTCAAAGAATTTGAAGATATAACCTATAAAAAATGTAATGGTGTAGCTAGAATAGCATTTAACAGACCAAATGTGCGTAATGCTTTTCGACCAAAAACGACATCTGAACTGTATCAAGCGTTTTATGATGCTCAAGAAGATACTTCTATTGGTGTAGTTTTGCTTTCAGCGGAAGGTCCTTCTACTAAAGATGGAGTATATTCTTTTTGTAGCGGAGGTGATCAAAATGCTCGTGGACATCAAGGTTATGTTGGTGATGATGGGCAACACCGTTTAAATATTTTAGAAGTACAACGATTAATACGATTTATGCCTAAAGTGGTTATTGCTGTAGTTCCAGGATGGGCAGTAGGAGGAGGGCATAGTTTGCATGTGGTTTGTGATATGACTTTGGCAAGTAAAGAACATGCTATTTTTAAACAAACGGATGCCGATGTAACTAGTTTTGATGGTGGATATGGCTCTGCTTATTTGGCTAAAATGGTAGGGCAGAAAAAAGCACGTGAAATCTTTTTCTTAGGGCGTAATTATTCTGCTCAGGAAGCTATGGATATGGGAATGGTTAATGCTGTAATTCCTCATGACGAATTAGAAGATACTGCTTATGAATGGGCGCAAGAAATTTTGGCAAAATCACCAACTTCTATTAAGATGTTGAAGTTTGCTATGAATTTAACGGATGACGGTATGGTAGGGCAACAAGTTTTTGCTGGTGAAGCAACCCGACTTGCGTATATGACTGAAGAAGCTAAAGAAGGAAGAAATGCTTTTCTTGAAAAGAGAAAACCGAATTTTGAAAAAAAATGGTTGCCATAAAATAGGTTGAAACTATTGTGTATTAAACCTTAAATTTTAAATAAAAAATAATGAAACATTGGATTGAAGCAGCGCGATTGAGAACATTACCTTTATCTGTTTCTGGGATTATAGTGGGAAGCATGTATGCATTAGCTCACCCAACTGATACAGTATTGACTCCAACTGAGGTTTTTAATTGGCGACTTTTTGGATTTGCTATTCTTACCACTTTAGGATTACAAATTCTGTCGAATTTTGCTAATGATTATGGTGATGGTATGAAAGGAACTGATAATGAAGATCGAGTTGGTCCAAAACGCGCGATTCAAAGTGGTGTGATTTCGCCTCAAGCTATGAAACGTGCTATTATCATCACTTCTGGGCTTACACTAATTTCGGCAGTAATATTAATTTATTATGCGTTTAGAGGAACTAATTTAGTTTATTCCGTGTTTTATCTAGTTTTAGGTATTTTAGCTATAGCATCCGCTATTCGATACACAGTTGGTAATTCGGCCTATGGATATAAAGGGTTTGGAGATGTATTTGTCTTTGTGTTTTTTGGATTAGTAAGTACATTAGGCGTTAATTTTTTATATTCTAAACAATTGGATTTAATATTGTTTTTGCCGGCTACTGCAATTGGGTTCTTGAGCGTAGCAGTCTTAAATCTAAATAATATGCGTGATGAAGCATCAGATAAGAAATCGGGAAAGAACACCCTTGTGGTAAAAATGGGAGCAGCAAATGCGAAGAAATATCATTATTTTCTGATTGTTGGTGCAATGGTTTTAATCTTAGTCTTTGCTATTTTAAGTGATTTTCACTTTGATCAATACTTGTTTTTAATTGCTTATATTCCTTTAAGTAAACATTTGATAAATGTGTATAAAAATCAGAACCCTAAGTTATTAGATCCTGAATTGAAAAAAGTAGCATTGAGTACTTTTGCACTTTCTGTTTTATTGGCTTTGTGTATGATTTTCTTTTTTTCAGATTTATTCGTAAATAATTACTAGAAAGTTTCAATTGCAATATCAACATTAAAATTTAATAAAAATGAAAATAAGATTTTATGGTCACGCGTCTTTAGGAATTGAAATGAGCGGAAAGCATATTTTAGTAGATCCATACATTTCAGCAAATCCATTAGCAGCTCATATTGATATAAATTCATTACAGGCTGATTTTATTTTGTTGACTCATGCACATGGAGATCATATTCTTGATGTAGAAGCTATAGCGCAACGTACTAATGCGGTTATTGTTTCTAATGCTGAAATAGCAGGATATTATGCTAACAAAGGGTTTCAGTCGCACCCAATGAATCATGGAGGAAGTTGGAAATTTAATTTTGGTAAAGTAAAGTATGTAAGTGCAATTCATTCTAGTTCATTTCCTGACGGGACTTACGGCGGAAATCCTGGAGGCTTTGTAATCGAAGGTGAGCATAAAAACATTTACATTTCAGGAGATACGGCACTTACAATGGATATGAAACTTATCCCAATGCGTACTAAATTAGATTTAGCTATTTTTCCTATTGGAGATAATTTCACTATGGATGTTGATGATGCTATAATAGCTTCGGACTTTGTAGAATGTGATAAAATACTTGGTATTCATTACGATACTTTTGGTTATATTAAAATCAATCATGAAGAAGCTATTCGTAAATTCTTTAATAAAGGCAAAGATTTAATGTTGTTAGAGATAGGAAGTTCTATAGAGCTATAATTTGATGTTTTTTCTGTTGTTTATAATGTTTATTGCTAAACTTTTATTGGCGTAAACAAATCTGTTAATTGATTAAAATGAATTTTAAAAATATATATTTAGTATTCTTATCGCTTCTTTCTTTTCAGTCGGTTTTTTCGCAAAAAGACGGTTATTGGGATAAAGAGCGGGCTACTACCAAAGAAATAATAGTATCTGCTAGAGATCGAATAGTTGTAAAAACAGATGATTTGCCTACTGGAACAACTGAAGTAGTTTTTAGGATTACACTTTTGGATGAAAATCAACAAATGGCAGGAAGTTTAGTTTCGGTATTAAAATCCATTCCAGATCCTACCGGGATAAGTCAAGGTTCGGCCGGAGCTGTTTTTATAGTTTCTAAAATTTCAGGTGAAGACAAATGTAAATATGCCGTTTTTTCAAAAGGGGAATTAGCTACAGCGTATAAAAATACAGGAAAAACGGATGATGCTTGCTTGGTTCAGGATACACCAGTAAGTAAAGATGCTAAGCGACTTTCAGTAGATAAAACAACCTGTTTTAAATTGAATTCAAATGCAATTTGGTTTGGTTTTGAAAGTAAAAACTGGATCATGAATCAAAAGATTGTTTTGGAAGTTGTTCCTTGGGTTGATAATAAAGCGAGTAAAGGCTGGACAATAGAAAATAGAAAAGCAATAATCGAGCAATGTAAAACATCTAATTTAGCACAAAAAATGACTAATTCTGATGATTTTTGTGTTTGTATTCTCGATAAAATTCAAGAAAAATATTCCTATTTTGAATTCCAAAAACTTTTATCGATAGAACGTTCTAAAGCTTTCAAGGATTTTGGAGCCAGTTGTTTTGGCGAAACAAGCGTTTCTAATGCTACATATTCAGGTTTGCGTAAAGAAGCTTTGAATTTTGCTAAACAAGGAAAGTACGGGCAGGTAATTACTAAATTGACAACAATAATCAATGATGGTAAAGCTAATGCGTTAGATTATAACCTTATTGGGACTAGTTATCTTTTGACTAAGCAATATGGTAAAGCTATTAAATTCTTGAATGAAGGGGAGAAGTTGGATGATGCAGAGTTGTTAATAAAGCTCAATTTGGCGCATGCGTATTTATTGAATGATAATTTTAAATCGGCTAAATTAATTTATAAAAAATACCAATTTCAAAACGTAACAGATACTTTGAGTTGGGTCGAAAAAACAAAACTAGATTTTGAAAATTTCAAGAAAGTAGGGGTTCAAAATGAGAATTTCGAAAAAGTTTTGAAGTTAATCGAAAAGTAAATTTTCATAAATTAATTGTAAGCCTAAAACTCAAAACACTATTTTGAAAGCAACATATCATAAATATATACTCAATTTCAAACGCCCTTCTGGAACTTCTCGCGGTATTATGACCGAAAAAGAAACTTGGTTTATCATCATAGAAAATGAAGGTAAAAAAGGGATAGGCGAGTGTGGAATTTTGAGAGGATTAAGCATAGACGACAGACCAGATTATGAAGCTAAATTAGAATGGGTTTGCGCTAATATTCATCATGGAAAAGATTGGCTTTGGGAAGCTTTGATCGAGTTTCCTTCTATACAGTTTGGGGTCGAAATGGCATTTCAATCTTTGGATAGCGAGAAGCCTTTTTTACTCTTTCCTTCAGACTTTACAAAAGGGCTAAAATCAATTGTTATAAATGGCTTGGTTTGGATGGGGGAAGAGGCTTTTATGAAGCAACAAATTGAAGAAAAATTAGCAGATGGTTTTTCGTGTATAAAACTTAAAATTGGCGCTATTGATTTTGATAAAGAACTTCAATTATTACGATTTATAAGAGAACATTTTAGTCCAGAACAAGTTGAAATTAGGGTTGATGCTAATGGCGCTTTTAGTGAAGAATTAGCTTTAGATAAAATAAATCAATTATCTGAATTTAAATTACATAGCATAGAACAACCGATACAAAAAAACAACACTGACAGTATGTCAGAACTGTGTAAAACAACCCCTTTTCCAATTGCTTTGGACGAAGAGTTAATAGGAGTGTTTACACTAGTAGATAAAGAGCGATTGTTACAAAAAATAAAGCCTCAATATATTATTTTAAAGCCTAGTTTTATTGGTGGATTTCGAGGTACAAAAGAATGGATTAATTTAGCAGAAAAGTATAATATAGGGTGGTGGATTACGTCTGCTTTAGAGAGTAATATTGGTTTAAATGCAATTGCACAATGGACTTTTTTGCAACACAATTCCATGCCTCAAGGATTGGGAACTGGTGCACTTTATACTAATAATTTTGATTGTCCTCTTGTAGTTCAAAAAGGGCAATTGTGGTATAAGGATAACTTGGATTGGAAGTTTGAAATTGATAGTTTTCAATCGGAAAATAGATAGTTTTCCTTCTTCTAGAATCTGTATTTTTTTGTTAAAGAGCAATTCAAGTAAGCGGTTATTAAATTTAATTGCTTAATTTTAGAGTGCTATAATAATATTGAAAATTATAGATTAGAATAAACTATTAATTACACCATTATCAAAAAGAAACTCAAATTAGTAAAACAGAATGTTCGCGAAAGACTTCATCGTGAACCCACTTATGTCCCCTCTCAACTGAGAGTTTTACCTAATATTGTTATAAACTTAATTTGTTTCTTTATTTCATTTTTTGTGGTTCTTACTTTGTTGTATCTAGTTATTAATTATCTGATTCAAAAATTCTATCACTTGGGATAAAGGAGTTTTTTTATTTGTGCAAGAATAATCAGTTCAAAACATAATTCAAAAACGATTCATAATTATTTTTAGAAGTCGACACTTCTGTTAACCAATAAAAAGTGTTTCAATATTCAAAATATGATTTGCTTGGATATTTGAAGAATGAATTATCTTTGCCCAGTCTTTTGAAAGAAACAGCCATTACCTTGGGATAAATTTTGATTGCTCAAAGAACCTGAAGAGTTATGAATTCTTATGAAAAAGATAATTTTAATATCAAATTATTCTTTTTTTATAAAAACTAGAAATAGCAAAAATTATATAAATCGAATACTTTTTACTTTTTGAAATAATAAAAATGAATTTTAATATACCAAATAGTTTAGAAAAAAGTGCTGTTTTTGAGCAAATTTCAGCAGCATTGGAAAAAGAAAATTTCACTGTTATAAAGCAAGATGAAACTCGTCCTTGGGGAGGCTTTTTTGTTATAGATGAAAATCAAGCCGTAGCTTTTGCAAGTAAATTTTTTCCACATCTTGAAATGGATACAATCAGAATTACAAATAAGTTAAGCCCAAAAATTTTAGTGGTAGCACCTAATAAACGTTTGTCATGGCAATTTCATTATCGTAGAGCAGAAATCTGGAAGATACTTTCAGGCGTTGTAGGTGTAAAAACGAGTTTAACAGATGAAGAAGGAGAAATTCAAAAACTTTCGCCAGGTACTTTTATCAAAATGGACAAGGGTGAACGTCATCGCTTAATAGGATTGGATTCATGGGGAATAGTAGCGGAAATTTGGCAACATACAGATCCTGAGAATCCATCTAACGAAGATGATATAGTTCGTTTGCAAGATGATTTTGGTAGATAAATTGCATAATAATATAATATTTTAGTACTCAAGAATAGTAATAAATAATAAAAAAAGGTTCAACTTTTATTTAAAAAGTTGGACCTTTTTTTATTTCATATAGCATTATAAATCTAGACTTTTAAATATTTATAATAATTTTCTGTAGAATTAATTCTATAAAAAAACATTCAATATTCTACAAATGATTGATTTTGTTGGAGTTAATTTTGGGAGGTGATATTTTGCTAAAGCTTGATAGCTTTTTGAATTGTTCTTAAATAAATTGAAAATGATTCCATTGGTTTTGTTGATTGTAATTTAACAATGATTATAACCTAATTTAAAAAATAATATGAAATTAAATTTCACCAAAGTTGAGAGTCATTTTAAAAAGAGTGATTTTTATGAAAAACTATTAGAAGAAATTAAAGATATAGTTTTCACATTTGTTATTTCAAATAACAATAATTACGATGTGCTTTTAGCAAATGAAGCAATCTTTGAAATATTTGAATTGCAATCTAAAAAAAAATCTCAAGATATTGCGAAATGTATTTATGATAGAATATTTATTGAAGATAAAGATTTAGTCCAGCAATCTTTTCTAGTAGCTAGATTAAACATAAAAAAATGGGAAGTTGAATTTAGAGTTTTATTACCCAAAAAAGGATTACGTTGGGTTAAGATTTCTTCAAAAACAGAGTTGCAAGCAGATGGTAAAGTTATTTTTTATGGCACAATACTAGATATTACGGATCTTAAATTTGAAAAGTATAAACTTGAATTTTCAGAGGATCGATTTCGATTTGCTTTAGAAGCTTCAAATGCAGGAGTTTGGGATTGGGATTTAAGAACAAACAAGGTTTTTTATTCTTCAGAATCTTTGAAAATACTTGAACAGGATTCTGCGGATATTTTTGATGCCCCAGAACGTTGGGATAACATTGTTCATCCAGAAGATTTAGAGAAATATTATTCAACCATACATGAACATTTTGATAATAAAACACCATTTTATGAGAATATTCATAGGGTGCTTACTTCAACTGGAAAATACAAATGGATTATGGATCGAGGAAAAGTTATCGAACGTGATGCTGATGGAAAACCATTACGGGTTTTGGGAATCCATACAGATATATCTTTTCAAAAAGAAAAAGAATTGGATTTGTTGCGAATGATAAAGCTATATAGTGCTCAAAATAGTAGATTGTTAAATTTTTCTCATATTGTTTCTCATAATTTGAACTCACACGCGGGGAACATTAAATTGCTTTTAGATATTATTGACTTAGAGGATAATATTTATAAAAAACAAGAAACATTAACGCATGTTAGGACGGTGTCAAATGATTTAAACAACACAATTCTACATTTATCTAAAATTATTTCAATTCAAAATAACTTAGATATCATAGTTGAGCCGTTGAAATTAAGTGCATTTTTAAAAAACAATAGTAATGTAATTAATGCTTATAGAAAAGAAAAGAAAATTACTATTATTAATAATGTTCCTGATGATGCAATTATAAATTTTAACGCCGCTTATCTTGAAAGTGTTTTGTTAAATTTTAGTACAAATGCTATAAAATATGCTCATCCAGATAGATCTCCAATTATTGAATTTAATTTTTTTATTGAAAATGGTAAAAAAATATTGACTGTAACAGATAATGGCTTAGGGATAGATTTAGATAAATATGGGCATTTATTATTCGGAATGTATAAAACGTTTCATAATAATGAAAATGCTCAAGGAATAGGTCTTTATATTACAAAAATACAAATTGAGGCAATGAAAGGAGAAATAAGCATAAAAAGTAAAGTAGGAGTAGGAACTTCGTTTAAAATTATTTTTAGCGATTAACTCTTATAGTTTTATCATTTAATTTAAATAAGAAACAGTATAATAATTGATTTTAGAATGGAAAAATTTATAATTAGCAAAAAAAATGGAGAGTTTCGATTTGATTTTGTAGACGAAAGTGGAGACATAGTTCTTAAAAGTGGTAGTTATACCAGAAAAACAATGTGTATCAATGGAATTGAATCCATTAAGCGTAATTCACAAGATAATTCAAAGTTCAAAAGCAAAAGGTCCATTAATAATGAATCTTATTTTAATCTAAAATCATTTAATGGAAAAATTATCGGTTCAAGTGTTATGTATAAAGATAAAATTTCACGCGATTTAGCAATAGAGTTTGTGAAGAAGAATGCTATTGACGCTGGAATAGATGATCAGTCTAAAAGAATTTTAAAAGCAGAAAGCTATTTGTAGCTTTCATAACATTGAAATTAATAATTCTACATGTAGAATAAGTTCTACATGTATCTCGTCAATGTTCTACAAATTATTGTAGAAAATGACATTATTTTTACAACTATGTTTTTAATTTAAATATAAAAAACAATAATTTTTTAGTATAGCTTGTAAAAATTGATATATTTGTTTTTGTACAATAAAATTGAATAATTTTTGCTTTCATTTAAAAGTTTTTCCCAAATCACTTTTAAAATATGTTATTATTAACTTGATATGAGATTTAATAATAAATATTCTAAAATAACCTATTGTTTTTTGTTATTTAATTAACAAGGATTTTTTTCGATAAAGATAATTTAGTTTAAAAAATTAAACTTCATAATTCTTTTTCAACCAATAAATTAAATTTTGAGTTGGTATTTTCTGATTCTTTATTTTATTAAAAAACAATAATTGTGATTAGAAAATATTTTACCTTCCCATCTTTTGTTATGCTAAAATTTGAGCATAGAAAAGCGATTCATTATGTTTTATTGATTTGTGTACTATTTATACAAATTTTAGTAGTTGTGATTTGGTATAATGAAACTAAAAATGAGTCAAAGCTCTCAAAATCATTTAGTGATATATCTTCAGCCAATAAGATAGCTTATTATACAAATAAAGTAAATAGTTCCTTTATTGATTCTCAAGAATATTTTAATCTTTACATTAATTATAAAGATGAAGTTTCATTAAAAAAGTATGCTTCGTCATTATATGAAATGAGGCAGTTTATTGATAGTCTTAAAGTTGTATCTAATAATAATGAGACTTTTAAAAACATTTTAACTAAAAAAAATAGCGTACAATCAAATATTTTTACTTTAGAATCTGTAATAGATTCTATCATTAATAAACAGATACAGCCTAATGATAATGATTTTGTAAAAAACTTTAAATTCAGAAAATTTGAGTTCAAGAAAATTTTAGATAGTATTAAAGTTAAATCTGATATGAAGATTGACAGCGTATCTAAAAAAGGATTGTTTTCAAGATTAGGAAATGCAATAGCGGGAAAATCTGAGGTACAAAAAGAAAGGTTAAATGTAACTATTACCATGAAGTATAAAGATAAAGTTACATCGGGTAGTATAGAAGACCAAATTGCTGGAATATTTTTGATGACAAATAAATATTATGAAAAAGAATTTAGTAATTTAAAGAAAAATTTTATTGACTTAAGAAATGAAGATTTAAAGCTATTAAAACTCAATGATAAAATATTTAAGCTAAGTCAAAATCTACTACCTAAATATAGTAGTGATGCTAATATGCTTCAGAAGAGTAGTCAGAAAAATTTCCAGGATCAATTTAGAATCAACAAATCAGTTCGAAGTTATGTTATAATAGCATTAATAATTTTAATGTTTATCATTTCAATTATACTTTTTAGTTTTACTCATATAGCATTCGAGTATGAAAAGAAATTAACTAATGCGCAAAATTTAATTCGTCAAAGCTTAAATTTTAAAAATAGAATTATGGGGATGATAAGTCATGAAATTCGTTCTCCTTTAAGTATTATTTCTATTTATAGTGAAAAAGTAAGTGCATCTGTCAAAGATGTTGGAATAAAAGAAACTTTTAAATCGATTCAATTTACAACAAATTCACTACTTCTTTTAGCGAATCAAATCTTAGAATATTCAAAAGATGAAAAAAAAGCACTTCAATTAAAATGTAAAAACTTTAATTTAAATACGGAAATTATTCAAATAGTTTCTTCTATGGCTTCATTGTTAGAGACAAAGGGAAATAAGATAGAATTAAATACTAATTTAAATTCAGATTGTGAAGTGTATTCTGATGCGGCAAAAATCCATCAGCTTTTTTACAATATAATAGGTAATGCTAATAAATTCACAAAAAACGGATTAGTATCAATTATAGTTGATATTGAGAAAATTTCAGATTATGAATTAAATTTAAAAGTTGAGATTAAAGATGACGGAGCAGGTATTTCAGAAGATGATTTGAAAAATGTATTTGAATCTTATTTTCAAGGTACAGTTTCTGAAAAAGTGAATGATTTGGGAGTAGGATTAGGATTGAATCTTTGTAAAGAAATAGTTGAATTATTTAATGGTGAAATTAAAATTGAAAGCAAGGAAGGTATAGAGACAAAGGTCAGTTTTAATCTGATTTTAAACGAAATATAAATATAGAAAATATACTATAGTTTAAATTTTCTAAAAGTATATTGGTTTAAAACAATATTTGTCGAGTTATAAAAATTGTAAACAAGACAAATTTAAATTTATTAAATAAGATGAAATCATCAAATAGTTATAGTTTTTTAGTAGCCGATGACCATGGAGTTGTGAGGCAAGGTGCTTCTTTGGTCATTAGCGACTTGTTTTTAAATGCAACAATATATCAGTCAGGGACTTTTAAGGAGACTTTTAAAGTGCTTAAAGAAAATAAGATAGATTTATTGATTTTAGATATCAATTTCCCAGACGGAAATAGCTTAAATATTATTTCAGAAGTTAAAATTTTGCAACCAGACATTAAAATTTTGATGTTTACAGCATATGATGAAGAAATTTATGCGATGAGGTTTTTAAAGGCAGGAGCGTCTGGTTATTTGAATAAAGTATGTAGTGAAGATGAAATGAAACTTGCAATTAATACTATGATTTTATCAGGGAAATACATTACTCAAAATGTTAAAGATAGAATTTTAGATTCCTATATGTCAAAAAAACCAAGTAATCCATTAGAACAGCTTTCTAATAGAGAAGTGGAAATTGCAAGATTATTAATTAAGGGATATGGTAATCTTGAAATTTCAGATTTGTTGCATATCAAAAAAACTACAGTTAGTACTTTTAAAAATAGAGTTTTTGAAAAGCTTGGTATTGATAATTTAGCAGCTTTAATTAAAATTTTTGAATTGTACTTTGATACAACAGATTAATTAAATGTTTATTGTAATTTCTATTTTCATCTCCATATTTTAAATAACAATTCTCGTAAAACTAAATAAGAAAATTCTTTTAATCAATTGTATTAAAAAAGCTACTTTTTTAATATAGGTACAAATTTTTTTTTGTTTTTCACAAACTCTCAATTGATTTTTAGAGATCCTTGATTCAATGGCTACATACCTTTTTTGTATATGTAGCTCTTGTTGAATTGTTTGTAATTTATTTTTTAAAAATTAAATTTTCTTTCTTCTTATCTCAATTTAAATATCAGCAATAATTGATGATCTTATTTTGTAGAAATAATTCTACAAAATAAGATCATTTGTACTACAGTATACTGATTTTCTTGGGTTTACATTTGCTTCTGAATAAAAGGATAATGTCTTGTGTTGCTTTTTATTGGGTTGACGAAATCTAAGTTTTAAGGATACAAGCTTATTGTATTTTATAATATGAAATTTTTTAAAAAATTATTATGAAAAATTATTACTTAATACTTCTTTTTTTAGGAGTTGGTTTTTGTAGTTATGGGCAAGTAGGAGTTGGAACTTCTTTGCCTAACACATCATCTGAACTTGATGTGGTTTCAGAAAACAAAGGTATTTTAATACCAAGGGTTCCATTAATTAGCACAATAGATGCTACAACAATTATTAATGGAAATGTGAATAGTTTGTTAGTATTTAATACCCAAACTATTGCAGACATAACACCTGGTTATTATTATTGGTATATCAATAAATGGTATCGATTAGCAACTTCAGTTTCAGAAATTGTCACAACATTAGTTGATAATGGAAACGGAACTATAACTTTTACAAATGAAAGTGGTACTCCTATAACTATTAATGTACCAAAAGGAGCAACAGGTACTGCAGGAACCAACGGATCTAACGGAAAAGGTATTGCCAATACAGTAGATAATGGCGACGGAACTTTTACTTTTACGTATACGGATGGAACTACTTTCACAACTTCAGATTTAACAGGAGCAACAGGTACTGCAGGAACAAATGGGACAAATGGAGTTGATGGAAAAGGAATCACCAGTACGGTAGATAATGGCGACGGAACTTTTACTTTTACCTATACCGATGGTACTACTTTCACAACTTCAGATTTAACAGGAGCCACTGGAGCACAAGGTACCGCAGGAACGAATGGAACCAATGGAGATGATGGAAAAGGAATCACCAGTACGGTTGATAATGGAAATGGAACTTTTACAATTACCTATACCGATGGTACTACTTTCACAACTTCAGATTTAACAGGAGCAAATGGCGCAACAGGTACTGCGGGAACAAATGGAACCAATGGAGTTGATGGAAAAGGAATTACCAGTACAGTAGATAATGGAGACGGAACTTTTACAATTACCTATACCGATGGTACTACTTTCACAACTTCAGATTTAACAGGAGCAACTGGAGCACAAGGTACCGCAGGAACTAATGGAACAAATGGAACCAATGGAGTTGATGGAAAAGGAATCACTAGTACGGTTGACAATGGAAATGGAACTTTTACTTTTACCTATACCGATGGAACTACTTTTACAACATCAGATTTAACAGGGGCAACTGGAGCACAAGGTACCGCAGGTACTGCAGGAACAAATGGAACCAATGGAGTTGACGGAAAAGGAATCACTAGTACGGTTGATAATGGAAATGGAACTTTTACAATTACCTATACCGATGGTACTACTTTCACAACTTCAGATTTAACAGGGGCAACTGGGGCAACAGGTACTGCGGGAACAAATGGGACCAATGGAGTTGACGGAAAAGGA
>CAUPOP010000020.1:0-55217 GCA_963512955.1 uncultured Flavobacterium sp. | reverse complement strand
GGAAGATGTAAGCGATCCGCCTTTTCGCAGGTTGTGTAAATCACATGGTGCTGATTTGATGTACTCGGAATTTATTTCTTCCGAAGGATTAATTCGTGACGCCATTAAAAGCCGAATGAAATTAGATATTTTTGATTACGAACGTCCCGTAGGAATCCAGATTTTTGGTGGTGATGAAGAAGCTATGGCCATGTCCTCCAAAATTGTTTCTGCAGTAAACCCTGATTTGATTGACATTAATTTTGGTTGCCCCGTAAAGAAAGTTGTTTGTAAAGGTGCTGGAGCTGGAGTACTGAAAGATGTTGATTTAATGATTCGTTTGACAAAAGCCGTTATTGACAGCACGCATTTGCCAGTAACCGTAAAAACACGTTTGGGTTGGGATGATAATTCCATCAATATTGATGAGGTTGCGGAGCGTTTACAAGATATTGGTGTGGCGGCTTTGAGCATACATGCCAGAACTCGTACCCAAATGTATAAAGGCCATTCGGACTGGTCGCATATTGCTCGTGTCAAAAACAATCCTAGAATCACGATGCCTATTTTCGGGAATGGAGATATTGATTCTCCAGAAAAAGCATTGCAATATAAAAAGGAATACGGAATTGACGGAATCATGATTGGTCGTGCAGCCATTGGTTATCCTTGGATTTTTAACGAAATAAAACATTACTTCAATACAGGTGAACATTTAGCAAAACCTACTGTTATAGATAGAGTTGAAGCCGTTCGTAATCACTTGACTTGGGCAATGGAATGGAAAGGTGAAAGACTCGGAATTGTTGAAACACGTCCTCATTATACTAACTATTTTAAAGGAATTCATTCCTTTAAACCCTACAAACAAAAACTAGTAACGCTAGATCATCCTGAAGAGCTGTTTGCTGCTTTGAATGAGATTGAAGAAGCGTATGCTGGTTACGAAGTGGTTTAAATTTTATAGTATAAAATAAAAGCAAAAATCGCGAATTCGCGATTTTTTGATTTAGTCCAACAACTTCTTACTCACGCGACTACTTGCAATCAAAGATGCCATAAACCCGAGTGAGACAATAGTTCCCATAACAATCAATACGTTTTCTAGAGAGAAAACCACGGGATACGCCAGTGTAGGTGTAATCATAATCCATTGAAATTGCTGCTGCAATAGCACAATGATAATTCCTAAAACTAAACCAATAATTCCGCCAATAACACTGAGTAGAGTTCCTTGAAGCAGGAATATTTTGCGTAAATCTTTGATTTCAGTTCCCAAATTAAAAAGGGTTTTTAGGTTTCCTTTTTTATCCAAAATCATCATAATCAGTGCGCCAATTAAGTTGAAAAGTGCCACAACAATGACCAAAGTAAAAATTAAATACACCGCAATATTCTCGGTATTCAACATTTTATAAAGAGATTCGTTGAGTTGTGCTCTATTTTTTAGGGTCAATTTATTGTTGAAAATAGCTTGTAGTTTGTCTTTTACAACCGCTTCATCAGCTCCTTTTTTTAGCTTAAATTCAATTCCAGAAACCTGATTGGTTTTGTATTCTAATAATTCTTGGGCTAAACCCAAATCGGCAAAAACATATTTTGAATCTAAATCTTCGCTAATAGCATAAATGCCCACAGGAATTATGTCCGTTTTATTGAAAGCTTGTTCTGGATTTTCGATAGCTCCTTTTCCTGGTTTTGGAACTAAAACTTCCAATCGATGATTGAAATCAAGCAAGCCCATCGAGAATTTCTGAGCAATTCCGTAACCAACCACTACTTGATAGGTGTCAGGTTTGAGCCATTGTCCGTTAAAAAGTTTTTTTTCAATAGCATTTACTTTCCTAAAGTTGGGATCAACTCCTTTCAAGTAAGTAACCTCTTGCTTTCCGTTAAAAGTAAATAAAACACGTTCCTCAATTATTTTAGAATAGGAGGCGATGCCGTCAATTTCTTTTATTTGTTTTTCTTGTGAGGGAGAAATAAAAAAAGATTTTCCAAGAGTGGAACTCGCCTTTAAATCTGGATCAATTTCATTCGTAAACGAAAGACTAAAATTTTTCAATCCACTAAAAACGGATAAAACGACGAACAAAGCCAAAGCTCCAACAATAATTCCTAAACTCGCAATCCGATTGATAATATTAATCGCATTGTTTTTACTATTGCTAAGAATATAGCGTTTGGCTATGTAAAGGGGGAAATTCAAGTTTATGAATGTCTGCGTTTTTCTAGAAGATCTCTATTTTCTATAGGATTTTCTTGGTTTTTCAAGGCATTATCAATTTTTTCAATATAGTCCAAAGAATCATCAATAAAGAAAACCAAATTTGGTACTTTTCTTAATTGCAAACGCACTCTTTGAGACAAATCATGTTTGATTAGAGTCGTATTAGTCTTAATTGCCGCTAGAGTTTCCTTTGCTTTATCCTGAGGGAAAATGCTTAAATGTACAGTTGCCACAGATAAATCTGATGTTACAACAACCTTGGATACCGAAATTATCAAATTTGTAAGTCCGTTTTTTCTCACTTCACCTTGTAGAATGTCAACCAAATCTTTTTGGATAACCCCACCTATTTTTTTCTGTCTATTTGTTTCCATGCTGCAAAAATACTACTTTTAAGTTTTATCCCGAAGTTTCGGGACATATTTTAAAAGTAACCTATTAATATGGGTATTTTTAGAAGCTATTTCCTGCTGTTCACTATATCTTTTTATAAGGTGATGAAAAATCACCTTATAAAAAGGATGCCGTTTCCATCAGGGCTAGGGTTTACTGGAATTAATATTATTTACAATAAGGAGTGAAATCCGAATATTCTAAATTTTTTTCTTAAATGACACATATGGTTTAAAATCTATTTTGTCCAAAAAAAATATCAAAATGCAAAGACATTCATTCTCTATATACGACGCATCGGCAGGCTCCGGAAAAACCTATGCACTCGTTAAAGAATACTTGAAAATTATATTAGTAGCGCCAAAAAATGATGCCTATCGCAACATTCTCGCCATTACGTTTACAAACAAAGCGGTTCACGAAATGAAAAGCCGAATCGTAGGCAATCTTTCTGAATTTGCAAAAGAGGAACCTAATGAAAAAGCGCAGGATTTGATGCGGGATTTAAACATTGACACGGAATTGTCTATTGTCCAAATCAAAACCAAATCACAGCAAATCATCAAGCATATTATTCATAATTATGCTGCTTTTGATATTTCGACTATTGATAAATTCACGCACAAAGTAATTCGGGCTTTTGCACATGATTTGAATTTACCTATGACTTTTGAAGTTACTTTGGATACAGAGAACTTGTTGATTGAAGCGGTAGATGCCATTATTGCTCAAGCTGGAGAAGACGAAACCTTGACTAAGTTACTCATTGATTTTACTATGGAAAAAACGGACGATGATAAGTCCTGGGATATTTCTCGTGAAATTCTTGAAACGGGTCGATTGGTTTTAAATGAAAATAACCGAAATGAAATCACGCATTTTCAAGACAAATCCATTACTGAATTCGTCGAAATAAAAAATAAATTGACCGAAATCTGCAAGGTTTTAGAGAAAGAAACAGTTGAGTTAGCAAACGAAGCCTATGCGTTAATCGAAAAAAATGGAATTGATGTAAAATCCTTTTCTCGAGGTACTTTTCCTAATCATATTACGAGTATTCAACAAGGTAAATTCAATCCAAAAAATAAAACTTTTCACGAATTTGATGATGTTGCTATCAATAAAACCGCCAAAGACAGCGTTATTATTGAAGGTGTAATTCCTGATTTGTTGCAACTTCTAGGTAAAGTTTACAAAACTTTCGAAAAGATATATTTCTATAAAGCGTTCTTGAAAAACATTACGCCTTTGTCACTACTAAATACGGTCAGCAACGAATTAGCCAAGATTCAGGAAGAACAAAATGTGCTTTCTATTTCAGAATTTAATGCAATTATCCATCGTGAAATTCAGAATCAGCCAGCGCCTTTTATTTATGAACGATTGGGCGAACGCTACCGGCATTTTTTTATTGATGAATTTCAAGACACTTCCGAAATGCAATGGCAAAATCTGATTCCGCTGATTGACAATGCGCTTTCTGGCCAGGATGATTTTGGAGTAAAAGGAACTTTGATGATTGTGGGTGATCCAAAACAATCTATTTACCGCTGGCGTGGTGGAAAAGCGGAACAATTTATAGAGTTGAGTAAAGCCGAAAATCCATTCAATAATCCGGATAAAAAGCTAGAACATTTAGATAAAAATTACCGCTCTTATTCTCAAATAATCGAATTTAACAATGATTTCTTTAAATTGTTGTCGAATGAATTCCAGCATTTGGATTATAAAGATTTGTATGAAAATCACAGTCATCAAAAAACGAATGATAAAACGGGTGGCTACGTCAATATTTCTTTTATTCCAAAAGTCGAAAAAACAGATGATAATTCTGAAGCTTCGGTAGAAGAAGAAGCATTGGATAAAACCGACTTGTATGTTTTAGCAACGTTGAATACCATTCAAAAAGTAGTAAAACAAGGTTTCGAATATAAGGATATTGTTATTTTGACTAGAAAACGTAGTCAAGGAATTGCCGTTGCTAATTATTTGACAGAGCAAGGAATTCCACTTTTGTCATCAGAAACTTTGATGATAAAAAACGCCACTGAAGTTCGATTTATTATTCATTTATTAAAATATCTTAAAAACAATTCTGACAAAGAATCAAAAGCCAACTTCCTATATTATTTAGCCCAAAATAGTCAAGATAAATTGCCTATTAATGATTTTATTGTACAAGGAATGGGATATGCAAACGAAAAGGATTTTGAGGCCTGGCTTGAGAGTTTTAACGTGAGTTTGTCTTTTCAAAATATCAGAAAAAAATCCTTGTATGAAGCGGTTGAGGTTATAGTTTCTAAATTCCTGAATCCAAAAAATAGTAATTCTTATGTTCAGTATTTTATGGATATTGTTCTCGAACGAGATATTCGGAATCAAGCGGGGATTTCGGATTTTTTGAATTTCTGGGACAAAAATTCTGAGAAGTTCAGTATTCCATCACCAGAGGGCAACAATGCGGTACGAATTATGACCATTCATGCTTCTAAAGGATTGGAATTTCCAGTTGTGATTTTTCCTTTTGCGGAGGAAGATTACAATAGAAAACCAAAAGATAAATTATGGTTAGATGCTGAAGAACAAGATTTTGGATTGCCAAAAGTTTTAATAGATAACAGTAGCGCCGTGGAAGGTTTTGGAGAAGCAGCAGCGGAAGTTTATAATCAGAAAAAGCAGGAAGAATTATTAGATAATATAAATGTTTTGTACGTTGCTTTAACTCGATCTGAAGAGCAATTGTATGTTGTTTCGAATATGAATTTGTCTAATAAAGGAGAAGTTCCAAAAAATAATATGTGTGCCTTTTTCATTAATTATTTAGTTAATAAAGGCGATTTCGATGAAAATAAATTGGAATATGAATTTGGGAATCCATTGAAACTGTCTGTTGAGAAAAAGCATATTGATACTTCTAAAACGATTCCTTTAGTTTCAGAAATTTTGAATCCAAAGAATATAAAAATTGCACAACGAGAAGCTTTAATGTGGGGAACACTCCAACAAGAAGCTATAGAATATGGGAACGTTATTCACGAAATTTTATCTTTTGTGAAAACTAAAGAAGATGTTGATTTGGCAATCACAAAGGCTATTGAAAACGGATTAATAACTTTAAATCAAGAAGAATTAGTTTGTCAAACGATTCAAGAAATTGTCAGTCATCCAGAACTTTCAATTTGTTTTGCTGAAGGTAATGAGGTTTTGAATGAGCAAACGATTATTCAAAAAGAAGGTAAAACCGTAAAACCTGACCGAATGGTTTTGACTAAAAACAAAGAAGTTTTATTGTTGGATTACAAAACTGGAACGCATAATGTTAAATACCAACAACAATTGGAGAATTATCAAGATGCTATTGAGAAAATGGGATACAAAGTAGTTAAAAAAGCATTGGTATACATAGGAAAAGAAATCGATATAGTAAATTTGTAAGCAATTATTAAAAAGAATAAATAACGGCTTTAATAAACTTTTAAAATGTACGGAAAAATCAAAGAATACTTACAGTCAGAATTGCAAACTATTGAAGATAACGGAATTTTCAAATCAGAGCGAATAATTACTTCACCTCAAGGAGCAGAAATTACGATTTCTACTGGCGAGAAAGTTTTGAATTTTTGTGCTAATAATTATCTTGGATTGTCATCGCACCCAGAAGTAATTCAGGCCGCTAAAGATGCATTGGATTCTCATGGGTTTGGAATGTCTTCGGTACGTTTTATTTGTGGAACTCAAGATATTCATAAAACCTTAGAAAAGAAAATTTCTGAGTTTTATGGGACAGAAGATACCATTCTTTATGCTGCAGCTTTTGATGCTAATGGTGGTATTTTCGAACCTTTATTAGGAGAAAATGACGCTATAATTTCAGATAGTTTGAATCACGCTTCTATTATTGATGGGGTTCGTTTGTGCAAAGCGGCTCGCTATCGTTATGAAAATAGCAATATGGAAGATTTGGAACAACAGCTCATTAAAGCAAATGAAGCAGGAAGTCGTTTTAAATTAATTGTGACTGATGGTGTTTTTTCTATGGATGGAGTGGTAGCTCCTTTGGATAAAATTTGTGATTTGGCGGATAAATATGATGCTATGGTTATGGTTGACGAATGCCATGCCGCTGGATTCATTGGCGCAACAGGAAAAGGAACGCTTGAAGCAAAAAGTGTGATGGGAAGAGTAGATATAATTACGGGAACATTAGGAAAAGCACTTGGAGGAGCTATGGGTGGATATACAACTGCCAAAAAAGAAATTATTGAAATATTACGCCAGCGTTCTAGACCCTATTTATTCTCTAATTCTTTGGCTCCTGCTATTGTTGGTGCTTCTATAAAAGTCTTTGAAATATTAGAAAGAGATACCACATTGCGAGATAAACTAGAATGGAATACAAATTATTTCAAAGAAGGAATGAAAAAGGCCGGTTTTGATATTATTGACGGGGATTCTGCAATTGTTCCTGTGATGTTATATGATGCGAAACTCTCACAAACTATGGCAAATGAGCTCCTAAAAAAAGGAATTTATGTGATTGGATTCTTTTTTCCAGTAGTCCCTAAGAATAAAGCGAGAATTAGAGTACAACTATCAGCTGCTCATTCTAAAGTACATTTAGACAAAGCAATAAGCGCATTTATTGAAGTGGGTCGTGATTTAGGGGTTATTTAATACCTGAAATTGGTGATTTTTGTAAGTTTTTTTATCATTTCGTTTTGTCGTTATGAATTTACATGTTACTTTTGTGGATAATTAACTAAATTGTAATTAAAAAAATTAAGTATGAAACATCTTAACAAACTTTTAGTTGCTGTAATGATGGTAATGGGATTAACATCTCACGCACAAGACAGTAACAACCCATGGGCTATCTCTTTTGGAGTTAACGCCGTTGACACTAAAACTAGTGCTGGTGGAGGAAATAATTGGCTAGATCGTCATTTTTCTCAACCATTCGCTACTAAAGACAATTGGAATGTTCTTCCTTCTGTATCTTATTTAAGTGTATCTAAATATGTTGGTGATAATTTTTCTTTTGGAATCTCTGGTTCTGTAAACAAAATTAACAAAGCTGTATATTTTGCTCCAACTGCTGCTGGTCATGATTCTAGAGGTTATATCGTAACTAATCCAGGAGATTTGATGTATTATGGTATTGATGCAACTGTAAAATACAGTTTCATGAATTTAATCAAATCTAAAATTATTGATCCTTCCCTAACTTTAGGTGGAGGTTATGTATTTCTTGGAAAAGATAGCTACGGAACTGTAAACCCAGGTGCTGGATTAACTTTATGGTTATCAGAAACTGTTGGTTTAGAGCTTGCTACTAAATACAAAAAATCATTTGGAGACAGAGTAGATTACTATGGTGTAATTGATTCTCCTTCTCATTTCCAACACACACTTGGTCTTATCTTCAAATTCGGAGGTAAAGATACTGATGGTGATGGTATCTATGACAAAGATGATGCTTGTCCAGAAGTTGCTGGTTTAAAACAATTCAACGGATGTCCTGATACTGACGGAGACGGAATTGTTGATGCAAGTGATGCTTGTCCAGAAGTTGCTGGTTTAGCTGCTTTAAACGGATGTCCTGATACTGACGGAGACGGAATTGCTGATAAAGATGATGCATGTCCAGAAGTTGCTGGTCCTAAATCATTAAACGGTTGTCCTGATGCTGATGGAGACGGAGTTGCTGATAAAGATGACAAATGTCCTACTGTTGCAGGTCCTAAAGATAACGCAGGTTGTCCTTGGCCAGATACTGATGGAGATTCAGTTATAGATAAAGATGATGCTTGTCCTACTGTAGCTGGTCCAGCTAGCAACAAAGGATGTCCTGAAGTTACTACTGAAGCTTTAGATAATCTTAAAATTCAAGCAAGAGCAGTTTACTTTAACTCAGGTAAATCTACTTTCAAATCTGCTGATGTTCCTGCTAGATTAGACGCAATGGCTTCTATTCTTAAAAATTATCCAAATGCTAAATTTAGCATTGAAGGACACACAGATAGCGATGGTTCAGATGCGTTCAACCAAAAACTTTCTGAAGCTAGAGCTAATGTTGTTAAAAATGCTTTAATTGAAAGAGGTATTAACCCAAGCAATATTAATGCTGTTGGTTTTGGTGAAACTTCACCAGTTGCATCAAACAAAACTGCTAAAGGTAAAGCTGAAAACAGAAGAACTGAAGTGAAATTACAAAAATAATTTCCTTTAAAATATTTTAGAAAACGCCTCGATTTATCGAGGCGTTTTTTTATTTTTATAAAATGACAAACACTTCTTTTTTAGATAAAATAGCCTCAGTTCTAATTGAAAACTATTCGGAAAATCTTTCGGATACAATTGTAGTTTTACCAAACAAACGAGCAAAAATATTTTTGATTGAAGCACTAAAAAATCAAGTGACGACAAATATACTTTCTCCTGAAATTATAAGTATAGAGGATTTTATCCAAAATATAGCAGGGATTCGTGCTATTGATCCTATTGAGTTGTTGTTTGAGTTTTATGAAGTCTATTTGTCGGTTACTGATAAAGCAAATCAACAATCATTTGAATTGTTTGCTAATTGGGCCAAAACACTTTTGCAAGATTTCAATGAAATTGACAGGTATTTATTAGAGCCCTCTCATGTCCTTTCATACTTGAAAGACATAGAAGATATCAAAAAATGGGGAATCGAAGTCGAGAATAAAACGGTATTATTAGAGAAGTATGTTGATTTTTGGAAATTACTTCCTAATTATTATGAATCCCTTTATACTCATTTACTAAATAAAGGAATTGGATATCAAGGGTTAATTTATCGTGAAGCGGTAAATAATTTAAACCATTTTTCGAATTTAGTACAAAACAAACAATATCTTTTTGCGGGATTTAATGCACTAAATGCTGCCGAAGAAAAAATAATTCAGCACCTTATTGCTTCAGACCAAGCCAAAATATATTGGGATGTAGACCAAACTTTTCTAAATGATCCATATCATGATGCTGGACTGTTTGTGCGCCGTTTTAAAGAGAGTTGGAAGCATTATAAATCGCATTCTTTTGAATGGATTGTGAATGATTTTTCACAAACTAAAAACATTCAAGTTATTGGAACTCCAAAAACTATTGGCCAAGCCAAAATTGCTGGGAGTATTATTGAAAATGTTATCCATGAATCCCGAAGTCTTGGGACAGAAGGAAAGCTTGATAAGGTAGCAGTTGTTCTAGGTGAAGAAAATCTTTTGGTTCCACTTCTATATTCGTTGCCATCAACTGTTGGTGCTTTGAATATTACTATGGGTTATTCGAGTAAAAATAATCCAGCTCAGATTTTGTTAGCTAAATTATTCAAAATGCATACTAATGCATTGTCTAGAAATAACAAAAGTTACGTTTTGTATTATAAAGATGTTTTGGATATTTTGACACATCCTTTAGTGGAGCCGTACGCGAAAACTAGCGTCCTTGTAAATACCATCAATCAAAATAATTATACGTTTATTGCGCATTATAAATTGATGGAATTGAATGCAAATCCTAGTGATTTATTTTTGTTGTTATTCCAAAAATGGGAAAAAGGTTCAATACCTGTATTAGAGACTATTTCTATATTATTACAAACCATAAAGAATAATTTAAGTAACGATAATGAAGAAGAGAAAATAACGAAGTCTTTTGTCTTTGCTATTTTCAAAGTGATTAATAAGCTGATTAATTACTATTCGAAACACGAACATATCGATAAAATTGAAACGCTGTACGCTATTTATAAACAAGTCATTGATTTGGCCGAAGTTTCTTTTGAAGGGGAACCTTTGAATGGTTTGCAGATTATGGGAGTGTTAGAAAGTCGTGTATTAGATTTTGATACCGTTATTGTTACTTCAATGAATGAAGGAAAATTTCCGGCAGGTAAATCACAAAATTCTTTTATTCCATATGATGTGAAACGGGAATTAGGTTTGCCAACATTCAAAGAAAAAGACGCCATTTATACCTATCATTTCTACCATTTATTACAACGAGCTAAAAACATCTACTTGCTTTATAATACCGAGGGCGACGGTCTTGATGCTGGTGAAAAAAGTAGATTCATAACTCAATTAGAGGTCGAAAAGCAAAAAAATCATACGTTGATACACGAAATTTACAATGCGGTTTTACCTGAAACGGCTTATCAGCCAATGGTGATTCCTAAGTCAGAAAGTGTGATGGTGCGATTGAAAGAAATAGCCGAAAAAGGGTTTTCTCCATCTGCTTTGACGAGTTATATTCGGAATCCGATTCAGTTTTATTTTCAGAAGATTTTACGCATTAGTGAAGTCGAAGAAGTAGAGGAAAATATTGCTTTGAATACATTAGGAACGATTATTCATGAAACATTGAAAGCTTTATACGAACCTTTTATTGGTAAATTTATTTCGGAAAGTGATATTTTAAATTGTTTCAAACAAATTGAGCCTGAGGTTCTGAAACAGTTTAAATTGGTTTACAAAGAAGGCGAAATCAAAAAAGGAAGAAATCTTTTGGCTTTTGAAGTTGCAAAACGGAATGTTTTAAATTTCTTGAATGTAGAATTAGAAAGTATTAAAAATGATGAGGCAATAAAAATAATTGCTTTGGAACAAACTTTTGAACGCACGTTAAATCATCCTAATTTGCCTTTTCCAGTATTGATAAAAGGGAATGTGGACAGAATTGAAGAGCGCAATGGAAAAATTAGAATTATCGATTATAAAACTGGTAAAGTTGAAAAATCAAGTGTTACTTTGAAATCATGGAAAGGATTGACGGAAGATATTAAAAGTGATAAAATCATTCAAGTTTTGGCGTATGCTTATATGTACGAACCTGAAGCAAAAGGGAAGCCAATCGAAGCTGGAATTATTTCTTTTAAGAATTTAAAAGCAGGTTTTCTTCCGTTTAATTTTAAAGAAGATAAAGACATTAATTCAATTATAAATGAAGAAATTTTGAATAATTATTTAGAACAAATGGTTCTTTTGTTAACCGAAATTTTAGATGAAAACATTCCTTTTGAAGAGAAAATAATTTAAATACTTTTAAAAAAAGCCAGTAATATGACTAATAAATCTCCTCGATTTTCAATATGGCTCATATGTCCGTCAGGAAAAGCGACTAGTTTTACGGCTGTGTTTTCTATTTGTTCTTTAGTTTCTTCGTAATTTAATACGGGATCTTTTTCTCCTAAAATTAATAATTTAGGATAAGGAGTAAGGTGTAATAAAACCTCTCGGTCTTTTCTTATTTTCATTCCTTCAAGTGAAGCAACGATTCCTTGAAGTGGTGTTTTTAAAGCTTCTTTTTTTACTTTTTCAATTTCTGACGCAAGTCGTTCTCTGTTGGATTCACTGAATAAATTGGCAATGGATAGCGAAACAAAATTCACAAAGGATTGTTTTACGGCTTTAATAGCTCGATCTCGATTTGCTTTTCGTTCCTCGCTATCTGCTCTTGCTGTTGAATTTAATAAAACCAATCCTTTTGTGTTTTGAGGATATAATTCGGCGAAAGCCAAAGCTACATAACCACCCATAGAATGCCCAACAAAAATGGCTTTTCGAATACGTAATTCTGATAAAACTGCGTGAACAACATCTGCATTATCTTCCATGGAATGCACATATCCCAGACATTCGGATTCGCCATGACCCAATAAGTCGATTGTTATAACGCGGTATTTTGGACTTAAATCAGTGACAAATTTTTGCCACATATTTTTATTTTCCAAAAATCCATGAAGTAAAACAATGGTGGTTCCTTTTCCAATATCGGAATAAGATATTTTGGTGTTTTTGTAAAAAATTTGATTCATCGTTTTAAACTTGGAGCAAAAATATGGTTTTTATTTTTTTTAATGATATATGTCATTTAAGTTTTTCTTATTGACTTATGTAGTAAAATAAAAACGGTTCACATTCCTGCAAACCGTCTGTTCTTTTATCTTGATTCTTTTCTGTAATTTAAGAATTCATTAAATTCTCAATTTCGTCAACCTCAATTGGGATATTTCGCATTAGGTTGAACGGTTCTCCGCTTTCTTGAACTATAACATTATCTTCTAGTCTAATTCCAAATCCTTCGGCAGGAATATAAATTCCAGGTTCTACGGTGAAAACCATATTAGCCTGCATCGGTTCTGTTAATATTCCATAATCGTGAGTATCTAATCCCATATGATGAGAGGTTCCATGCATAAAGTATTTTTTGTAGGCAGGCCATTCTGGGTTTTCATTTTGTATATCAGCTTTGTCCAAAAGTCCTAAACCAAGTAATTCCGAAGTCATAATTTTTCCTACTTCAAAATGATATTGTTTCCATAATGTGCCTGGAACTAACATTTTTGTAGCTTCATTTTTTACGCGTAAAACAGCATTGTAAACCGCTTTTTGTCTATCAGAAAATTTCCCTGAAATAGGAATCATTCGAGTCATATCACTAGAATAATTTGCGTATTCAGCAGCGACATCAAGTAAAACTAAGTCGCCTGATTTGCATTGTTGGTTGTTTTCTATATAGTGTAATACGTTTGCATTATTTCCAGAAGCAATAATTGGCGTATAAGCAAAACCTTTGGAACGATTGCGAATAAACTCGTGAACTAGTTCCGCTTCGATTTCGTATTCGGTAACATTTGGCTTTACAAAAGAAAGTAATCTTCTAAAACCTTTTTCAGTGATGTTACATGCGTTTTGAATTAAATCTAATTCTTCGCTTTCTTTTACTGAACGTAAGCGTTGTAAAATAGGATTACTTTTGGCTACTGAATGTGCTGGATAATTTTCTTTCCACCATTTTACAAATCGAGCTTCACGTGTTTCCGTTTCTATAGTAGCTCTGTAATGTTCATTTGTATTGATATAAATAGTATCTGAATGAGTCATCATTTCAAACAGAATCTTTTTAAAATCTTGTAACCAATAAACTGTTTTGATGCCTGAAACTTCAAAAGCACGTTCTTTGGTTAGTTTTTCCCCTTCCCAAATGGCAATGTGTTCGCTAGTTTCTTTTAGGAATAACATTTCTCTTTGGTGTTCGTATGGTGCATCAGGGAAAAGCAATAAAATGCTTTCTTCTTGATCTACTCCGCTTAAATAAAAAATATCACGGTGTTGCGCAAAAGGCATTGTGCTGTCCGCACTAATAGGATATATGTCATTAGAATTAAAAACCGCAACACTTTTAGGCTTCATTTGAGCCATGAATTTATCACGATTTTTTATAAATAAATTTCGGTCAATTTGATGGTATTTCATAACAATTAGAGTTGTATTTTTAAGTACTCAAAAATACTAAGATTAAATTGTTTTTTGTTATGAATATGATAAATTTTAAATAAAAAGCACAAAATATAACAAATTGCTTTTGGTTATATTTTGTGCTTAATTAAGAAGTGTTAA
This sequence comes from uncultured Flavobacterium sp., assembly GCA_963512955.1. Classification (GTDB taxonomy): domain Bacteria; phylum Bacteroidota; class Bacteroidia; order Flavobacteriales; family Flavobacteriaceae; genus Flavobacterium. The sequence continues at coordinate 41,192 of CAUPOP010000020.1, read as the reverse complement.
ATGAATTTAATCAACCCACTTGTAATATCTAGCTCCAATTAAGTTTGGACTTTCTTTTTCTATTCGGTCTAAAACCCATTCGTTTTTTGGAAGTTGAACGCTGTTTTTTTGTTCTTTCTTATGAAGTTTTTCATAGGTTTCAAAATCAATTTCATGACTTTTTTCTAAGGTCTCAAATAAATCTACAGTAGCAATTGCAGTTCTCCAATCAGGTTGTATGGTGCCTTCAAAAACCTTCGATTTTGAACCACTTCCGTAAGCTAAAAATCCAAATTTTTCTCCCGAAATTTCAGCTTTTGTATCATAAAAATGTGCTAAAGTTGAAAGCAATCCCATAAAAATAGAACCAGTGTATAAGTTTCCAATTAAAGAAGAAGCAATTTCAGCAGGTTGAAGTTTTTGATTAACAAAATTTCTGTAATCATCGGACTTGCTTACTTCCTTCAGTTTGTTTTGGTAGTCAGAAATAGATTCATCACCAGAAATAATTTTCGAACTCGCATCTAGAGCGTAAATCTCAGATAACATGCGTCTTCCTTGGAACGAATACGGCAAATGCATAATGATGCTTTTCCATGAATCATAAACAGTTTCGGATGTGTTTTTGATTTTCTTGAATGAAAAATAGGCCGCTTTGGTTCTGTCCATATAGCATTGATTGGAATATTGTCCGTCAAAAACTGGCTGGTCTTTGTGAATTTCTATTTCACTTTCTAAATTTTCAAACCAAGGCAGATTATTTTCTTCACCTGTTAATTCGTTTTTAGAAATCGTACGATAAGGTTTGAAAAAATCAAAAACTCCTTTGGTGCTTGTTGCCCAATTGTTTTCAAAAGCGATGATTCTTGGATTTGTACTAATAAGCATGGCTAATGCTCCGGCGCCTTGTGTATATTCTCCGGTAGAATTTAAGTCGTATTTTGCAAAGTCAGTAGTAACGACAATAGCTTTTTTGCTAGGATTTAAAGTTACAAAATCAATACAATTTTGTAGGGCATCAACGCCTCCTATACAGGCAAATGTGAAGTCAACAACGTCACATTCCGATAAAAGGTCTTCTCCGAATTTTTGTTCAATTAAGCTAATCAAGTAAGATGCGATAGGTTTTGAGCTATCAATAGCACTTTCAGTTCCAACATATATTCTTGAGATTTCGTTTAAATTGATGTCATTTTCAACGATAAGCTTTGTTAATGCATTGGCACCAAAAACAACAGTATCTTGATGTGTGTCCGGCAAAGTCATTTTGATTAAACCTAAACCTTTTTCTAATTTATCAGGTTCTATATTTCGGGCTTTCGCCAAAGTTTTTATAGGTAAATGTATTTTGGCAACGTCAAAAGCGATTGCGTCAATTCCGATTTTCATGTACTAATTTTTTAACTGGTAAAGTTAAAATTACCTACTCAAATTCCAATTATTTTAGACAGATAAAAAATATAGTTTTTAATGTTTTTACGGATTACAAACAAATAATTAGTTGAAATTACGAATTACATAATTTTGATGTAAAAACAACTATAAAATCAGCTGAATTCATAAATCAAAAAGAGAGAATTCATTCACTTTTGTTTAACTAAAATACAGATAATTAATGTGTTATGTGCTGTTTTTTAAGGGTTTGTTTGTTGAAAGGCTATAACACTTTAAAATCATTATAAATAGCCACGAAAAGGTTGTAGTTTCTTCCTAATTCATTTATTTTTGCATAACTTTTATAAATTTTATTCAAATTCTTATGGCAAAATCTACATTATTAAAGTCATCCATTGCTAAAAAAGTTGCAATGGCTCTTTCTGGACTTTTTTTGATTATGTTTCTATCATTACATTTTTTTATTAACATGGTTTCGGTTTTCAGTGCTGATGCTTTCAATGAAATGTCTCATTTTATGGGGTATAATCCTTTAATCCAATTTGTTATGCAGCCTATTTTAATTGTGGGTGTTGTTTTTCACTTTGTTATGGGATTTGTTTTAGAGTTGAAAAATAGAAGTGCAAGACCAATTGCTTATGCAAAATACAATGGAGCTGCTAATGCATCATGGGCATCAAGAAATATGATTATTTCAGGCTTAGTGGTTTTGGCATTTTTAGGATTACATTTTTATGATTTCTGGGTTCACGAAATGGTTTACAAATATGTAGAGGTAAACGCTATCGAAGAATCAAGATATTATACGGAATTAGTAGCTAAATTTGAAAGCCCTATTCGTACAGGATTGTATAGTGTTGCGTTTTTATTATTATCAGTTCACTTGTGGCACGGATTTACATCCTCTTTGCAATCAATTGGTTTCGATAATAAAATCGGAAAGTCGTTGCATAAAATATGTTATGCTTTTGCAATTATAGTTCCTTTTGGATTTATTTTCATTGCACTATTTCATCATTTTAATAATTAATATCAATCTATAATGAAACTAGATTCTAAAATACCAGAAGGTCACATTTCACAAAAATGGACTGATTATAAAGACCACTTAAAGTTAGTTGCACCAAACAACCGACCAAAAATAGATATTATTGTTGTAGGGACAGGATTAGCAGGTGCTTCGGCTGCTGCGTCTTTTGCCGAAATGGGTTATAACGTAAAAGCTTTTTGTTACCAAGATTCTCCACGTCGTGCGCACTCAATTGCAGCACAAGGAGGTATCAACGCAGCAAAAAATTATCAAAATGACGGTGATAGTACATTCCGTTTGTTTTATGATACCATTAAAGGAGGAGATTACAGAGCTCGTGAAGCAAACGTTCACCGTTTAGCAGAAGTTTCTGGAAACATCATCGACCAATGTGTGGCTCAAGGTGTTCCTTTTGCACGTGATTATGGAGGAATGTTGGATAACCGTTCTTTTGGTGGTACACAAGTACAACGTACTTTTTATGCTGCTGGACAAACAGGACAACAATTGTTATTAGGAGCTTATTCTTCTTTGTCAAGACAAATTGGTTTAGGAAAAGTCGATATGTACAACCGCCACGAAATGTTGGAGTTGGTAAAGGTTGATGGAAAAGCTCGCGGAATCATTGCTCGTAACTTGATTACTGGAGAATTAGAAAGACATTCTGCTCACGCTGTGATTATTGCTACAGGTGGATACGGAAACGTTTATTTCCTTTCAACTAATGCAATGGGATCGAACGTAACTGCAGGTTGGAAAATTCACAAACAAGGTGCTTTGTTCGCAAATCCTTGTTATGTACAAATCCACCCAACTTGTATTCCTGTACACGGAACCAATCAATCTAAATTGACATTAATGTCTGAGTCGTTAAGAAACTCTGGACGTATTTGGGTTCCAAAGAAAAAAGAAGATGCAGAAGCAATTCGTGCAGGTAAATTAAAGCCAACACAAATCGCAGAAGAAGATAGAGATTACTACTTAGAAAGAAAATATCCAGCATTTGGAAATTTAGTTCCTCGTGATGTTGCTTCAAGAGCAGGTAAAGAAGTTTGTGATGAAGGTCGCGGAATTGAGGCTAATGATACTAACGAAGGAGTTTATTTGGATTTCTCTACAGAAATTCAATCTAAAGGGAAACAAACGGCTTTCGCCAAAGGAAATCACAATCCTTCTCAAGAAGAAATTCTTACTTTAGGAAAAAAATGGTTGGAGGAAAAATATGGTAACTTGTTTACAATGTACCAAAAAATCACGGATGAGAATCCTTACGAAACTCCAATGAAAATTTACCCTGCAGTTCACTATACAATGGGTGGAGTTTGGGTTGATTATAACTTACAATCGACTATTCCAGGTTGTTTCGTTGCAGGAGAAGCTAACTTCTCTGATCACGGAGCGAACCGTTTAGGAGCTTCGGCTTTGATGCAAGGTTTAGCTGATGGATATTTTGTATTGCCATACACCGTTTCTAATTACTTAGCTGATGATATTCGTACTGGAAAAATCTCTACAGATTTGCCAGAATTCGTAGCTGCTGAAAATAGTGTAAAAGAGCAAATCAATAAATTCTTATCTAATAATGGATCTAAAACCGTGGATCATTTCCACAAACGTTTAGGTCATATTATGTGGAATAAAGTAGGAATGGGTCGTAATGAAAAAGGTCTGACAGAAGCCATTGCTGAAATTGCTGCTTTAAAAGAAGAATTCTACAAAGAAGTTTATGTTCCTGGAAGTGCAGATGAATTGAATCCTGAATTAGAAAAAGCACTTCGTGTTGCCGATTTCATCGAATTAGGACAATTGATGGCTATGGATGCTTTGCAACGTAAAGAATCTTGTGGAGGTCACTTCCGTGAAGAATATCAAGATGCTGAAGGAGAAACGCTTCGTGATGACGAAAACTTCTCGTTTGTAGGAGCTTGGGAAAACAAAGGATACGATGTTACAAAATCGGAACTTCACAAAGAAGAATTGAAATACGAGTTTATTAAAATCGCAGCTAGAAATTACAAATAATATGATTATGAGCGCAGCAAAAAATATAAATATAAGCCTTCAAATTTGGCGTCAAAAAAACTCCAAAGAAAAAGGAAAAATGGAAACATACAAATTGAACGATGTCTCTACGGCAAGTTCATTTTTGGAAATGTTAGACCAATTGAATGAACAATTAGTAAACGAAAGAAAAGAACCAATCGCATTTGACCACGACTGTCGTGAAGGAATTTGCGGAATGTGTTCTTTATACATCAACGGACGTGCACACGGACCTGATACAGGAATCACCACATGTCAATTACACATGAGAATGTTTAATGACGGAGATACAATCGTTATCGAGCCTTGGCGTTCGGCAGCTTTTCCTGTAATTAAAGATTTAATTGTAGACAGAACTTCTTTTGATAGAATTCAACAAGCAGGAGGTTTCGTTTCTGTGAATACTTCTGGAAACACTATCGATGCGAATGCAACTCCTATTAACAAACAAGATGCAGACAAAGCTTTTGAAGCAGCAGCTTGTATTGGTTGTGGTGCTTGTGTAGCTACTTGTAAAAATGGTTCAGCTATGTTATTTGTTGGGGCTAAAGTTTCACAATATGCTTTGTTGCCACAAGGAAGAATAGAAGCTACAGACCGTGTATTGAATATGGTTCGTCAAATGGATGAAGAAGGTTTTGGTAACTGTACTAATACTGGTGCTTGCGAAGTAGAATGTCCAAAAGGAATTTCTTTGGAGAACATTGCTCGTATGAACAGAGAATTTTTATCTGCAAGTTTGAAATAATATCTCAGAATATTTTATATTAAAACGCATTCATTAATTTGAATGCGTTTTTTGTTTTATTAAATCGCACGAAAATTTGTAATTTTATAAAATGAAAGTAGCATTAGTTCAATCGTCAATTGTTTGGGAAGACCCAAAATTCAATCGTAATTTTTACGAAGAAAAAATTAATGCCCTTGCCGAACAAGTAGATTTAATTGTGCTTCCCGAAATGTTTACTACTGGTTTTACAATGAATCCTTCTGCCGTTGCCGAAACAATGCAAGGGGAAACAATGCAATGGTTGCAATCTTTGGCGAAAGCCAAAAAATGTGCTATAACAGGAAGTTTGATCATTAAAGAAGGCGAAAATTTCTTTAATAGATTGGTTTTTGTATTTCCAAATGGCGAGTTGCAGTTTTATGATAAACGACATTTGTTTACGCTTGCTGGAGAAGACAAAGTCTATACTTCTGGTAAAGAAAAATTAATTGTAGATTATTTGGGTTGGAAAATTTGTCCGCTCGTATGTTATGATTTGCGTTTTCCTGTTTTTGCTCGAAATACAGAAAATTATGATTTGTTATTATATGTTGCCAATTGGCCAAAGCCAAGAATTAATGCTTGGGATATTTTAATAAAAGCCAGATCTGTCGAAAACATGTGCTATACAATTGGAGTAAATAGAGTTGGTCTTGATAGTAATAATTTAGAATATATTGGACATTCGCAAGTTGTTGATTATCTAGGAAATTCTATTTTAGAACCTCAGGAATCAGAAGCCGTTTTTATAGTAGAATTAAACAAAGATAATATGCTTGAAACCAGAAAAAAATTAGGTTTCCTGAATGATTTAGATTCTTTTGAAATAAAGAATTTATAGTCTTGAATTAGGTTTCTTTTTCTCTGTTTTCTTTTTTGGTTTTTTCTCTGGAATGTACGGAATGCTTAAGTCAAAAGGTTGTTCCACATCCCAATTTGCTCGAACATCTATTTCTTTTGAAAAATAAATAACTTCTTCGGCATATTTTTTTTCTAAAAAATTTCCAGGATCGTATGTTTTGTTTTTATTCTCGTCGTAAATAGCTCTTAGCGAAAACAAAGCGGGTTCTAATAGACTAAAAGTGATTACAGGATTGCTTTCCGTATATTGAGATGTTATTATTTCTCCTTTTGCATTTGTCAATTCAACTATTACCGGAAAATGTTTTACATTTTCCAAAGTAACGTTAAGATTTCCATACTCAGCCGTGCTTTTTGTCTCTAGTTTAAAGCGCAACGTATCGTTTGATTTTTCATAAAAATCAGTTAGAGCGCCGGGTAATAAGGTGAAATTATATTTTTCGGAAGGCTCTTTTTTGAAATCAAGATATAATTTTTGATTAAATTCATCGTATTCGGTAGTAAACGGAACATCAACTAAATCTTTAGTTAGTATTTTTATTTTTGCTTTGTCAAAATTCACTAATGGAGTGGCTGTTTCTAAAGTAAAGCGATCTCTAAAATTTAATATTGCATTTGGTTTAGCAACAATGCTTAAGCTATCTTTTTTCTGGTCTTTAATTTTGAAATTAAACGACCCTGTGTATTTGTCTTTGTTAACTTCTACACTCAAAGAATCTGCTTTTACAGGTTTATACCATATCTGTAAGGAATCTTTTTTTGGTAATTGTGTTAGTATTGTAGGAATGATTTCGTTCTTGTTTTTTAAGACAATCTTTGGTCTTTCATTTGCTGAATGTAGATTTCCTTCATAAGGCATAACTAATCTGTTTCCTGAAACCTGATTTGGTTTGAATGCTTTGAAAGGTGATGTTTCTTTGAATAATTCTAGTTCGTAAACGGTGTCGTTTGGAATCGTGATGAATTCTTTGTGAAAGCCTATTTTGTCTTTTTTAGGATTGTATTTATTATTGTTATTGTAGTCTTTCATGGCAACCAGAAGGTATTTTCCAGCTTTGATGTTTTCTAATCTAAATGTTTTTAAACTGTCTAATGTATTAGTGATGTATCTGGGAGTTTCATTATATACTACGGAATCTTTATAAGTCTCATTTACTTCATACAACATTACGGAAACAAAAGACTCAACTTCCTTGTTGTAAGCATCTTTTATTTTTCCGCCAATGGCCAATGAATCTATGTTATTTCCTGTTGAAAATATGTATTTGAATTGGTTTAAAGTATTTCCTTCATTATTATCTGCGACACTTTGACCAAAGTTAAAGCTATAGGTAGTGTTAGGGTTTAAGGTATCGTTGATTTTTATCGTAATATATTTGCTAGAAGTCAAAGGCGAAATAAGTGGCTCATTTTTCATTGGTGGTGAAATAATGAGTTGTTTCTTCAAATCTTTTAGTTTGATGTATTCGTCAAAAGTCAATTTAATTTCGTTTCCTTTAAAGTTTGTACTGAAGTTTTTTGGGAAACTTGCCTTTAGAACTGGCGCAATAGTATCTTTTAATCCGCCAGTTATGCTGCCTCTTTTAGCGCAACTAACAACAACTAGCAATAGTAAAAAATAGATATATTTAAAATTGTTTTTCAACATAACGAATCAAAAATTAGATTCCACAAAATAACAATTATATTTATTGTAATCGAAACTTTTATTGAAATATTATGAGGAGTTTAAGGGCAGTACTAGAGGTATTTTGTTTTACGATTTCAGAATATTTTGCTTTTTCTTTCGATGTATTTAGTTTGTAATGTTTAATTTTAAGCAAAAATATTAGTATTTAATTCTGCGTATTAAAATGAAGAAAATTGAACATATAGGAATAGCGGTTAAGGATTTAGAAACTTCAAATGTATTATTTGAAAAATTATTTGGAGTTGCCGCTTATAAATTTGAAGCAGTTGAAAGCGAAGGAGTAACGACTTCTTTTTTTCAAACGGGTCCGAATAAAATTGAACTTTTGGCTGCCACAAATCCAGAAAGTCCAATAGCTAAATTTATTGAAAAAAAAGGAGAAGGAATTCATCATGTCGCTTTTGATGTAGATGATATTGTTTCGGAAATAGCACGATTAAAAAATGAAGGATTTGTTATTTTGAATGAAATTCCTAAAAAAGGAGCAGATAATAAGTTGGTTGCTTTTTTACATCCTAAAACTACAAATGGGGTTCTTATTGAATTATGCCAAGAAATAAAATAATAATTTTAGGAAAGATTGGAATAGAATCTTAATAATCAGAGTATTTGTTTTTTGAAATGTTAATAATGGCAATTATCAAAAAATCTAATTAAAAAATAGTTGCGGCAAATAAAAAATAGTAGTAATATTGCAAACTCTTAACCGGTCCTATAGCTCAGTTGGTTAGAGCACCTGACTCATAATCAGGTGGTCCCTGGTTCGAGCCCAGGTGGGACCACAACTTTAAGCCTTTCAAGTAATTGAGAGGCTTTTTTTATTTAAAAAAGTTAAGCCTTTTATTATTTCAAAATAAATAATAACTTAGAAGCTAAAAATTATTATTTATGAAAAGACGTCAATTTCTTCAAAGTACTGCACTGTTTTCAGTAGCATCTTTAGTAAATGCTAACGGCCTATTTACTAAAACCCCGTTAATTGATAAAGTAGGTTTGGGTTTGTTTTCCGTGCCTAAATTATTAGAGAATGATTTTGAAGCCACTTTTACTCTTTTAGCTAAAATGGGATATGAAGAAGTAGAATGTTTTGGACCATATGAATTTAGCACTGATAAAGCAAAAGCTTCCTGGAATGCGGTTACTCCTCAATTAGGATTCAAAGGAAGTGGTTTCTTTAATAAATCAGCTAATGATTTTTTAAAAGCTGCAAAATCAAACGGAATAAGTATTCCTTCGATGCATACTGATTTAGATACATTGTTAACTAATATGGGGCCATTGGCCGAAACGGCTAACTTAATTGGTGCAAAATATGTAGTACTTCCATCTATTCCTTATGAAGAAAGAAAAACCTTGGATGATTACAAAAAAGTTGCAGATAAATTTAATATAATTGGTGATGCAGCTAAGAAAGAAGGAATTTGTTTTGCATATCATAATCATGGATATGGTTTAAATAAGGTAAATGGAGTTATGCCTTTAGATATTATTTTTGACCAAACGGATCCTAATTCGGTTTATTTTGAAATGGATATATATTGGACCATGGCTGGAGGTGCTGATCCGCTTCAATTATTCGAAAAACATAAAGGAAGATATAAAATGGTACATGCAAAAGACATGAAAGAGTCTAAAAGATTTGCAGGTGATGGAGGTGATCCTTCGCAGTGGATTAGTCTTTTTCCATATATGACTTCTTGCGGAGAAGGGGTGTTTGATTTGCCTAAAATTCTTATTTCGGCAAAACAAAACGGAGTTGATCATTTCTTTGTGGAACAAGATATGGTGCAGTCTCCTGAAATTGCGTTGAAAAAAAGTGCCGATTATTTGAAGTCGTTATAATAGAAATTTAAAGCATAACATCAGAAAAGTTTCAAAGCATTTAGTTTTGAAACTTTTTTGTATCCAAAGAGTTTCATTTTTTAAAATAATAAAAATATCATCTTCATGAAAAAAACCATTTTTCAATTATTTATTTTCATCTGTATAACGCTGAATTTTGTTGATGCACAAGAAGTCAAAACCATGACCTATTTTCAAAATGACACAATTGCATTAGATTTGGATTTGTACTTGCCTCAAAAAAAAGCAGATAAAAAAACACCGCTTGTCATTTTTGCTTTTGGAGGTGGGTTTTCGGGAGGAAATAGAACTACTGAAAGAGATTTTGCTATCTACCTTGCTCAGAATGGATTCGCCGTTGCTAACATTTCCTATTCATTATATATGAAAGATAAGGATTTTGGGTGCGGAGGAACTTTAACAGAGAAAATTAAAGCTATACAAATTGGGGTTAGCGATATGTGGCAAGCAACTTCATATTTAATTAAGAACGCAGATAAATATAACCTTGACAGTTCTAAGATTTTTATATCTGGAATTAGTGCCGGAGCCGAAATAGGTTTCCATGCTTCCTTTTGGGACTATAAGCTTATGAATTTGTATCAAAACAATTTGCCTGAAAACTTTAAATATGCTGGTTTTATTGGAGGTTCAGGGGCTATTATGGATGTTAATTTGATTACTTCAGAAAATGCGATTCCAATGTTGCTTTGGCATGGAAATCAAGATAAATTAGTTCCGTATTCAGTTGGGCCACATCGATCTTGCCTAACGAACGCTTCTGGTTGGTTAATTCTTTTTGGGTCAAATGCTGTTTATAATCATTTGATTTCATTACATAAAGGGGTTAAGCTGATTACTTTTGATGGTGGAGGACATGAATTTTCTGGATACCTTTTTCAGAAAGAACCGCATTATGTATTGGAATTTTTGAATGATGTATTGGCTGGGAAAAACGAAGAGTCACACATGATTATTTCGCCAAAATAAAATAGTGTCTTTTGTTAGTTGGTTTTGTTTTATAAAACGTATTTTTGTAGTAATTTTATTGGTTTTGTAAAAAATAATATTTATTTATGCATTTGTTTTACAGTTAGTTGTTGTAATTAAATGATTGTAGGTTGTTTTTAAGAAGCAAAAGAGTTATTAGTTTCAAAAATATGGAGTCTTTTCGGTATAAAATTTTTATTTTTTTTGTCTTGCTTATAGGTCCATTAGTTGTGTTGGCGGGAAATCCTCCTTCTCCAACTAGTAGTAGTCCTACAGGTAGAAGTGCTGCTCCACCACCACCACCATCGGCACCAATAGACGAAAATCTAATACTACTATTTGTATTGGCAATAATAATGGGATGTTATATCATTTATAGTTATAAGCAAAAAACAAAAGCAGCAATTTAAATTGCTGCTTTTGTTTTTTTAATAAATAAGAATATTATTTGTTGCTATATAATCGGGAAACATATTTGCCAATTACGTCGAATTCTAGATTTATTTTTGTACCAACTTTAAAATCGTGAAAATTTGTATGTTCAAAGGTATAAGGGATTATAGCGACACTAAATTCATTTTTCTTTGAATTCACTACGGTAAGGCTTACTCCATTTACAGTAATTGAACCTTTTTCTATAGTGATGTTGTTAAGTGCATCGTCATATTGAAAAGTGTAAGACCAACTTCCATTGGTTTCATGGGTTGCAATGCAAGTTCCTGTTTGATCCACATGTCCTTGTACAATATGTCCGTCAAGGCGGTCGCCTAATTTCATAGCTCTTTCAAGATTTACACTATCGCCTTTTTCCCAATCTGAAATATTTGTCTTTTTTATCGTTTCGCCTATTGCGGTAACGGTATAAAGAGAGTCTTTTATGTTAACTACAGTCAGGCAGATTCCGTTGTGAGCTACGCTTTGATCAATTTTAAGTTCACTAGTAATAGCGGAATCTATAGTAATATGAATGTTATCTTTGTCTTTTTTTATTTCTTGGATGGTGCCAAGTGTTTCTATTATTCCTGTAAACATTTCTTGTTTTATTTTACTAAATTTGCACATCAAAATTAGTAATAAATAACGTGAGGTCATTATGAAAAAAGCAGAAAATATAATAGTTGGAATTTCGATAGGAGATTTAAACGGTATTGGAAGCGAAGTTGTTCTAAAAACATTTGAGGATTCTCGCATGTTAGAGTTATGTACTCCGGTTATTTTTGCTAATGTAAAGATTATGTCTTTTGTCAAAAAGACTTTTGAATCCACTGTTGCATTGCATGGCATTGATAGATTGGACCAAGTTGTACTGGGAAAAATCAATGTTTTGAATGTTTGGAAAGAAGGAGTTGATTTGAATTTGGGAGCCAATGATGATAAAGTTGGCGAATATGCTATTAAATCTTTTGTTGCTGCAACCAAAGCGCTTAAAGAAGAATTGATAGATGTATTAGTTACAGCGCCAATAAATAAATATAACATCCAATCCGAATCGTTTAAATTCCCGGGACATACGGATTACTTGGAGAAAGAATTAGAGGGGAATGCGCTTATGTTGATGGTGCAGGACAATTTGAGAGTAGGATTGCTAACAGATCATATTCCATTAAGCGAAGTGGCATCACATCTTACGGAAGAATTGATTATCAAAAAAATAGAGACTGTAAAACAATCTTTGATTCAGGATTTTAGTATAAATAAACCTAGAATAGCAGTTTTAGGATTAAATCCACATTGTGGAGATGGTGGTGTAATTGGAGGAGAAGAAGATGCTGTTTTGAAACCCACTTTGAAAAAGATATTTGAAAAAGGAACTTTGGTATTTGGACCATTCGCAGCTGATGGGTTTTTTGGGAGCAATCAATATGATAAATATGATGCTATTATAGCTACATATCACGATCAAGGACTGATTCCGTTCAAGACTTTGTCCTTTGGAAAAGGAGTGAATTATACGGCGGGTTTAAATAAAATTAGAACTTCTCCAGATCACGGAACCGCTTACGATATAGCAGGAAAAGGAATTGCAGATTATAATTCGTTTAAAGAAGCTGTTTATCTGGCAATTGACATTTATAATTCTAGAAGTCAATATGCGGAAATTAGCCTTAAACCCTTGAAAACAAAAGAAAAACAGTTATAAACAAAAAAAGGTGAATAACATTATTAGATTTATAATAATTTTATATCTTTGCACTCCCGAAGTTTCGGGCAAATTGTTGTTGAAATGAATAAGACAAAAGAATATTTAATTCCTTTTATAGGATTAAAGCTAGGAAAACATCATTTTGAATATCAAATAAATAACAAGTTCTTTGAAATCTTTGATTATAACGAATTTCAAAATTCGGATATCAAAGTAAATTTAGTTTTAGAGAAAAAAAGCACCATGTTGGAGCTGGCATTCAAACACAAAGGAACAGTGAATGTACCTTGTGATCTTACAAGTGAAGATTTTGATTTGCCTATAAAAGGTAAAATGAATCTAATTGTTAGATTTGGAGAAGCTTTTAATAATGACAATGAAGAATTGCTCATTTTGCCACATGGAGAATTTGAAATAGATATTGCGCAATATATATATGAAATGATTGTGCTTTCTGTGCCTCTAAGACGAGTTCATCCAGGGATTAAGGACGGAAGTTTGAAAACGGAAGCACTTACAAAACTGAAAGAACTAGCAGTCAAAGAAAAAAAAGAAGAGAAGAAAGAAGAAGAAAATATTGACCCGCGTTGGGACAAATTAAAGCAACTATTAACGGATAAATAATATAGTAAAATGGCACATCCTAAGAGAAAAATCTCGAAAACAAGAAGAGATAAAAGAAGAACACATTATAAAGCTACTGTAGCGCAAATCGCTACTTGTCCAATTACTGGAGAAGCACATTTATACCACAGAGCTTACTGGCACGAAGGTAAAATGTATTACAGAGGGCAAGTTGTTATAGATAAATCTGTAGCTGTTGCTTAATACATTTTAGTAAATAATATGGGAACTCTCACTATGTGAGAGTTTTTTTTGTTGTTTATAATTTTCGTTAAATAAGAAGTTCTAAAACAACAGGTTTAGATTTTTTTTTGTAATTTTCAAGTCTTTTAAAAATTTTTCAAATGCTCGCATTTGATAGAAATAATCGAATATAATGAGTACAATTACAGCCGCAATTACCGCTGTTGGAGCGTATGTTCCAGACTTTGTTCTTTCAAACAAAGTTCTTGAAACTATGGTAGACACCAATGACGAATGGATTATCACTCGTACAGGAATTAAAGAAAGAAGAATTCTTAAAGATGATAGCAAAGGAACCTCATACCTTGCTATAAAAGCCGCGCAAGATTTAATTGCTAAAGCAAATATAGATCCCTTAGAGATAGATTTGTTAATAATGGCAACCGCTACAGCAGATATGCCAGTGGCATCAACGGGAGTTTATGTAGCTACCGAAATAGGCGCAACAAATGCTTTTGCATACGATTTGCAAGCAGCATGTTCTAGTTTTTTATACGGAATGTCAACTGCTGCTGCATACATACAATCAGGTAGATATAAAAAAGTATTACTTATTGGAGCAGATAAAATGTCTTCTATTGTAGATTATACAGATAGATCAACTTGCATTATCTTTGGTGATGGAGCTGGAGCTGCATTGTTTGAACCTAACTATGAAGGACTAGGACTAATTGACGAATATTTAAGAAGTGACGGTATTGGTCGTGATTTTTTAAAAATTCCTGCAGGAGGTTCTTTAGTTCCAACATCTTTAGAAACAGTAAAAGAAAACAGACATAATATCATTCAAGATGGGAAAACTGTTTTTAAATATGCAGTGACTAATATGGCTGATGCAAGTGAGCAGATTTTAAAAAGAAATAGCCTAACTAATGAAGACGTAGATTGGTTAGTTCCTCATCAAGCAAATAAAAGAATCATTGATGCAACTGCAAATAGAATGAATCTTGAAGAGTCTAAAGTATTAATGAATATTGAACGTTACGGAAATACAACTTCTGCAACTTTACCATTGGTTCTTAATGATTTTGAACATTTGTTTAAAAAAGGAGATACTATTATATTAGCCGCTTTTGGAGGTGGATTCACATGGGGATCTATTTACTTGAAATGGGCCTACGATAAAAAATAAATTAAACTAAAAACAAATAATTATGGATTTAAAAGAAATTCAAAACCTAATCAAATTTGTAGCAAACTCAGGTGTTGCTGAAGTTAAATTGGAGATGGATGATGTTAAAATCACCATTAGAACAACGTTAGAAGGCAATGTTACAGAGACCACGTATGTACAGCAAATGCCAGCTCAACCAGTTCTTCAGCAAGCTGTAGCTCCACAACAAATTGCTCCTGTAGCAACTAGTTCTGAAACACCAGCAGCCTCCGAAGAATCAAAATATATCACAATAAAATCTCCAATTATTGGAACTTTCTATAGAAAACCTTCTCCAGACAAATCTGTTTTTGTTGAAGTAGGAAGTACTATCGCTAAAGGTGATGTTCTTTGTGTAATTGAAGCAATGAAATTATTCAACGAAATTGAATCTGAAGTTTCAGGTAAAATTGTCAAAATATTAGTAGACGATATGTCTCCAGTTGAATTTGACCAACCTTTATTCTTAGTAGATCCATCATAAGAAATTTTGAATGATGAATTTTGAATGATGCATTTTTATTGTCATTCAACTAATTTAAAATTTATTTATAATTTAAAATTTCAAAAGATGTTTAAAAAAATATTAATTGCAAATAGGGGAGAAATTGCACTTCGTGTAATTAGAACCTGCAAGGAAATGGGGATTAAAACTGTGGCTGTTTATTCAACTGCCGATGCAGAAAGTCTTCATGTAAAGTTTGCTGACGAGGCGGTTTGTATAGGTCCGGCTCCAAGTAATTTATCCTATTTGAAAATGTCAAATATTATTGCTGCTGCTGAAATCACTAATGCAGATGCAATTCATCCAGGATATGGATTTCTTTCTGAAAACGCTAAGTTTTCTAAAATTTGTCAAGAACACGGAATCAAATTCATTGGTGCTTCACCAGAAATGATTGACAGAATGGGAGATAAAGCTTCGGCTAAAGCAACCATGATTGAAGCAGGTGTTCCTTGTGTTCCAGGTTCAGTAGGGATTTTAGAATCCTATGAGCAAGCACTTCAATTAGCCAGAGATTTTGGTTTTCCAGTAATGCTAAAAGCAACTGCTGGTGGTGGTGGAAAAGGAATGCGTGCCGTTTGGAAAGAAGACGAATTATTGAAATCATGGGAAAGTGCACGTCAAGAATCGGCTGCTGCTTTTGGAAATGACGGAATGTATCTTGAAAAATTAATTGAAGAACCTCGTCATATCGAAATTCAAGTTGTTGGAGATTCTTACGGAAAAGCATGTCACCTTTCTGAAAGAGATTGTTCTGTACAACGTCGTCACCAAAAATTGACCGAAGAAACGCCTTCACCATTTATGACTGATGAATTACGTGCTAAAATGGGAGAAGCTGCTGTAAAAGCTGCTGAATATATTAAGTACGAAGGTGCAGGAACTGTAGAATTTTTGGTGGACAAACACCGTAATTTCTATTTCATGGAAATGAATACTCGTATTCAAGTTGAGCACCCAATTACTGAACAAGTTATAGATTATGATTTAATTCGGGAGCAGATTTTAGTTGCTGCTGGTGTGCCAATTTCAGGTAAAAATTATTTGCCTCAAATGCACGCAATCGAATGTCGTATTAATGCTGAAGATCCATACAATGATTTCCGTCCTTCACCAGGAAAAATCACTACGCTTCATATGCCAGGTGGTCACGGAGTTCGTTTAGATACACACGTGTATTCAGGATATACAATTCCGCCTAATTATGATTCAATGATTGCTAAGTTGATAACAACTGCTCAATCTCGTGAAGAAGCAATTAGCAAAATGCGAAGAGCTTTAGATGAATTCGTTATAGAAGGAGTTAAAACAACTATTCCATTTCACAGACAGTTGATGGATGATCCTCGTTATATTGCAGGTGATTATACAACTGCTTTTATGGATGATTTTAAAATGAATGATCCAGAATAAAAAAAATCTAGAATAAAAAAAACCTCACTGAAAAGTGAGGTTTTTTTATGAGTAATTATAACGTTTCTTTCAGCCATTTGTAAAATTCTCTTTGCCAAACTTGAGCATTTTGAGGTTTTAAAACCCAGTGATTCTCTTCTGGGAAAAAAAGGAATCTACTTTTGATTCCACGCAATTGTGCTGCTTGAAAAGCTTCTTGTCCTTGCCCTATTGGTACTCTAAAATCTTTTCCTCCTTGAATAATTAGGATTGGAGTATTCCATTTTTCCACCGCATTCATAGGATTGAAAGTAGTATATGTTTTTTGAGCCGCCGCATTATCTTTCTCCCAATATGCTCCACCAAAATCCCAGTTATTGAAGAAAACTTCTTCGGTAGTGCCAAACATACTCTGGGTATTGTAAACACCGTCATGTGCAATAAAAGTTTTGAATCTGTTGTTGTGAATTCCTGCTAGATAAAATACCGAATAGCCACCATAACTCGCCCCAACACATCCTAATCTGGTTTTGTCAACGTAACTTTCTTTAGCAACATCATCAATAGCGGATAAATAATCATCCATAACTTGTCCGCCCCAATCTTTACTAATTTGCTCGTTCCATTCTACGCCATGTCCTTGCATTCCACGACGATTTGGCGCTACTACAACATATCCGTTAGCGGACATTAACTGAAAATTCCATCGGAAAGAATAAAATTGAGTCAAGGCACTTTGTGGTCCACCTTGACAATACAATAAGGTTGGATATCTTTTTGAAGCATCAAAATTTGGAGGTAGGATAACCCAAACTAACATTTTTTTGCCGTCGGTTGTAGTTACATATCGTCTTTCGGTTTTGCTTAATGCAAGTGAATTGTAGGTTTCTGTGTTTACATTTGATAGTTGTTTCCAAGTTTTTTTCTTTAAATGGAAAGAAAAAATCTCAGTAGCATGATTCATATCAGCTCTAGTTACAATAATATTATCTCCCGAAAAACCAACGATGTCATTTACATCAAAATCACCATTTGTGATTTGGTGCACCTGAACAGCAATTTTGGTTAGCCCCGGAAAATTAACTTCAAACAGTTGTTTTGTCCCATCGATTGGCGCTATGAAATAAACTTTTTTGCCATCAGTACTCCATTTGAAATGATCTACAGTCCCGTCCCAACTTGCAGTCAGGTTGATATTCATGCCTTTGAAACTAACAATTAGGTCGTTTTTATCCGCTTCATATCCATCACGTTTCATTTGCAACCAAGTTAAATTTCCTGTTGGTGAAAACTGTGGCGCGGTGTCGTAACCTTCATTTCCTTCGGTTCTATTGATGGTTTTTCCGGTTTCAAGATTGTATTCGTAAATATTTGTATTTGTAGAAATAGCGTATTGTGTCCCTGCTTTTTTCTTGCAAACATATAGAATGCTTTTGCTATCTGGTGACCAAATATAATCTTCATCTCCGCCAGAAGGTTTTTGAGGGCTGTCAAAATTTTCCCCTTTCAGAATGTCAATTCCTGTAGCTTCGTCTTTGTTTTCTTTATAAAAAACATGGTTGAATCTCCCGTCATTCCATGTGTCCCAATGGCGATAATCTAAACCATTGTAGATTTGAACATCAGATTTTGTTAGTTCTGGATAAAAATCTTTACCATGAATTTTATCAACTTTCACCTCTTCATTATACACTATATATTTTTCGTCAGGAGAAACATTTTTGTCCGTCAAAATGGCTTTTGTGTCTTTTACTTCCGTTGGATTTCCTCCATTAATAGGTAAAATAAAGAATTTTGAATCGGATTTATTTTCTTCTATTGAAGGAGTTGTTACTTTGTAAACGATGTGTTTTTCATCTTTAGAAATTCCTAATGGGCTTATTCTGCCAAGTTTCCAAAGTAATTCTGGAGTCATTACGTTTTGTGCCATTGCATTCAAACTTATGAGTGTTAAGGTTAAAATGAGTATTTTTTTCATAGTGAAAGAGTATTTTAGAGTATAAAAATAACTATTTTATTTGATGTTTTTTGATTTCAATTGTGGTTTTAGCCCAGATGAGAACGACATCCTTTTCTTTTTTCTTTCAAAAAAGAAAAGATATAGTGTACAGCTGGAAATAGCTCCAAAAAAATATTATTTTTATAGAAAATATTCAGATGCAACTTAGTTATTGGGAATTAAAAAATTGGTTTACGGATGTTGATTATACAATTGTAGGCAGTGGTATTGTAGGTCTTCATGCTGCATTGCGCTTGCGCGAAAAATTCCCAAGCAGTAAAATATTAGTTTTAGAAAAAGGAATGTTGCCTCAAGGAGCCAGTACAAAAAATGCTGGTTTTGCCTGCTTTGGAAGTATTTCTGAAATTATTGATGACTTGAAATCACATTCAGAAGAAGAGGTGTTTAGTTTGGTTCAAAAACGTTGGAAAGGATTACAATTGTTAAGAAAACGTTTGGGAGATTCTGCTATAGATTTTAAACCTTACGGTGGATATGAATTGTTTTTGAATGCCGATGAAAGTTGTTACAATGAATGTGTAAACAAGTTGCCATTTATAAACGAAATTCTAAAACCGTTATTTAAAGCGGATGTTTTTGCAAAAGAAGTAGACCGATTTGGTTTCAATGGAATTAAAGAATATTTAATTTTTAATCCGTTCGAAGGACAAATTGATACTGGAAATATGATGCAGGCTTTGTTGAAACAAGCCGTTGCAGAAAATATTTTGATTTTGAATCAGCAAACGGTAACCTCTTATCTTGATACCGATAAAGGAGTTCAAGTAGCTATAGGTGATTTCTTTTTTTTGACTAAAAAATTGTTTTTCGCAACCAATGGTTTTGCTAATTCGCTTACAAAAGGAGCTGTGAAACCCGCAAGAGCGCAAGTTTTGATTACAGATCCCATTCCTAATTTAGATATAAAAGGGACATTTCATATTGATAGAGGATATTATTATTTTAGAAATATTGGCGATAGAATTTTGTTGGGTGGTGGCAGAAATTTAGATTTTGATGCAGAAACTACAACTGATTTTGGACAGACAGAAATTGTACAAAAAAAACTGGAGCAATTGTTAAAAGAAGTAATTTTGCCTAAGCAAGAGTTCCAAATAGCCCACCGCTGGAGCGGAATTATGGGTTTAGGGAATAGCAAGAATCCTATTGTTTCACAACTGTCTGACAATGTTTATTGTGGGGTGCGATTAGGAGGAATGGGAGTAGCAATAGGAAGTTTAATAGGTCAAGAATTAGCAGATTTATTGTAATGGCAACAAAAATAACAGCAAGAAAAACAAAACAACCTGAAAAAAAGGAAGGGAATTTTATGGGCAAATTAAAACAATTTTTAGCCAAAGTGATGCTTTGGTTCTTTGGGATCTCAATTTTTTTGGTCGTTTTTTTTAAGTTTATTCCAGTTCCATTCACGCCATTAATGGTCATTCGTATCATTGAAAATAAGACTTCAGGTAAGGAAATTTATTTTGGACATGATTGGGTGCCTATTGAACACATATCAAACAATTTACAAAAAGCGGTTATAGCAAGTGAAGATGGAACTTTTTTGACACATCATGGTTTTGATTTTAATGCGTTGCAAAAAGCATATGAAAATAACGAAAAAGGCAGACGCATCAAAGGTGGCAGTACCATATCACAACAAACGGCTAAGAATGTTTTTCTTTGGCAAGGAAGAAGTTATTTCAGAAAAGGATTAGAAGCTTATTTTACTGTTTTGATAGAGCTTGTCTGGGGTAAAGAGCGTATTATGGAAGTCTATTTGAACAGTATTGAAATGGGCGATGGTATTTATGGTGCTCAAGCAGCCACACAATATTGGTACAGAAAAGACGCTTCGAGTTTAACCATGATGCAAGCGGCAGGAATTGCTGCTATATTGCCTAATCCACGTAAATACAAAGCAACAGGTTCTTCTTCTTATATTAACAACAGAAAGGCTAGAATTGTTCGCGTTATGCGACATATTGGCAAGATTAGATATTAAATTTAGGGTGTGTTTCTGTATTCACACCCCTGCTAATTTGACAATTCCCATGTTCAAATTAATGTTGGATTCAAATTATAATAAATTATAACAGTTAACTTCAATATCGAATAACTTTCGATTTTTACTTGTTGTATGGAAGAATTGCTGCTTCCTACAAATAACGCTATTTGCAATTTTAAAAACAATAGTTTTTCACTTTTCAACAATAAACATTGAGATTTTAGATCTTGACAATCTCTAGTTTTTAAACAAATTACATACTCTCTTAGCAAGACTTAAATTAGTTTGAATCTACTTCACGCGGTCTAATCAGCATAAATTCAATTTAAAACTACATTATTTGTTTTATAATCCTATTTGAAATTCTTGAATAATTAAAAAAATAAATAACTGATAATCAATGTTTTAATTTTTTAAAAATATACGAAAGTATATATCAGTATGTTTTTTTTAAACTGATAAAGCACTAATCTGATATTTGTATTGATAATGTTAATAAAAAAATTATCACTGCATTTTGGCTGCAGTGTTAGATGTTAAAATTGTAATTTAAGTTGGATATACGCATAATCATACGTTTGCATAATCTTGTATTAGCCGAGATGACAGGAAGCCCACAAAAGCTAGCTGACAAGCTTGGAATTTCTGTTCGAAGTGTTTACAACTATATTGGATTTATGAAAAAAGAATTGAATGCTCCAATTGCATATGAGGTTCGAAAAACGAGTTATTATTATCAAAGAATATGTGAATTAAGTTTTAAGGGGTAATTAATTAAAAGATAATTTATGGCAATTAGAAAATCAAATATTTTAGATAAAATCGGCTCGTTAATTCCTGGTTATAAAGACTATGCTGCCCGAAATGAATTGAGGAATACAGATAAAAAGCTTAGAGAACATTTGGCAAAAATTATTAAAGAATCGGAGTTGTTAATAATTAACCATCAAAAAAAATTAATAAATACAAGAGATATGCAATCTTGTAAAGAATGGGAGATTTCAAGAAAATCAATGAATACCTTATTTTCAAAAATTAAAAACAACACTTATGGTGTGTCTTCTTTTTTTAGTGATAATCAAATAAAAGAGGATGAATTAGAAATTATATACACTTATGATTTGGAAATTTCCGAAAGAGTGGGTTTGATCTCAAAAACAGTGCAAGAAAATATAAATGAAGTTTTAAGTGTGATATTGGTTATGGAGCAAGTCAAAGCAATAGAAAAGGTATTAATAAAACGGTTAACATTTATTAACCAATACAAATAATAATGGAAGTTCTAGAATTTTTAGATAATACTGGTGCTGTATTAGTTAAACGTATTCCTGACAATGGAAACCTTGAAATAAAATGGGGTTCACAACTTACTGTTAGAGAAAGTCAAGAAGCCATCTTTTTTAGAGATGGTAAAGCTTTAGACGTTTTTGGAGCGGGTAGGCATATTTTAAAAACACAAAATATTCCTGTTATTGGGAAATGGGTTACTTCTTTTGGATATGGTCCTGATTCTCCATTTAGAGCAGAAATTGTTTTTATTGGGAAACAACTGTTTGCAAATCTTAAATGGGGGACTAAAGAGCCTATTTTATTTAGGGATACAGAATTACAAATGATTCGTTTACGTTCCTACGGTTCTTTTTCTATACAAGTTCAAGATAGCATGCTTTTCGTTAATAAAGTGGTTGGAACAATGGGGCTTTATACTAGCGTTGTAATTGAAGATTATTTACGAGGAATCATAATTTCTAAGCTCAATGTCGTTCTAGGAAAAATGCTAAAATCAGTATTTGATATTCCAGTGATGATGGATGATTTAAATATGGTTTTTAGAACCGAATTACAAGATGATTTTGCAGGTTTAGGGATTACTCTTCACGATTTATATATTCAATCCATATCTGTTCCTGAAGAAGTTCAAGGAATGATTGACGCCAAAAGTGGAATGAATGCAATGGGAAATCTTGACCAATATATGAAACTAAAAGTAGCAAACTCCCTTGATGATGCAGCAAAAAATAATGGGAATGCAGGGGCAGGATTAGGACTTGGAGCAGGATTAGGAATGGGAATTGCGATGCCTAATATGATACAGCAAGCAATGCAAACTAATTCATCTGAAAGTGTGACCGACAAATTAAGAAGTCTAAAAGAATTATTGGATTTAGAAGCTTTAACTCAAGAGGAGTTTGAAACTAAAAAGAAGGAACTTTTAAAACAAATATAATTATGTTAGAAAATCAATGCGATGAACTTAACAAATTGTTAGGTAAGCTAAAGCCCGATACAATAATATACGAGGTTAATTCAGGTAATAAATATTCCTTTATTGAACATAAATCGGAAAAATTATTTTTTAAAATTCCAAGTCAAAAATATTTAAATACTTTTTATCGAAAATCGATTACTGATAAACAATTTTGTGAACTTTTAAAGAAATTAAAAATAAATAAGATTCTTACTAACGAGGATTTCTCTTTCCATGATTGCCGTAAATCAGCCTTTTATGGATTTGTAAATTATCTTTATCATGATACATTTATCAAATCTAAGGATAAATATTCAGTTAAAATATAAGAAATGAGTAAAACCAAGTCAAAGAAGAAATTTCATCCTAACAGTTGAACCTCTAAATACTTCAAATAATGATTTTGTTAGGGGTTAATGAAAGAAAATTTTGAACAATGAAAGAAAATAAAACTAATAAAAAGGAATATGAGTAAACTTGAATTAACGTCTTTAAACTGCACTAGTTGTGGTGCATCTCTTTCTGGTTATGAAGGGAAAAATAAGGTAAAATGTGAATATTGTAACACTAATATAAATATTTTAAGACCAAGAAGTGTTTCTGTAAGTCAAGAAAATTTATCAAATGATAATTATGAAAAACTTAGTAATTATATTGAAATTCTTCAAAAAGCAATTCGTGCGGGGAATTATAATGAAGGATATGATTACTGTAACAAGGCTCTTGAAATAAATCCTAATATTGGTTCAATTTGGGAAAATAAAGCAATTTGTGCTTTTTGGAGAAGTGTGAGTTATCTTAATGAAGATAAAATTACACTTTCTAACGCAAGAGAAATTAGGACTTTTTTAAATGCTTCAAAAGAAAATGACCCAGATTCAGAGTCATATGAAATTACGGCTGATGCAATAGGTAGTAATCTAGCTACTATATTAAGAATAAAATTAGTCACAATGTCACCAGATACAAGCACAACTATTAATAAAAAAATAGTTGAATCATATTCTAATAGAGCTGTTAATCGTGCAAAAGATTATTTAGAAACTATTGAAACTGCCTATGATATTATGATAAATAAAGATGTTGAAATATTAAAATATCTTGTTGAAGAGTATTCTAATCACGGCAAATTAATTTGGTGGGAATCAAGTAGTGATTGGGGAAATGCAGAGCCGAAGGCTACATCTTTAGCTAAGCAGTCTGGTATTGATGTTGATAAAAAACTTAATTCTCTAATTAGAAGAATTAAAAGTGAAAAGTCTTCGTATGATGAACCTGGAATTAAAATCAAAGTTGTAAATAATTGGATATACTTAATTATTTTGATCGCAGTTTTTGCGTTTATTGCTTTTCTTCCAGTAATTATTGGGAAAAAGTAAAAAGAGTGCTATTTTTAAAAATTGTTAGATATAATTTTTCATTTATAACTTTTGTATTAATTTTCTTGTTTTTAAGCTGCGAAGACATCTTAAAAAAAGAAACATCCAGCTGCTTAGACGGCAATTGCGAGGGAATTTTTGTTATTGATACGGTCCAAAATCCTGGATCGTATCTTGATAATGAAGGAGTTTGGCATATAAAATATTCGGGCTTGAATTATTTTAGAATCAAAGGGAATACAGATATTTTAACCTCAGAATACGTCATCAATGGAGTTCCGTTAATGGAAACTGGCTATGATTCTAATTATTTTTATATCCCTGGAAGTGTGGTTTGGAAATATCCAGTGTATTCGTACTTGGGCTTATTTATAAATAATAATTTAACACGGCCAATCCCTGTAGGATATCAAACTTATACTATCCAGCAATTAGTAAATGATTATTCTATCATGAATTTAGCTGGGTATGAAATTTCAAAGAAGTTTAATTTTAACACACCATATGCTTCAAGTTTACTTCAAACTTATAGTAAATATAATTATCACCCTACCCAGCAAATGGTGTTTTTTAAAGAAATGATTGGAGATGAAGCCGAAATTTATATTCGAGTTATTTGGGGGGAAACAGAGGAAAAAAATTACACTTTAAAAGTCCACTTTGAAAAATAAACCCTACTTTAGAGTAATATACTCAATGCATTTCTAGTATGAACCGATTTTTATTCTTTTTTATTCTTTTGTTATTTTCAAATAGAAATCAAGCACAAGACATTCAATTTGATGAAAATTGTATTTTATTTCAAGATACAAAAACGAGTTTGCCTATTTTGATTCTCAAGGATTCTATTCTATATAAAGGAAATCCTTTGCAAAAAACAAAATATAATCACACTTTCTATCCTGATAAGTTATGGCATTATGTTAGTTATTCTATAAAAGGTAAAACTTTTTTGGTTCAAGATGGTTCAGGTCCTGTATTAGAATTTCGAAATGATTCAATTGTAAATTGTAATAAATCATCTTTATTTCAAAATCAAATTGGTTCAGCAAAATTTGTTTACAAAAACGAACTATACTTATTTGGTGGCTATGGCCTTTTTACATATAAAAATATTGTAACAAAATACAATGCTAAGAATAGGGATTGGACTCAAATACAAACCTTTGGTGATGACGTTCCTAGTCCAAGAACTAGATTTTACAGTTACCTTGTAAGAGACAATTTATATGTTTTTGGCGGAGATGAAGAAGACCCAACTAATTTCCCAAATTTTAAAAAATGTGACAATACAGTTTGGAGTTTACATCTTCCTTCTATGCAATGGTATAAAATGGGGAAATTTGATTCTAGTTTATTTGAACAAAAGGCATTCTTGTCTTTTCCAGCTAATAACAAACTTTATCTAGTTTCAATTAGTGCCTATGGGACCGTTTTTGAAATAGATATTATTAATAATACTATAAAAAAATTCACTGAGCAGACACTCATCAAACCTACACAAATCTATTTTGATAAAACGAAAAAAGAATTAGTTTGTATTACTTGGATTTCGAATGGGAAATACAAAGTTTTTAAAGCCAATTTAAAATCCTTTTTAGGGAAACCCGTTTTTGAAAGTACTTTTATAATGCCTTTCTATAAAGAATTTTCAACTGCATCTTTTAGTTATTTGGGATTAGGAATTTTATTTATTTTACTTGGAATGATATTCTTGTTTAAAAAACTTAAGAAAGCAGATGTATTACCTTTTAATGGAATAGTATTTAAAAAACAATCTGGCAAATTTTATTTTAAGAATAAATTGATTGATAATCTGGATGAATTAGAACTTCGTATTATGGTTTATTTGATAGATAATGAAAGTCGATTCGTGTCTTTAAACGAGCTCAATCGTTTATTTGAAAGCGAAAAGAGTACGGAAACCTTTGCTTCTATAGTAAGAAGACGAGAATTGACTTTGACAGGATTGTTGCAAAAATTGAGTAATCTGACAAATCTTTCTGAAAAAGAATTGATAGTTAATCGAAAGAATCTTGTTGACAAGAGAATTAAAGAAATTAGACTTTCTCCCTCATTTATAAAAATAAAATAAATTTTTTGGTTTAAATAAGCTATTGATAATTCTTCATATATGATTTAAACAACAATCACAACGCTCTAATTCAAAACAAGATTTTTATTGTTTATTGATGATTCAATGCTCTATATTCATTTGGGGGAATACCAACTCTTTGTTTAAATAATCGGGTAAAATGTTGCGGATATTTAAAGCCCATTTCATACGAAACATCACTTATAGATTTATTTAAATCAAGTAATTTTTCCTTGGCTAACTCGATGGTTTTATCTTGTATAAATTCTTGTGCAGATTTTCCAGACTGTTTTTTCACTAGATCTCCAAAATAATTTGCAGAAAGATGCAGTTTTTCGGCAAAATAACTGACTAATGGCAATCCTAATTCTTTTGATTTTTTTGTTTCAAAATAATCATCAATTAGATATTCAAATTTAGCCAAATTAGCTTTGTTTAAATTTTCCCTTGTGATAAATTGACGGTCATAAAAACGAGAGCAATAATTTAAAAATAATTCGATATTGTTTACTATTAAATCCTTGCTATACTTGTCGATAGGATGGTTTAGTTCGTTTAAAATTTTTGAAAAACATTCAAGCACAACTTGCTTTTCAGCTTTAGATAGATGTAGTGCTTCATTAGCATCGTAGGCAAAGAAAGAGTATTCTTTGATTTTTTTTCCAAGTGAAGTTCCTTTTAATAATTCGGGATCAAATGCCAAAGCCCAACCATTTGGTTGTACAATTTTATCTTTCACCTCATAACCAAAACTTTCTCCAGGAGCAATAAATAATAAAGCATCATCTTGATAATCATATTTGTTTCGCCCATAAGACAATTCTTCGCATTTCAAATCTTTTAAAAAAATGATATAAATATCTGAAGTATACTGCGCTACTTTTACGGGTCCTGATAAAGCTTGATCAATTACACATACTAATGGATGCAAAGTATCTTGTCCTCTTTCTGTAATGAATTGATTAACACTTAATAGTTTCTTTTGTTCTAACATATTTCCGTTTGTGTTAATCAAAATTATAACAAGATTTTCAATAATCATCCTTTCTAATTTAGAATCTGTAATAAAGGTATGAGAATCCGTAATTTGTATAAGTATTAATTGATCCGTTAGATAGAAATTTGCATTATTGAATTGTTTAACAATTAGTAATTATTAAATAGCGATATTATGCATCTAAAAAAAGTATTCTTAGGTTTAACAATGTTAACACTTACTGTTGCTGTAAAGGCTCAAACTACTCAAGAAAATACAGAGAAAAATAATAGTGTAATTAAAAAATATCAAGCTAAAGCTCCGCCAACACAATTTTTTGGTGCCGAAGCATTTAAACCAACGAATCAAACGGTTATTAGATGGTTGGGAATGGGTGGTTTTTTTATTAATAGTCGTGGAACTACCATGATGTTTGATCCTGTGTTAGAAGGTTTCGATATGCCTATCATGATCGAGTTTCCAATAACGCCTAAAGAAATCCCTCATTTGGACGCAATATTAATTTCACATGCGGATAATGATCATTTTAGTTTGCCAACTAATAAGGATTTATTAGCTGTTACAAAGGCATATCATTCTACTATTTATGTTGATTCATTAATGACAAATGAAAGGTTTCCTTCTTTTGGGCATACTATTGGAGGAAAATTTCGTTTTGGGAATATAAAAGTCAGATTAACACCAGCTGATCACGCCTACCAAAATGCTTATCCTGGAATGAGTAAAAGGCATTTTAAGAATGAAGATGCATGTGGTTTTTGGATTGATACTCCAGATGGTTCGATTTGGGCTCAAGGAGATTCTCGCCTAATGAATGAACATTTGCAAATGAAAACTCCAGATGCTATTTTATTTGATTTTTCTGACAGTGAATGGCATTTTACTTTTGAAGGAGCTTTGAAAATTGCAAATGCTTATCCTAACACTCCATTATTATTGAGTCATTGGGGTTCGGTTGATTCTCCTGATTTTGCCCCATTTAATGCAGATCCTGAAAAATTAAAAGCACGAGTTGTTAATCCAGAACGAGTGTTTGTTCTTGCGCCGGGAGAACCTTATGTTTTAAAACGTTTGGTCAAATAGAAATAAAAAACACTTACAAATCATTAAATGGGCTAATTCTTTGTTGGGGATTTGTGTTTCAATTGTGAGATTCGTTTTCAATTTCCTATTTTCTAAATTGCACTCAAATCTTCCACTCAAAGTCCATAAAAAAAGCCTCACATTGCTGTAAGGCTTGGTATTGCTAGTGGAGAAGATGGGGCTCGAACCCACGACCTCTTGACTGCCAGTCAAGCACTCTAGCCAACTGAGCTACATCCCCGATTTGGTAGCAAATATAGTACAATTAAGTTTCAAAAAGAGAATTTGAAAAAAACATATCACTTATTTAAAAAAAAGAAGAAACTAGCAGTAATAGTTTTAACTTTACATTAAAATTCGTTTTATGCCAACAGAAAATCAAGCTGGTTTATTGCTTACCTCAATTGAAAACAAAATTGCTACACTGGAATTTAGTCATCCGGCGAGTAATTCTTTCCCCGCTGAATTATTGCACAATCTTACAAACGAAATCACCTCTTTAAGTACTCATCCAGACGTTATAGTTCTTGTTATTAAAAGTCAAGGAACCGCCGTTTTTTGTGCAGGCGCTTCTTTTGATGAGCTTATGGCTATTACGAATCAAAAGGAGGGAGAAGCATTTTTTGCTGGATTTGCAAACCTAATTAATGCTATGAGAAAATGTCCTAAACTAATTATTGGGCGCATTCAAGGCAAAGCTGTAGGAGGAGGAGTTGGTATTGCTGCCGCTTGTGATTATGCATTAGCAACGAAACAGGCATCAATAAAATTATCAGAATTAACAATAGGAATTGGTCCGTTTGTAATTGAGCCGGCCGTGTCGAGAAAAAAGGGAAAAACAGCTTTGTCCGAAATGACTCTGGCTGCTCACGAATGGAAAACAGCGGAATGGGCTAAAGAGAAAGGGTTGTATGCCAAAACATTTGAAACCATAGAATTATTAGATGAAGCTTTGGATGAATTCGGTTCCAGATTAGCAAGTTTTAATCCTGAGGCCTTGTTTGAAATTAAAAAAGCTCTTTGGGAAGGAACAGATCATTGGGACGAATTATTAAAAGAACGTGCTGCAATTTCTGGGAGATTAGTATTGTCTGATTTTACAAAAAAAGCGTTAAATCAATTTAAAAAATAAAGGAGTAATGGGTGTTATATCTTTAATACAACAAGTAAATATTGAGGAAAAACTCAAAAACGCCACTGATAGTAGTTATCAAACCGGTGTAATAATAGGTTCCTTTATTCCATTTGTAATTCTAGTAGGTCTTGCGTATTGGATGTATAACAGAGCCAAAAAAAGAGATGAAAACGGTTAATTATTTGTAAATTTGCAACCAAAATTAAACTCCGATGAGCAATATCAGAATTACAAAGCAATTTAGTTTCGAGACCGGACACGCCTTATATGGGTACGATGGAAAATGTAAAAATGTTCATGGACATAGTTATAAATTGTCGGTTACTGTAATAGGAACCCCAATTACAAATCGTAATGATGTGAAATTTGGTATGGTTATCGATTTTACTGATTTGAAAAAAATTGTAAAAGAAGAAATTGTAGATCAGTTTGATCATGCTACCGTTTTTAATGAAACTACTCCTCATATAGAATTAGCAAAAGAGTTAAAAGACAGAGGGCATCATGTAATTTTAGTTGATTATCAGCCAACAAGCGAAAATATGGTTGTCGATTTTTCTAAAAGAATTATGGGAAGACTACCAGACGGAATCAAACTTTTTTCTTTAAAATTACAAGAAACAGATTCTTCCTTTGCGGAATGGTTTGCAAGCGATAATTTGTAACTCTAAATTCTTACTTTAGCGGCATGCAATTACCCAACAAAAAAAAAATATATTTTGCTTCAGACCAACATTTTGGAGCGCCAACTCCTGCATTAAGTTTTCCTAGAGAACAGCGATTTGTGGCTTGGCTTGATGAGGTTAAAGTTGACGCAGAAGCAATTTTTTTATTGGGAGATTTGTTTGATTTTTGGTTCGAATATAAAACAGTTGTTCCCAAAGGATTTATTAGAGTTTTAGGCAAACTAGCCGAAATTCGCGATAGCGGGATTCCTATTTATTTCTTCGTAGGAAACCACGATTTATGGATGAACGATTATTTCCAAAAGGAATTGAATATTCCAGTATATCATGATAATCAGGAATTTACTTTTGGAGATAAAACTTTCTTAATTGGTCACGGTGACGGAAAAGGACCAGGCGATATGGGTTATAAGCGAATGAAAAAAGTGTTTACTAATCCGTTTTCAAAGTGGCTTTTCAGATGGCTTCATCCAGATATTGGAGTTGGTTTAGCACAATACCTTTCGGTGAAAAACAAGCTTATTTCTGGTGATGATGACGTGAAATTTCTTGGTGAAGAAAACGAATGGCTTATTCTTTATTCCAAACGAAAATTGGAAACCAAGCATTACAATTACCTCGTTTTTGGTCATAGACATTTGCCTATGAAAATTCACGTAGGCGAAAATGCCGAATATGTTAATCTTGGAGATTGGATTACGTATTTTACTTATGGCATCTTTGACGGTGAAAATTTCGAAATCAAAAAGTATTAATTATTCTTGATTTCGGTGTTCATCTAATTCTTTTTGTAAATCTAAATTTCTAAAAGTAGGTGATTTTATTCCAGTTATCAGTACTGTTAAAAGAGTCATGCTTCCTCCAAAAACTACCGCGGTTACCGTCCCCATTAATTTAGCGGTTAGTCCACTTTCAAAAGCGCCCAACTCATTTGAAGAACCAACAAATATAGAGTTTACTGCCGCTACACGACCCCGCATATGATCGGGAGTTTTAAGTTGTAAAATAGTTTGTCGGATAACCACTGAAATTCCATCGAAAATTCCACTTAAAAATAAGGCCGCAACAGACACCCAAAAAATAGAAGAAACGCCAAATATAATTATACAAATCCCAAAACCAAAAATAGCTCCCAAGAGTTTCATACCTGCATTTTTATTTAAAGGCACATAAGCGGATATGAACATTGTCAAAAAGGCACCAACAGCAGGAGCGGCTCTTAATACACCAAATCCTTCAGGACCCACTTTTAAAATATCTTGAGCAAATACTGGGAGTAACGCAACAGCTCCACCAAAAAGTACGGCTATCATATCTAATGACAAAGCGCCTAAAATTGTTTTATTATGAAAGACAAATTTCACCCCTTCTTTCAAACTTTCCATAATAGGTTCCCCGATTTTTGGATTTAATATTGGTTTAACGGCTATTTGTGATAAAGCCATTAACGCAAAAACAGAAAATCCTAAGACAATACACATGGACCAGTGAACGCCAATCCAATTAATAGAAAAACCAGCTATTGCTGGACCTAAAACAGAACCTATTTGCCAAACAGAACTGCTCCAAGTGGCCGCATTTGGGTATGCTTTTTTAGGAACAATCAAAGACAAAAGAGAAAATATTGTTGGCCCAAGAAATGCTCTTACTAATCCGCCTAAAAAGACAAGAAAGTATATAGAATATAAAATTATTTTTTTAGAAAAATCCCCTATAAAAGGCGGCCATGTTAATAAAAATAAGCCAAGACTGATTACGGAGAATCCTAAAATACATTTTAAAAGCAGGCCTTTTTTTTCATTTTGATCTACAATATGTCCTGCGAATAATGCCATCGAAATGGCTGGAATTATTTCCATTAAACCAATAATTCCTAGGGAAAGAGGATTTTTTGTCAAACTGTACACTTCCCATTCTATTACGATAAATTGCATAGACCAGGCAAAAACCATGGCAAAACGCAACAATAAAAAAATGTTGAATTCTCTATATCGTAAGGCTTCATAAGGATCGTTCTTTTTCATGCTATCAGTTTATTGAATGTCTTTTAATCGCAATTGCAAACTCAGTTGCCCTTTCCATTCATTTTCATCAATAGAATACACAGCTTGAAAAGGTTTTTGATGGGTTGTAACATCAAATTTATTGCCTAATCCAAATCCAATTGCGGGAATTCCTTCCGAATTATTTTGCTTGACAAAAAGTTTTAAATGTTCTTCTTCTTGTCCCATTGGTTTTCCGTAGCCAGTATCTTTAATGTTTTTTGTCAAGAAAACGGGAGTCATATTTTGTGGGCCAAAAGGTTCGAATTGCTTTAAGATTCGAGTTAGTTTTGGGGTAATATCGGTAAAATTAATTTCGGCATCAACTGAAATTTCTTGAGTTAGCATATCAGGATGAATGGTTTTTTCGACTTCCTTTTCGAAAGCATCTTTGAAGAGTTGGTAATTTTCTTCTTTTAATGTCATTCCTGCGGCATACATGTGACCGCCAAATTGCTCCAAGTATTCTGAGCAGGCTTCGAGCGCATTATATACATCAAATCCTTTTACAGAACGAGCAGAAGCAGCATATTTATCGCCACTTTTGGTAAAAACTAAGGTTGGACGATAATAGGTTTCAATCAATCTGGAAGCTACAATTCCAATGACGCCTTTGTGCCAATTTTCTTGAAAAACCACCGAAGTAAATCGTTTTTGCTCTTTATTTTCCTCAATTTGCTGTAGCGCTTCTTTGGTGATTTGCTTGTCTAAATCTTTGCGTTCGGAGTTGTATGTTTCAATTTCTGAAGCAAATTGTTGGGCTTGCTCAAAGTCGAATTCGGTTAATAATTCAACGGCATGATTCCCGTGTTTGATGCGTCCTGCAGCATTTATTCTAGGGGCTATGATAAAAACAACATCAGTTATATCTAGGCTTTGTTTTTTTAATTGAAAAATCAATGCTTTGATTCCAGGTCTTGGTTCTGAATTGATAACTTGTAATCCAAAATAGGCTAACACTCTGTTTTCTCCTGTCATTGGAACGATATCTGCAGCAATTGCGGCGGCTACCAAATCTAAATAGGGAATTAAATCATCTATAGTCTGATTTCTATTTGTGCCTAAAGCTTGAATTAATTTAAAGCCTATTCCACATCCGCATAATTCGTCATAAGGATAGTTGCAATCGTTTCTTTTGGGATCCAAAATAGCAACAGCATCTGGTAAAAATTTTCCTGGACGGTGATGGTCACAAATGATAAAATCAATATTTCGCTCTTTGGCATAAGCAATATGGTCTATAGATTTAATACCGCAATCCAATGCAATAATTAAAGAAAAACCATTGTCATCAGCAAAATCAATTCCTTTAAATGAAATTCCGTAACCTTCATCATATCGATCAGGAATATAGGTGGCAACATTTGGATAGTAGGTTTTTAAATACGACGAAACCAGAGAAACAGCTGTTGTTCCATCCACATCGTAATCCCCAAAAACCAATATGTTTTCTTGATTGGCAATGGCAGTTTCAATTCGCTCGACAGCTTTGTCCATATCTTTCATCAGATACGGATCATTTAAATCATTCAGTGTAGGACGAAAAAAACGTTTGGCGTCTTCAAAAGTTTCAATCCCTCGTTGAACCAATAAAGTTGCAACAAAATCTTCCACATTCAGGGCTTGCGCCAATTGTTTTATTTTTTCTTCGGAAGGTTTTGGTTTGATTGTCCAACGCATATTGACTTGGGATTATAGGATTTTGGTTGTGTAAAAAGTGAAGTACAATAGAATTATTTCAACTGTAAAGCTTCACCTTCAAACTGAATTCCGCTCCAGCCTGTTTTCATAAAATTGCGAATGTTTTGATGATTTGTTCCGCTAGGATCTCCCAAAACTTCTTCGGTATAATAGGCTCCAAAACACGCTAATGTTTCCGTTTCTGTTAACTGCTGTACTTTTGCAAAAGCAAATAATTTGCAAGAACCTGAATTTTCACCTGCAGCATTATGTTGTAATCCGTTTTGAAAAGCGGTTGGTGTAAAAGTGTAATTTTCTTCAATTACGGCAATAGTTTCTGCAAAGGTTAACGCTTCTGGTGTGCTTTTTAATTTTTCTAAAAAGGATGTTGTACTCATATTTTATTTTATTCTTCGTCTGAAAATTTATTTTTTTTAGGTTCTTTAGTTGGTGTTTTTCCTCCTACAACAACTACAATTTCTCCTCTTGGGGCCGTTTTTTCGAAATGAGTTAATACTTCTCGAACACTCCCGCGTACGTTTTCTTCATGCAATTTTGACAATTCTCTAGAAACGCAAATAGGTCTGTCTTCGCCAAAATAGGTGATAAATTCAGTTAAGGTTTTGACTAATTTATGTGGGGAAACATATAAAATCATGGTTCGGGTTTCTTCGGCTAAAGCCAAATAACGGGTTTGTCTTCCTTTTTTGTCAGGCAGAAACCCTTCGAAAACAAATTTGTCATTGGGTAAACCACTATTTACCAAGGCAGGGACAAAGGCTGTTGCTCCAGGCAAACATTCTACTTCTATACCATTTTCGACACAAGCACGGGTTAACAAAAAACCAGGATCTGAAATCGCAGGAGTTCCTGCATCTGAAATCAAAGCTATATTTTCGCCAGCTTTCAATCGAGAAATTAAATTTTCGACTGTTTTATGTTCGTTGTGCATGTGGTGGCTATACATGTGTGTGCTTATCTCAAAGTGTTTTAGCAATTTTCCGCTGGTTCGCGTGTCTTCTGCCAAAATCAAATCGACTTCTTTCAGAATGCGAATGGCGCGAAAAGTCATGTCTTCGAGATTGCCAATAGGAGTAGGAACAATATATAATTTTGACATAGCTATAAGTGTGAAACATAAATCCCGACGGTTTATCGGGATTTGTGTTTATTTGAATTTTATTTAGTGATTTTACGGTTGTTTATGAGAATTTTTTCTCTATAATTTCCATAAAACGTTGTACATATTCTTCTTTTCCTTCCCAGTTGTTGTAATCTGGTTTGACCATATCTTCAATGAAATCTTTTGTTTCTTCAAAGCTGTCATAGGTAATTAATTGATTCAAAACGCGGTTGTAATCTTCGCTGCTATTGCCAAATAGTTGTTTTGTAAAGGCAATTCTATCATTCAAATCAATATTGATTCCTTTAGCTAACTTCTCATTAAGTGTTATTGTTTTTGGCTCTTCTGGTTCTTCAATGTTGATTTCTGGAATAGGAATTAGTTCTTTTTCTTCAAAATCAATAGCAATTGCGGTTGGGATGTTTTCTACTGGATGCACTTTTACAAATTGTGCTTCATCATAATTTCCGCCTAATAAGTCTTCAAAAGAAATTTGAACAACTTCTGGTTTTTTTATTTCTTCTACTTCTTCTGGTTCTTCCTCAGTTAATTCAAAAGAAGGTTGGAAAGATAGATCTTCAGATGGTGCTTCTTCCTCGGCTACTATTTCTTCTTCAGCGATAGGTTCTTCGATGATTTCTTCAACAATTATTTCTTCGTTTTCCGCTTCAATTTCTGAATCGGAAGTTTCCGTTATTGCTTCAGGAATTTCTATAATTTCTTCAATAACGACACTTGCAATTGGGGAATTTTCAATTGTTTCGAAAACTTCTTCAATCTGTTTTTCTATTTCGGCTTGACCAATAGTAGGTTTTATATCACCAAATTGAGCATCGACAAATCGTAGTACCGCTAATTTTTCATATAATTTTTGGGTTTCTAGATAGAGTTGATTGATGTCAGATTTGTTTTTTAATTGTAAAATTCTGTGAGCAATGCTGATTAAATCGGCTTCCAATCTTTTTTT
Organism: uncultured Flavobacterium sp.; assembly: GCA_963512955.1. Lineage (GTDB taxonomy): Bacteria > Bacteroidota > Bacteroidia > Flavobacteriales > Flavobacteriaceae > Flavobacterium. The sequence goes on along the minus strand of CAUPOP010000020.1, from coordinate 5,088 downwards.
CATATCGTTTGAAATTATAGTGAATTAGGCGTGTCTTTATGTTTAAAGCTTCTTTATTTTTTATTTAACCCAAGGAAGAAGTCACCTTTAATAAAAAATATCTACTTTTGAAAAACGTAAAAGTATTAAATTTTTTAGGTTGATTTATTACGATTACAAAGTAATAAAAACTATTCATTTTTAAAGTTGAAAAATACAAAATGTTTCTCGAAAATACAGTAAATCATAAAGAACAATTTGGTTGGATTGAAGTCATTTGCGGTTCGATGTTTTCGGGCAAAACCGAAGAACTTATTCGTCGACTAAAACGAGCACAATTTGCCAAGCAGAAAGTTGAAATTTTCAAGCCTGCCATCGATACGCGTTATCATGATGAAATGGTTATTTCACATGATGCTAACGAAATTCGTTCTACGCCAGTTCCTGCAGCAGCTAATATTGCAATTTTAGCGCAAGGCTGTGATGTGGTTGGTATTGATGAAGCACAGTTTTTTGATGACGAAATTGTTACGGTTTGTAATGATTTAGCAAACCAAGGGATTCGTGTAATTGTTGCGGGGCTAGATATGGATTTTAAAGGAAATCCCTTTGGTCCAATGCCTGCACTTATGGCAACTGCCGAATATGTTACTAAAGTACATGCTGTATGTACCCGCACCGGAAATCTTGCGAATTATAGTTTTAGAAAAACTGATAATGACAAACTCGTTATGTTAGGGGAAACCGAAGAATACGAACCGTTGAGTCGTGCTGCTTATTATCACGCGATGCGGAAGGATGAGGAGAAGAAAGATCAAGAAAAGAAATAAAAAAGGGGAAATTTGTTTAAAACATATTTCCCCTTTTTATATATTAAAATTCCAGTTTACATCTTTTTTCTCATTCTTGCTACAGGAATATCGAGTTGTTCCCTGTATTTTGCAATTGTTCTTCGGGCAATTGGATAGCCTTTTTCTTTAAGAATTTCAGCTAATTGATCATCCGGAAGCGGTTTGTGTTTGTCTTCTTCTTCGATGGTATTTTTTAGAATTTTCTTAATTTCAAGAGTAGAAACATCTTCTCCCTGATCATTTTTCATCGCTTCTGAGAAGAATTCTTTGATTAATTTGGTGCCATAAGGAGTTTCTACATATTTGCTATTGGCAACACGAGAAATCGTTGAAATATCAAGACCTACCATGTCAGCAATGTCTTTCAGAATCATCGGTTTCAATTTAGTTTCATCGCCTTCCAGAAAATATTCTTTCTGATAATGCATGATGGCATTCATAGTTACAAAAAGCGTTTCTTGACGTTGACGAATGGCATCGATAAACCATTTAGCCGAATCCAGTTTTTGTTTGATAAATTGTACAGCATCTTTTTGTTGAGCAGATTTATCACGGGAATCTTTATACGTTTGCATCATTTCCTGATAGTCTTTTGAGACATGTAAGGAAGGAGCATTTCGGCCGTTTAAGGTCAATTCTAGTTCACCGTCTATAATTCTAATAGCAAAATCAGGAACTACATTTTCGGTAACTTTATTGTTTCCTGTAAAGGAACCTCCAGGTTTTGGATTTAGTTTTTCGATTTCATGAATGGCTTTTTTAAGTTGCTCATTCGAAACATTGTATTTCTGTAATAGCTTGTCGTAATGTTTTTTGGTGAAAGCGTCAAACTGATTCTCGATGATATCAGTTGCTAATGCAACATACTCCGTGGGTGTTTTGTGTTTTAACTGCAAAAGTAAACATTCCTGTAAATCGCGCGCACCAACTCCAGATGGTTCTAGTTCATGAATAACTTGTAGCATGCGATCCACTGTTTTCTCATCCGTATAAATCCCTTGAGTAAACGCCATATCATCTACCATATCAGGAATGCTTCTGCGGATGTACCCCATGTCATCAATACTACCAACTAGAAATTCTGCGATTTCGCGGTCTTCATCACTTAAAATGAAGGTGTTTAATTGATTGATCAAATCTTGATGAAAACTTATGGGCGCTGCAAAAGGAGCGTCGTGATCATCATCGTCATCACTGTAATTGTTTGTTTGAGTTTTATATTCTGGAGTGTCGTCGTTGCTTAAATATTCGTCTATGTTTATGTCTTCAGCATCGATTCTTTCGGATTCGGCATCATCATAGTCATCATAATTTTCGTTGTCGAACTCATCTTTTTCGTATTCCTCTTCTTCTTTTCCAGCTTCTAGTGCTGGATTTTCGTTCATTTCTTCTAACAAACGTTGTTCAAATGCTTGGGTAGGCAATTGAATTAACTTCATCAACTGGATTTGTTGAGGAGATAATTTTTGGGATAATTTTAGATTTAGAAATTGCTTTAGCATTTTTATTATTTAACCGTTTATTTGTTTAATCGATTAACTGATCAAATATTGTTTTTTTAGAATTCTGCATTCATTGGTGTTCTAGGAAAAGGAATTACGTCGCGAATATTAGTCATACCAGTTACAAACAATACCAATCTTTCGAATCCAAGACCGAAACCAGAGTGAACTGCTGAGCCAAATCTACGAGTATCAAGATACCACCATAATTCTTCTTCGTGAATTCCTAAGGCTTTCATTTTTTCAACCAAAACATCGTAACGTTCTTCTCTTTGTGAACCGCCCACGATTTCTCCAATTCCAGGGAAAAGGATATCCATGGCGCGAACTGTTTTTCCGTCTTCGTTCAAGCGCATATAAAACGCTTTAATGTTTGCCGGGTAATCAAACAAAATTACAGGACATTTAAAGTGTTTTTCAACCAAATAACGTTCGTGCTCAGATTGCAAATCAGCGCCCCATTCGTCGATGATATAACTGAATTTTTTCTTTTTATTTGGCGTACAGTTTCTCAAAATATCAATCGCTTCGGTGTATGAAACACGTTTGAAATTATTCTCCAAAACAAAATTTAATTTTTCTAACAAAGCCATTTCGCTTCTATCTGCTTGTGGTTTTGCTTTTTCTTCTTCCAATAAACGTCCTTCTAAGAATTTTAAATCTTCTGGACATTTTTCCAATACATATTTGATTACGTATTGAATGAAATCTTCTGCCAAGTCCATGTTGTCATCTAAATCATTGAAAGCCACTTCAGGTTCAATCATCCAGAATTCAGCCAAGTGACGAGAAGTATTTGAATTCTCCGCTCTAAACGTAGGTCCAAAAGTATAAATCTGACCTAAAGCCATCGCAAAAGTTTCACCTTCTAATTGTCCGGAAACCGTTAAGTTGGTTTCTTTACCAAAAAAATCTTTTTTGTAATCTACTTTTCCTTCTTCGGTTCTTGGTGTATTGTCAAATGGTAAAGCGGTAACTTTGAACATCTCGCCAGCACCTTCGGCATCAGAACCCGTGATAATTGGCGTATTCACATACACAAATCCTTTTTCCTGAAAATACTGATGTACGGCAAATGACAATACTGAACGCACCCGCATAATTGCACCAAAAGCATTTGTACGAACTCTCAAATGTGCATTTTCACGCAAGAATTCAAGCGAGTGTTTCTTAGGTTGCATAGGGAATTTCTCTGGATCTGAATCGCCCAGAATTTCTAATTTAGAAACCTGAATTTCATATTTCTGACCCGCACCTTTACTCTCAACCAAAGTCCCAATTACTGAAACCGCAGCTCCAGTTGTGATTCTTTTCAAAGTTTCTTCAGGAGTGTTCTCAAAATCGACAACACACTGTATATTATTGATGGTAGAACCATCATTCAAAGCAATAAATTGATTGTTTCTAAAAGTTCTCACCCATCCTTTTGCATTAACCTCATGAAGCATCTTGCTGCTGTTTAGTAAGTCTTTAACTTTTGTATGTTTCATTTTAGATATAATTGATTATTGAGAAATAGTATTTTTATCGAACTACAAATATAATCGATTTGTTTGGAAATGCATTGTGGCAAATGGTCTAATCAGGAGCTATTTCCTGCTTTTCGGTTTTATCTTTTTTGAGGCGATGAAAAATCGCCTCAAAAAAGGATATCACCTGCAATCAGGGCTAAAAAAATTAGAATATAAAGACTAATTTATTCTTTTTCGAGAGCATCAATTTCTTCGTCGCTGTGTTCTATGATGTCAATTTTTGGTTCAATGAATTCCTGCTCGTTGGCCAATGTTTTGTTTAAAGTCAAAACCAAAGCTGGCAGTAACATTAAATTAGACAACATTCCGAACAATAAAGTCAACGAAATCAATCCGCCAAGTGCAATGGTTCCTCCAAAACTAGACAACATAAACACCGAAAATCCAAAGAATAAAACGATCGAAGTATAAAACATACTCAATCCCGCATCGCTAAAAGTGGCGTAAACGGACTTGCGGATTTTCCAATTATTTTTCTTTAATTCCTCTCGATATTGCGCCAGGAATCGTACAGTATCATCGACCGAAAGTCCAAATGCAATTCCGAAAACCAATATCGTTGATGGTTTCAACGGAATGTCTAAAAAGCCCATAATTCCTGCAGTTAACAATAACGGCAATAAATTTGGAATGATAGAAACCAAAACCATTTTGACCGAGCGGAACATAAATGCCACTAAAAGAGCGGTCAGGAAAAAAGCAAAAATTAAAGAAGAAAGTAAATTATCCAATAAATATCCGGTTCCTTTCTGGAACACTAATGCTTTTCCGGTAATCGTTACATGATAACGGTCCGGCGGAAAAAGTTTGTCGGCTTTTTTACGAATTTCAGCTTCAATTTTCGGCATATTATCACCGCTTTCATCACGCATAAAAGTAGTGATTCGGGCATATTGGCCTGTAGCATCCACATAGCTTTTCATCAGGTTATCTTTTGAATTTTTTGTGGCATTTTTGGCATACGACAAAATAAAAGATTGCTCTTGTGATGTTGGCAATTCATAATAATCCGGGTTTCCGTTGTAATACGCTTGCTTGGAATATTTAACTAAATTGACAATCGAAATAGGTTTTGATAATTCTGGAATTTCGTCAATAGTAGTTTCTAATTCTTCCATTCGCTTGAGCGTAGACAATTTCATAACGCCTTTTTTACGTTTGGTATCAATCATGATTTCCAAAGGCATGACGCCGTCAAATTCTTTTTCGAAGAAAACAATATCT
>CAUPOP010000019.1:0-55383 GCA_963512955.1 uncultured Flavobacterium sp. | reverse complement strand
CTAAAAAAATAATTACTCAAATAAAAGTTTTTTACATATATTTGCTTTAGTAATTGAATTTCAATCATGAGTAAATCTTTAGAAGAAGTAAATCAGTCGGTATCTACACAAAATAAAAAATCTGTTTTCAGGAAAATATTAGCCTTTTTTGGACCTGCCTATTTAGTAAGTGTTGGTTATATGGATCCAGGAAACTGGGCTACGGATATTGCAGGTGGAAGTCAGTTTGGGTATGCTTTGCTTTGGGTTTTATTGATGAGCAATCTAATGGCTTTACTTTTACAAAGTTTAAGCGCCCGTTTGGGAATTGTAACCCAAAGGGATTTGGCGCAAGCTTCGCGGGAAACTTATTCTCCGTTTATCAATTACATTCTTTATTTTCTGGCAGAAATTGCTATTGCCGCCTGTGATTTGGCAGAGGTTTTAGGAATGGCAATTGGAATTAATTTATTGTTTGATATTCCGTTGATAGAAGGTGTGCTGATAACGGTTTTGGATACTTTTTTATTGCTTTTTCTGATTAATAAAGGCATTCGAAAAATGGAAGCTTTTATAATTGTGTTGGTAGCGATTATTGGGTTTTCTTTTATTTTTGAAATGATTTTTGCAGAACCGGAACTTAATAAAGTAATTTATGGATTGATTCCATCGATGCCAAATGAAGCCGCGCTTTATATTGCCATTGGGATTATTGGTGCTACAGTAATGCCGCACAATTTATACTTACATTCTTCTTTGGTGCAAACCCGAAAATTTCCCAGAACCGATGAAGGAATCAAACAAGCATTAAAATATAATTTTATAGATTCGACTATAGCTTTGAACATGGCTTTTTTTGTAAATGCTGCTATTTTAATATTGGCGGCAGCCACATTTTATAAAAATGGTATGTTTGAAGTAGCTGAAATTCAAGATGCGCATCAATTTTTGCAACCCCTTTTGGGAACACAATGGGCACCTATTTTATTTGCAGTTGCTTTGATTGCAGCTGGACAAAGCTCGACAATTACAGGAACTTTAGCAGGGCAAATTGTAATGGAAGGATATCTGAATCTACGAATTCAACCTTGGGTTCGACGAATAATAACTCGATTGATTGCTATTGTTCCAGCAGTGATTGTGATTCTTATTTATGGCGAAAGCATAACGGGAAAATTATTGATTTTGAGTCAGGTAATTTTGAGTTTGCAACTCGGATTTGCAATTATTCCGTTAATTCATTTTGTGAGTGATAAGTCAAAAATGAAAGGATATCATATCAGTAAACTCACTCAGGTTGCCGCTTGGGTAATTGCTACTATTATTGTTACACTTAATGCAAGATTGGTTTTTGCAGAAATAAAAGGTTGGCTAGAAACGTCAAATCACCCTATAGTTTTATGGTTAACGGTTGTGCCACTAGCTTTTGGATTCCTTTTTCTATTACTTTATATAGTATTCAAACCGTTTATTATAAAAGCAAAATTGGACATACAAAATCATTCTCCGCACCATATGGTTTTGAAATTTTCCGAAGCAGCATCACATGCCAAAAAAAATATTGCCATTTCGGTAGATTTTTCTTTTGCTGATGAAGCGGCTATAAACAGCGCTTTTAACCTTGGCGGAATGGAAGCAAAATACACTTTGATTCATGTTGTGGAAACCGTAGGCGCCATGATGTATGGCAAACATGTGGACGATCATGAAACCACAATTGACGAAAAACTCTTGTTAGAATACAAAGAAATGTTCCGTGAAAAAGGCTTTAATGTCAATACACAACTCGGTTTTGGGAAGCCCAACAAAGTCATTCCAAAAATTGTAAATAAAGGAGATTTTGATATTTTAGTCATGGGAACCCATGGTCATACCGGCATGAAAGATTTGCTTTTTGGAACCACAGTTGATAAATTGCGTCATAAAATTTCGATACCCTTATTAATTGTAAAAAACTAAATAAGTTCTCATAAATAGAAATATAAAGAGGAGCTTCTTCCCGCTATTCGTTGCAATCTTTTATTTTTTAAAGAAAAAAATAAAAGGATTTTCACTGCTATCGGGGCTAGAAAATCCGCCATCATCATCACTAATCTGCAAACTCAAAAAGAATGACTTTTTCAGAAGAAAATTATCTTAAAACGATTTACCATCTTACAACACTTTTAGACACCGAAGTGAGCACTAATGCAATTGCTGAAATGATGGAAACCAAAGCATCTTCAGTGACAGATATGCTCAAAAAGCTTGCGGAAAAACATTTAGTAAATTATAAAAAATACCAAGGAGTTTCCCTTACGGAAAAAGGAAAGTTAAGTGCTAAAATGATTGTAAGAAAACACCGTTTATGGGAAGTTTTCTTAGTAGAAAAACTAGATTTTTCTTGGGATGAGGTGCATGATATTGCAGAACAATTAGAACATATCAAATCCGAACAACTCATCAACAGATTAGATGATTTTTTAGGAAATCCAACCGAAGATCCGCATGGCGATCCAATTCCCGATGCGAATGGGCAAATTATTAAAATTGAAAAACAATTGCTTTCTGAACTTTCAGAAAATCAAACAGGAATGTGTGTAGGAGTAAAAGATACTTCTTCGGAATTTTTAAAATATTTAGATAAGCAAGAAATTGCTTTGGGTTCAAAAATTCAAATTGTTGCAAAAGAAACCTTCGATTTATCTTTAAAAATAAAGGTAAATGGAAATGAATTGACGATTTCTAATAAAATTGCGAGTAATCTTTTTGTGAAAATGATTTAGTTACATCCACAATCATCTCCGCCACAATTTTTATCCGATTTTTTCTTTTTAAAAAAGAATTTTCGAATCAAAAAAGCAAGAGCAATTACAAGCGCTGCAAAAGCTAAAATTTCCTGAATCATAATCTTTTATTTTAGAATTTGATATGCTATTAAAGCCACAGCATATGCTAATCCACTCATAAAAATGAGTTGTCCTAATGGCCATTTCCAAGTATTGGTTTCTTTTCTTGTTATGGCAAGTGTACTGGCGCATTGCATGGCAAATGCATAAAACAAAAGCAAGGATATTCCTGATGCAAAATTGAATATTTTTTGGCCCGTTACAGGATTTATTTCTGCCTGCATTTTATTCTTAATTGTATTTTCATTGTCACTATCTCCCACACTGTATATGGTTGCAAGTGTTCCCACAAAAACTTCTCTGGCAGCAAAGGAACTGATAATGGCAATACCAATTTTCCAATCGTAACCCAGAGGCGAAATGACAGGTTCAATAGTTTTACCCATTAAACCAATGTATGAATTCTCTAATTTTTGTGAGGCAATTTCGTTTTGTAATTGCGAAGCTGGAATTGGATTTGTAGTGTGTTTTTCAACAATAATTTGTTCTGCATTTTTGAATTTTTCACCAGGACCATAGGAGGCCAAGAACCACAAAACGATTGAAATCGCTAAGATTATTTTTCCTGCGCCATAAATAAAGGCTTTGGTTTTCTCAATTACGTTAATGGCTACGTTTTTGAACATAGGCAATTTGTAATTTGGCATTTCAACAATGAAATAAGTTTTGCCTTTTATTTTTAAAATTTTATTCAAAATATAAGCGGAGAATATCGCCATTCCAAAACCTAATAAATACAACAACATTAAGGTTAATCCTTGCATATTGATGATTCCAAAAATGCGATTATCTGGAATAACTAATGCAATAATTATGGCGTAAACGGGTAGCCTTGCGGAACAAGTTGTAAATGGTGTTACTAATATTGTGATGAGTCTTTCTTTCCAGTTTTCAATGTTTCGTGTGGCCATAATAGCAGGAATGGCACAAGCGGTTCCTGAAATTAAGGGTACAATACTTTTGCCGGATAAACCAAATTTCCTCATAATCTTGTCCATCAAAAAAACGACACGACTCATATAACCACTTTCTTCCAGCACCGAAATAAATAGAAACAGAAAGGCAATTTGTGGAATAAAAATTAAAATTCCCCCTATTCCTGGAATAATTCCTTGCGAAATTAAATTTGTCAAAACACCGGCGGGTAATTTTTCACCAGCTAAAGCACTCAAAGAAGCAAAAGTAGTATCGATAAAATCCATTGGGATTTTTGACCATTCAAATATGGATTGAAAAATACCAAATAATATGATAAAGAAAATCACATATCCCCACACTTTATGTGTCAGTACGCGATCTAGTTTAGAGCGAAAATCTCTGGCAACTGAGGTGTCAATTTTTAAACCTTCTTTCAAAACATCATTGATAAATTGGTATCTTTTGATGGTTTCTTTTTGTTGTAAACGCTTTAAATCAGAATGAGGTCTTGTAAAAGAATTTCGAATTTCGTTACGGTCTAAGTTTAGAAAATTCACATCCTGAGTGATAACCAACCATAATTTATACAAGAGCTGATTAGGAAATGTTTTACGAAGATTATTGAAATATTCTGGATCAATACTTGAAGCATTCAAGCAAGGCTCGCTTGGGATTGTTTTATAACTAACAATTAATTTTTTGAGTTCTTCGATTCCAAAACCTTTTCGAGAACTTATAAGTGCAATTTTTGTTTTTAGATGTTCTTCAAGATATGGAATGTTTAGCGTGATCCCTTTGTACTTCATTCTATCAGCCATGTTAATGACTAATATAGTTGGAATTTCTAAATCTTTTATTTGTGTAAAAAGCAGTAAATTTCGTTTCAAATTTTCCACATCGGTTACAACAAGAGCAACGTCAGGATATAATTTGTCGTTTTTATTCAACAACAATTCAATGACAACATTTTCATCAATTGAACTGGCATTTAGGCTATACGTTCCGGGTAAATCCAGAATATTAGCTTTGTAATTGTTAGGTAATTTACAAAACCCAATCTTTTTTTCAACAGTAATTCCAGGATAATTTCCCACTTGTTGGTTTAAACCAGTCAGTTGGTTGAATACAGATGTCTTCCCTACATTTGGATTCCCTATTAAAGCTACATTGATATTGTGATTGCTAAGCATTAGTTGTTTTTGATTATTTCAACTTCGATTTCTTTTGCAGTTTCAACACGAATAGCTACATGTGAGCCATTAATATTCAAATATAAAGGATCTCCAAAAGGGGCTATTTGAAGTAATTCTACCATATTACCTGGCAAGCAACCCATTTCCAATAATTTTAAAGGAACTGTGTCAATGTCAAAGTCTTTTATAATGGCTTTCTCGCCTTTTTTGAGCGTATTTAGGGTTGTTTGCAAACCTTATTTAGATTGAATTAAGATTGCAAAAATACATATTTTAAAGCTAAAACGAATGATAATTATCATTTTTTCTAACTTTTAATAGTATTTTAACTAGAGTAATTCTTTAGGAGATGCTGTTTTATTAATAAATCAAATTGCTATGAATCAGTTTATTCAGTGCATAGATAATCGATGTCGGAAATCAATTTTTGAATATCTTCTTTTTTGGTACCATCATAAAAACCGCGAACACGTTTTTTTTGGTCTACCAAAACAAAATTTTCGGTGTGAACCATATCGTATAATTGTTCAGGTCTTCCTAATTTAACCGCTAAATAAGATTTTCTAGCCATAGTATAAATCTCTTTTTTATCACCTGTAACTAGATTCCATTTGCTGTCAATAACTCCATTTTTTATCGCATAAGCTTTTAACACGGGAACACTATCCGTTTCTGGAAAAACGGTATGCGAAAGCAACATTACTTTTGGATTATTGATAATAGCTTTTTGAACTTCAACTAAATTAGTTGTCATTTTTGGGCAAATAGAACCGCAGGTAGTGAAGAAAAAATCGGCAACATAAACTTTGCCTTCGTAGTCTTTTTGGGTAATTGTTTTTCCATTTTGATTGACAAATGAAAAATCAGCGATTGTATGGTATTTGCTTATATACTGGACGGTACTGTCGACTAATTCAGGATTTACATCAGAAGGATTGAATATAGGAAGCGTTTTTTTTGGTTTTAAAGCAGAGTAGAATAAGGATATTGTAATGATTGAAAATACCAATAGCACTCCAAAGAATTTTCGGTATTTATAAAAGAATGCTTTCATCTGTCTGTTATTCGAGTTGTGTTTATGGCTGCAAAAATACAAAATGACAGTTTCAAAAAGGATGTCTTTCTGATTTATTCTAATTTTAACTTTAGTGAAGCCAAAGCAAAAAGGTTTTTAAAGATTGGGATCAATTTTATTTCGGTTTTTTCTCATGGCAAAATTAACCAAATACAAACCAAACAAGGTTACTCCGCCTCCAATAGCTAAGGCAATTGTGAGTGGTTCCCCAAAAATAAAAGAACCTAAAATCACGGCAATAATTGGATTTATATAGGCATAAATACTGTTTATTGCGGCAGGTAGGTGCTGCAACGCATAAATAAATGCTATGAAAGTCAGGACAGAACCAAAAAACACTAAATAAGCAATAGAAAGCCAAGAAATCATCGGAATTGAATCTAAACTCACGGAGGTTCCAGTTGCACCAGTAAAAGCAAATAGTAAAATACTAGATAGAAACATTTGTAATCCTAAACTAAAATAAGGATTGAAACTAGCGGCCTTTTTTTTGGTATATAACGAACCAAATGCCCATGTCAAAGTAGATATTATCGAAATAAAAATTCCAAATCTAAAATCAGGCAACAAAAAATCACTTAAGTGATCGTAAAAAATTACGCATACACCACCAAAACTAACAATTAAACCAAAAATCGCTAATCGGGCCAATCGCTCTCCTGAAAAAAGACTAATAATTACCACCCACAAAGGAACAAGAGCGCCAATAATTGCACCTAAACCACTACTAATATATTTTACGCCCCAAGTACTCAGGCCGTTACTCAAAACAAAATTCAAAACACTTAGAATAAGGATGGATTTCCATTGCTTTCCTTTTGGCCAAGGTGTTTTTTTGAACATAAAAAAACAAAGATAAATTCCACCTCCAATGAATTGTCTAATTGCGGCTAATTGCAAAGCAGGCATATGTTTCACCCCTTCTTTTGAAGCCATCCAAGTGGTACCCCAAAAAAAACTTACCCAGCACAACGCTAAAATTGGAAGCCCAATAGTGTTGACTTTAGATAGAAAAGCGTTTTTAATTTTAGTTCTCACTTTACAAATTTGTTTTTGCAAAAGTATACTTTAAAACGGTTTCTATTTTGTCACTCAAAACTGTTTTTCCTGCGAAAGTGTTTTTGCTATTAAATTTTGGCGGTATTAAATTTAAATCGGTTGCTTTTTGGGTATAATATTTCTCTCGGGAAGGGTGAAAAGGAGTCACTGCATTGAAAGTTTCATTCCAAGAATCTGTTTCTAAAATTTTCAAAATAATACCAATGCAATCTTCCTGATGAATCAAGTTAATCGGTGCTTCGGGGTTTTCAATATTTTCTCTGCCAGATAAAAATTTCACAGGATTTCGGTCTTCGCCAATTAAGCCACCAAAACGTAAAGTAGTGGTTTTAAAATGACTGTTTTTTTGCAAAAGCGCCTCCGCTTTTACTAATTGTCTCCCGCCTTCGGTATCAGGATTAGTAGTTGTTTCTTCGGTTATGATGGTGTTGTTTTCGCCATAAACAGAAGTGGAGCTAATAAAAAGCACATTTTTAAGCGTTGAATTTTCTAGGTGTGGGATTAAATTTTGAATTTTTCCAACAAAATCTTCCGAAGAATTTCCTCTTAATTTCGGTGGAATATCAATAATTAAAGTAGTGCTTCCATCAAGAAAACGGTCCATTTCACCTATTACATTTTGGCTGTCAAGCCGAATCAAAAACGGATTGATTCCTTTGTTTTTCAACATCAAAATTTTCTCGTCAGATGTTGTAGAACCGTTAATTAAAAATCCTTTTTCTAGTAAGGCTTTCGCCAAAGGCAAACCCAACCAACCGCAACCAAGAATACTAATTTGTGTCATTTATATTTTTATTATTGCAATTTCAAACTATCTTTTACCACCGAAGCACTATCTTTCGCAACAACACTTACAATACCATTATTTGTAGTTTTTGCGGTCACTACCGGACTTGGTTTTATACGCTGTTTAATTACCACGGCGTCATTCAAAACGAAAGGTGTTGGCATCATCCAATTTTCTCTTTTTTTCATTTTAAACAAGGGATTTGTAATTAAATCGAAAGAGCTTTCCAGTAATTCCATATCAAAAACAGATTTGGCGTTCATACTAAATTGCATCTCCAAAGGTTCGTTTCCAACTACATAATAACTCAATATTTTCTTGCCATTTCGGTTGTATTTAGAACCTTTTTGCCCCAAGGCTTTTGTCCCATTGGCTGTGAAATTTTGAAGAATCATATTTTCATTGGCAAAAATATCATATCGATTTACTTTTCGATTAGGAGAGATTCGGATTTTTAAATACCGTTGATTTCCCACAATTTGATCTTGAAGAAATTCAATTGTTGGTTTTTGAATCGCTGTTTTAGGAGCTTCGGCAGCATAAGTGAAAGCAGAATTGTATTTGCTAAACAAAGGTGTTTCTTTCATGAAATCCTCTTTTTTAGGGTTTTCACCCAAATAAGATTTGGTCCATGAATCTAGATTGGTGTCGTAAGTTACCCAATTAGCAGCATTAGTATCAGCGTTATAAATGTATAATAAACTGTTTGATTTTGCTTTCCCAAATTCATAACCAGAGGTGTAATGTGCTTGAGCAAAAAATGCAATCGAAGCGATAAAAAACACAAAGAACCAAGCTCCTTTTTTGGCGTAAGCCCCAAAAACTGGCAATAATAATCCAAAAGTTAATGCCGTAAGAATAGCACTTCCGAATAAAACTTTAAGTCCTAAACCTATTGGAAACATTTGAATAAATGGCGCAATAATAAGCAAGGCCGGAATACTAAAAAAGAGATTTAGCATCCATCTAGATTTTTGTGTTAGGATAAATGCCCCAAAAGAAAATAGCCCAAAATATACTGGAATAATCAAAAATCCAGCTCCTTTTAAAGCATTTGCAAGAACTCCATTGATGATGATCCAAACTAATAATGGTGCAACATAATGATTCATAGTTATTTTCTTAGCCGAAAATCGGTTGTAAAAAAGGAAACAAATGGCAATGCTTAATAATACAAAAGCGGCAATGTAAGCGTGACCATTGTACGTAAATCCATTTAATAAATCATTGTATTGCGGATAGATTTGTAGTAGTGCTTTCCATCCAAAAAAAGTGACTAACCCAGAAGTAATTACAGCACCTAATAATGGAATAAATCCTTTTCCAACCTCTTGAATAGAAATTAATCGTTTCCCAATTCCGAAGAAAATAAAAATAATTAGAAGTATAAAAGCAAGTATAGTCATGGGTATAACCCAACTAAAAGGATAGTGAATAAAAGTAAATGGAATCGTAAAATAAACATCATCTTCTGCAGCTTGTGTGCTATTCAAATCGGTATTCGAAAAATAATTCAGTAACGGCATCAAATATGTTCCTTGATGTGCTAAGGTATTTTTGTTTAAATGGTGGATGTCATCTTGAGCCGTATGATAATTATAATGATCGTCGATGAAAGCAAAGTTGAATCCTTGAATATTTCCTTGTTCTCTAAAAACGGTTAAATCGGTGTCGTTTGGCAGCATTTTATAGATGCTATACATCAGAGAATTTGAAGCTGGGCAGGGAGTTTTTGCAGCGGCAAATTCTTTTACCAAACCTGCATTTCCTTTGTTAGTTTCCATTAACATATAACTCGGGCCGGAAGTACCCCTAGCTTCAAAGTTTAAAACTAAACCTATTTGTTTTGCCCATTGGTGTTGGGTTACAAAAAGAGCGGCTCCATTTAAACCTAATTCTTCGGCATCAGAAAATAAGATTATAACATCGTTTTTGTGTGGCGTTTTATTGTATAAAAAAGTACGAACACCTTCCAGAATTGTTGCTACGCCTGAGCCTGCATCACTTGCACCATGCGAATAGGAATGTGGTGCGCTGTCATAATGAGAAAGTAATAATAGCGCTTTGGAGTTGTTAGTTCCTTTTATTCGGGCTAAAATATTTTTAGATTTCACTAGATTTCCCCAGTCACTTAAGGTGTATCCTTCTTGAAGGGAAGTTTCTAAGCCTAATTTTTGAAGTTCTTTTATAAGATAATTGGCAACTTCTTCGTGGTTTTTGGAACCCACAAAATGAGGTTTTTTCGAAATAGCTTCTACTTGTGCTAAAGCTCTGTTTGTAGAAAATTCTGAAAGGGAATCACTCTCAGAAGAGGTCCACAATGGCATAATTGTCGAAAATAGCAAGCCCAGGAATCCTAGGATGAATGCTACTGATAGAATGGATGAATAATCTTTTTTCATGGTGTTTTTGGGGGTGTGGTATTTATTAAATATCTTTTTTAACAAGCATAAAGATGTCATTCTCCAAGGGTAGGTAACCTTGGTCATATAAAAAATAATAAGTATTTCCAGATTTGGTATTCAAAATATTGGTAAAAAATTCAAAGTCGAAACCCTTGCTCAATAATTTGGCGCGAGTAGTTTTGGATTTTCCTTCAACATTCAGTTCCGATAAAATGCGGTAATTTTTGCGTAATTTATTATTTATGTTACGCATGAAGTTTGTACTGTCTTTATTTATTTTATTATTGTAAGCATTACGACAGCCGTCGCTACAAAACTTTTTGTCCTCTCGACCAACAATTTTTTCTCCACATTCTAAACAGGATTTCAGCATGGTTTAAAGGGTTTTTATTAAATAAAAAACTTAAAGTCAATCAAATATAGATAAAATTTTCCATTTACAAACGCTTACAAATAGTTACAACCGAAAGTAAACAGTTAGTAACCGAATAATAATTGCAAGCCATCGCATCTTTGCCTTGTTGATTTAAAACAATGATTCAACACGATATATACACTAACATTTAAAATTTACACGCCATGAATGCAATGAGAAACAAAGTACAATTAATAGGACATGTGGGGAACGATCCAGAAATCAAAAATCTTGACGGAGGAAAAAAAGTCGCTAATTTGACAATCGCTACAAACGATACGTATAAAAATGAAAAAGGAGAAAAGGTAGAACAAACCGAATGGCACAAAGTCGTAGCTTGGGGTAAAACCGCTGAAATCATCGAAAAATATGTGACCAAAGGCAAAGAAATTGCAATTGAAGGCAAACTAACACACAGAAGCTACGAAGATAAAAATGGGGAAAAACGATATGTTACAGAAGTCGTTGCCAATGATATTCTTTTATTAGGGAAGTAGAACTAATTTTGATTATTTAAAAAAAGCACTCTGTTTAGGAGTGCTTTTTTTATTTGTTCATTTGCTCTTGAAAATAATCTACCATTTGTCCTACATGAAAACCATCCATTAATCCATGATGTACATGAATTGACATGGGCATAGTTTTTTTTCCATTTTCGGAAATTGTCATTTTTCCAAAAGAAATTTTTGGGCAACTATCTGGGAAAGTATAACTTCTAGCGTGAGAAATCGATTTGAAATCCAACCAAGGAATGGCCGAAAAATGAATGACATTATCCTCATCAAAGGCTCTAGTAAAAAGTCCTGTAGTGTTTTGAATGCGCTCAATTTCGGCAGTAGCAATTTGTTCAAAAACGGCAAAGTCTGGATCGTATTCAATCAATGAAAATCCAAAAGTCTGGTCCGCTCTACCTATGGTTGCAGAACCATCTACTCTGTCGTTAATAACAATTTGATCTTCTGAAATTCTATATCTAAAAGGTTCAATTGCATTTACTGCAACTAAAGTTTTATGTAAGTAATAAATAAAAAAAGAAGTTTTTAGATCTTTGGCCGTTGCGTAAGCTTTGGTACAATCAATTTCAACGGTTACACCAAAAAAAGGTTCGTCCATTTGTTTGAAAAACTTAAAGTGCTCTTTTCGGTTCCAATTTTCTATGTCTAAAAAAGTTTTCATTATTTCAGTTTTTCTAAAACTTCCGTGATTTTTTGATAACTGCTGAAATTATCATGTTCCACCGTATGTTCAATTTTTTCATGTGCCCAAGTCGTGTGAAACGGGATATGTACGGCGTGTCCGCCAATGGCTAAAACCGGTAACACATCTGACTTCAAGGAATTTCCAATCATGAAAAATTCTGATGGATGGATTTCTAAACGTTTAATCAAATCAGAATAATCTACTTCTTGCTTGTCTGACATGACTTCAATATGATGAAAATAATGTCCTAAACCTGAATTGTGTAGTTTTCTTCGTTGGTCTAATAAATCACCTTTTGTGGCAACTACTAATTTGTATTTACCTTTTAATACTTCCAATGTTTCTTCCACACCATCTAATAAAACAATAGGTTTTTCGAGTAATTCTTTCCCATACTGAATGATTTTTTCAATGATTTCTATCGGAATAGTGTTATTTGAAATTCGCATTGCAGCTTCAATCATCGAAAGAATATAGCCTTTGATACCGTATCCGTATAATCCTAGATTATCGATTTCAATTTTAAAAAGCTCTTTCGAAATTCCTTGATGAGATAAATAGTCTTCCATCAAACCGCAGAATTTTTTCTCGGTTTCATCAAAGTAGGTTTCGTTAACCCAAAGGGTGTCATCTGCATCGAAAGCAATTACTTTTATATTCATATTTTATTTTTTTGCCACGACTTCGCAGCTAATTTTTTAATTTATTGTCTCTCCGTTTCCAACACCATCCGCATCAGGATTTACAAAAACCAATTTTCCTTCGGCATTTGTTGTCATCAAAATCATTCCTTGACTTTCCACTCCACGAAGGTTTCTTGGAGCTAAATTCACTAAAACAGTCACACGTTTTCCTACGATTTCTTCTGGCGAAAAACTTTCAGCAATTCCCGAAACTATAGTTCGAACATCAATACCTGTATCTACTTTTAAAATCAAAAGTTTATTTGCTTTTGGCATTTTTTCGGCTTCTAGAATTGTTCCAACGCGAATATCCATTTTAGCAAAATCTTCAAACTGGATAAGGTCTTTTTGAGGTTCTGCTTTTTTGTTTTCGGCAGTGTTGGCAGTTTTTGTAGCTTCCAATTTATCTATTTGTTTTTGAATTTCTTCATCTTCAATTTTAGCAAAAAGCAATTCCGCTTCACCAATTTGGTGTCCCGCAGGAATCAAATCAGAAGTATTTGAAATAGTATTCCAGCTCAACGGACTTTCTATTTTTAAAATTCTTGATAATTTTGTGGCGGTAAATGGCAAGAAAGGTTCGCAAAGTGAGCTCAAGGCAGCAGCAATTTGTAAAGCTACATACATTTGAGTTTGAACACGAGCTGGATCTGTTTTAACCATTTTCCATGGCTCTTCGTCAGCTAAATATTTATTTCCTAAACGAGCCACATTCATCAATTCGCCTAAAGCTTCACGGAATCTATATCTTTCTATAGAACTCGAAATCACAGCTGGGTAGGCTTTCAATTCGGTCAAAGTTGCTTCGTCTACTTCAGAAAGTGCGTTTGGACTTGGAACAATTCCTTCGTAATATTTATTAGTTAAAACCACCACACGATTGATGAAGTTTCCAAAAATCGCTACTAATTCATTGTTATTTCTAGCTTGAAAATCTTTCCAAGTAAAATCATTATCCTTAGTTTCTGGTGCATTCGATGTCAACGCATAACGCAAAACATCTTGCTGATTCGGAAATTCTTCTAAATATTCGTGCAACCAAACCGCCCAGTTTTTTGACGTAGAAAGTTTGTTTCCTTCTAAATTCAAGAACTCATTTGCAGGAACATTATCCGGCAAAATATAACTTCCTTCCGCTTTCAGCATTGCAGGGAAAATGATGCAATGGAAAACAATATTATCTTTCCCTATGAAGTGAACTAGTTTTGTGTCTTTGTCTTTCCAGTACGGTTCCCAATCTTTTCCTTCTCTTTGAGCCCATTCTTTGGTAGAAGAAATATAGCCAATTGGTGCGTCAAACCACACGTATAATTTTTTTCCTTCGGCACCTTCAACAGGAACGTCAATTCCCCAATCCAAGTCACGAGTTACTGCGCGAGGTTCTAATCCGCCATCAATCCAAGATTTAACTTGACCATAAACATTCGGTTTCCAGTCGTTTTTATGCCCTACAAGAATCCATTCTTTCAAAAATTCGTCATAACGATCTAAAGGTAAAAACCAGTGTTTCGTTGATTTCAAAATAGGAGTTTCTCCCGTAATTGTCGATTTTGGATTAATCAAATCCGTAGCGTTTAAGGTAGAACCACATTTTTCGCATTGGTCACCATAAGCTTCTTCATTTCCACATTTTGGACAAGTCCCAACAACAAAACGATCTGCTAAGAATTGATCCGCTTTTGCATCATACAATTGCTCCGTTACTTCCTCGATAAAATCACCTTTATCGTATAAAGTTCTGAAAAATTCCGAAGCCGTATCATGGTGAATTTTAGCAGAAGTTCTTGAATAATTATCAAACGAAATTCCAAAATCCGAGAATGATTTACGAATAATCCCATCGTATTTATCGATTACTTGTTGCGGTGTAATGCCTTCTTTTTTGGCTTTCATCGAAATCGCAACACCGTGTTCATCGCTTCCGCAAACAAACAGAACGTCTCTTCCTTGCAAACGTAAATAACGAGAATAAATATCAGAAGGCACGTAAACACCCGCCAAATGCCCAATGTGAATAGGTCCGTTTGTATAAGGCAATGCCGCTGTAATCGTATATCTTTTTGGATTCTGTAACATAATTCAGTTTAATTTGCTGCAAAAATAAGCAATCCAATTTTTATTTGGAGCAATTTCCCGCTATCCGTTGCAATCTTTCTGTTTTTAAAGAAAAAACAGAAAGGATTTTCACTACTATCGGGGCTAGGGATTTGGATTCCGACACTATTTTTGTTAATAATTTAATCCGTTCCTTTGGTTATATTTGCAAACATAAATTAGTATCAATTATGGCTAAAGGACCCGAAAAAAACACTAAAAATAAGGCTTTGCATACCAAATTGCTAAATCGGAAAAAAGCAAAACTTCAAGAGGAGAAAAAAGAAAAAGCCTTACGATTGAAAGCTCTAGTTACAAAAATAAATCAGAAAAAGAACAATAACGAATCGGATAGCATTTAAATTAAATTGTATTTCCATTGCTCACTAATTTACCCGAAATTTGCAGCCAATATTCAAACACAAAACCTATGGAATTCGGTAAAATAATAGTTTCAGAAACGGCAATGAATAGTGAAAATCTTCAAGATGTAATTCACTCTAATATTTCGGTAATCAACTTAATGCGTGAGGAAGGTGTGAATGACGATTTGATTCACGAAGATGCTTTAATGAGTTATTATTTAGATTATTATTATTCTCAATGTGCCGAGGGTAATTTTGCTCAATTTGTATATAAATCAGGTTGGAATACCGAATTAAATGAGTTGATTGAAGAAGGTTTGGCACTCATTGGAGCTGAAAAGCATTTGGAATTATTTCAACAACAAAGTAAAAAAGTAAAATTAATGAGCAGTGTAAAGCTCAATAAATTCCTGAAAGGCAAGTTAGAAGGCGTAAATCCTATCAGAGATTTGCTTAACAACGACACTTTTTTCGAAATAGAAGAAAATCTAATTACTTTGAACGCTAATTTTCTTAAATCCCATCCTGATTTCGAAGTGCTTTCTGTTGATGAAATGTTTGCCACTTTAGAAGAATTCGTTGGTCGCGAGATTAAAAGACAGTAGCTAATTTTTCATCAAAACTTTTGTCCCATTTCTATCAAACATTTCCTTAAATTTGCTTCCGTTATTGAAAACAAACAAAGAGTTTTAAAAATCAGGATATGTTACAAATCGCATTTATTAGAGAAAATCAAGAAAAAGTAATCAAAGCTTTGGCAAAAAGAAATATGGATGCCAAAACTATTGTTGAAGAGGTGGTACAACTCGACGAAAAACGTCGCACTACTCAAGTAGAGCTTGATGGTGTTTTAGCCGAATCTAATAAATTATCCAAAGATATTGGTGACTTGATGAAAAGTGGTGAGAAATCAAAAGCTACTATTTTAAAAGAAAAAACAATTCTACTAAAAGAAAAAAGTAAAGATTTAGCAGAGAAAGCAGAAATTTTTGCTAACGAGCTAACACAAAAACTATATACTATTCCGAATCTTCCAGCGGATATCGTTCCTGTTGGAAAAACGCCTGAGGAAAACTTAAATGTTTTTCAAGAAGGTGATATTCCAGTTTTGCATGAAGGAGCATTACCACATTGGGAACTAGTAAAAAAATACGATATCATTGATTTTGAATTAGGAGTAAAAATTACAGGTGCAGGATTTCCAGTTTATAAAGGGAAAGGTGCTAAATTACAACGTGCCCTGATTAATTATTTCTTAGATAAAAATACAGAAGCGGGTTACAAAGAAATGCAAGTGCCTCATTTAGTAAATGAAGCTTCAGGTTTTGGAACAGGACAATTGCCAGATAAAGAAGGGCAAATGTACCATGACGCTACAGATAATTTATATTTAATTCCTACGGCTGAAGTTCCAGTGACTAATTTATTTAGAGATGTAATTCTGAACGAAAATGAATTGCCAGTTTTATGCACGGCTTACACGCCTTGTTTCCGTCGTGAAGCAGGTTCTTACGGAGCTCATGTTCGTGGTTTAAACCGTTTGCATCAATTTGACAAAGTAGAAATTGTACGTGTGGAGCATCCTGATAAGTCTTATGAAGCTTTAGACGGAATGGTAGAACATGTAAAAGGCATTCTTCAAGAATTGAAATTACCGTATAGAATTTTGCGTCTTTGTGGTGGGGATATGGGATTCACATCAGCATTGACCTATGATTTTGAAGTGTTTTCTACGGCACAAGAACGTTGGTTAGAAATCAGTTCTGTTTCTAATTTTGAGACCTTCCAAGCAAATCGTTTGAAATTACGTTTCAAGGATAAAGACGGAAAAAACCAATTGGCACACACCTTAAACGGAAGTTCATTGGCTTTGCCAAGAGTTTTAGCTGGAATTTTAGAAAATTACCAAACACCAGAAGGAATTGTAGTTCCTGAGGTATTACGTCCGTTCTGTGGATTTGATATTATAAACTAAAAATTTAAACCCTATAAGGGATTTAAGATTTTATACCTATTGTTTGAAAAAACAAATAGCCTTAAATCCCTTATATGGTTCATAAAAATTGATGTTTTACAAAACAAAAGGCAATGAAAAAACTCTTTCTACATATCTCCCTGTTTTTTTCATTGGTTTGTTTTTCGCAAAACGAGCAATTGGCACAATATTATTATGATAAAGGCGATTTCGAAAAAGCCCTAATCAGTTATGAAGAACTACTTCAAGATATTCCTCAAAACTCCCAATATTTTTTAAGAACTATCGATTGTTACCAGCAATTGCAACGCTATGATGTTGCCGAAAAAGCCATTCAAGCCCGATTTGATAAATACAAACAAGGGAATCTTTTGGTGGAATTGGGGTATAATTTTCAGTTGCAAAAAAAGGAGGATAAAGCCAAGATGTATTACGAAAAAGCTTTTGACAGAATCCAAAAAAATCCAAATGAAGTTTATAGTATTTCCAATTCATTTGAACGCAAAGTACTTTTGGACTATGCCTTGAAATCCTATCAAAAAGCAGTTGAATTACAGCCAAACTTTAATTTTAACTATCAAATAGGATTGCTTTATGGTCAGTTAGGGGATGTTGAAATGATGATTTCTACTTTTTTGGATGAAGCATTTGCTAATCCTCAAAATTCGATACAAATTCAAAATCAACTCGCACGGTTTATGGCCGAAGAAGGAGATACTAGTTTTGATGACAGCTTACGCAAAGCATTAATTATTAGAACTCAGAAAAATCAAGATTTGTTTTGGAACCATTATTTGAGTTGGTTTTATGTGCAACATAAAGAGTTTGAAAAAGCATTTATTCAGGAAAAAGCAATTTACAAACGCAATCCCGAATCGTTATCGAATATTGTAAATTTAGGACAACTTGCTATCGAAGAAGAAAACGGTGAGGCTGCTAAGGAAATTCTAGGTTTCGTTTTGGAAAACACAAAAGATTTAGAATTGCTAATTCAAGCAAATGCCTATTTGATAAAGATGAAAATCAAAGTTGCGCAGCCGAAAGATTTTGTAACGATTAACGCAGAACTGAACCATTTGTTACAAGAATATGAAATAAATCCTTTTACCTTACCTTTGCAACTGATTCAGGCACATTTTTTAACTTTTAATTTAAAAAATCCAGAAGAAGGAAAAGCAGTGGTGAAGAAAGCACTTGAGTTATCATTGAATACATATGAAGTGGCTCAAGCCAAAATGGAATTGGCAGATATTTTGCTTTATGAAGAAAAATTCAATCAAGCATTGTTGTATTATTCACAAATAGAATTGGATTTGAAGAATGATGTTGTGGCGCATGAAGCAAGTTTGAAGGCAGCAAAAACAAGCTATTTCAAAACAGATTTTGCTTGGGCTTTGAAACAATTTAAGGAATTGAAATCAGCGAACACGCAACTAATTGCGAATGATGCTTTAGAATATTTTCTTTTGATAAATGATAATACGGTTGCTGATTCAACGCAAACAGCTTTGGCGGCATTTGCTAAAGGAGATTATCTTTTGTATCAAAATAGGAATCAGGAAGCGGTATTGCAATTTCAGACTTTATTGAAAACATTTAAAGGACAAGAAATAGAAGCAGTAACCTTGTTGAGGTTAGGTAAAACATATGAAAAATTAGGTGATTATATTTTGGCTTTAAGCCAATATCAAGAAATCATTAATCATCACGCAGACGGAATTTATATGGATGAAGCTTTGTATTTTTCCGCCGAAATTTATACTAAACAATTGCAATTGCCTGAAAAAGCAAAGCCATTGTACGAAAAAATAATTTTTAGCCACGAAGACAGTATATATTTTGTTGATGCGAGGAGAAAATTTAGAGAATTACGAGGAGATACAAATTTGTAAATTAGGTTTAAAAGGTTAACCGATTAAACAAATCAACGATTAAATAGTAAAAAATGATAATATATAACGTTACTACAAACATACACGAAAGCGTTCACGATCAATGGATGATTTGGATGCAACACAAACACATTCCAGAGGTTTTGGCAACAGGAAAATTCTCTTCTGCCAGAATGGTTAGAGTATTAGTAGAAGAAGAAATGGGAGGAGTAACTTATTCCGTTCAATACACTACGGACAGTAAAGAAACTTTGGAGAAATATTATCAAGAAGATGCACCGGCTTTGCGTGAAGAAGGAACAAAACTTTTTGGGGACAGAATGTTGACTTTTAGAACAGAGTTAGAATTGATTTCAGAACATTAACAATCGGATTTAGTTTGTTATAGGTTTTCGGAATATTTAAAAACAAAAACACTTTGTGCATTCGCACCAAAACAAAAAATATGGAAAAAGTAAAAGCCAAAAAACACCTCGGACAGCATTTCCTGAAAGACGAAAGTATCGCTCAAGCCATTGCTGATACGTTGAATCTAGAAGGCTATGAGGATGTTTTAGAAATAGGTCCAGGAATGGGTGTTTTGACTAAATATTTATTAGAAAAACCAATCAATACCTATGTGATAGAAATTGACACGGAATCTGTGGAATATTTAGATAGTAATTATCCAAAATTGAAGGATAAAATTATCTCAAAAGATTTCCTGAAATACAATATAAATGAGATTTTTGAAGGCAAGCAATTCGCGATAATAGGGAATTTTCCATATAATATTTCAACTCAAATTGTTTTTAGAACATTAGAATTTAGGAATCAAATTCCAGAATTTGCAGGAATGTTTCAAAAAGAAGTTGCAGAACGCATCTGTGAAAAAAAAGGAAGTAAGACCTATGGAATTCTTTCAGTTTTAGCACAGGCTTTTTATGATGCGGAATATTTGTTTACGGTTGACGAACATGTTTTTAACCCGCCGCCAAAAGTAAAATCGGGAGTATTGCGTTTGCGCAGAAAAGAAGATTTTAGTTTGCCTTGTGGCGAAAAATTATTTTTTACAGTGGTAAAAACGGCTTTTCAGCAACGTAGAAAAACCTTGCGTAACAGTTTAAAAACCTTAAATTTGTCTGATAATTTGAGAGAAGATAAAGTTTTTGATCTTCGTCCAGAACAACTTAGTGTAGAACAGTTTATAGAACTTACCCAAAAAATAGAAGCCGATGGAGTTTAAAATCAGCAAAGAACTAATCCGTGAATTAGAGCAACTCATTCAAAGTAAAAACGACCATCAATTGGAAGTTTTATTGAATGATATGCACCATGCTGATATTGCTGAGGTTCTAGACGAACTTGATTTTGAAGAGGCTACCTACATTTTTAAAGTATTAGACAGTGATAAAACAGCAGAAATTCTTCTAGAATTAGAAGATGATTTGCGTGAAAATATATTAAAAAGACTTTCTCCAAAAGAAATTGCGGAGGAATTAGATGAGCTTGAAACAAATGATGCCGCAGATATTATTGCGGAACTTTCTCAAGAAATCAAAGCAGAAGTAATCTCGGAGCTGCAAGATGTTGAGCACGCAAAAGACATTGTTGATTTGTTGCGTTACGCTGAAGATACTGCTGGGGGAATTATGCATAAAGAGTTAGTTAAAGTTAATGAGAACTGGAACGTACTTACTTGTGTAAAAGAAATGCGTATTCAAGCAGTAAATATTTCCAGAGTACATTCTATTTATGTGGTTGATGATGAAGACAGGTTGAAAGGACGTTTGTCACTCAAAGATTTATTGACCACATCTTCAAGAACACCTATAAATGACGTTTACATTCGAAAACTAAATTCGGTTAATGTAGATACTGAAGATGTTGAGGTAGCGAGAATTATGCAGAAATACGATTTAGAAGCCATTCCGGTGGTTGATGAATTAGGACGTTTGGTAGGCCGAATCACTATTGATGATATCGTGGATGTAATCAAAGAAGAGGCGGATAAAGATTACCAGATGGCTGCGGGTATCACGCAAGACGTAGAAGCGGATGATAGTGTTTACGAACATACTAAAGCGAGATTACCATGGCTAATTATGGGAATGTTAATTGAGCTGGTTGCATCTTATGTTTTGAAAGGGAATGAAGCTACATCACAACAATTTTACACCTTGATTATTTTTATGCCTTTGCTTTCAGCGACTGCAGGAAATATTGGCGTTCAAGCTTCGGCAATTATTGTTCAAGGATTAGCGAATGGTACTTTGAAAGGATTTAGCAAAGAATATTTTAGTAAAGAAATTACAGTTGCCATGATTTCAGGAACCATAATTTCCTTGTTAGTATTGGCGTATCATACCATCATGTATGGGCAATTTCAAGTAGGATTAGCTATTTCTATTTCTATTATAGTGGTTATTTTATTTGCAGCAACATTAGGAACGTTAGTGCCTTTATTTTTGCACAAGAAAAAGATAGATCCTGCCATTGCAACGGGACCATTTATAACAACTACAAATGATGTTTTTGGCATCATCTTGTATTTTACAATTGCAAAATTGATTTTAGGAGTTTAAAAAAAACAGCATGAAAGTACATATTATTGGAGGAGGAAACTTAGGTGTTTCTATAGCATTAGGAATATCAAAATTTTCACAAGACAATCAAGTAACCGTAACCAGACGAAACACAGCTAGTATTCTATATCTTGAAAAATTAGGCATTACTGTTTCTACAGATAACAAACATCAAATTCAAGAAGCAGATGTTATAATATTGACTATCAAACCGTATCAAGTAGATACTGTTTTAGCCGAAATACTTCCTGTAATTTCTAATAAAGTAATTGCTTCGGCAGTGAGTGGATTGTCTATTGAAAATTTACAAAACAAGATTGGAGCTTCTAATAGTGCAGTCCGAATCATGCCAAATATTGCAGCACAATTTGGTGCATCAGCAACTTGTATCGCTTTTCATGAAAAAGACAAAGACAAAGCACAAGATACTGTAGCCCTTTTCCAAACTTTAGGAACAGCACCTATTATTGACGAAAAATTAATGGACGCAGCTACAGTTTTGGCAGCTAGCGGAACCGCTTTTGCACTTCGTTACATTCGTGCTTCCATGCAAGCAGGAATCGAAATAGGATTTGACTGGCAAACAGCTTTAGCCATTTCAGCCCAAACCGTAAAAGGAGCAGCCGAAATGTTATTAGAAGAAAAAGGACATCCAGAACAATTAATTGACCGCGTAACTACACCACAAGGTTGTACTATTGCAGGATTGAACGAAATGGAATTACACGGATTCAGTTCGTCATTAATCAAAGGAATCAAAACTTCTTTAAAACAAATCAAAGGATAAACACCATTTGGGCGTGACCACAATACCAAAAAGGGTCTTCTCAGCGTAATGTTGAGAAGACCCTTTTGTTATTGTAGTCGGGCTATACGCGCTACTTCGGTAGCTAGCTACTATCCCTCACGCAAAAAAAAGCGCTGTAAACCCAATTTAAATAAATAGTATATTTGGAAAAAACATAAAATGAAAAAACTACTATTTGTACTTCTATTTTTAACTGCAACTTTTAATACCATTAATGCCCAACAAGACAAACCAAAACAAGTGCTTAGGCATGTAGTTATGTTTGGATGGAAAGAAGGCACAAATCCAGCAGATATTAGCAAGATTGTAACTGCTTTTGGAAATTTACCCGCTAAAATACCATTGATAAAATCCTTTGAATGGGGAACAAATAATAGTCCTGAAAATTTGAATAATGGTTTAACACATTGTTTTTTCTTGACATTTTATAGCGAAGCTGATAGAGATGCATATTTGATTCATCCCGACCACAAAGCGTTTGGGGCTCTTTTGAAGCCAATGCCAGATAAAATAACAGTACTTGATTATTGGACCAGTTTATAAAGCAAGGTCTTTAAAACCAAATAAATATTTTATCTTAAATAGCTTAATGTTTATTTGGTTTTATTTTTTTTGGATAAAACCGTAACCAAAGAAAACCAATAGTCCCTGCCACGAAAGAAGCAATCAGAATGGCAATTTTAGAGTACGTAATTATATCTTCTCCATCATTTTTAAATGCGAGCAGCGTAATAAAAAAAGACATAGTAAAGCCAATTCCACCCAACATTCCTGCTCCCAAAATATCTTTCCATTTTAAATCTTTTGGTAATGCGCAGATTCCTAAACTTACACTGAGGAACGAAAAAAGCCAAATCCCCAATGGTTTTCCCACTACAAGACCTGCTAATATTCCAATTGTATTCGTATTATTGAGCCCTTCTCTCCAATTTGAATCTATTGCAATGCAAGTATTTGAAATTGCAAATAAGGGCAAAATAAAAAAAGCAACTGGTTTGTGCAGAAAATGCTGCAGTCTATACGAAGATGTTTTTTTACCTCCGTCACCAAAAGGAATTACAAACGCTAACAAAACACCAGTTATGGTGGCATGTACGCCAGAATTAAGCATAAAATACCACATCCCAATTCCGCCAATTAAATAAGGTGCTAGATGGTGTACTCTTCTTCTGTTTAGAAGAAATAAAACTCCCATAATTGCAAAAGCAATAAATAAATTTAAAAATGAAATCGTGTCTGTGTAGAAAACAGCAATCACAATTAACGCTCCTAAATCATCAATTACAGCTAGTGCAGTCAAAAATACTTTGAGCGAAGCTGGTACACGATTTCCTAAAAGCGATAAAATCCCTATCGCAAAAGCAATATCAGTAGCCATCGGAATTCCTGCGCCGTTTTGCGTAATGGTTCCAAAATTCAGAGCTAAAAAAATTCCAGCTGGAATTAACATTCCTCCTAAAGCTCCAAAAATAGGTAACGCAGCATTTTTGATATTGGATAATTCACCATCGTAAATCTCTCGTTCTAATTCTAAACCAATTAAAAGGAAAAAAATTGTCATCAATCCGTCATTAATCCAATGTGTTATGGAATGATGACCCAATTGAATGACCCAAAAACCAATGTATTCCGTTTGTATCGATGAATTAGCAAGACTAAGAGAAAAGATAGTAGCAAGGAGCAAAATAACTCCACCTGCTTTTTCGCTTTCAAAAAAGGCTTTAAACGTTCTTGTTAATTTCATTGTGGAATTGGTTTGTTGTAAAATAAAGGTGTTGCTAATTTAGGCATTTCCTGCTAATTTTTTTCTTAAAACAATAAACCGTATTTTTTTTGTTAATTTGATGTATCAAAAAAAGCTCTTTTATGGACATAAAAATCCTTCATATCGATAGCAATCATCCTGTACTTTGGGATCAATTGCAACAAGCCGGTTTCAATAATTTTCAGGATTTTAAATCTTCCAAAGAAGAAATTGAAGCCAAAATTCAGGACTATCACGGAATTGTTATTCGAAGCCGTTTCAAAATTGATAAAACCTTTTTGGACAAGGCTACTAATTTGCAATTTATAGCTCGAGTAGGTGCTGGTTTAGAAAGCATTGATTGTGATTATGCTTCATCAAAAAATATTGCGCTTATTGCTGCGCCTGAAGGAAACCGAAATGCAGTTGCTGAACATACATTAGGAATGATTTTGTCGCTTTTTAATAAACTGAATGAAGCCGATAGCGAAATTAGATCAGGACATTGGAACCGAGAAAGCAATCGAGGGCATGAGCTTGATGGGAAAACCGTCGGAATTATTGGTTATGGTAACATGGGAAAATCATTTGCTAAAAAACTCAGAGGATTTGATGTTGAAGTAGTGTGTTATGACATTCAGGAAAATGTGGGTGATGCAAATGCTAAGCAAGTTTCATTACAGGAATTACAACAAAAGGCAGATGTCTTGAGCTTGCATATTCCATGGACTCCAGAAACGGACAAAATGGTAAATACAGCCTTCATCAATAATTTTGCTAAACCGTTTTGGATTATTAATACCTCACGCGGTAAGAACATTGTTACAGCAGATTTAGTTGCTGCAATGCAATCGGGTAAAATTCTTGGAGCAGGATTAGATGTTTTAGAATATGAAAAATTGTCTTTTGAAACTTTATTTCAGGATAAAAACACACCCGAAGCCTTTCAATATTTGTTACAAGCTAAAAACGTAATTCTCACGCCACACATAGCAGGATGGACATTTGAAAGCCACGAACGATTGGCTCAGGTCATTGTAGATAAAATTAAGGCATTGTATTTATAAAGTAAAATACTAAAAATCAAATAGATTTTAAAATGTAATCTATTTTTTAGTATTTTTAAGTGTTGAATTACAATCACATAACAATTAATCTATGGAAAATTCAAAACACGAAGAATGGAATAATCCTCGCCCTGTTTATGAGGATAATAAAAAAATTTCTGCAGGGCTTCTTGCGATACTTTTAGGGCCATTTGGAATTCATAAATTCCTTTTAGGATATACCACCGAAGGAATAATATGGTTGGTAATTAGTATCTGTACTTGTGGAACAGTTACAGGTTTATTAGGCGTTATAGAAGGAATTATATATTTAGTAAAATCAGACGAAGAGTTTTATCAAACCTATCAAGTTGGAAAGAAAGCTTGGTTTTAAAGCATAAAAAATCCCGATTCAATCGGGATTTTTTTATTAATCTTCTTTTTCAGTTAGTTTTCGTTCCAGTTCAGCCTGAAATTCTTCCATAACGGGTTTCATCGTGCTTTCTGGAATATCTGCAATTCTGATATACATTAATCCGTCAATAGCGTTGTTGAATAATGGGTCAACATTAAAAGCGACTACTCTTGCATTTTGTTTGATGTATTTTTTAATTAAAACGGGTAAGCGTAAGCTTCCTGGTTCAAGTTCATCAATTATTTTGTCAAACTTATTTAAATCTGATTCGGCTTCGTCAAAAATGAAATCTTTATCCGCATCTTTCAGTTTTACTTTATAGGCTTTCTTCGGATGAATGTATTGTGCAATATATGGATCGTAATAATTTGACTTCATAAATTCAATCATCAGCGATTTCGAAAAATCTGAAAATTGATTGCTGATACTTACGCC
The DNA here is from genome assembly GCA_963512955.1 of uncultured Flavobacterium sp. Lineage (GTDB taxonomy): Bacteria > Bacteroidota > Bacteroidia > Flavobacteriales > Flavobacteriaceae > Flavobacterium. The sequence goes on along the minus strand of CAUPOP010000019.1, from coordinate 29,443 downwards.
ACCAAGTAGAAATTTATGTTCAGGATAACGCAATGTGGTATGAATAATTCCTTTCCAAAGCAGAAAAAGAGGCATTGGTTTTTGTTGGTATTCTTTGATGATAAAAGCACGTCCCATTTCAATAGATTTGTGCATCATATCGTGTAATTCAGGCTCAAATCGAAACAAATCGTTTAAATAAAAACCATCCATTCCATATTTTGGATAAATTTCTGAACCCAATCCCATTCGGTATGCACCAGCAATTTTCTTGGCATCATCATCCCATAAAAACATGTGGTGGTAATATTGGTCAAATTTATCTAAATCAATAGGCTCATTTGTTCCTTCGCCAACTTCTCTAAAAGTAATTTCTCTAAGTCTACCCAGTTCGTGAAGAATATTTGGTATTTGAGCTGCTTCAGCAAAGAAAACTTCATAGTTTTTACTCTGTAACAGACGACAATCTGTACTTCTTAAAGCATCAACTTCGGCAATTATTTTTTCACCATTTGCGGGAGTAACAATTTTTTTCGGACTTTTCGGGATCTTTAAATTCGGAGGAGTCAATAATTTGCTTTCCTTTTCAAAAGGATTTGCAAGCATATAGGTTTTTCTTCTCAAAAACTCGGAGTATTCTTCGAGCGTAGTATGTTCGTTTTGTTCCGTTACTGAAATAGCTTTACCAATACGCACTTTAATCACGCGGTGTTTTTGGCTGAACACTTCAGAAGGAAGTTTTGCGGTACGTAATGTGCCACCAATTTTCGAAAGCAAATAGAATAATCGACTATTTTTGGCATGAAAATAAATGGGTACAACAGGAACTTGCGCTTTACGAATTACCTTAATAGCACCTTCTTCCCAAGGTTTGTCTACCATTAATTTCCCATCTTTATAGGTAGAAACTTCTCCGGCAGGAAACATTCCTAATGGTTTTCCATCACTCAAATGGCGAAGAGTTTCTTTAATTCCAACTACGCTTGATTTAGCATCCTTATGATTTTCAAAAGGATTCACAGGCATGATGTATTTTTTTAAAGGCTCAATTCGATGCAAAAGAAAATTAGCAATAATCTTGAAATTAGGTTCTCTTTCGAGCATTAATTTCAATAATAAAACACCGTCAATTCCTCCCAGCGGATGGTTAGATATGGTGATATAAGCGCCTTCTTTTGGCAAACGTTTTAAATCCTCTTCGGGGATTTCGAATTTTATTTGTAAATCATCTAATATCCCATTCAAGAAATCAACATCTTGTAGATGTTTGTTTCTATCGTAAACTTTATTTAAGGTAGAAATTTTTAGCACCTTCATAAGCAACCAGCCAGAAAAAGTACCTAATACTCCGTACTTATCTGCGTTTATTGCTTTTGCAACTTCTTTAGCGGTTACTAAACCCATGTGTTTTTTTGTTTTTTTTGAGCAAGAAACAAAGATAGCAAAAAACTCCATTTTCTTTCTTTTTCTCAATCAAACTTATACTTTTTTATTACATTTGGAAACCCCCATAATAACAATATGATTTTTTTGATTCAATAAAAAGGTGCGCTTCAGTGAGCAATCCAGAATATTTTATTTTTGAAAAAAACGCCAAAAATATTTTTAAATGAGAATTATTTCATACAACGTAAACGGAGTTAGATCCGCTATTTCAAAGGGATTTATAGAATGGTTGCAACAAGCTAATCCAGATGTTATTTGCCTTCAGGAAATCAAAGCCTTGGAAGAGCAAGTGCCAACATTAGATTTTGAATTAGCCGGTTATCCGTATCATTATTGGTTTCCCGCAACAAAAAAAGGATATAGTGGCGTAGCAATTATTTCTAAGATAGAACCTAAAAACATTGTTTTTGGAACGGGAATTTCACATATGGATTTTGAAGGAAGAAACCTTAGAGTTGACTTTGAGGACCTTTCTGTAATGAGTTTGTATTTGCCGTCAGGGACAAATATCGAGCGATTGGATCATAAATTCATGTATATGGACGATTTTCAAAATTATATTTCAGATTTGAAAAAAGAAATTCCAAACCTGGTTATCTGTGGCGATTACAACATTTGCCATGAAGCAATTGACATCCATGACCCAATACGGAATAAAAAAGTATCTGGATTTTTGCCCGAAGAAAGAGCTTGGCTGAACAGTTTTCTGGAAAATGGCTTCATAGATAGTTTCCGTTTTTTGAACAAAGAACCGCATAATTACACTTGGTGGAGTCAGCGTGCTCCTGGCGCCAGAGCTAATAACAAAGGATGGCGAATCGATTATTGTTTGGTCAGCGAACCGCTTAAAGACAAAATCAAAAGAGCCGTTATTCTGCCCGAAGCAAAGCATTCCGACCATTGTCCGATTTTGGTAGAAATAGAATAATATAAGGAGCTGTTTCCTGCTATCCGTTTCAATCTTTTTGTTTTTAAAGAAAAAACAAAAAAGGATTTTCACTGCTATCAGGGCTAGGGCATCGCAATAAAACAAGACGTTTTTAGTTAAAAGAGATAAATAATACCATAAAAAACAACCCAAAATGATAAAAAGAGTTTCCATTGGATTACTGATACTAGCACTTTCCACCTCTTGTGTTTCTAAGAAAATCTACAATGATTTAGAAAGCAAGTTTGCCGATTTAAAAAAAGAAAACAGAAATATTTCGGATCAAAATGCCGAATTGCTAAAAGCAAAAAACCAATTAGAATTAGACAGTAGCGCACTGAAATCAGCTTTGGAAAAAGCAAATTCAGATTATGCAAAACTTAAATCTGATTATGAAGCCTCACTAAATAAGTTTAATGTGTTGCAAGATTCATACACCGCTTTAGAGAAAAACAGTAGTGATGCTTTGCAAAGCAACATGAAAAAAAATCGCGAATTGTTAGATGAATTAGATGATAAAGCACAAGCATTAGCGTTAGAACAAGAACGTTTAAATAAAAGTGCGCAACGTTTAAAAGAACTAGAAGATTTGATCGCTGCTAAAGAAGCTAGCATGCAAAAATTGAAAGAAACATTATCAAAAGCCTTGAACAGTTTTGAAGGCAAAGGCTTAACGGTTGAACAAAAAAAAGGTAAAGTTTATGTTTCTATGGAAAACAAATTACTATTTAATTCTGGTAGTTGGGCTGTTGGTCCAGAAGGTAAAAAAGCCGTTATTGAGGTAGGGAAAGTGCTGGGTGATAATCCAGATATTTCAGTACTTATTGAAGGACATACTGATGATGATGCTTTCACTGCTTCGGGGCCAATTGCGGATAACTGGGATTTATCAACTAAAAGAGCCACTGCAATTGTTGCTATTTTGAGCGAAAACAAAAAAATAAATAAACAAAATCTAACAGCTGCCGGAAGAGGTGAATTCTCCCCATTAGCAAGTAACGCAACACCCGAAGGGAAAGCAAAAAACCGTAGAATAGAAATTATTCTTACGCCAAGATTAGATGAAATCTCTAAAATGTTGAACGAGATTAATTAAATTATTTCAACAATTGGAATTAAAAAGCTCAAGGTTTTACTTTGAGCTTTTTGTTTTAAAAATCAGGAAATAGTTCGCCATTTTCCATTAATTTAAAAAATCAAAAACAGGAAACAAATTTTATCTTTGTTTCCAAAATACAAAAATAATTTTCTCAGATATGAAATACACTACTTTACCGAATACGGATATAAAAGTCAGTAAAATTTGCCTTGGTACGATGACTTTTGGTCAACAAAATACCGAAGCTGATGGACATGCTCAAATGGATTATGCTTTGGACCATGGCGTTAACTTTTTTGATACTGCCGAAATGTATTCTGTGCCAGCGCGTCAGGAAACCTACGGAAGTACAGAGAAAATAATTGGAACTTGGTTTAAAAAAACAGGTAAAAGAGAAGAAATTGTTTTGGCTTCAAAAATCGCGGGTCCAAATCCTAACTTTACTTACATGCGAGAGAAAAATGATTTCTCGCCAGCCAGTATCAAATTTGCATTGGATCAAAGTTTACAAAGACTACAAACAGATTATATAGATTTGTATCAATTGCATTGGCCAGAACGCAAGGCTAATTTTTTTGGTCAACGTGGTTTCAAAGTTCAGGATGATGCTTGGGAGGATAATATTCATAGTGTTTTAGAAACTTTAGATGGTTTTATCAAAGAAGGAAAAATCAATCATATTGGGCTTTCAAATGAAACACCTTGGGGAATTATGCGTTTTTTAGAAGAAAGCAAAAACTTCAATTTGCCAAGAATAAAAACAGTTCAAAATCCTTATTCATTATTAAATAGACAATTTGAAGTAGGTTCTGCTGAGGTTTGTATCAGGGAGAATGTTGGATTATTTGCTTATTCACCAATGGCTTTTGGGGTATTATCAGGTAAATTCCTAACGGGAGAAAGCCATCCTAATGCTCGAATTAAATTGTTTCCACAATTTTCAAGATACAATAGCGCACAATGTACAGAAGCAACTCGACTGTATCAGGAAGTTGCAAATAAAAACGGATTGAGTTTAACAGAATTAGCATTAGCTTTCATAGAACAACAGCCATTTGTGACTAGTACAATTATTGGTGCAACAACAGTTGAGCAATTAAAAGAAAATATAGATACGATTAAAGTATCCCTATCTGAAGAAATTCTAAAAGAAATAGATGCCGTTCATGCTGTAATTCCGGATCCTGCTCCTTAATTAGATAGAGACGAATTTATAATAAGAACTCCTGAAAAAGAATTATTCTTCTTCAGGGGTTTTTAAAAATTCAAAATCAAATTCATCAACTGCTGTTGAATCAACTGCCGTCGCTGTCGAATCTTGGGCTTTAACGATATTCAAAAACGAACGGGCATTTCCAGAAACATAAACGCTATATTGTCCAAGTGTATCTTCAGAAGTTAAAATGCCACGTTTCAACATTAAGTTGCTAAGATAGCGTTGGTTTTTTTGAGCAAATCCTTTTAAGTTTCCTTGGCCGTCAAATTGATACATAAATTTCTTTGGACTCGGAATTATAGTTGCTAAGAATAAGCATTCATTCAAAGTCAAATCCGAAGGGCTTTTTTGGAAGTAAAAACGACTCGCTTCCCCAATTCCATATACGTTTGGCCCCCATTCGATAATATTAAAATAAACTTCAAGCATGCGCTCCTTGCTTGCAATTCGGTTGTTTTCTAAAATATAAACCAATAAAATCTCTTCCATTTTTCGAGAAATTGTTTTTTCACGAGTAAGGAATACATTTTTTATCAGTTGCATACTGATGGTGCTTCCTCCACGAGAGAATTTCTTGGTTTTTATGTTTTTAATAATAGATTGTTTGAAAGCTTCGGTGATAAACCCGCGATGTCTGAAAAAAGAAGGATCTTCAGTAGTTAACACACATTTTTTTAAATAAGGTGAAATTTGGTTCAAAGCAGTATAATCCGGATTCCCAGCGCCAATTAAAATAGGGCGTTGTAGCACGTTCTTTATGATGGCACGATATACAAATTCTCCATTTAATTTATTCAAATTGGCTTGGCCAAATTTAGTAATTCGAAGATTTTCTTTATTTAATTTACTGTCAAAAACAATTGTATTTGGCTTGTTTTTATTGAACATAAAATCCAATTTGTAGTCAAAATTACCGCTGGCTTGCATCCCCTGAAAGTTTGTGAACAAACCATCTGGAAGTGAAGTAATGAAATCTTGAGCTTTCATTTTCGGGATATTAATTTTGAGTTTGTAGATTGTGTCTTCCTCGGTTTCGTAGGCTAGATATGGGTGGAATTTTATTTTGTTGAATTCGACAGTTGAGGTACTATCCACAGAAATAAAATCAGAACCTAACAAAAATCGGTAGTCAAAACGTGCGTTTTTAATAACAACATCCTTACTGGCAATTTTAGGATGATTTACTTTTAAATTTGCAATTGCAGCATAACCGTCAATGTGCAATTCATCACCATCTCTATCAATATCTTCAATGTTTAATCGGATGGAATCAAAACTAGAAATCAAGTTGAATCGTTCGTCAAAATAAGGTACTTTAATTGCGCCTGTATCTCTATTAAAAAAACGAATGTCGGCTGTTTTATTTCTAGGATCTGCAAATCCTTTAATTTCCCAACGTTGTGCAAAAGTATTCGTTTTTACATCAATAGCCGTTTCAAGTTCTTTGTCATCCAGTACTAATTTTCGGATATCAATTCTAGCTTTTTTACCATTGTCGTCTAACTTAAAGGTTAAGTTTTCGATGCTCATATCCGTTGGGACAAGATTTAATAACTTCGAAATTATTCGGTATGCAAATTCTGCATAATCTCTTTTATCAGTTGATGTTTTTACAGCATTATCTTTTTTCAAAAAAGCGGCAAAATTCTTGATATTTCCTTTTTTGGTAAGTTGTACATATCCATTTTTGATTTCCAAAGTTCCTAATTGCACATCGCCAATTAATAAATGCCAAAAACTGACACTGGTTTTCATTTTTTGAATTTTAAAAAGGGTGTCGGCGCCTTTTGGTGCCAAAATTACATCCGTTAAATTCACTCCTGCAAATCCATCAAAAGAAGCTTTTTTTACTGAAAAAGTACTGTTGTAATCCTGTTCCATTTTATTAGAAACTTTTACAAGAGTTTGTTGCAGTAATTCATCGCGAAAAAAATAAAATCCAACAATTGCGCTTATAAATACAACACTAAGTATTTTTGCTGCTAGAATTATTTTTTGTTTTCCGGTTCTCATGAATGATGGTTATTTCGTGAATGATTTAAAATAATCCTTTGATAAATTGGGGTTTACTAAGGACTTTAATTTGAACCCGTAAAGAAAGGAAAAAAAAGAATATCAGTATCAGATTTTATAAAAATTTTAAGCATTATGTTTGGGATAAACCAAGGTTTTACTTGGGTTAAAACAGTAATTTTAGAATTTAAAAACCTCGTTTGGAGTTACACAATAATCTAATTTTATGTCATTTTCATTTACATCCGAAATAACTTCTTCGGGTTCAAAAAAGGAGAGTCCAATTTTGATCGTTCCGGGTTTGCATTCGGATAAGAATTTGTCATAAAACCCTTTTCCATAACCTACACGATTTCCAAATTTATCAAAGACTAAAAGTGGAACAAAAACAACATCTATTTTTTTAACAGAAACTTCTATTCCATCGACTGGTTCAGGAATGTTATACTCGTTTTTTTTAATTTTGGTATTATCCGTCAACAAGAAATGAGTCATGTCTCTAGTCTCAAAATCACTTTTCGAAACAATAATTTCTTTGTCTTTTCCAGAAAGAAGATGCAGAATAAACTCTGTATTGACCTCGTTTTGTTCTTCAATAGGCAAAAAAATATGAAAGTATGATTTCTCCCAAATAGGAAGAATCAAGATTTTGTTAGCAATAGCCAGACTCATTTCTTCTAATTGGTCTTCGGAAAGTTGCTTTCGCAATGTTTTATAAGTTAACCGTAATGCTTTTTTTAGCATGAAGACTTGCTTTTAAATGATCAATAAAAGTAGTTAAATGTTCGATTTCTACATGATCCATGAGTACAATTTTATACCATTTGTTGTCGCCATGGTGTTGTTGAGGCACTAAATCAAATTCCGAAGCGATTTTTTCTTCAATGTTTTCGGCATGAATAGTTACAATATTCATAAATGGTTCTCTAAAATAGCGCACACCAAGTTTGTCTAGTTCATTACACAAAAACCGAGTTCGCATTTGCAGAATACTTACTTTTTCGAACCATCCAAATGGGCCGTAGGTAAATAAAATCATCCAAACTGCAACTGCATTTGAACCCGAACGACTTCCGCAAAGGGTAAGATCCATTCCTTCAACATATTCAGCTTCTTTAGTCAAAACGTTTTCTATTAATCCTTTTCTACAAATAAAAATACCAGTTCCGTAAGGAGCTTGAAGCATTTTGTGAGCGTCAATGGTGATAGAACTTATTTTGGGATTACTAAAATTAATAACTGATTTTTCGTTGCTGAACGGATAAACAAATCCACCGTAAGCCCCGTCAATATGAAGTTTGTATTCTAGATTGTGTTTCTCTAAAGTTTGGGTGTAATCATTAGGATTATCAACGGATCCGAACATTGTCGTTCCCATATTGGAAATGGCGATAAAATATTTTTTCCCGTTTCGTTTAGCGCTAATAATTTTATCTTCCAAAGCAATTTTGTCGATTTCTCTATTCTCAAAAGAAACAGGGATTTTGATCCAGTCCAACATCAAAATATTGGCGCCTTTTGGAATAGAATAGTGCGTATCTTCAGAAGCTAGAATAGCAATTTCGTCTAATTTAGCGCCCTTTTGATACATAAAAAAATTGCGATACATCCACATGGCTTGAATGTTAGCTTCGGTTCCTCCAGGCGAAATATAACCGTCAAACGAATTAGGTTCGGCTTTGAAGATATCAACAGCAATAACATTTAGCACATCACGCTCCATTTTTTGGGTTCCTTTGAAAGCTTTTTCAGAAGTTCCTAATGTGTGACAACCAATATGGTTTGGATTTGCAACATAGGTTTTTAAAGTTGGGGCGTCTTTTAAAAAGGGGGCGTCTTCATTGAATACTTTTCCGTCTAATTTTGACGCTGGGTATCCAAGCGAAATGTCACTAGAGAAATTTACATTTTCGTCTAATGCTCTTTGGATGTATTCTTGTCTTTCTTTTTGCGTTATTTTTTCCCAGTATATCATGCGTGAAATAGTTTAGTAAATCGAAGGTATTGATTCGAGATGAAATATTATAATTGTTCGGTTAAAATTTATTTAGACTTAGAAATTTTCCAAGGCTGCAATCATAGCAGATGGGATTTCCGGTTCTTTTTTAATTTCTTTTATAACAGAATTTGACAAATGATAAATGGCATCACCCTCATATACAATGGGCGAATGGTTGGCATTAATTACATATCCGTCATTTGGAGCTTTTACTTTTCGTTCAAATTTTCCGAAAGGATCGGTAATTGTTGCTAAAAGAGTTCCTTTTTTTACAAAGGTTCCGATGGTGTTGTAATCGTGTAGCATTCCAGAACATTTAGCACGTACCCAACTGGATTTTTCAATATAAATGGAAGAAGATTTCTGTCTTTCGGTTTGGTGTTTTGGATCTAACATATCGAGATGTTTTAAGACGCGTTTTACTCCATTTACCCCTTCTTTAGCAATATCGTTATTGATATCTAATGATTTTCCGCCTTCAAAAAGCAGCATTTTCACGCTCAATTTTGCACTTGAATTTCTAAATGAACCCGCAATATTTTTAGAATATAAAGTAAAAGGCGCATCAAAAACATCGGCTAATATTTTCAGTTCAGCATCATTTTCTGCAAGTCGAATTTGTGGAGCATTAAATCTGCTGGCACCTCCAGAATGAAAATCAACGGCATAATCCACAATAGGCATTACTTCGGTAAGGATGTGAAAAGCAAATCTACTAGCCAAAGAGCCTTTTTTGCTTCCCGGAAAAACACGATTTAAATCACGTCCATCAGGAAATTCTCTAGAGCGATTGACAAAGCCGTACATATTAATAATAGGAATGCAAATGATAGTTCCTTTTTTTGGCTTATTAATTTTTTGGCTAATAACTTGTCTGACAATTTCGATTCCGTTGATTTCATCGCCGTGAATTCCTGCCGAAAAAAGCACCACAGGGCCATCAATTTTAGAACGTCTAACTATAATTGGAATATCTAACTTCGTGGTGGTGTGTAATCGGGCTATTTCTACGTTGACAGTTTTGTTTTCGCCAGGTAAAACGCTTTCGCCAAAAATCACTATTGGTTTTAAACTTCTCATATTTAATATAAAAAGCTAAATATAGAAATAATTATTTGGGATTAAAAGTGTGAGCTTGATTTTGATTTACAAAGATGTTATTCGTAAATTTGGAATTCATAATTCGTAATTCAAAAAATGACTAATCCCACTATAGCGCTGCAAATACAAACATTGCCTGATAATCCTGGTGTATACCAATATTACGACAAGGACGGTAAAATATTGTATGTGGGCAAAGCCAAAAATTTAAAGAAAAGAGTTTCTTCTTATTTCAATAAAATCCACGATACTGCCAAAACAAATGTGCTGGTTAAGAAAATTGTAACCATAAAACACATTGTAGTTCCTACAGAAACGGATGCGCTTTTATTAGAAAATAATTTAATTAAAACGCTTCAACCAAGATATAATGTGCTGTTGCGAGATGATAAAAGTTATCCGTGGTTGTGCATTAAGAAAGAGCCTTTTTCAAGGATTTTTTCTACTCGTAGAATGGTTAAAGACGGCTCAGAATATTTCGGTCCTTATACCAGTTTCAAAACCGTAAATACTATTTTGGAACTTATAAAAGAACTCTATCCGCTTCGAACCTGCAACTATGATTTGAATGAAAGCAATATTGATAGCGGCAAGTTCAAAGTCTGTTTGGAGTACCATATTGGCAATTGCAAAGGGCCTTGCGAAGGCTTTGAATCTTTGGAAAATTATCAAAAACAAGTAGATGCTATTCGCGAAATTCTAAAAGGGAATTTTAAGGAAAGCATGAAAGATTTCAAGCGGGTTATGACAAATTTGGCTGCTGAAATGCATTTTGAAGAAGCCCAAAAAATAAAAGAAAAAATAGAAATTCTCGAGAACTATCAATCGCGTTCAACTATTGTAAATCCAAAAATTACCAACATCGATGTGTTTTCAATAGTTTCGGATGAAAGTGCTGCGTTTGTCAACTTTATACAAATTTCCCATGGTTCTATTATTCGTTCCCACACAATGGAAATCAAAAAGAAATTAGACGAAACAGATGAAGAATTATTAGAACTGGCTATAATTGAACTCCGTGAACGTTTCCAATTATTGTCCAAGGAAATTATTGTGCCATTTCCAGTTGATTTAGGGGAAAACATAAAAATTACGGTTCCACAATTAGGAGATAAAAAACAAATTCTGGATTTGTCTATTCGTAATGCTAAGTTTTATAGAATTGAACAATTGAAGCAATTGCAAATTGTAGATCCTGACAGGCATGCCAATCGTATTATGGCACAAATGAAAAAAGATTTGCGCTTGCCGGTAGAGCCACGTCATATAGAGTGTTTTGATAATTCTAACATTCAGGGAACAAATCCTGTTTCGGCTTGTGTGGTTTTTAAAAATGGGAAACCAAGCAAAAAAGACTACCGTCATTTCAACATAAAAACGGTTGAAGGGCCAGATGATTTTGCTTCTATGACTGAGGTTGTCTATAGAAGGTACAAGAGATTAATGGATGAAAATGAACCTTTGCCGCAACTTATTATAATTGATGGAGGAAAAGGACAATTGTCATCTGCATTAAAAAGTTTAGATGACTTAGGATTGCGAGGAAAAATCGCCATAATTGGCATTGCTAAAAGATTAGAAGAATTATTTTACCCGGGAGATTCAATTCCGTTGTATTTAGATAAAAAATCAGAAACATTAAAAGTAATTCAACAATTAAGGAATGAAGCGCACCGTTTTGGGATAACCCATCATCGTGACAAAAGGAGTAAAGCAGCGCTGAATTCTTCAGTAGAATCAATCCCTGGCATTGGCGAAAAGACGATGCTAGCATTAATTCAACATTTTAAAAGTGTTAAAAGATTGAAGTTAGCGTCAGAAAAAGAAATTTCTGACGTTATAGGTGTATCAAAAGCCAAAAAAATTGTCGACTTTTACAATGCTAATTAGTTTTTTCCATGAGTTTATTCAAGCTACCCGTTTTGAGTGTTCTGCAAAAAATCTTTTTTTATAAAAAAGAAGAAGCGTCTTGGGGTGCTCTTTTTTTAAAAGAAAAAACAAAATTTATGTTGGCTAAGGCTTATACTTCTATCTGGGGCTTGAAAAATACATTGCCTGCAACTTGTTTTTCTTTTTTTATTTTTCTTTTTTCATTCTGTCTTTCCGTTCAGAAATCCTTTTCGCAAGAGCAAAAAAGACCTAAAATTGGGTTGGTTCTTAGTGGCGGTGGAGCCAAGGGATTTGCACATATTGGAGTTTTGAAAGTGATAGAAGAAGCCGGAATCAAGATTGATTATATTGGTGGAACAAGTATGGGAGCTGTAATTGGCGGATTGTATGCCACAGGATATAATGCTGCTCAGATTGATTCGATTTTTCAATCTACTAATTTTGATGAATTACTAAATGACTTTATACCAAGATCATCTAAGAATTTTTATGAAAAAAGAAATGACGAATTATACGCTTTAGTTTTACCATTTAATAATTTTAAAATAGGAATCCCAGAAGCACTTTCTAAAGGGATGTATAATTTTAATTTGCTAAGTAGAATTACTAGAAACGTAAGACATGTTAAGGATTTTAATCAACTGCCCACTCCTTTTTTGTGCATTGGAACTAATATTGAAACAGGGGAACAAGTATTGCTAAATAAAGGAAATTTAGCGCAAGCTATGTTAGCCAGTGCTGCTTTTCCATCTTTGTTTTCGCCTATAGAAATTGACGGAGCCTTGCTAGTTGATGGTGGAGTTGCTAATAATTATCCTATTGAAGAAGTTCGAAAACTAGGTGCGGATATTATTATAGGTGTTGATGTTCAAGATGATTTAATGGACAGAAAAGAACTTAAAAATGCTACCAAAATATTGGTCCAAATTACCAATCTTCAGTCGATTGCAAAAATGAAAAACAAGATTGTTGATACGGATATTTATATAAATCCGGATATTAAAAACTATGGAGTTATTTCATTTGATAAAGGAAAGGAAATTATTCGAAAAGGGGAAGAAGCTGCTTTTTCAGTTTATGAAAAACTATTATTAGTTGCTAATAAACAAGATGCTTATCAAAAACCAAAACTTAAATTAGCTACAGATACTTTGCAAATTGAAAAGATAAATATAAACAATTTGAACAATTTTACCGAAGATTATGTTGTTGGTAAATTACGATTTAAAGAGGATTCGAAGGTTAGTTATGCTGATTTACAAAAAGGCATAAATAATATTAATGCAACGCAAAACTTCAGCGCTATAAATTATTCTTTTGATCCTAAACAGAATAAAGAAGATTTGAATTTAACATTAATAGAAAACCCAACTAAAACATATTTGAAATTTGGTTTACACTATGACGGCTTGTATAAAAGTGGCATTTTAGTTAATTTAACACACAAAAAGACTTTGTTCAAAAATGACATTGCATCTTTAGACGTTGTTCTAGGAGACAATTTTAGGTATAATTATGATTATTATGTTGACAATGGTTTTAATCTTAGTTTTGGATTTAAGTCACAGTTTAATCAATTCAATAGGAATGTAACTAAAGAACTGAGTCCGCAGAGTATATCAGATATAGGTGTTAATACTATAAATGTAGATTTTTTAGATTTTACAAATCAAGCTTATTTCCAGTCGTTATTTGCGCAAAAATTTTTGATTGGCGCAGGCGCAGAATTAAAGCTTCTTAAAATAAAGTCTGAAACACTAGCGAATACAAATCCAATAATTGACAAAAGCAGCTATTTGAGTGTTTTTGGTTATATGAAATATGATTCGTTTGATAATAAGTATTTTCCAAAGAAAGGTTGGTACTTTTCTAGTGACATTCAATCGTATCTATTTTCTTCTAATTACACCAATAAATTCAAACCATTTTCCATTTTTAAAACTGAGGTTGGGATAGCGGCTCAAATTGTAAAAAAAGTCACACTGAGATTTCAAGCTGATGCTGGAATGGCTATTGGTCAAGAAAGTGTTTCGTTTTTTAATTTTGTGCTAGGAGGATATGGATATAATACAATAAATAATTTCAAACATTTTTACGGATATGATTTCTTGAGTGTTGCTGCCAATAGTTATATAAAGACAGCCGCAACTCTTGATTATGAGTTTTATAAGAAGAATCACTTGAATTTTTCAGCAAACTTTGCCAACTTAGAAAACAATCTTTTTAGAACTGTTAATTGGATTTCAATTCCAAAGTATTCTGGATATGCGGTAGGATATGGTCTAGAAACTGCCATTGGACCAATTGAAATTAAGCATTCTTGGTCGCCTGAAAATCCAAAAGGATATACATGGTTTGGGGTTGGATTTTGGTTTTAGTGAAATAGAAATGTGATAATTTCAATGCGGTATTGAAATTAATAGACAATAGTCTCTGAAAAACAGCTGCTTTTTAAAGAACAAATAAAGAAGAGTTGTGCAAGAAATGATTGAGAGTATGTTGATAAAATTATATTTTTTTTGCGAAATGCAAAAAAATACACAACATTTCTAAGGTATTTTTGCACATGTTGTGTTAAAGTATGTTTTTCGTCAAAAAAAACTGGATTTGTTAACTACCTTTGCACTCGCAAAAAAGGAAGGGGTGGTTTCCTTCTTATTATTGATATAAATTTCATAATTTATAGTTTTTTGGTTAGTTAATAGCATAAAAACTCAGTCATTATTTGACTGAGTTTTTTTGTTTTAATACATTTGGAACAAAATTTGTATTTGTGGTAATAAATAGTCCAAAAAAGTGATGAAAAAAATAGCACTACTTCTAATATTTATAACTACTGTAAGTTTTGATTCTCAAAAAGAAGATGCTTATGCCGTAGGGGAATGGTTTAAGTTCCGCATACATTACGGCTTTGTAAATGCGGGTTATGCCACATTAGAAGTACAAGATGCTACAATAAATAACAAAAAAGTCTTTCATGTTATTGGCAGAGGATATACCACTGGAGTGTCTCGCTTTTTTTTCAAAGTAGAAGATCTTTACGAAAGTTATATTGACAAAGAAACAGGTAATCCATATCAGTTTGTCAGAAAAATAAATGAAGGTGGATATACTAAAAATCAAGAGGGCTTTTTTAATCAAGCATCAAATAAAGTTTTGTTTAAAGATTACAAACACAAAACGGAAAAAACTTTTGTGATTCCAAAAAACACACAAGACATAATGTCAACATTTTATTATTTAAGAAATTCTCCTAATATTGATAAAATAAAGCCTGGTGAGTCAATTGCTATTGATATGTTTTTTGACGAAGAAACTACAAAGTTTAAGTTAAAATTTATTGGGCGTGAGGATATTACAACTAAATTTGGAACCGTTTCGGCAATGGTCTTTAGACCGTTAGTTCAGTCTGGGCGTGTTTTTAAAGAGCAAGAAAGTTTAACCGTTTGGATTTCAGATGATAATAATAAGTTGCCTCTTCGTATTAAAGCGAATCTTGCAGTAGGTTCTATAAAAGCAGATTTAGATGCATTCAAAGGATTAAAAAATCCATTTAAAGTAAAACTGTAAATACTTCTCTTAAAAAAGAATGATTCACACTATATAGTTTTGAGCAATGAATACGAGTCAGAAAACAAACAAGAGGAAAAGTAAATTAATTAAAAAAAATATAAAGATTGAAACAAGTTTTTGCACTTATAATAGTATTATTTTCGATACTATCTTGTTCTAAAACCGATGAAACATTGGATGACAAAACTTCAAAAACAGCCTCTAAAAAGGTAGAGTTTGGATTTACATATGCTGATTTTAATGTAGTTCATGACACAATTAAAAAAGGAGATACTTTTGGGACTATTCTTCAAAAGCAAAATATTGGAAATAAGAAAGTCTATGACATTATTGAAAAAGTAAAAGATACTTTTGATGTACGAATAATGAGATTTGATAAGCCATATACACTTCTTCGATCAAGACATAAAAAAAATGAATTACAGGTTTTTATCTATCAGCCAAATGCTTTAAATTATTATGTAATTGATTTACGAGATACTACAGTTACTGCCTACAAAAAAACAAGACCTATTAAAATTAAACAAAGAACTATAGGAGGTTTGTTAAAAGGCTCCTTATCTGAAACCTTAGAAAGTGCTCGAGTTGAGGGCGCTTTAGCGAGTAGAATTTCTAAAATATTTGCGTGGTCTATTGACTTCTTTAAATTAAAAAAAGGAGACCGATTTGCTTTAACTTTTACGGAACGATATATTAACGATACCATTTATGATGGGGTTGATAGTCTTCAGGCTGCTTTTTTTGAGTATAAAGGCAAGATTATTTATGCTTTCCCTTTTGCTCAAAATCCATCTTCGGATAAAGTAGAATATTATGATGAGGACGGTAAAACACTCAAAAATTTCTTTTTGAAAACCCCTATTAAATTCAGTAGAATTTCTTCTAGGTTTTCGTCAAATAGATTTCATCCAGTGCAACATACTTGGAAAGCGCATAAAGGAACGGATTATGCAGCGCCTTACGGCACTCCTATTACCACGACAGCCGCAGGTGTAGTAGAGCAAACTGGTTTTACAACTGGAAACGGGAATTTTGTAAAAGTGAAACATAATTCAACCTATTCTACGCAATATTTACATATGTCTAGAATTTTGGTAAGACGAGGACAGCACGTTATTCAAGGGCAAGTCATAGGTCGAGTTGGTAGTACTGGCTTAGCAACAGGACCTCATGTATGTTATCGTTTTTGGAAAAATGGCGTTCAAGTAGATGCTTTAAAATTGAAATTACCAAATGGAGAACCTATGAACTCATCAAGTAAAAAACGATTTTTAAAGCAAATTGAGCCTTTAAAAAGAGAATTGGATAGTGTGGCAAATTTGTAGTATTCAAGTTGTGTATTCGTAAACTAACAAATTTGATGTTTTTTAATTGTTATATAAGTGCAAACTGATTATCTATTCAAACTAATTTCAGTATTTTTGCAAAAAAATAGAATAATATCACAATCCAATTATAGATGGCTTTAAATACAATAAACCCAACTGGTACGGAAGCATGGAATAAGCTTCAAAAACATTACCAAGAAATACAAGCAGCATCAATGCACGATATGTTTCAATCGGATGCTTCAAGAGTAGAAAAATTCAATTTGAAATGGAATGATTTCTTAGTTGATTTCTCTAAAAACAGAATCAATCAGGAAACCCTAACGTTGTTACTTGAATTAGCTAATCAAGTTGGACTTAAAAGCGCTATACAAGATTATTTTGATGGAGGAATTATCAACCAAACTGAAAATAGAGCAGTACTTCATACCGCATTAAGAGCAAAAGAATCTTCTGTTATAAATGTTGAAGGAATAAATGTAGTTCCTGAAATTTATGAAGTAAAAAATAAAATCAAAGCATTTACAAATGAAATTACTTCTGGTTTAAGAACTGGTTATACAGGAAAAACATTTACAGATGTTGTCAATATTGGTATTGGCGGTTCGGATTTAGGACCAGTAATGGCAGTTGAAGCATTACAGTTTTATAAAAACCATTTAAATGTTCATTTTGTATCGAATGTTGATGGAGATCATGTAAATGAAATTATTAAAAAATTAAATCCAGAAACAACCCTTTTTGTTATTGTTTCAAAAACATTTACAACTCAGGAAACACTAACAAATTCTGAGACTATCAGAGAATGGTTTTTGAAATCAGCTACACAATCAGATGTGGCAAAACATTTTGTAGCAGTTTCTACAAATCTTCAAAAAGTAACGGAATTTGGAATTAATCCTGACAACGTATTTCCTATGTGGGACTGGGTTGGAGGACGATTCTCTTTGTGGAGTGCAGTTGGACTTTCAATAAGTTTAGCAGTTGGTTTTGATAATTTCGATGCATTATTAAGCGGTGCAAATGAAATGGACGAGCATTTTAAAACAGCTGATTTTGATCAAAACATTCCAGTAATTCTTGCTTTATTAAGTGTTTGGTACAATAATTTTTTTGGTGCAGAAAGTGAAGCGTTAATTCCGTACACTCAGTATTTACAAAAATTAGCTCCTTATTTGCAACAAGGCACAATGGAAAGTAATGGTAAAAGTGTGGGGCGCGATGGGAAACCAGTTGACTACCAAACAGGAACTATTATTTGGGGTGAACCTGGAACAAATGCGCAACATGCTTTTTTTCAATTAATTCACCAAGGAACTAAAATTATTCCTACTGACTTTATTGGATTTGTAAAACCATTATATGGCGATGACAATCATCATGATAAATTAATGTCTAATTTCTTTGCGCAAACAGAGGCTTTGATGCACGGAAAAACAGAAGCGCAAGTACAAGCCGAATTTGATAAACAAGGTTTGTCAAAAGATAAAGCTGCTGCTCTGTTGCCTTTCAAAGTTTTTGAAGGAAACAAACCTACCAACACTATTTTAATCCAAAAATTGACTCCAAAATCATTAGGGTCTTTGATTTCAATGTACGAACACAAAATTTTTGTACAAGGAATTATTTGGAATATTTTTAGTTTTGACCAGTGGGGAGTTGAATTAGGAAAGCAATTAGCAAATTCTATATTAGAAGAAATAAACACTAAAACAATCAAAAATCACGATAGTTCTACCTCATTTTTGTTAAATCATTTTTTGACAAATAAATAGATTTAATATTTTCTTCTTCCTAATTTAATTTAGAATCTCTAGAAAGAAATTAATGATAAGCTAACGTACATTAATAATATAAAAAAGCTCTGATTTGTATAAATCAGAGCTTTTTTTGTTTACAGTTAACTTTTAAAAAATGTAATGCATTTCTGTATTTCATTTTTATTAATAGTCATGTTAATTTATTTTTACGGAATGAATAATTAAAAACATATCAAATTATATATTATATTTTTTTTAACAAAAAAATTGAATAAAACACAATTCTGTAAAAAAAAGAATCTAAAATGTACTTTTCTTAACGTTACGTTAACTTTTTAACCTAAAAATGTTATAATTTTGGCAAATATTATTTAACTAAATAACAATGAAGACAATGAAAAATTGGTTACTCACTGGATTAATGTTTTTGATAGTTTCGTCAGTATTTTCTCAAGGAAAAATTACTGGAACTATTACAGATGGGCAAATGACTTTGCCTGGAGCAAATATTGCTGTTAAAGGTTCAACAACTGGAGTTTCTTCAGATTTTGACGGTAAATTTTCTATTAATACTTCAGTTGCATCTGGAGAATTAGTTATTTCTTTTATAGGTTATGAGGCAAAAACAGTTAAATTTTCAGTTGCAAATGGTGCTACTGCTAATTTAGGAACAATTGTTTTAAGTGAAAATTCTAATCAATTAGATGAGATTGTAGTTATAGGTAAAGGAATTATTGATTTAGCAAAAGACAGAAAAACTGCAATTGCGGTTTCAACTATTAAAGCTGCTGAAATTCAGGCTAAAATTGGTTCTGCTGATATTACTCAGACGCTTGTTAATACTCCTTCTGTTTATGTTGCGGGTCAAGCAGGAGGTTATGGAGATTCTAGAATTAGTGTTCGTGGATTTGCACAAGATAATACAGCTTTCTTGCTTAATGGACAGCCTATTAATGGTATGGAAGACGGTAAAATGTACTGGTCAAACTGGTCAGGAATGTCAGATATTGCAAATGGGATTCAAATTCAAAGAGGTTTGGGATCTTCAAAATTGGCAATTTCATCTGTTGGAGGAACGGTAAATTTTGTAACAAAAGCGACGGATAAAAAAGAAGGTGGATTTGTTTCGCTTGGAATGGCAAATGATAACTATTTTAAATCTACTGTAGCATATAATACTGGTATGAGCAAAAATGGATGGGGAACTAGTGTAATGTTTACCCATTGGCAAGGAGATGGGTATAATGATGGAACCCAAGGGGAAGGTCAAAATTATTTTATCTCTATTGGATATAAAGCAAGCGAAAGACATAATTTTAATTTTATTCTTACTGGTGCACCTCAATCACATGATCAAAATTTTGGTAAAGCAATTAGTAAATATTTGCAATACGGAAGAAAATATAATGATAACTGGGGAACTTTAAATGGGGAGTATTTGTCTGAAAGAACAAATTTCTATCATAAACCAGTAACTAATTTAAACTGGGATTTTAATATTAATGATAAGACTCAATTATCAACTGTTGTTTATGCTTCTGTAGGAAGAGGAGGAGGAACAGGTAATTATGGTACTAGACTTAGAACTTCTAATGGATTAGTTGATTTTGATGCGATTTATGATAAAAACCTTACAGCTGTAAATGGAGACGGTACAGCCGCAAATAAAAATTATGTAATCAGATCTTCAATGAATAACCATGCTTGGTATGGATTAGTTTCAAATCTTAAAAAAGAACTTACTAAAAATTTATCTTTAAATTTAGGACTTGATTTAAGAACTTATGAAGGAACGCATTACAGACAAGTTGGAAACTTTTTAGGATTAAAAAGCTGGACAGAATCAAGAAAGTTAAGAGATAATACTCATTTGCCTGTTTCGTCAAGTGTGTCAAATACGGTAACAGAGTCTTTAAGTCCAGAACCTTGGAAAGCAATGTTTAATACTCTTGACGAAAGTCAAAGAATCGATTATGACTATAGTGAAAACATTTCTTATGGAGGAGTTTTCGGTCAGATGGAATATAGCAATGATATTTTTTCTGCTTTCTTTCAAGGAGCTATTTCAAACCAGAGTCACGTTAGAAATGACAGATACGATTACTTACCTGAATTTGAGCAATCAGAAAAAGTTAATAATGTTGGTTATAATTTGAAAACAGGGGGTAGTTTTAAAATAAACGATAATAATTCAGTTTACGTAAATGCAGGTTATTATTCACGTCAGCCGTACCATGATAATATTTATTTGGATTTTACTAATAGATTGAATCCTTTAACAAAAAATGAAAAAATATTAGGTTTAGAAGCAGGTTATAATTTTAAGTCACAATATTTTAATGCTAGTTTCAATGCATACAGAACATCTTGGAAAGATAGAGTTACATCTACTTCAAATGTAGTTGCAGGGATATTACAATATACAACTAATGAAGGTGTGGAGCAAGTTCATCAAGGTTTAGAGTTAGATTTTGTAGCTAAACCTATAGATAAATTAAATGTAAAAGGTTTTGCGTCATTAGGAAACTGGGAATATAAAGGAAATTCATTTACTACTGTAAGAGATGAGGATACAAATTTAATTAGTCAGGCAGTAAAAGATGTTGATGGTGGAAAAGTTGGAGATGCTGCTCAAGTAACTTATGGGTTAGGAATTGATTATGAATTTATGAAAAACTTATCTATTGATATTGACTGGAGAAATTACGATAAATTGTATTCAAATGTTGGAGCAGTTAAGACTAATTTAGAATTACCAAGTTATGATTTGATTGATTCTGGAATTTCATACAAATTATATTTAGGACAAGAAAAGAAAGATTCTATCTCTTTCAGAGTTAATGTTAACAATGTTTTTGATGAAATTTATCTTTCAGAATTAACTACTGCGAATCAAGCTGCAGTTGGAGATGTTGTTTATAAAGGTGTCAATGTTACTAATAATGGATACTTCGGATATGGAAGAACATGGAACTTTAGTATACGTTACAATTTCTAAGTTAAAAATTAAATAATACTAAAACGGCATTCACTTTTGATTGAATGCCGTTTTTTTATGCTGTTTTTTTTATTATATTTGAATTTCAAAAAACAAATTATATGTACGAATTTATTCAAAAATTTCATTCTGGTTGGGCCTATTTAGCTCTTTTATTATTAGTGATTGCAGTAGTTAATTCATTTATTGGAAAAAATTCCAAAAAAGAGTTTACTCCAAAAGATAGAAAAATAGCATTGTTTGGATTAATAGGAACACACACACAATTATTAGTAGGTCTTATTTTATATTTTGTATCTCCATTAGGTTTAGCATCTTTAGGACAAATGAAAGAAGCTTCATTACGATTAACTTCATTAGAGCATCCGTTAATAAACATAATAGCAATTGTATTTATTACAATAGGATGGTCTAAACATAAAAAAGCAGATTCAAGTGAATCTAAATTTAAAAGTATAGCCGTATTTTATGGTATAGGATTGTTACTCATTCTGAGTAGACTTCCCTGGTCATTATGGTTCTAAAAACAGAAAGTCCTGAAAAGGACTTTTTTTATCTAGGTATGGTTTTTGTAAAATAGATTTGAACTTAAAAAAGTATTCATGAAAAAAGTAGTAACATGGTTTTTTTTGGTAGCTGTTTTTGGCTTAGTAAGTAGTCAAATTACAACTGCTAACAAGCAAAAAATAGCCGTAGAAAAAGATACTGTAAAAAAGAATAAACCTGTTGTTGAGCAAAAAGAATTGCAAATCGACACTACAGAAGTTGTATCTGGGACTTTTAAAAAGTATAAAAAAAATGCGCATGCATCATATTATGCAAACAAATTTAATGGAAAAAGAACCACTAGTGGAAAAAGATTTGACAATAATAAATATACTGCAGCTCACAAAAAATTACCTTTCGGGACCAAAGTAAAAGTTACAAATGAAGCTAATGGTAAGTCCGTAATTGTAGAAGTAATTGATAGAGGTCCGTTTGTAAGATCAAGAGAAATAGACCTCACTAAGCGTGCTTTTATGGAAATTGCTCAAAATAAAGGGAGTGGGCAAATGAAAGTAACTTTAGAAGTATTAGAAAAATAATTTACCAATTTTTAAACGGATGATTACTTAAATAAGAATTGTAATACCGTTTATCATTAGTTACTTCCTCGCCAAGCCAATTAGGTCTTTCAAATACTTCGTTTTCCGAATTTAGTTCTATTTCCGCAATGATTAAACCTTCGTTTTCGCCATAAAATTCATCAACTTCAAAAGTATGATTTCCTATTTTAACGTTAAAACGGATTTTATCTATAATGCCTTTTTCACATAGCTTTAATAAATTTTCAGCTTCATCTACGGGAATTTCTTTTTCCCATTCAAAACGAGACATTCCTGAATCACTTGAAATCCCTTTTACAGTTACAAAACCTTTATCACCTTTTATTCGTACTCTCACAGTACGTTCTGGCACAGAACTCAAATAACCTTGTGCAATCTTGTTTTGACTAAATGCCTCAGTTTTAAAAGCCTTGGATGTAACCAAAAATTTTCTTTCTATTTCTATCATTTCAATGCTTTAATTAGATGTTTTAAAGGTATAAATTCTAATCTAATTGTTTTTATTTAAATTTGTGTCATGTCCGAAATAAATCCAAATAGAAAAATTATTCACATTGACATGGATGCTTTCTATGCTTCGGTTGAACAAATGGATAATCCCGAATTAAGGGGCAAGCCAATTGCTGTGGGAGGCTCTGAAAATCGTGGAGTTGTTGCGGCGGCTAGTTATGAAGCTAGGAAATTTGGCGTACGTAGCGCAATTAGCGGAGTTATGGCTAAGAAAAATTGCCATGAGCTTATTTTTGTTAGACCAAGATTTGATCGATACAAAGAAATATCAGCAAAAATTCAAAAAATATTTCATGAATATACAGATTTAGTAGAGCCATTATCACTGGATGAGGCTTACTTAGATGTTACAAATAATAAAAAAGGCAATCCTAGCGCAACCTTATTGGCACAAGAAATAAGATTGCGTATTTTTAATGAAGTTGGATTAACTGCTTCTGCTGGAATTTCGGTTAACAAATTTGTTGCTAAAATTGCCAGTGATTTTAACAAACCTAATGGTCAGAAAACGGTAAATCCAGACGAAGTTATTTCTTTTTTGGAAGAATTACCTATTCGGAAGTTTTATGGAGTTGGGAAAGTAACTACTGAAAAAATGTACCAATTAGGAATTTTTACCGGATTGGAATTGAAAAGCAAGTCAGTAGAATTTTTGGAAAAACATTTTGGAAAATCGGGTAATTTCTATTATAACGTGGTGCGTGGAATTCATAACGGCGAAGTAAAATCCGAAAGAACCGCAAAGTCAGTAGCGGCAGAACATACGTTTGAAAGTAATCTTACTTCTGAAATTTTTATGATTGAGCAATTAGAAAAGATTGCAAACACATTAGAGAGAAGATTAAAAAAACATTCTATTGCGGGAAAAACAATTACATTGAAAATTAAATACAGTGATTTTTCACAACAAACCAGAAGTAAAACATTGCCTTATTTTATCTCAGATAAAGGACTGATTTTAGAATCGATAAAAGAATTATTATACCAAGAAAGAATGAAGGATTCTGTTCGATTACTAGGAATATCGTTAAGTAATTTAAATACAGAAGAAAAGAAAACGGTTGTGGTTCAACTTAAATTTGCCTTTTAATTTTAGAGATAAAAGGTGAAAAGCAGTATAAAAAGAAACCCTTTCTGCTATAGAAAGGGTTTCTTTTTAATTAGTCTTTGCTAGATAATTTAGAAAGTAATCGTAGGAATTCGACATACAACCAGACCAAAGTTATCATTAATCCCATTGCGCCATACCATTCCATGTATTTTGGCATTTTTTGCTCTGCTCCTTTTTCTATTCTGTCAAAATCTAAAAACAAATTTAAAGCAGCAATTACAATTACAAATACGCTAATTCCTATACTCATTAAGGAACTTCCATAATGTACAGGCACAAAGCTCGTAAACATTGAAAACAGCCATGATATTAAATAATAGGTTGCAATTGCTAATGTTGCAGCTACGACAACAGATTTGAACTGTTCCGTGACTTTTACAATTCTATATTTATAAAGTCCTAAGCATACTGCAAAAGTTACAAAAGTGGCTCCTACTGCCTGCGTTACAATTCCAGGATATTTAGCTTCGAAAATAGCAGAAACGCCACCAATAAACAAACCTTCAAATAGCGCGTATCCAGGTGCTAAATAAGGTGAATATTGTGGTTTGAATGCGGATATTAAAACTAAAACTAGTCCAACTATTGCTCCGCCAATTGCAGGAACTATTGGGTTCATACCATTAAAAGTCATCCACCAGATTATAGAAGCCGATGCTGTAAGTAGTAAAAATAAGATTAAGCTTTTGTTTATAGTTCCGGCAAGCGTCATTTCTTGATTGAAATCAATTATGGTTGCCTGATGTACTACGTCTTTTTTTGAAGAAAAAGTTTTATTATTTAAAAACGGATTGTTTGAATTGAAAGCCATAAGTATGATTTTTTGTTGTTCAAATATAAATTTTATTTTTCAGAAGGATGTTTAAAGAATCTTAAAATTTTTATAAACTAAAAAATCCGTCTCATTTAATTTATGAGACGGATTTCAGATTATTTGAGATAGTTTTTGACTATTCTATTTCAGAAACTCTTAAGGTGTTTACCATTCCTTTATCAGTAATTGGCATTGCTGCTAAGTTGATAAGGAAATCTCCTTTTTTCACATATCCTTTTTGTCTAGCAATTTCATTTACATCTGTAACGGTATCATCAGTACTTACTGATTTTTCGTAGTAGTATGATTTTACACCCCATAATAAATTAAGTTGTGTAAGGATTCTTTTGTTAGATGTAAATACTAAAATATGTGCTGATGGTCTCCAAGCCGAAATTTGGAAAGCAGTGTAACCACTATTAGTTAAAGTACAAATAGCTTTAGCTTTGATAGCATTAGCCATTGTTGCAGCATGATGACAAATTGTTTTAGTGATAAAACGATTCGTTCTAACTTGTGGTGTATTTTGGGGTACTTGAATAAGCGGAGAATCTTCAACTGCTTCAAGAATTTGAGTCATTTTTTGGATTACTTGAACTGGATAGTTACCTGTTGCAGTTTCTCCAGAAAGCATAACTGCATCTGCACCATCCATAACTGAGTTTGCAACGTCATTAACTTCCGCACGTGTTGGCGTCAAGCTAGTAATCATTGTTTCCATCATTTGAGTAGCAACAATTACTGGAATTCTAGCTGTTTTTGCTCTTCTGATTAATTCTTTTTGAACTAAAGGTACTTCGTGAGCAGGAAGTTCAACTCCTAAATCTCCACGAGCAACCATTAAGGCATCACAATAAGCAACAATTTTATCAATGTTCTCTAATGCTTCAGGCATTTCGATTTTAGCAACGATTGGAATTTTATATTCTGAATGCTCCGCTATTAATTCTTGTAAGTCTTGAAGGTCTCTAGGTGTTTTTACAAAAGATAATGCAATCCAGTCTACTTGTTGTCCAATAGCAAAAATAGCATCAGCAATATCCTTCTCTGTCATTGCAGGAAGTGATATTTTAGTATTTGGAAGGTTAACCCCTTTTTTAGATTTCAATTCACCACCTTGAATTACTCTTGCTACTACTTCTGTTTTCTTGTCAGTAGAAACTATTTCGAAAATAAGTTTTCCGTCATCTAATAAAATTCTTTCCCCTGGATTTACATCATTTGGAAAGTTTTGGTATTTCATGAAAACTTTTTCAGCAGTCCCAAGAATATCTTCAGCAGTCGTAAACGTAATTAAATCACCATCGTTTACAACAACACCGTCTTGCATAACTCCTACACGAAGTTTAGGACCTTGTAAATCTCCTAATATTGCAGTAGTGTAACCAAACTCTTCGTTAAGACTTCGTATAATGTTTATTCTTTCTTTTACATCAGCATAATCAGCATGTGAAAAATTTATTCTAAACACATTTACTCCTGCATCAATCATATCTTTGATGATTTCTCTAGAACTACATGCAGGCCCAAGTGTGGCTACAATTTTGGTTTTCTTGTTTGTAAGCATTTGTATTAAAAAATTAAATTGTTTTTAGATTTTATTTTATTTGTATCAACAGTGTAAGCTGTCGATATACCATCTATGGTATTTAATATTGTTATTATATTTGAGACTGTACTGGTCTCGTCGTCTTCTATTTTTAAAAAATAATCTGCCTTTTTAAATTCGGGAAGCAAATAAACTTTCGTTGAAACTTCCAGAGCTATGTTTGAAAATAAATTTTGGCTTACTTCTTTTTTTTGTTGAATAACTTCATTTTTATTTTGGATCAAATCCCAAGAAAGCGTTTTTTCTGTATCGTAATAATAATATCTTGAAAATTTTGTTTCTCCTTCTTTTATACTGATTTGAACTTCATTCTTGCTTTTACTTAAATTTATTGGAAGCTTTTGATTGATGAAAAATGCCAATCTATAGTCTTCCAATGAAGTATGAATAGCAATAAGATAATAATCTATTTCGTCAAATTCGCCAAGATCCAATTTATGAATAGCCATTTCATGAAAAAATAAGTTGTAAATATAGTATTTCTATTTAAGCATCAATATTCTTATTGGCTATGTTTTTGTTAAATTATGAACGAAAACGTTATAGTTTTAGGAATTCGATGTTATTTCTTATCCATTTTTTCTTGAAATGCAAAATAGGCACGTTGCGATGCCTTCTCTTCAGCCTTCTTTTTTGACGTTGCTCGTGCTTTTGAAATCACTTTTTCATCGATACTTAATTTCACGCCAAATAGTCTTTGTCCATCAATTGCATTGTCCTCAAATATGTCATAATGAAATTGCCTTTTTTCTTTTTGACACCATTCTATGACTAAACTTTTATAACTAATTACCTTTCCTTCTAATCTTGCAATGTCTACATAAGGGATTATTACCCTTTTTTGAATAAATTTTTCGCAAAATTCATATCCTCTATCCAGATAAATAGCGCCTACTAATGATTCAAAAATATTTCCGTGTATGTTTTCTCCAAAGTGTTGAACAGGTACTTTGCTTTCTATGAATTGTACCAAATTTAAATCTTTTCCTAACTCATTAAGATGTTCTCTGCTGACAATTTTTGAACGCATTTTAGTCAGATAACCTTCGTCGCCAGCGGGTGCTTTGCTAAATAAATGGGCCGCAATTACAGAACTAAGCATGGCATCACCAAGGAATTCGAGCCGTTCGTAATTGATAGGATTTCCATTTTCATCAAGGCGATTTGAAGAGCGATGTGTAAATGCTTTTTTGTAAAAGTCAATAGTTTTAGGAGAGAAACCAAGAATTCGTTCAATAGCATCAAAAAAAATCCCGTCTTCAAGAGAACGGGATTTCGAAAATATTTTTTTGATTAAACGCATGGATATTTTATAGGTCTAATTTTTTCACCAATACACAAGCATTGTGACCACCAAATCCAAAAGTATTACTCATTAAAACTTTTACATCTCTTTTTTGAGCAGTATTGAAAGTAAAGTTTAATCTTGGATCTATGTTTTCATCATCTGTAAAATGATTTATTGTAGGAGGAATAATTCCGTATTTTAAAGAAAGAATAGATGAAATAGTTTCAACAGCACCAGCAGCACCAAGTAAATGGCCTGTCATTGATTTTGTTGAATTCAAGTTCATTGTATAAGCATGTTCTCCAAATACATGTTGAATAGCTTTAGATTCTGCTAAATCTCCAAGAGGAGTTGAAGTTCCGTGCATGTTTACACCATCAACATCTGTTGGTTTTAATCCGGCATCTCTTAAGCAGTTTAACATTACATTTTTTGCACCTAATCCTTCAGGATGTGGAGCAGTTATATGATAGGCATCAGCAGACATTCCGCCACCACCAACTTCGCAATAAATTTTTGCGCCACGAGCAACAGCATGTTCGTATTCTTCAAGAATTAACGCTCCTGCTCCTTCTCCAAGTACAAATCCATCTCTGTCTTTGTCCATTGGTCTTGAAGCGGTTTTTGGGTCGTCATTTCTAGTTGATAAAGCATGCATAGCGTTAAATCCACCCATTCCGGCAATAGTTACGGCGGCTTCTGAACCACCTGTTACCATAACATCGGCATGACCTAATCGGATATAATTAAATGCGTCAATAATAGCATTAGTTGATGAAGCACAAGCTGAAACAGTTCCGAAGTTAGGACCTCTAAAGCCATATTTTATCGAAATATGTCCGCAAGCAATATCACCAATCATTTTTGGGATAAAGAAAGGATTGAATTTTGGTGTTCCGTCTCCAGCAGCAAAATTAAGAACTTCAATTTGGAAAGTTTCTAATCCACCAATACCAGATCCCCAAATTACACCTGCACGATCTTTATCTAATTTGTCCAAATCAAAATTAGCATCTTTCATTGCTTCTTCTGATGAAACCATAGCATACTGTGCGTAACGGTCCATTTTTCTTGCTTCTTTTCTGTCAATAAATTCTTCGACATTAAAGTTTTTTAATTCGCAAGCAAACTGAGTTTTGAATTTTGAAGCATCGAAATAAGTTATCGGTGCGGCTCCACTAACTCCGTTAATTAGACCATTCCAAAATTCTTGGATGTTATTCCCAATAGGAGTAAGCGCACCTAAACCTGTTACAACAACTCGTCTTAATTCCATAACTTATGTGTTTTGTTATCTTTAAACAAATAAAACCCACGCTTTCTTTATTGTATTATTCTTACAAAAGAGCCATGGGCATTACATTATAAATATTTTTTTGATTGAAATTCAATCAGCAATTTAATTTTTTTAAAAAATAATAACACCCGAATGCAATAGTGCAGTCGGGTGTAAATGTATTATTTTTTAGCTTCCTCGATGTAAGAGATTGCTTGACCTACAGTAGCAATGTTTTCTGCTTGATCGTCTGGAATTTGAATGTCAAATTCTTTTTCGAATTCCATGATAAGCTCTACAGTGTCTAATGAGTCAGCTCCTAAATCATTAGTGAAGCTTGCTTCTGTTACAACTTCGTTTTCGTCAACACCTAATTTGTCTACGATAATCGCTTTTACT
>CAUPOP010000018.1:0-55548 GCA_963512955.1 uncultured Flavobacterium sp. | reverse complement strand
TTCTTTTGGGTCAGAAATATTGTTGGTGGCAAATACCAGTTTATATTCCATCCAGCTCCAATACCAGGAAGACAAATAAACCAATAGTTTGTGTTTGTTTTCAAAATAGCGATAAAGAGAACTCTCGTTAGAACCAATTTTTTCACCCAACTTTTTGAATGTAAAATTGTCGAATCCAATTTCATCAATCAAAAGGATACTTTGTTCTATTATTTTTTTTCCCAAAGCAGATGTTTCGGGATCTTTAACATGTATTTTTTCGTTGACTTGAATTTTTAAATTCGAAAGTACTGTATTCATAATTGATTATATTTTATGCAAATATAATAGTAATACTTTCGATATTGAAATTTTAACTTTTATTTATAAAAAAAGCTACTCGATGTGAGTAGCTTTTTTTGAAATATGATTTCCTTTTTTATAATAAAGAATGACAACTCATTGCTTCTGGTTTTTCAATTCCCATCAATTCTAGAATAGTAGGTGCAATATCACCTAAAACACCATTGTGAATTGTTTTTAAATCTTTGTCTACTAATATAATAGGCACAGGATTTGTTGTGTGAGCTGTATTTGGGCTTCCGTCAGGATTAATCATTGTTTCACAATTTCCATGGTCAGCAATTACAATCGTAGTATAATCATTAGCTAAAGCAGCTTCAATAACTTCTTTTACACAAGCATCAACTGCTTCACATGCTTTTATTGCTGCACTCATAATTCCAGTATGTCCTACCATGTCACCATTAGCGAAATTAAGGCATACAAAATCTACTTCTCCTTTGATCAATTCTGGAACCAAAGCATCTTTTAATTCATAAGCACTCATTTCTGGTTTCAAATCATAAGTTGCCACTTTTGGAGAATTTCTCAATATTCTTGATTCTCCTTCAAAAGGTGTTTCTCTACCGCCTGAAAAGAAAAAAGTTACGTGTGGATACTTTTCAGTTTCGGCAATACGAATTTGTTTTTTATGTGCTTTTTCTAATACTTCACCAAGAGTTTCTGTAATGTTGTCTTTATTGTAAACTACTTTTACATTTTGGTAGGTTTCGTCATAATTAGTAAGCGTTACATAATACAAATTAATTTTGTGCATGTTTTGCTCGTGAAAATCTTGTTGTGAAAGCGCTTCGGTTAATTCACGTCCTCTATCAGTTCTGAAATTAAAGAAAATCACAACATCGTCTTCTTGGATAGTAGCAAGAGGTTTGTTGTTTTCATCAACCATAACTGTTGGATGAATAAACTCATCTGTAATCTCATTTTTATAACTTTCTTCGATAGAAGCTACTGCGTTTTTAGAATGAGTTCCTGTTCCGTTTACAACTAAGTCATACGCTAATTTTACTCTTTCCCAACGTTTATCTCGGTCCATTGCATAATAACGGCCAATAACTGAAGCCAGTTTTACAGTAGTATTAGCAATATAATTTTCTAAATCTTGAATGTATTTTTTTCCAGATTTTGGATCTACGTCACGACCATCAGTGAAGGCGTGAACAAATACTTCTTTTAATCCATATTGTTGAGTAGCATCAATTAATCCTCGTAAATGTGAAGTATGCGAGTGAACTCCTCCGTCAGAAACAAGACCTAAAAAGTGTACTTTTTTATTGTTTTCTTTAGCATAGGTAAAGGCATCAATTAGTACTTGTTCTTTTATCAAAGTATTATTGGCTACCGCCAAATTTATTTTGGCTAAATCTTGATACACAATACGCCCAGCTCCTAAGTTCATGTGACCTACTTCGCTGTTACCCATTTGTCCTTCAGGTAAACCTACGTTTAAACCATCTGTTCTAAGTTGCGCACTTGGGTAATTTTTATAAAGGCTATTTATAAACGGAACGTTTGCATTATCTATTGCAGAAACTTTCGGGTCTGGAGATTTCCCCCAACCGTCTAGAATCATAAGAATTACTTTTTTATTCATGATAATTTTTTACGCAAATATAAAGAATTTTAGAAAAAAAGTAGAGGTCTATAAATCACTATTATACATTTTTAAGTGAACAGAACCATTCAATAATAATTCTGTTATATTAAGCGATTTTTTTATAATTAATGCTTATAAAAAATTATTTTTCATGGAATTGTAATCTATAAAATAGCGAACACTTACGGATAAAACATGGCTTAAACTTTCATTATTGAGCAAATTAGTCACGTTTTTGTCAAATTTTTTATTGATTATGTTTTCAAAATTTGCTGCATTATTTCGGTATAATATGGAAACTTGGCTTCCAGGTGCAAACCACCAAGAATAGGATAAGTCAAAATTCCAAGAGTAAAAACTTGAATTTTTGTTCTCTGAATAACTTGAATTATTTGCCAGTCTACCGTTTTGTTCCAATGATAAAAAGTTTTTGTTTTCGGCATAAGACCAATATTGGCGGGCCGAAAGATCAAAATTCATTTTGCTGTTTATAGAATATTTCCCCGAAAGCGTATTAGAATAGGTTATTACATTTCTGTTTGCAAAAACAATTGTGTTTTCGGTAGCTGGATTTGAGTCCGCGTCAATGCTATCAACAAATCCTTTATTGTTATTTTGCCTAAAAAAATTGAAAGAGTAGTTCAGCGAAAACTTGTCGTTAAATCGATATCTTGGGGACAATAAGAAACCATATGAATTTCTTCCAGATTCGCTTAGAACCGCAAAAGAAGGATTAATATCTATCGCAAATTTATTATTGTAATTTGAAGAAAAGTAAAGCCAGCTGCCTAATCGTTTTGGGAAAATTACATATCTGCCATCTGTTCTAGGTTCGTAATAATCGTATTTTTCAAATGGATCTAAGTTGATTCCCATTCCGAAAAAATGATTTTTTTTAGTATTTAAATTGACATTAACATTGAAATTGTTTCCTTGAATTTTGCCCGTTTCTTTATTGAATTGAACAAAATTATTGTAATTCAATCTAAAGCTATTAAAGTATTTTGTAGGATTCAGAATTCTATAATTAGCATTGCCATAAATACTATAATAGTTGGTTTCAAAATTGATTCCTAAGTCATTATTGTCATAGTTTTTAGTAAATAAATCGCCACCAAAGCTGTATCTATATTTTCCTGAGGTTTCAGAAAAGTTTAATGTTGTAGCGATTCCTTTTTTGTCTTCGAGATCATTTACATAGCTGTATTTAAAATCCCCAGCTAAATTGTAGGTGTTTTTCTTTGTGTTTAAATCCCAGACCAATGCAGAAACATTTGCATCTCTAAAATCTCCGTTACGAGTAACATTTGTATTTACAAAAGAAACCGATGAGTTTTTGCGGAAGCGTTGATCTAAGACTAAAACATTATAATTAGATAAAGGCTCAATAATCTCTCTTCTAGTTTCTTGGGTATCTGTGTTTAATATGGTCGCAGCAGTTTTTTCGGTAACAGCATTTAAAATTCCAATTCCTAATCCATCTTTGGTTCTGCCAGAAACTTTTAAAGCATTGATAAGATTTACATTGGCTTGGCTGTTAATTATTTCTTCATTAGTCGCAAGGGTTGGAAATTTTGATGGACTTCCACCAATTCTTCTAGAATAAAGCAGATTACCTTTGCTGAACAGATCAGTTCCTTCGGTAAAAAAAGGTCTGTTTTCATTAAATTGTTGTTCGAAAGGACCCAAATTCAATATTTTTTCATCGTATTTTGTTTGTCCAAAATCAGGAATTAATATTGCATCAAGCGTAAAAGCGTCATTAATTCCGTACTTAACATCTAAACCGCCTTTTAGGGTTCCATATGATTTTTGTTTTGAATTGGCATTAAAATAAAATGAAGAATATGGCAAAAGAAACAATCGAGTAGGAGTTTTTATGTTTTCAATTCCTTCAAGATTTCCAGATTGTTGTGTGAAAGTTCCAATTTTTGTATCAATTCTATTCCATGTATAGGTCTGTCGGTCTCTTTTAATGTCTCTGAAAAAATTAAGTCCCCAGTTTTGCTTTTTTTCTCCAGAAAAACGTAATGCAGCATAAGGAATTCTCATTTCTACAGTCCAACCTTTGTCTGTTATTACAGCTTTACTTTTCCAAACAGCATCCCAAGAATAATCTTCTCCATTAGTATTGGTTGACATACAATCCGACTGGCCATCAGCAGCATTTACAAAAAAATCAAAATCTTGTTGGCCGTCATTAAAACCATTTATAAATACCCCAAAAACATCCGAAGTTCCAAATTCATCTCGTTTTGTGATTTCTTTTAATATTTTATTGGGTTCATTGTCGTAAAGGAAAGCAGCAATATAAATGGCATCGTTGTCATACAAAACTTTTACATTTGTTTTCTTTTCCTCCGGAATTTCTTTTCCATTGTCAGGATCAAACATGATAAAATTTGTAGCTTCGGGAACAGTTTCCCAAGCTTTTTCGTCTATTTTTCCGTCGATGATTATGTTACCTTCAGTAATAAATTTGGTTTGCAGGACTTTTTTTTGGCTGTAGCCAAAAAATGAAAATAAAAGGATTCCTATAAAAAGTATTTTCCTCATGGTTTTTTTGATTAATTGATTTTGATTGATGACGATTAGAATATAATAGACTTAACTTTTACGATTTTGTTACAAAAACGTTTAGTTAAAATTATTTTCTAATTAAAAAGCGACGAATTTAAAACGATTTGTTTTGGGTTTTATTTCAAAAGCAGTCGTTTTTTAGAATTTCTTTTTTAAGGAATTGTAATCAATAAAATAACGAACACTAATAGAGAAAATATTCGTTAAGTTACTATTGAATACATTTTTGATATTATTAGTCAGGTTTTTATCGACTACATTAGTTCTTTCAAGGGCGTAATTACGGTAAAGAAAAGAGATTTCGCTGCCAGGAGCAAACCACCAAGAATAGGATAAATCAAAATTCCAAGAGTTGAAATTTCTATTTTTGTTTAGTGTGTAGGCATTATTTGGAGATAAATAGCCATCATTTTGTAAGCTAAAAAACTCATGATTTTTAGAATATGACCAATAATAACGAGCGGTTAAGTTTAGAGTCATTTTGTTGTTTAGAGCATATTTCCCTGTAAAATCATTTTGAACGATTTCTCGATTGCGTTCCGCAAAAATTATTTCGGAGTCGGTAGTGTCTACCCAACCACGGTCATTTTTTTTGTTCGTATAATCTAGGGTATATCCTAATGAAAATTTATCGCTGAATCTATATTTTGGACCAAAATAAAAACCAAAATTGTATCTGCCATCCTCATTATATGTAGTAAAAGAAGGTTGCAAAATTACTGAAAAAGCATGGTTGTCATTTGTAGTAAAATTGATGGCAGTGAATATTTCTTCGGGAATAAAAACATATCTTCCATCCGCTCTTGGTTCATAAAAATCATATGTTTTGAAAGGTGTAATTTGGAACGCAAATTCTAGATATTGATTTCCTAAGGTTGTCGATTTAATCTCGGTTCCTATGGCGCCTTCTTGCAGTTTTCCTGATGTATTTTCAATTTCTAAATTAACATATTGGTTTATTTTGAAAGTATTGAAGACTTTTGTAGGATTCAGAATTCTATAGCTAGCACTTGCATAAGCATTGTGGTAATTGGTATAAAAATTAATTCCTAGATCGTTAATGTCATAATTTTTGGAGATGTATTTTCCGCTAAAACTGTATCGGTATCTACCACTTGTTTTATCGAAATTTAAAGAGGTTTTAAATCCATTGTAATCTTCAAGAGTGTTTATGCTGCTGTATTTAAAATCGCCGTATAAATTGTAGGTGTTCTTTTTTGTGTTTAAATCGAACAATAAAGCAGAGACATTTGCATCTCTGAAGTTACCATTTCGAGTTGTATTTGTATTTACAAAAGAAACAGATGAATTTTGATTGAAACGTTGATCAAAAACTAAAACATTGTAATTTGTAAGCGGTTCAATAACTTCTTTACGCGTTTTATTCGTGTCAGTATCTAGAATTGTAGCATACGTTTTTTCGGTAACGGCATTCAGAAAACCAATTCCTAATCCTTTTTCTGTTCGGCCAGAAACTTTTATAGCATTGAGTAAATCAACGGAGCTTGGATAGTTTGTTATTTCTTCATTTGAATTTACGGCTGGTTCTGTGCTTGGAGCACCACCAATTCTTCTGGAATAAAATAGATTTCCTTTTGTAAACAAATCAGTTCCTTCCGTGAAAAAGGGTCTGTTTTCTTCTAATTGTTGTTCAAAAGGTTCTAGGTTTAAAATGGCATTATCAAATTTAGTTTGTCCAAAATCAGGAACTAAAATAGCGTCAAGTGTAAAGGAATCGTTTATTCCATATTTAATATCTAAACCTGCTTTTAGGGTAGTGTCGGATCCGATATCGCTTTTTTGAAAATATGCAGAAGAATATGGAATTAAGAAAAGTCGAGTAGGAGTATTTATGTTTTCGATTCCTTCAAGAATACCAGCCTGCGGAATTACAGCTCCAATTTTAGTGTCAATTCTATTCCAAGTATATTTTTGAACATCTCGTTTTATTTCACGGATAAAATTGATTCCCCAAGTTGGATTGTCAGATTTAGAAAAGCGTAATGCCGCATAGGGGATTTTCATTTCAACTACCCAACCAAAATCGGTTAGAGACACTTTGCTGTCCCAAATGGCATCCCAAGTATAATCTTCATAATCTTCAGTTGCTAAACAATCCATTTGAACTCCGGCAGCGCTTACAAAAAATCTGAAATCTTGTTGGCCATCATTAAAACCATTGATGTAAACTCCAAAATGATCTGACACACCAAAAACGTCTCGGTTAGTTATTTCCTTCTGAATTTTATTTGGTTCATTATCATATAATAATGCGGCAATATAAATAGCATTATTATCATAAAGAATTTTCACATCCGTTTTTTTATCATTGCTTATTGGTTTTCCATTGTCGGGTTCAAACATGATAAAATCAGTAGCATCAACGGCTGATTTCCAGATTTTTTCGTTGATTTCGCCATCAATAATTATGCTTTCTGTAGTAGATTTCGCCTTAATAATTTTTTTTTGGCCATAGAAATTATGGCTAATAAAAATTAAGTAAACTAAAACTAAAACTTGGAATTTCTGCATAAATTGGGTTCGTTGGTAAGCAAAAATAACAAAATTAACATGAAAAGTGATTAATTTGTAAATTATTTGATGGTGTTTGAAATGTTAAATTATTTCTAAAAGGGACTTTTTGAGCTTTATTTTTTTTAAAAAAATGCGTTTTTGTGTATCTTTGCAATCCCAAGTCTAACATATAACCTAAACGTAATCAATGATTTATAAGATAATTCCCGCCTCTTTGCTTTTTGTTTTTTCGTTTTTTTCAATTCATTCTTTTATTTCAAAATCTGAAAAGAAGAATGCAATAGCAATAGAAAAAACTATTAATCCAAATTTAGATGATGCTAATGTAGAAATGGTCTATAATCATTTGCATTCTAACCAATATGCATTACCTAAATTAGAAAGTTTTGCTAAAGCTTTAAAAGGATATTATTCTTTGAAAGAAAAAGGGTTAATTAAGAAAAATATTTTAACGCTTGTTGACTTTAGTTTGTCTTCAAATTCAAAGCGACTTTGGGTTATTGATTTAGCTACAAATACAATTTTATTCCAATCACTTGTTGCGCATGGCAGAAACACAGGCGAGGAATTTGCTAAAAGTTTTTCTAATTCAGCTCAGTCTTTCAAAAGTAGTTTAGGATTTTATGCTACAGGCGAAATATATTCAGGCAAACATGGAATGTCATTGCGATTAGATGGTCTTGAAAAAGGAATAAATGATAATGCCAGAAGTAGAGGTGTTGTGGTGCATGGTGCAAATTATGTGTCAAATTCTTTTATCAAAAATAATAAAAGATTAGGCAGAAGCCAAGGGTGTCCTGCGCTTCCAGAAGAATTATCAAAAGAAATAATAAACGTAATTAAAGACAAATCTTGTCTGTTTATTTATCATCCTTCTGTAATATCTAAGTTTGTTTCTTAAGGTATAATTATTCTGAAAGCTAGAAAGTTATACTAGTTTGAACATTAGATAATGTTCGCCAACATCTTTTATGTCAAATGGAGTTCCTGTTTTTTGATATCCCATTTTTTCATAAAAACCAGTCGCTTCTGTTCGAGCATTGAACCAAATTAAATTTGCGTGCTGATTGATAGAATATTTTTCACAATGCTGAAGAAGTGCTTTGCCAAAACCTTGTTTAGAATGTTCTTTTAAAACCGCCATTCCCCGAATTTGAAATTGTTTTTTTTGTGAGAATAATTTATTCGTGGCTTCGAATAATGACACTACGCCAATAACCGATTCCTTGAGAAACAATCCAAAATGAGTTGTAGTTTCTAAATTATCGCCTTCAAAAGAACAACTTTCTATTGGTTTTCCCGTTCTCAAAACAGGATGCCTTACTATAAAAGTTTCTTGAGAAGGTATTTTTGAGATATTTTGCATTGATTTTAAAATATTTTTTTGACAAAATAAAGGTATAATATTTTCATATTAAATTCTTTATCTATTGCAGAGGCCTTGTTAAACAAAGATGGCTATTAATTTTTTTAAAAAAACTTGCATTGAAGCAAACTTATTATTTATATTTGCACCGTTGTTAATGCGAAAGTAGCTCAGTTGGTAGAGCTCCAGCCTTCCAAGCTGGTTGTCGCGAGTTCGAGCCTCGTCTTTCGCTCTAAGTCCTCATTAATTTGAGGTTTTTTATTTTACTGTTATAATGCGAAAGTAGCTCAGTTGGTAGAGCTCCAGCCTTCCAAGCTGGTTGTCGCGAGTTCGAGCCTCGTCTTTCGCTCTTAAAAGCCGAAACTTAATTGTTTCGGCTTTTTTATTTTAAATCAGAGCGCTTATTTTATAAAACTTAAATCAGAACCGCTTTCTAATTCTTCAGGAAGTTGATTCTGTCTAAAAAGACGAGCAGATAAGTTTCCTTCTAAAGTAATTTTTTCTCCTTTTACATTTAACCAGCTTCCTTCGCGTAGTCCTAAAACAGGAAGAGAATTGTAAGCATGAAATTCTTTTATTCGAGTTTCACGAGTTTCACCCATGTGTTTGGATTGCAAATCAGCATCTAAATAATGTGCATTCAAATTGAAAGGGATTAATCCTAGAGCCTGAAAACTTGGTGGGTAAACTATCGGCATATCATTTGTAGTTTGAATTGTCATTCCACAAATGTTACTTCCAGCGCTAGTTCCTAAATATGGCGTTCCTTTTTTTACAGTTTCGGCAAGAACATCCATGATTTTGTTTTTGTACAACTGTGAAACAAGTACAAAAGTGTTTCCACCACCTGTAAAAATTCCTTCTGCATTTTGAATAGCTTCGGCAGGATTTTCAAATTCATGAATTCCTTTTACTCCTATATTTATTTTGGCGAAAGCCAAAGCAACATTTGCAGTATATTCTTCATGCGAAATACCGCTTGGTCTTGAATATGGGATAAAAAGTATTGTTTTGCAATCCTTAAAATGAATTTGTAAGGTTTCTAATAAGTAGTCTAAATACCCTTCGTTATGGAGTGTAGAGGTACTGGCAATAATTATATTTTTCATTTGCTTTTGATAAAAAATTATGATTCAAAGGTATTAAATAGTTGTTTTTAATTAACATATTTTTACCAAGTCGTTAGTAATTAATTTGGAGTATACTAAGATACTTTTACACCGTATTTAAGATTTTAAAATTGATTCACCTTACAGATGAGTAGAACTATTTCCTTTTTATTTTGTTTAGTTGCAGCTAATGTTTTAGCGCAGCAATCGGTTCCAACTCAATTAGAAGGAAAAGTAAATGCTAATATGCTCGATCTGGAAGGGATATACATAATCAATTTAAAAACCGAAAAAGCAGCTATTACGGATGCCGATGGCTATTATTCCATTCAGGCTGCTGTAGGTGATACTTTATTGTTTTCATCTGTTCAATTTAAAAGTGTTACGATAGTTTTGACTCCAGAGCATTTTCAAAAAGAAAGGCTCATTGTAAAAATGGAGCCGATTATGAATCAATTGAAAGAAGTTGTTATCCGTAGATATGATAATATAAACGCGGTGTCACTTGGAATTATTCCCAAAGGTCAGAAATCCTATACCCAAGCAGAACGAAAATTACGTACTGCGACTTCTGGTGGTGGGATTGATGGTTTGCTTAATTTATTTTCGGGGCGTACTGCCATGTTGAAAAAGGAATTAGCTGTAGAAAAGAAAGAATCTTACTTAGCTTTATTAGAACAAATGTTTGATAAAAGTCATTTTACGAATACACTTAATATTCCTTCGGAGTATGTAAAAGGATTTGAATATTATGCTGTTGAAAACGATAAGTTTACTAAAATTTTGAATCTAAAGAATAGAACTACTGTTGAGTTTTTGCTTGGTGAATTAGCGATACAATACAATGATATTATTGCTTGTGAAAAATAAGATTGCCTTCTTTTATGTAAATAACTTAGAAAATTAGCTTTGGAAAAGAGAGAATTTAAAAGATTTACTACTTTTGAAAAATGAGAAAAACAATTTTTTATACAATTCTTGGATTCCTGTTTTTAACTGTTTCAGCTTTTGAAGTGCATAAATTTTATATGGCTGTTTACCAGGTGAATTATGCTCCGGAAAAGAAAATGCTTCAAATTACTTCTCGGATTTTTGTTGACGATCTAAGTAAGGCTATCGAAAAAAAATACAACAAAAAAAACTATTTAGGTACAGAGAAAGAATCCTCGGAAGATATTGTTTTACTTAAAAAATATTTTGCTGAAAGCCTTCATTTTAAAATTAATGGACAGGCTAAATTACTTAATTTCTTAAGCAAAGAACTTGAAGGTGATGTTCTTATTTGCTATTGTAGTATAAAAGAAGTGCCCAAAATAAAATCTATTGAAACATACAATTTAATTTTGTCTGAATGGAACTCTGAGCAGCAAAACATCATGCATTTTATTGTATTTTCAGAGAAAAGAAGCGTTCTTTTTACGAGTTCTAATAAAAGCGAAGTGTTAAAATATTGATATAAATAGAAGGATTTGTTAAAAATCATTATTTTCACGCACTGAAAATAATAGTATTCCTTTTTATGAAAAACTTTTCTTTATTGTTAATTCTACCTGCAATTTTATTTGCACAAGAAAAACCTGCAGTACCAACTCCCAAACAACCGGGTAAGTACGACACCAACAAATTTAGCCAAATGTATGATTTATTGGCTACGCCCAATATGTTTCGTACGGCATCAGGAGCGCCAGGACCAGCTTATTATCAGCAACAAGCCGATTATAAAATTGACGTGGAATTAGATGATAAAAATTCTAGATTAAGTGGTTCCGAAACAGTTACGTACTATAATAATTCTCCAGATAGTTTAGAGTATTTATGGGTTCAGTTGGAGCAAAATCAAGCGGCCAAAAACTCTCAATCTCCTTTGGCTGAAAGCGAGAAAATTTCGCAAGTATTAACAGTAGAAAAATTTGCAAATACGTACTTACAAGAAGGATTATCCCGTGGATTTACTATTGAATATGTAAAAGACGTTAAAGGAAATCCGCTATCTTATACTGTTAATCAGACCATGATGAGAATCAATCTGCCTTCGCCATTGAAACCAGGTGAGAAATATTCGTTTTCTGTAAAATGGTGGTATAATATCAATAACTATCAAAAAGACGGAGGACGTTCGGGTTATGAATTATTCGAAAAAGGAGGGAATAAATTGTATGTTATTGCTCAGTTTTTTCCAAGAATGGCCGTTTATAATGATGTTGAAGGATGGCAGAATATGCAGTTTTGGGGAAGTGGAGAATTTGCTTTGCCATTTGGTAATTACGATGTGAATATAACCGTTCCTGCAGATCATGTTATGGAAGCTACGGGAGAATTAATGAATAGAAGCGAAGTGTTTACACCAGAACAAGTAAAACGCTATGAGCTTGCGCAAAAATCGTTTGACAAACCTGTTGTTATTGTTACTCAAGAAGAAGCTGAGGCTAGTGAAAAAGGATTTTCTGATAAGAAAAAAACATGGAAATATAGCGCTAAGAATGTAAGGGATTTTGGAATTGCCACATCAAGAAAGTTTATTTATGATGCAATGGCAGTACAATTAAGCAATAAAGTAGTTATGGCTACTTCAGTATATCCAAAAGAAAGTAATCCGTTGTGGGGAGAAACTTCTACGAGAACCGTTGCACATACTCTGAAAAGCTATTCAAGTCATACATTTGATTATCCGTATCCAAAAGCAGTTTCTGTTTCAGCTGAAGATCAAGGAATGGAATACCCAATGATTTGTTGGAATTATGGTCGTCCAGATGAAAATGGAGTTACGAGTGACCGAATTAAACACGGAATGATGAGTGTAATTATTCATGAAGTGGGTCATAATTTTTTCCCAATGATTGTAAACTCTGATGAGCGTCAATGGACTTGGATGGATGAAGGACTAAATTCATTCATGGAATATATGGCGGAACAAGAATTAGATCCTAATTATCCTTCAAGTCGAGGTCCAGCAAAAAATATTGTACCTTATATGAGTGGTGATCAAAAGTTTTTGGAGCCAATTATGTCAAACTCAGAAAACATAATTCAATTTGGTAACAACTCTTATGGCAAACCAGCTGCAGGACTTAATATTCTTCGAGAAACTATTATGGGAAGAGAATTGTTTGACCATGCTTTCAAAGTATATGCAAACAGATGGAAGTTCAAACACCCAACACCAGAGGATTTCTTTAGAACAATGGAAGATGCTTCGGCAGTAGATTTAGATTGGTTTTTTAGAGGCTGGTTTTATTCAACAGATTATGTTGATATTGGAATTGATGAGGTAAAACAATATTATGTTTCTGAAAATCCAACAGCAGAATTGAAAGATGTAAAAGTAAGAAAAGGACGTTTCGGTCAAGAAAAAGGACCTTTCGTATATTTAATTTCAGAGAAAAGCACAGAATTAGCTGCAGCACAAAAGAAAGCGTTGCAACTTGATGAGGTTAAATCTCTTTCAGATTATGTTAGTCAAAATCTTTCTGAAGAAGAAAAAGCAAAAATGAAATCACCTAAATATTTTTACGAAGTGGCTTTCAATAAGCCAGGAGGAATGCTTATGCCTATTATTGTTGAACTTACTTATGAGGATGAAACGAAAGAAGTTTTCAAATATCCAGCTCAAATTTGGAGAAAAAACAATGAAACTGCTAAGAAGGTGTTTGCAACAACAAAAGCAATCAAAAAAATACAGATTGATCCAAAATTAGAGACAGCTGATATTGATGTAACTAATAATGCATGGCCAAAAGAAGAAGTCAAATCTAAATTTGATTAATTTTCATAAAAAAAGAGACTCTGATAAAGAGTCTTTTTTTTATGAAAAAATTAAAATTCAGACATTCAAAATTTGATATCTTTGTCATCAAGAAAAAAAATAGAAAATATGTTTGGCATAGGAGGAGGAGAATTAATTTTTATCATGTTTATAGTTTTAATGCTTTTTGGTTCTGATAAAGTTCCGGAAATAGCACGTACTGTGGGTAAAGCGATGGCACAGTTAAAAAATGCCACGAATGATATTAAAAATGAAATCCAAAAAGGAGTTGAGGATAACGGTTTTGACCAAAAAACATTATCAGACTTAACAGGTAGTATTACATCAGAAATCAGCAAAGCAAAAGATAACTTATTAGGTGATACGCCAACATTGACTTCTGTTTCGAATACTTTTTCTTCAGAAATTGATATTGTAAAAGACACATTAGTGAGTGATACGACGGTTCCAGTTGATAAAGTAAAAGAGGGAATTGATGCAATTGACGAAATTGTAGGTCCTATAAAACGTCAGATTTAATGCTAGAGAAATTACGGTCCCTCGATACTAAACTCTTTATCTATCTTAATGGTTTAGGTTCTGAAACCTATGATGGTTTTTGGCTGTTTATTACAAAACAAGTTAATTGGATTCCATTTTTTTTACTTTTATTGTATTTAATTTATAAAAAAATTGGAGCTAAACAGACTTTGTATTTATTGTTGTTCGTAGCTGTTTTAGTTACTATTA
Source organism: uncultured Flavobacterium sp. (assembly GCA_963512955.1). GTDB lineage: Bacteria > Bacteroidota > Bacteroidia > Flavobacteriales > Flavobacteriaceae > Flavobacterium. Next base: position 41,527 of record CAUPOP010000018.1, on the reverse strand, counting down.
CAGATCAAACAACTAATTTGTTTAAAAACGGATTTCAAAGATTGCGTCCTTGCAATAATCCGGATATAAAATCGATTATTCGAATCGTACAATCCAGAAGTTCCTATAGTTTTTTCTCTGGACACGCTGCTAATACAATGGCGGTAGCTACTTTTTTATATTTAAATCTAAAGCGTTATTTCAACTATTTAGGATTTTTGTTTTTATGGCCATTAATTTTTGCTTACAGCCGTATTTATTTAGGATTGCACTATCCTTTAGATATAATTTCGGGCTATATAGCGGGACTTATCTTAGGATTTTTAATGTACAAAGTATACAAAAAAGTAAAGCAAAAGTATTTTCCTGAATAAAAATAGGGAAAATTTAAAGGATTCTGCTTACTGTTAAACCATCTCTAATAGGAAGCAATACGGTTTCTACTCTAGGATCATTTTTCAAAAGTTGGTTGTATTCTAAAAGTACTTTTGTGCTCAAATCATTTTTTTGTAAAGGCTCTAGAACTTTACCGCTCCACAATACATTATCAGATAAAATAATACCTCCTTTATTCATTTTTGGAACGATTAATTCAAAGTAGTTGAGATAGTTTTCTTTATCTGCATCGATGAAAACTAAATCAAATTTGAGGTTTAAAGTTGGGATAATTTCGATTGCATTTCCTAAATGTTGTACAATTTGTTTTCCCCAAGGTGATTTGTCGAAATGCTTTCTTTGAAAATTGATCAATTCCTCTTTTATATCAATGGTGTGAAGTTCTCCACTTTCCTGCATTCCTTCGCATAAACACAATGCCGAATAACCTGTATAAGTTCCGATTTCAAGAATATTTACTGGTCGAATTAATTTTGATAGCATACTTAAAACACGGCCTTGAAAATGACCACTTAGCATTCTAGGCAATAAAATTTTCTGATACGTTTCTTTATTTAAAGCAGCTAAATGTGCAGGTTCTTTTTCAGAATGTTGCTCAATATAATCTTCTAATTCTTGTGAGATGAAATGCATTTTTTTTATTTTAAATAGAGGACAAAGTTACCAAATTCAGAATCAAAATCGAGTTGTACCTTTAATTTTGTTTGATTTGTACTTCTCCAATTTTAATAGAAAAATTAGGAATAAAAAAAGGGTCTAGCACTTTTCTTTTGAAAAAATACTAGACCCAATAAATATAATCTACTTGTAGTTATTTCAGTGAATTAGAATGAAATTGCAGCTTCAAATACTAGACCTTTGAATTGACCACCATAAAAATTATTAGCATTTCCAGTAGGTACGTTTCCTACAAATTGTGAGTAATCTTTATAGTTTTGATTAACGTAATCTAATTTAGCTACAATGTTTTCAGTCATGAACCAACCAATACTTGATTCAAATCTGTTTACAGTAACTTTTTTAGCATCTGCATTAGACAATTTTCCAGATACAGTATTGTATTTTCCTCCGATATAAAATTGTTCTGTTTTTCCAAATCTGTAGATAAGTTCTCCAGCATATTGATCCGCTTTACGTTTAGCATCAACACCCGCTTTATCTCCTCCTGAAGCTAATTCAACAGTTCCAAATAACTCTAGACCTTTGTATTTTACAAATGGGTTAATCATGATTGAAGTAGCCCAGTTTTTGAAGTTAGGGTTGAAAGTTGCTTCTGGTGTAGAAGTTGAATTATAACTAGCAGCAACATCAACACCATTATTTTTATAAGCGGTATTGTTTAATACACCCCAAAAACCAAATCCTGATCTAGAAGATGAATATATGTTTGAGTTACCCAAGTTTGCATTATGATAGTAAGAACCTGTAAGTCTAACTCTCAAATCTTTGTCAATTTGTTTGTCATAACCAAATTTAGCTAAGATTGAAGGGCTAACTACCGTATTTGTATTTGGACCAGTAGTGAAAACAACTTCTTGTGTTCCTTGATTTAAATTTCCATTTGTAGCACCTAACATGCTTACCCATCCGTTTCTTTTGTAATATACTTCAATACCCATTTCAGTACTGAATGCGTTCATGATGTTGTTTCCAACAAATGCATTTCTAAGTGTACTACCGTTATCAGAACTTCTAAAGTGAGCATCACCGAAGTTGTTCTCCATTTGTCCGATTTTAATTGTAGCGTATTTCATGAAATTAGCAAGGAAGTCTTTTTTAATGAAGTCTAATTTGTCAATTTGTAAATATCCACCTCTTGCATAAGTGTCATTGTGGTGTCTAGAAGCTAAATAAATATCTAAGTTTACTCTTACACCATCAAATAATTGAGCTCCAATTGTCATATCAGCAGCTGGAAGGACAAAATTATTTTCAGTATTCATTAATCGATATCCAGTGATTTTTGAAGGAGCAACAAAAGTTGCAGGTTGGTCATTGAACGAATTGATTGCTTGGAAATCCATATTGAATGCGCCTCCTAAATCAACACTCATTCCTTTGAATTCCTTATCGTCTTTTTGTACGTCAAAAACGTTGATTCCATCTTTGCTTCTTGATATTTGATTTTGCATATTGCCAAATGATACTTGTGCGTTTGCGGCAGCCATAGATGTTAGTGCTACTGCTAAGAAATAAATTTTTTTCATGGCTAGTTGTTTTTATGTGAAATTAATATTGAATTTTATTGTTAGTTCTTTTCCAGTTTTGATTGTTCCGAATAAAGCAGTAGGTGCTGTCATTCCAAATTCATCAAAAGTAATTTTGTTAGCTCCTTGAATTGAAACAGCTCCGTTTACTACACTTGTTTTAACTTGTGTTTTCAATTCTTTGCTAGCTCCAGCAATAGTATAAGTACCAATTAAATTCCAAGTAGTCTCATTTACTTTTTCTGCTGATTTTAAAACATATTTAATCGTTTTGTTTTTGCTACTTTTCAAAGTTTCATAAGCAATTTTGTCCATTGCTTTTTTTTCGCTTTTAATGCTCTCTGTCAAAAGAGATACAGTAAGTGAATTAATATCTGTTACTTTTGAGTCCGTAACTGTTAAATTTGCTACACCAGTTCCTGAAACAGATTTCATTTCCCAATCGTGAAGTGTCGATGTACCAAACACTGAAAAATTTGCTTTTGTATCCAATGCATAATTTTTTTGTGCATTAGCATACAATGCCATTCCGAAGAAAGCGATTGTTAAAAAGATTGATTTAATTCTTGTTGATTTCATTATTCTATTTATTTATTATTAATTGATTTGAGATTAAATTAATTGCGTTTAATATTAAATGCCTTATTAATTTGAAACAAAATTATTGTATACCTCCAAATAATAACATGATAAAAGTCATTGTTAAAGTTTTATTAAATTTATAATTCCTTACTACATCGTTTTAGAACTGGAATTTTTTTTCTGAAAAGACAAATTATTTATTATTATATTTTTTCTGTCAATTAAAAAAAGAACAAAAAGCATTAAATTTGCAGCATGCAAACCGAAAAAAAAGATATCCGCGCCTTATCTAAAGAACAATTACGTGATTTTTTTGTGGCTAATGGTGATAAAGCGTTTCGTGGCAATCAAGTATACGAATGGTTATGGAGTAAGGGTGCGCATAGCTTTGATGATATGACTAATCTTGCTAAGCCTACAAGGTTAATGCTTGAAACTCATTTTGTGATTAATCATATCAAAGTTGATACAATGCAGCGTAGTGAAGATGGAACAGTAAAAAATGCAGTTCGTTTGCATGATGGTCTGGTAGTTGAATCTGTTTTGATACCTACTGCAACAAGAACTACAGCTTGTGTTTCTAGTCAAGTAGGTTGTAGTTTAGATTGTAATTTTTGCGCTACAGCAAGATTAAAACGAATGCGAAATCTGGAACCTGCTGAAATTTATGATCAAGTTATAGCTATTGATAAAGAAAGCCGTTTGTATTACAATCATCCATTATCAAATATTGTATTCATGGGAATGGGAGAACCACTTATGAACTATAATAATGTGCTGAAAGCAATTGAAATGATTACTTCTCCGGAAGGTTTAGGCATGTCACCAAAACGAATTATGGTTTCTACTTCGGGTGTGCCTAAAATGATTAAGAAATTAGCTGATGATGATGTGAAATTTAAATTAGCAGTTTCTTTACACTCCGCTATTGATGAAATTCGTTCCCGAATAATGCCTTTTAGTGAAAATTTTCCATTGGCAGATTTACGGGAAGCATTAGAATATTGGTACAGAAAAACCAAAAGTAAAGTTTCTTATGAATATGTAGTTTGGAAAGGAATAAATGACAACAAAGCTTCCGTTGATGCTTTAGTAAAATTTTGCAAATACGTTCCTTGCAAGGTTAATCTTATAGAGTATAATCCTATTGATGATGGAGAGTTTCAACAAGCTTCTGAAGAATCTATAAATGCCTACATAAAAGCGCTTGAAGCTAGTGGTATAGTAGTTAAAGTACGACGTAGCCGTGGTAAAGATATCGATGCAGCTTGTGGACAATTAGCGAATAAAGAAGCGTAAATTATTTTTTTTCGAAAAATTAAATTCAAAATCAAGCCATGGTTTGTATGTTTGTACGGTAATATTGTATATTTGAAAACTAAATGAATATTACTTCTCAAATAAAACAGCCCATCTTTTGTGAAATGGAACTTTTTGAAAAAAAGTTCTACGAATCAATGTCTTCCAAAGTTGCTTTACTAAACAGAATCACTTATTATATTGTAAATAGAAAAGGAAAACAAATGCGTCCTATGTTTGTTTTTCTTACTGCAAAAATGGTTTCTGGTGGTACAGTGAACGAAAGAACGTATCGCGGTGCCTGTGTTATTGAGCTAATTCATACCGCTACTTTAGTCCATGATGATGTAGTAGATGACAGCAATCGCCGAAGAGGTTTTTTCTCTATTAATGCTCTTTGGAAAAATAAAATTGCTGTTTTAGTTGGAGATTATTTGCTTTCAAAAGGATTACTACTTTCTATAGATAATGGAGATTTCGATTTATTGCGAATTATTTCTGTTGCGGTTCGTGAAATGAGCGAAGGAGAATTACTTCAAATTGAAAAAGCTCGAAGATTAGATATTACCGAAGCTATTTATTACGAAATTATACGTAAAAAAACGGCAACACTTATTGCTGCTTGTTGCGCCCTTGGTGCAAAATCTGTTATTGAAGATGAGGTTCAGGTGGAGAATATGCGCAAATTTGGTGAATTGATCGGTATGGCCTTCCAAATCAAAGACGATTTATTTGATTACACCGAAGAAGCCATTGGTAAACCTACCGGAATAGATATTAAAGAGCAAAAAATGACTTTGCCACTTATTCATGTTTTGAATTCATGTACTTCAAAAGAAAAAAATTGGCTAATCAATTCCATAAAAAACCACAACAAAGACAAAAAGCGTGTAAAAGAAGTTATTGCCTTTGTAAAAAATAACAACGGATTATCCTATGCCGAAAATAAGATGATTCAGTTCCAGCAAGATGCACTTTCTATTTTGGATAATTACCCAAATTCAGAGTTTAAAGAAGCGCTAACTTTGATGGTGAATTATGTTATTGAAAGAAAAAAATAGAATAATAGTAAAATATTTTTCTCCCAATACCCTTTAATTTCTCGGTTTTTTAATTTCTTTCTGAAATTTTAAAAAAATACTAATTCATGATGCAACCTTTTTGCATTATAAATCGTCTTGTTAATAGAAACACTTTATAAAAAAATTGAAAGTAATTAATTTGCATCAAGAAGAAAAAAAATTAATCCTGTTAGCAGTCGAAAATAATCGACAAGCGCAACAGAAGATTTATGCACAGTTTTCGTCTAGAATGCTAAGTGTTTGTCGGCAATATATAAAAGACATCCATCAAGCCGAAGATGTTATGATTACCGCTTTTATGAAAGTATTTAGCAATCTAAAAAATTTTGAACATAAAGGAAGTTTTGAAGGTTGGATTAGGCGAATTATGGTGAATGAATGCATTTCTTTTATTAGAGTCCAAAAAAAAGTTATGTTTCTTGAAGATGAAATGTATTTTGAAGAAGGTTTTAGTTCCATAGACAGCCAACTTTCAGCAGAAGATATTCAGGTTTTGATTGACGGTTTGCCGGATGGATATAAAATGATTTTTAATTTATATGCCATCGAAGGATATAAACATCAGGAAATAGCAAGTATGCTGAAAATTAATGAAGGAACATCAAAGTCACAATTATCACATGCCAGAAAGATGTTGCAACAGCAGATTAATTTATTAAAAAAGTACGATAATGGAACCGAATAAATTTGATAATCAATTTAAGGAAAAACTAAGCAGTAGGGAGATAAAACCTTCGGATGCCGCTTGGGATAGGTTAGATTCTATGTTATCAGTTTCTAAAAAGTCCAAAAGAAAATTTAGCTGGTTGTATATTGCTGCTAGTGTATTAGCTTTTTTAACGGTAGGATATATTTTTTTTAATCAAAAAGAAAGTGTAGTTCTGAATCCAAAAAATACTATTAATACTCAGGACGAAATTACAATTAAAAGTAGTGAAACAGCTCCAATACTGAATAGTAATAATAAGTCAGCTATAGTGATTCAGGAAACAAAAAAATCCATTTCAAAAAGCAACATAATTCCTTCGTCAAATAAACAATTAAAAAATAATAATCAAATAGTCACAGTTTCAATCATTAATCAAAAAACAGAACAAAAATCAATTACCAATCCAACTAATGCTCTTCCTGTTGAAAAACAGCTAGTGCTAGTTGAAAATTTAAAAAAAGAAAATTCATCGGATCAAAAATCTAAGATTCATGTAAATCCAGATAATTTGCTTTCACAAGTTGACGGTGAATTAGAACTTTCTTTTAGAGAAAAAGTAATTAATAAGGTAAACAGAAATTACCAAACTTTGAAAGTCGCTTTAGATAATCGCAATAATCAACCATAAATCATCAATCACAATTAAAAAACAATCAATCATGAACAATTTTACTATTTATTTAGCAACGCTTTTATGCCTTTTGGCAAGTAAAGTATTAGGGCAGGAAACTTTTGAAACAAGAGCAAAAAATATTGCTACAAAAATTGAAACGATAACTAAAGAAGAAAAATCGGCATTAAAAGAAGAAGTCGAAGCTGTCAATAATCAATTAGAAAAAGGTTCAATTACTTTAGAACAAGCAGAAAATAAAAAGAAAGTTTTAGCAGAAGCTAGAGCAATTAATATTGAAGCTCGAGTAGGTAAGGAACAAGAAAATTTGAAAAATTTGGTACAAGAAAAAGTTGATGGCAAGATTTCCGAATCTGATACAATCAAAAAATCGAATCAACTAATTTTGAAATGGGAAAAAGGAGATAAAAAACATATCGCTAAGAATGAAAAAAGAACTACCTCGCAGTTTGTTTTTGCCGCAGGGCTAAATAATCTGGTTACAAATGGTAAAATTGAGGAATCTGATTTTAGATTTTTGGGTTCTCATTTTTATGAATTAGGACTTACTTATAATACCAGATTGGCTCAAAATAGTAATTTGCTACATGCTAAATACGGGCTTTCATTGCTGTATAATAATTTGCGTCCAACGGATAATCAGAATTTTGTTGTCAATGGAGAACAAACAAATTTAGAGACTAATCCAATTCATTTGAAAGATTCTCGTTTTAGAAATGTGTATTTAATAGCTCCGGTTCATTTAGAGTTTGATTTTTCGGGAAGCGAAACAAAAGCTGATAAACGCTATTTTAAAACACATCAAAGTGTTCGTTTTGGAATTGGTGGATATGCTGGATTTCATCTTAAATCAAAGCAAATTTTAAAATTTGATGATAGTAATTTAGACGCTACTGAAAAAACAAAAGGGGACTTTAATACTAGTACTTTTATTTATGGTTTGAGTTCTTATATAGGATATAAAGAAACCAGTTTGTATGTTAAATATGATTTAAACTCTTTGTTTAAAAATAATACAATTGATCAAAAAAATATTTCTTTAGGAATACGATTTGATTTAAATTAGAAATGGTTTGAAGTCATTTTATTTAAAAAAAGCAATTTGAAAGAATTGCTTTTTTTATTTTAAAGGTAAAAAAATAGAAATTTTAGTGCCTTCATTTAGTTTTGAAACAATACTAAAAACGCCTTTCTTTTTTTTAATAATTATCTTACTCAAAAAAAGACCCAATCCTAATCCTTGTTGTTCCATTACTTCGCGATTGAATTGTTTTGTTGCATCAATTTTTTTCAATTCATCTTCACTGAATCCAATTCCAGAATCACATATAGTCAATTCGTAATATTTTTCGTCGTACTTCAAGCCAGAAACGAAAACATTTTTGTCAGTTGGTGAAAATTTTAATCCATTATCAATTAATTCAAAAAGGATAAAGTACAAATGATTTTGGTTTATTTTTACATTTGAAGGATCAATATCAAAATGAATTCTTTTACCTTCATTTTCATCGAATTTTGAAACTTTATCTTTTACTTTTAAAAAGGTTTCTAGAATCTCAGCATCTGAATTTTCGGAAAAGTTGATGGTGTTGTTTTTTAAATTTTGATACAGAATTAAGTTTTGCATAGTTCTATTCAATCTTTCACCAGAAGTTTTTATGGTGTCATAAAATAAGGCAATTTCATTTTTTTTAAAATTATCTTCATTTTCAATCAAAAGATCTATTGAACCTAAAATCCCAGTAAGTGGGGTGTTAATTTCGTGGATTAAAAAATTATTTTTAGTAACATTAAAAGTATTATTTGCATTTTTAATCTTGTTGAATCTATTTATTTTGGTTTCTATAGTTTGTATTAGTTCATTGACTTTAAAAGGTTTTGAAATGAAATCATCGGCGCCATTAAGTAGACATTCTCTCATTTCATTATTGTCATTTTTTGCTGTCAAAAAAATAAAAGGGATAGTTTCTAAAAATTTATTTTGCCTAATAATTTCATGAAATGAATACCCATCCATAACGGGCATCGAGATGTCGCTAATAATTAAATCTGGTATCCAGTTTTCAAGTATATCTAATGCTTCATGTCCATCCTGCGCGGATATAACCTCGTAGTTTTTATGTATCAAGAGTTCAGCTACAGTTTCTCTGATGTTTAACTCATCATCTACCAGAAGAATTCTATTCTTGCTCATAAGGAAAATTTAAAATTATTGTAGTTCCTATGTTTTCCTTACTATTTAACGTAATTGTACCATTTAAGAATTCTGTAAATTGTTTGACAATTACTAATCCTAACCCAGAACCTTTGATAGTGCTTGTGTTTTTTGCTCTGAAGAAAGAGGTGTATAAATTTTGGATATCTTTCTCTGGAATTCCAATTCCATGATCTTCAATTTCAATTTGTATTTCAGTATTTAAATATTTGATTGTGATTTGAGGTTCAGGTTTGTTTTCTGAATATTTGAAGGCATTACTAATTAAATTAGTTATAATATGAAGCATTAAAGTTTCATCCGTTAAAAAATATTTTTTTTCACCTTCAAGACTTAGTTTGATTTTTCGGCCGTCAGGTTCATTGTTGAAATAAGTTTCAATTAGTTTTTCGATAAAGTCAGTAAAATCGATTGATTTAATGTCTTTTTTGGTTTCTTGGAGCTCATATTTTCCAAAAACAAGAATGTTATTCATTAGCTCAGTCATTCGTTCCACTTCGCTTTTTATTCTTTCGCTAATTAAATTGATGCTTTTGGTTATTTTATTTTCCATGTTCTGAACCTTCATTTCTAGAAGTTCCGCATTGGAATAAATAACTGTTAAAGGCGTTCTAAATTGATGCGAGGCCATTGACACAAATTTTGCTTTTAATTCGTTAAATTTTCGTTCTTTTAACAGAGCTGTCTCCATTTCTTCTGCTGCTTTTATCCTTTCGCTAATATCTCTATTGCAACTTTGAATGCCAGTGATTTTATTTTCTTTGTCAAAGATTAGCTTAATTTGTGCTTCTAGCCAGATGTAACTCCCGTCTTTTTTTCTGTATCTAAAGGTTACAATAGGGTTTTTAGAATGTTTAATTAAATTTTCATGGTGATTTTTAACTAATTCTATATCATCTGGATGAATAAACTCGATCGGTTTTTTGTTTAATAATTCTTCAGTACTATAGCCTATTATTTCTTCACATGACGAGGATACATAAGTATAGTTCAAATCTATTGAATGTTGACAAATTAAATCCGTTGTATTTTCTGCAATGAATCTAAATTTCTCTTCAGAAAGTTCCAATTGATTTTCGGCCTCTTTAATTTCGCTAATATCGATGTATGTTCCAATGATTTTAATTGGTTTACCATCTTTATTTTTCCGAATTAAACCGGAATATTTTATCCATACAAGGTGCCCATCTTTGTGAATCATTCTTGTAGTTCCTTTGTAACTATCTGATTTTCCTTGTATGTAATTTTTTAATTTTGACTCAATTTGACTCAAGTCCCCAGGGAAGATACTTTTTTTCCAAAATTCTAGATTCTGAATTATCTCATTTTCTTTATACCCAAGTATTCCTGCCCAATTATAGGAAAATGTAGTTATATCTGTTTCAAGATTCCATTCCCACATAGCCTGTTTTGAACCTTCCATATAGAAATTAAATTTTTCTAAAGTAGATTCTAATTTTGCTATAATTTTATCTTGATTAAGTCTTATGCCAATGTTTTTCGCAATGGAATGCAAAGCATACACTTCCTCTTCTGTCCATCTTCTTTCTGTTTTACAATCATCATATCCAATCCATCCCCAAAATTTATTGTTTGAAAAAATAGGGGTGAATAAATAGGATTTAATGTCTTGCATTTCCATGGTTTCTCGGAAGAAATCATTGTCACTTTCCCTCACTAGCCCATGTATTGATTCGTCTTTAGAGAGAGTTTCCAAAAGTCCAGGAAACACATCGTAAGGGATTCCGTTGAGTTCCGGGCTGCCTATGTAAGGTGTTACATTGTCATTACACCATTCATGAGTGTAATACAGTTTTAAAATGCCATTTTCGGTTTCATTTTTAAAAATGTAGCATCTGTCAATGTCTTGTCCTTTGCCAATATCAGTAATGCAAAAATTCAAAGCATTATCAATTGATTGCTCTTTTAAAAGGTGATTATTCGCTTTTGAAATGCTTAATAAAAGATTCTGCATTGGGAATTAATTGTTTTAATTTCTTTAAATAGTTATAATTGAACAACATACTGACTTTTTAAACTGGTAAAATGATGATGTGTTTAATTAGATAAATCTAATAATTATTAATGATAGAAGGGTGTTTTTTTTTATTTGTATAAAGTCAACTTATAAATGTATTTATAATTCAATTTTTTTTTACTAATATTACTGATAATTTGAAAATTAATAATTATAATTTAAATAAAAAGAACTAATTTAGTACGATGAGAAGTCAAAAAAAGAAAATAGTATTAATTGAAGACGATATTGCATTAGGGAATTCGATATCAGAATTATTAATGTTAAATGATTTTAGCGTAAGTTGGTTTCAAGACGGTGTTGAGGCACTGATTTATCTAAAAACTCATATTCCTGACATTGTCATTAGTGATTTGATGATGCCGCTTATGAATGGAGAAGAATTGTACTTGAATGTTAGAAAAAATAGTAAACTTGATACAATTCCTTTTATTATAATTACAGCAAATATTGATGATGAAGTAAAATATAGGCAATTAGAAAACGGCGTCAATGACTATATAATGAAGCCTTTTAAGGTTAAGGAGCTGATACTTAAAATCAATAATTTATTAGATTTTAGAGAAAATATTGAGAAGAAATATAAGCCAGATCCGTTCTCAAAAGTTACAATAAAATTATCCGAAAAAGATTTTCTTTCTTCTGTTGATGAGCATTTGCTTAAAAATTTAAAATCAAAAGTAGATATAGATGACTTGTCAAATAAACTTTTTATTAGTAAGTCAACTTTAGATAAAAGAATCCGAAAACTCGTAAATAAGAATACAAGTCAGTATATAAGAGAGTTTAAAATTCAATATGCTATAAAATTAATAAACCTTGGTGAAAGAAATATTCAATTTTTATCTGACGAAACAGGCTTTAGTTCCTTTTCTTACTTTTCAACAAGTTTTAAAGCATACGTAAATATGACCCCTCGGGATTATGTTAAAACCATTCAGGTTAGAAAATAAATTACCTAGCAGTTGTATGTAAATTTCAATAAATCAAGTAAATTCTTCAATATTTTTTGATTTATATACGGATATGTTTGAAATATATCATTTTAAAAATGCTTCTACTTTTAATGGAATTTTAATCTGCACCAATCTTTTTTAAATTATCAATCAAATTATGTAGAATTATATTTCTATTAATTTATTTTGTTTAGACGATATAATGATTTGTTGTGTCGGATTAAATGTTTGACAAAATATATTAATAAAATGAAAATACGACCTTCTGAAGATGTATGGGATAGATTAGATCATCTATTGAATTATGAAGAAAAAGTAAGAGTTGATTTTAATAGAACAGTAGTCCTTCTGGCTTTCTTTTTTTTGGTTTTTTTAGGAATCTATATTTTCATGAATTAGACATAACTGTTTGTATAGAGGGGAAGCCTTCTGTTTTATTTAAGTCTAAAAGTCAAAAATTAAATTATAAGTATTTTTTTTTAACCTATCGATTAAAACGCAATAGATTAAAAATCATAATATAAATTTGTTACAGATTTGGAATCTTTCTTACCAAGCAGCTTACTCAGAAAATTTATTGGGGGCAATGAATTTATGATTACATTTAGTTAAAGTAAGCTGTTTTTGGTAAGATTTTTTTTATTCTGCAAAACCCTTAAATTATGGATCTTAGTGTTTTTTTTACAGACAAATTTAAAAAAGACCGCAATGTAAAATTCTTTTTTACCATTGTTGATTCAAATATTACAATTCAAAATAAAGGAGAAAAAATAGACTTGCATTTGAAACAAATTTCAAATGCAAGAATTATTAAAAGAAGAAATATGATTCCTAATATTCTTATTTTAATAAGTGCTTTTTTAGCTAGTTTTTTACTTTTATCTTCTCAGCATTCAGAGAATAGATTTAAAGATGTTTTTTTAATTTTAATTATTTTAGCTGTTATAGCTTCATTTTCAATAAAGCATTATTCTTATAGACTTTTAATAAATAAAAATAATTATTGTTTTAATGAATTTAGTATATCTAAGCAAAACCTTAGTCGTGCGCAATCGTTTGTTTCAATGTTCAAAACAAATAGTACAATGACTCAATTTAGCAATGCTAAAGAAAGATATGATTATTTAAGAAAATGTTTTACTTAAATAAAATAGATAAACTTACGGTTTGAATATTAGACTTGGTTTCTATATTAAATCTTTTTCCCTTAAATGAAAATCTACAATTTCTTTTAATTCTTTGAATACAAAAGGTTTTCTTAAATATCCTTTAGCTCCTAAACTAAAACCAGTTTTTTCATCAATTTCCTCAATTTTAGCACTAAGTAATAATACCGGGATATTTGAATGATTTGATTTTTGATGTTCTTCTAAGAATCCATACCCATCTAGTTTTGGCATCATGACATCACAAATAATTAAATCTGGTTTGTGTTCTTGTACTTTTTCTAAACCTTCTGAACCATCTTGAGCTTCAAAGACTTCATAATTAATAAACGAAAACAATTCGGCAATTGTCTCTCTTAATTTTATCTCGTCGTCAATAATTAATATTTTTGCCATTTCTATCCTACTTTATATAATGGAAATTGTAATTTAACAGTAGTTCCTTTTCCGAGTTTACTTTCTAATTGTATTGTTCCGGAATTTTTTTCGGTAAATGTTTTTACAATGTAAAGACCTAAACCAGTTCCTTGGATTCCATTTGTATTACTTGCTCTAAAAAAAGTATTGAAAAGTTTTGGATGATCTTTTTCGGGGATTCCAATACCAAAATCAATTATTTGAATTTCTATTTCGTCACGATTTGAAATGACGTTTAAATAGACGTCCTCTAAATCTTCGGAATATTTAAAAGCATTATTCAATAAATTTAAAAGGGAGTATTGTATCAGATTTTTATCTGCAAAAACCATAAAAGTATCTCCTTCGGCAGAAAATGTAACTTTTCTTTCTTGTAAATGATTATTGTAATTTGCTTCAATAACTTCTTGGCAAACTTGTTTTACATCAAGTACAACTGGATTGAAATTTGTTTTTCCAGAATCTTCTTTTGAAATAGTTAACACAGCATTCATTAGCTCCACTATTCGATCTATTTCTTCTGTTATTATATTTATTCTTTTTTGTAATTGAGGCGAATTTTCAAAATTATGACCTTCGATGTACATGGTTATCAACTCAGCACTAGTACGTATAGTGGTCATAGGAGTTCTAAACTCATGTGAAATAGTTGATACTAAATTTGTTCGTAATTCATTTAATTCGCGTTCTTGCATTAAGGTTTTTTCAATGGCATCTTCTGCTTCTTTTCGTTGGGTAATATCACGTGCATGAGATTGAAATCCTATTGTAACTCCATTTTCTTTAACTATAGTAGCTTTGATTTCCAGTAGAATATAATTTTCATCTTTGGTTTTAAATTTCAGTTCAATAGCCTCTTCTTTATATTCATTTATGAAATCATAAAACTCTTTTTCTAACGTAGCAATCTCATCTGGGTGAACATATTCTATTGGAGATTTTCCTATCAATTCTTCAGGAGTGTATCCTAGAAGTCTTTGTACTGATGGTGAAACATACTGGAAGCTGGTGTCTAAATTATGTAGACAGATTAAATCAATCGTGTTGTCTGCTAAAAGACGGTACATGTTTTTAGCTTCATTAAGCTGTATTGTTTTATTTCGGTTGTTCTCTTCGACCAACAGTTTATTTTCCTCTTCGACTTTTTTTCTATTGGTGATGTCAATTACTTGAACAATGTAATGGATGATTTCATTTTTATTGTTTTTCGCTAATGAAACCGACATATGAACCCATACTATAGATTTGTTTTTGTGGATAAATCTTTTTTCTGAGCTGAAATTTGATATTTTTCCTGAGTCTAATTGATCTTTGTAATCTAAATCAATTTCTAAGTCTTCTACATGAGTGATTTCTTGAAATGTCATTGATTTCATCTCTTGATTTGAATAACCAAACATTTCTGAAAGACGGTCGTTAACTTCCTTGTAAAAACCTTCAGTGTTTACTAAGGCCATTCCTACTGCAGAGTTTTCAAAAGCTCCTTTGAACTGTTCTTCACTTTGTTGTAGCTGATCTTTAAGCTTTCTTTCTGTAGTAATGTCTTGCATTGCACCAATCATTCGGATTGCCTTGCCTTCATCATTCCGTATAATAATTGCTTTGTCATTTACATAGGCGTGTGATCCATCTGATTTTAAATAACGGTATTCGTCAAACCATTTGTAATCAGTACCTTCAATCGCTTTGTCAATTTTTTCAAAATAAGATGCTCTGTCTTCAGGGTGAACAAAATTTTCACATTCAAGTGCAGTTATAATATTGTTTTCGAATCGGTGTCCAAAAATTAAACTATAGCTCTCACCAACATATATTTTGTCAGTAATCATATTCCAATCCCAAATAGCATCAGAAGTAGCTTTACTGGAATAGCTAAATCGTTCATTACTTATTTTTAAATCGTCTTCTGCATTTTTTTGAGCTGTTATATCATTAAAAGAACAAATAACATAGAGTAATTCTCCAGAGTTCCCAAATACGGGTATAGCATCTACCAACAGCCAAACTAAATCGTTTAGTACCGGGCGATGTACACCCATAACAATATTATTTATAGGTTTTAATTTTTTTATAGCTTGTGGTACAGGATGTTCTTCTGATTTAAATTCGGAGCCATCTAAATGGATAACTTTCCAATGCGGATCAAATGATGTTTTGCCTAACAGTTGGTCTTCAGTTAGCCCTAGCATTTCGCAAGCAGCTTTATTATTTTCGAGAATTTCGGAGTTCGGTCCTTGAACTAAAATACCAACAGCAACATTTTGAATAATACTATTGGTAAGTTGCCTACTTCTTAAAATTTCTTCTTGTATTTTCTTGCTATCTGTTATGTCTACGCCAAAACCAATCATCATTTCGAGTGATTCGTCAATTTCACTAAAAACAGGAGCAAATTTACGAGTGAAATAGGCTATTTCATTATCTTGTCGAGGAATCTCATCTACCCATTCTATTACGTCTTTAGAGTCTAAAGCTTGGTTGAATCTTTCTCTTCTACTTTTTGCAAATGTGTCATCTCTTCCGGTATGAGTTGCATATTCAAAATCATCTTTGTCAATAATAAATTTTCTAAGTTCGTCATTTTTTATAGCCGCACGATTTAAATAAATATATTTATGAGCGCTATTAAAAACCGCAACATCGGTGGGAAGTCTATCTAATATTTTTTCGTAAAATTGTTTTTGTTTTAATACTTCTTGACGTGTTTTTATATATTCTGTAATGTCTCTACAATTTCCAATATAAAAAGGTTCCCCATCTTCTCGATGGGTTAATTTTACACTTGAAGCATGCCATAAATAATGACCGTTTTTATGCATTATTCTGAAAATAAGCTCTTCATCTGTATTTTCTCCATCTACAATTTTTTCTAAAAAAGCTACACAATTATCAAAGTCTTCAGGATGAATAAAATCGCCATTATTTTTTCCTATAACTTCCTCAACCTCATGTCCTAGAAACCTTTTCCAACTTTTTGAAACATATTCAATTTTGCCGTCCAAATTAACCTCGTAAACAATTTCTTTTGAATTATCTATAAATAGTTGAAATTGATTTTCTTTTTGTTTCGCTATTTTTTGTAATTCTTTATTTTTAATATAAACGTTTAGCAGTGATTCAATTTGCTTTGTTGCGTGTGATAATGTTTTTAATTGTGTGTTGGATAATTCTCTTGATTTGATATCCATTATACAAAGAATTCCGGCAATTGTATCGAAATCAATGCATAAAGGAAATCCAGCATAGAATGTTATTGGGAAGTTTTCAGCTACTGAAAAATCAGATGAAATTTTTGAATCTTTGTTTGTATTCGAAACAACATACGGATTATTTTGTTGAATCACATTTTTATTTAACTCCTGAATGTTTTTAGGAATAGTTGTAAAATCTAATCCAATAGTATTTTTAATTACTTCAAGTTCATTTTCAACTGAAGCTATATAAGCGTATGGAATGTCGCATATTTCCGAAACAAATAAAAGAATGCTATTTAATTCTTGTTTAAAATCTTCAGAATCAAATATTTTTCTTAATTGTTTTTTGTTTGGGAATGATGACATATTTTTTGAAAGTAATTGATTCTTTTTCAATAAATTGGAATCTTATTGTAGGTTGTTAAAAAGCAAATTTACACTTTTTGTTTAAAAATAAAAGAGTATTAACAAATAATGCCTTTTTCGGACACGATATGGTTTATAAAGACTATTAAATAGGGAGTGTTTGAAGTTTCTTAAGTCTATTTGTAATTCCTGATAAATTAAAAAATCGTAGTTTAAAACACATAACATCTTTGTATCTTTGTGACTTTGCTACTAAAAAATGATTTCAAAAGCGACCATAGATACTGTTTTCGAAACTGCTCGAGTTGAGGAAGTTATTGGAGACTTCGTGCAATTAAAGCGTGCGGGAAGTAATTTCAAGGGACTAAGCCCATTTTCTGATGAACGATCTCCATCGTTTATGGTTTCGCCTGTGAAACAAATATGGAAAGATTTTAGTTCTGGAAAAGGCGGGAATTCAGTAGCTTTTCTTATGGAGCATGAGCATTTTACGTATCCTGAAGCAATTCGGTATTTAGCTAAAAAGTATAATATTGAAATTGAAGAAACGGAACAAACGGATGAAGAAAAAGCCGTTACGGATGTTCGTGAAAGTATGTACCTAGTTTCGGAATTTGCAAAAACCTATTTTCAAAATATACTATTAAATACGGAAGAAGGGAAAGCCATAGGTTATTCCTATTTCAAAGAAAGAAGCTTTACTAATGAAACTATTAAAAAATTTGGCTTAGGATATTCCCCGGAAACTTGGGATGCTTTTACTAAAGAAGCGCTCGGTAAAGGATATAAGTTGGAGTTTTTAGAAAGTACAGGGCTTACTATTCCGAGAGAAGATCGTCCATTTGACCGATTCAAAGGAAGGGTAATGTTTCCTATACAAAGTATGTCCGGGCGAGTGCTTGGTTTTGGAGGTCGAATTTTGACCAATGATAAAAAAGCAGCAAAATACTTGAACTCACCTGAAAGTGATATTTACCATAAAAGTAAAGTTCTTTATGGTATTTTTCAAGCCAAACAATCTATCGCTAAACAAAATAATTGCTACTTAGTTGAAGGATATACGGATGTTATTCAATTCAATCAATCTGGAATTGAAAATGTTGTTGCCTCGTCAGGAACCGCTTTAACTCCAGATCAAATCCGATTAATAAACAGATTAACAAAAAACATTACGGTGCTTTTTGATGGAGATGCTGCTGGATTACGTGCTTCTATTCGTGGAATAGATTTGATTCTTGAAGAAGGAATGAATGTAAAAGTATGTACTTTTCCTGATGGAGATGATCCAGACAGTTTTGCCAGAAAAACGTCATATGATGATTTAGTTGCTTACTTAGAGAATAATACTAAAGACTTTATTCAGTTCAAAGCATCACTTTTGATGAATGAAGCAAAGAATGATCCGATTAAAAAAGCCGATTTGATTCGGGATATGGTGCTAAGTATTTCTAAAATTCCAGATAGAATTCAGCGAGAAATCTATATTCAGGAGTGTTCCAGAATTATGGATATTTCAGAACAAGTGCTTGTTAGTACTCTCGCGCAGTTAGTCAAAAAAGATGTTGCCGAAATTGACAAGAAGCAAAAACAAGAACAAAAAGCATTTGAAGTAGTCAAAAATGAAAATCCAGTTCAAACGCAAAAAGTTGATGTACTGTATCGTTTGGAACGAAAAATCATTGAGATTCTTTTATTGTATGGAAATAAAACGGAAGAATTTGAAGATGTGCTTTTAAAAACAAATGAAGACGGAGAGATTGAGCATGTAATTGAAAAGAAAGAATATAAAGTATATCAAAGAATTTATTTGAGCTTGCAAGAAGACGAGGTTGAGCTTGCTAATCCATTATTCAGAGATATTTTTAATGACCTTATTAATTATTATCTTCAAAATGGAGACTTTGGCGTTGAACAATATTTGATGCATTTGTCTGCTGATTTTGCTCAGGAAGTAACGGATATTTTAATGGAAGATGAACGAGTTACTTTGCATAATTGGGAAGGGCAAAATATTTTTCCTAAAGTTAAAAGTGAAACAATTAGTCAATATGTATCCGAAACGATTCTTACTTTAAGATGGTTTTTAGTAGATAAAATCATTGAAGAATTAAAAAGCTCTATATCAACTGAACCAGATTCAGATAATACAGAGCCTTTGTCTATGGCCATGGACTACTACAAACTTATTAATTCTTTTTCTAAAAAATTAGGAAGAGTAATGTCTCGATACCATTAAATTTAAACGATTTCTAATGTTTTTGCTTTGTTAACTAAGTCAACAAGGTTTGTAACATTCAATTTTGTTAGCAATCTTAATTTGTAAGTACTGATTGTTTTTTCATTAAGATTTAAGATTTCGGCAATTTCGTGGTTCTTTTTGCCATCACTTAAATAGCGTAAAACTTCAACTTCACGATTAGAAAGTTTTCTATATAATCGTTCGCTTTTGCTTTGTTTCGCAATTAATGCCAAGTTTTTCTTAACAGTCTCGTTCATTATTATTTTGCCTTGGTGTACCTTAATAATGGACTGGCCTAAAGTTTCTAGCTTTTCTGTTTTATGTACAAAACCTGAAACACCTGCTTTTATGGCATTTGGAGCGTAAATTTGTTCTGAAAGACCACTGAAGATAATAATTTTAGTTTTTGGAAAGTTTTTCAAGACAGCTTTAACTTCAAAAATACTGGCAAGACCTTCTAATTCTAAATCTAATATTAAAACATCAATTTCTTTGGTAAGTAGTATGTCCCTAACCATCAAGAAGTTACCTACGTTGGCAACTATTGATATGTCGGCATGATCTTTAAAGTAAGATTTTACTCCAAAATGCACAACGGGATAATTATCAGCTATACATACTTTAATCATAATTGGATTTTTTAAGAATTATTTTTATTTTTTGTTTTTGGAAGAGTAAAATTAATAAATAAATTCTGTAATTAATTGCAAATCAGAATAAAATATAATTACTTTAACTCATTTGGAATTAAACAAACAGGAATTGCATTCATTTTGTGCTGGTTTACAGTATTTAACCTTCTATAGATTTCAAAAACCTCTTTTTCTCTTCCAGAAAAATCATTTGCTGATTTTCCTTTCTCATCTTCTATCATGGCCCATTCTAGTTCATCATAACTGGCGCCAAGTTGATCTTCATCTGTTCTTTCGTCACCAAATAATCCATCCGTTGGTGCAGCTGTTAAAATTGAATTTGGGATTTTTAAATAGTCTCCTAAAAGAAAAACTTCGGATTTCATTAAATCTGCAATTGGGCTTAAATCAACCCCACCATCTCCGTATTTTGTATAAAAACCAACTCCAAAATCTTCTACTTTATTTCCTGTGCCAGCAACAAGTAAACCATTAATTCCAGCATGATAATATAAGGTAGTCATTCTTAAACGTGCTCTTGTATTTGCTAATGATAAATGAAGTCTGCAAGTATCAGTTGAGTCAGGAACGTTTTTCTTAAAATCTTCAAATACCGAAGTTAAATCGGTTTCGATATGAGTAACATTAGGAAATCTTTTTTTTAATTGCTCAATATGTTCGCGTCCTCGAGTAACATGACTATGAGCTTGATGGATTGGCATTTCAACACATAAAACTTTTAATCCAGTTTGCGCACATAAAGTTGAAGTTACTGCTGAATCTACTCCTCCTGAAATCCCTACAACAAATCCATTTACTTTAGCGTTTTCTGCATATGTTTTTAACCAATTAACAATATGGGTGTTCGCTTTTTCTACTTGAAGAGTACATTTTTTAGTCATAATAGTTTAGGTATTAAAAAAGCAGGAATGTATATTTGCAAAATCAATTCGTAGTGTATTCGTTTTCCTGATACTTTGAAAACAAATTTAATTAATTAATATGAAAATATATCTGTTTTCTGTAGCCTTTTGTTTATTTTTTTTATCCTGCGATAAGAAGAATAAAGTCGAGAAAGCCGTTACGGCAATTCCTGTAGAAATAAAAATTGTACGCTTTGATAAAATATTTTTTGAGACTCCAGCTCAGGATTTGCCAAAAGTTAAAAAAGAATTTCCGTTTTTTTTTCCTGCTGGGAATGGTGATAGTGTTTGGTTAAATAAAATGCAAGATCCTATTTGGAGAGAATTATATTCAGAAGTTCAAAAAAAATATGCGGATATTAATCCTGTAAAAAAAGAGCTTACAACACTTTTTAAACATATAAAATATTATTTCCCCAAAACCAAAACACCAAAAGTTATCACGGTAATTTCAGAGATGGATTATAACAATAAAGTTATTTATGCGGATAGCTTAGTTATTGTTTCTCTTGAATTGTATCTAGGAAAGAATCATAAATTTTATCAGTTCCCAAATTACATAAAACAGAATTTTGAGCAGAAACAAATCATGCCTGATTTAGTGAGTAGCTTTTCTACTAGAGAAATTCCTCCCGTAATTGATGAGTCCTTGCTTAGCCAAATGATTTATTATGGAAAACAATTGTATCTGAAAGATTTGCTTTTGCCGGATTATACTGATGCTGAAAAAATGGGGTATAGCGAAGATCAGATAAAGTGGTGTCAAGAAAATGAGGGTTATATGTGGCGTTATTTTTTAGAAAAAGAAATGCTTTACAGTGACGATCAAAAATTAATACCTCGATTTATAAATCCAGCTCCTTTTTCTAAATTTTATTTAGAAATTGACAATGAATCGCCTGGTCAAGTTGGAGCATGGGTAGGATGGCAAATGGTTCGTTCTTTTATGAAAAACAACGATATTCCTTTGTCAGATATGTTAAAAATGAATACTAAAGAATTGTTTGAAAAATCAAAATATAAACCAAAAAAATAATGTCAGATAAAAACACATCAGAAATTAAATTTTTAGTCGCGTTAGACGAAAATCGCGTTCCAGAAAAATTAATGTGGTCCGCACAAGATGGGGGCGTGGAACAAGAAGAGGCAAAAGCAATTATGCTTTCTATTTGGGATAGTAAAGTGAAAGAAACAATGCGTATCGATTTGTGGACAAAAGATATGCCAGTTGACGAAATGAAAATTTTCTTTCATCAAACATTAGTGGCTATGTCTGATACCTTTAAGCGCGCTACTAATGATGAGAAAATGGCCGATACTATGAAAGATTTCTGTGATTATTTTGCAGAAAAATTAGAACTTCAAAAATAATTTTTGGACGTTTATCATTAAAAAAATCCCAAAACTAAACAAACTTAGTTTTGGGATTTTTTATTAGAATTAAAATTGTATTTCTAAAATTGGCTGTTGTTTTTGAAAACTTCTTGATTTACATCGTCAATATAGTTTAAAACATCTTCTTTTCCAGTTGATTCAGTTGCCGAAGTTACAAAGTAATGTGGCATCTCAGCCCAATTGTTTGTAAACATTTTCTTTTTGTAAGCAGCAATATGAGAATCGATTTTAACTTTACTTATTTTGTCAGCTTTAGTGAAAATAATACAAAATGGGATTTCGCTTTCTCCCATATAGGACATGAATTCAATATCGATATTTTGAGCCTCATGTCGAATGTCAATTAATACAAAAGCGCAAACTAATTGTTCTCTTGTTTCAAAATAATCCGTTATAAACTGCTGAAATATTGATTTTGTTTTCTTGGAAACTTTTGCATAACCGTAACCAGGTAAATCTACTAAAAACCAATTGTTGTTAATTAAAAAGTGATTAATAAGCTGTGTTTTTCCTGGTCTTCCAGAAGTTTTTGCAAGGTTTTTATGGTTAGTCAACATATTTATCAATGACGACTTTCCAACATTTGATCTGCCTATAAAAGCATATTCTGGCAAAAAGTCTTTAGGACATTTGTCAACTTGTGAATTGCTTATAATGAATTCGGCAGTATTAATTTTCATGATATTTATTTGTGAAATTATTCTTTTTCAGAGCTAACTTGTAAATGTGTTTTTGTCAACCAATCTTCTAATATGCGGTTGAATTCTTCTGGATGCTCCATCATAGCAGCATGTCCACATTTATCTATCCAATACAAAGTAGAGTTAGGTAATAATTTATTGAATTCAACTGCTACATCTGGTGGAGTAACCTTGTCGTTTTTACCCCAAATGATACAGGTTTGAACATGCATTTTAGGTAAGTCCTTTGCCATATTATGACGAATAGCGCTCTTAGCAATGGTTAATGTTTTTATTAATTTTATTCTATCATTCACCGTGGCGTAAACCTCATCAATAAGTTCAGGTGTTGCTACTTTTGGATCGTAAAATACATCTTCGGCTTTTTTCTTGATATATTCATAATCTCCTCTTTTTGGGTAACTGTCACCCATAGCACTTTCATATAATCCAGAACTTCCGGTGATTACAAGTCCAGCCACTTTTTCAGGATACATTTTAGTATGGTATAAAGCAATATGGCCTCCTAATGAATTTCCAAGAAGTATAACTCGGTCTAATCCTTTGAATGTTATAAAATCCTTTACATATTTTGCAAAACTCTTAACATTTGTTTTTAAAATGCTTTGCGTGTAAATAGGTAAATCAGGAATGATAATTTTGTATCCTTTGTTTGAAAAATGAGATGCTACTGCGTCAAAATTACTTAGACCTCCCATTAAACCATGTAGAATTACAATTGGCGTACCTTCTCCAGCTTCATAAAAACTGTATCTACCTTCTTTTTTATAGTGTTTTTCCATGTTTTGGATACCGATTTTTTCAATTTTGACAAATATAGGATTTAATAAACAAAAAATAATTTTTGAAAACATTTTTTAATTGTGAAATCTCTTTTTATAGATTAAACTTTCATTTTTATTTTATGAAAAACTACAACTATTCTTTTTTTTAACTACCCAAAAAAAATAAAAAAATCAATTTTTTCAGGAATCATTTTTTGCAAAATATAAACATTGTCAAGAATAATTGAAATGAAGCTAATGTTCTGATTGTCCAAAAATTAAGGGTTTTTGTTTGAAAGTGGTTAAACTTATTAACAAAGTGGTGTATAGTGGTAAATTGTGGTAATATTTTTTATATTTTTGCTTTATATCATTAAATACTTTTTTCTTGAATACAATAGTTGGAACATATGAATGTAAAGTTGATGCTAAAGGTAGGCTCTTGTTGCCGTCGCCTTTAAAAAAGCAATTGGCTTCTTCTCTTCAAAGCGGATTTGTTTTGAAGCGTTCTGTATTTCAACCTTGTTTAGAATTGTATCCAATGGAAGAGTGGGATTTGATGATGCAAAAAATCAATAAGCTGAATCGATTTGTTAAAAAGAACAATGATTTTATCCGAAGATTTACTGCTGGCGTGAAGATGGTTGAAATAGATGCTTTAGGTAGATTGTTAGTTGCGAAGGACTTGGTTTCTTTTGCAAGTATTACTAAAGATGTGGTTTTTTCTTCGGCGGTTAATATTGTTGAGATTTGGGATAAAGACTTGTATGAGAAATCTATAAGCGGTGAGGATGTTGATTTTGCAGATTTAGCGGAGGAAGTAATGGGAAATATAAATGACGACGAAAATGGAATATCATAATCCGGTTTTACTTCAGGAATCTGTTGATGGTTTAAATATTAAACCTGATGGGGTGTATGTTGATGTGACTTTTGGAGGAGGAGGACACTCTAAGGAAATTTTGAAAAGGCTAGGTCCTGATGGAAAATTATTTGCTTTTGATCAAGATGAAGATGCTTTGGCGAATGCTTTGGAAGACGAAAGATTTACGCTTATAAATGAAAATTTCAGATTTATAAAACGGTTTTTGCGTTTTTACGGAGTTAAAGGCGTGGATGGAATTTTAGCAGATTTAGGAGTTTCTTCGCATCAGTTTGATGTGGCTGAAAGAGGCTTTTCTACTAGATTTGATGCGGAATTAGATATGCGCATGAGTCAAAAAAATGATCTTAATGCCTATAGAGTTGTTAATGAATATGATGATGCGAATCTAAGAAGAGTGTTTTTGGATTATGGAGAGTTAAAAAATGCACCGGCAATTGCAAGAGTTATTATTGAAGCTAGAGAAATGGCTCCGATAA
Source organism: uncultured Flavobacterium sp. (assembly GCA_963512955.1). Lineage (GTDB taxonomy): Bacteria > Bacteroidota > Bacteroidia > Flavobacteriales > Flavobacteriaceae > Flavobacterium. The sequence goes on along the minus strand of CAUPOP010000018.1, from coordinate 16,274 downwards.
AAAATACCGAGCAATTAAAAGTAGTATTAGGTCGTTTTTTACCAGCACATAAAAGCCATAAAATTTTAGCTCAAATGTATCAAGCTATTCGAATTGAAGTAAATCAAGAAATGGATGTTTTGAAAGAATTTTTGGAGCAATCATTAGAAATATTGAATCCAGGTGGAAGATTAAGTGTTATTTCTTATCACTCATTAGAAGATAGATTGGTAAAGAGATTTATCAAAAACGGCATGTTTGAAGGAGAGCCAGAACGTGATTTTTTTGGAAATTTTTCTGTTCCGTTTAAAACAGTAGGAAAACTTATAGTTCCTAATAATGAGGAAATTAAGTTGAATAATAGAGCGCGAAGTGCAAAATTAAGGATAGCTGAAAAGATATAATTAGTTAGGAAAATGAAAAACGGAGTGTATAGTCTATTAAAAGCTAGGTTTCTGATTGATGATGATGCAGTTAAGAATTGGCGTTTTATTGTATTTGTCATTGTATTGGCAATTATTATGATTGCAAATACACAACGATTTGAGCAAAAAGTGTTCAAAATAGCAGAATTGACAAATAGAGTTAAAGAATTACGATCTGAATTTGTAGATAGAAGATCTGAATTAATGAAACTTAAAATGGAATCAACTGTAGCTAATAAAATGGTTGAAAAACAAATTTTTCCGTCAACAGTTCCTCCAATAAAAATAAAAGTAAAAAAAGAAGAAGAGAAAAGCTTTTTCAAGAAAATATGGCAGTAGAAGATAAATACATATCGTACCGAATTTATCTGGTTGCTTTTGCTATCTTTTTGATGGCTATTGCAATTGCTGTAAAGTTGACTAATATTCAATGGGTTGAAGGGGATTATTACAGAAAATTAGCCAAAGAAAGAACGGTTAAAAATTTTGTAATTCCAGCTAATAAAGGCAATATATATTCAGCTGACGGAAGTCTTTTAGCAACATCAATTCCTAATTACGAAATACGTTTTGATGCCGTTGCGCCAAAATCAGAAGTGTTTCAAAAAAATGTGAAATCATTATCGGATTCATTGGCTTATGTTTTGGGAAAACCATCTGGTTTTTTTCAGACGGAACTTAGAAGAGCTAGAGCTAATAAAAACAGATATTATTTAGTAGCAAGAAATTTAAGCTACACTAATTATATGAAAATTAAAGGCTTTCCATTATTTAATTTGGGAGCTTATAAAGGTGGAATTATTGTAGAGCAAGAAACAGTTAGGGAAAATCCGATTGGAAAAATTGCAGAAAGAACCATTGGTTATGAAAGGGTTAATCCTGATGGAACACCTGACGGAAAAGGAATTGAATGGGCATATCGTAAATACCTAAATGGTAAAGACGGTAAAATAATGAAACAAAAAATTGCGAAAGGACAATGGAAACCTATTCGTGATGTTAATGAGATTGACCCGCAAGATGGGTATGATGTAATATCTACCATAGATGTTTTTATCCAGGATATTGCACATCACGCTTTGTTAAAACAATTAGAAGAGTATCAAGCTGATCATGGATGTGTTGTGGTTATGGAAACTAAAACAGGGCAAATTAAAGCAATTTCTAATTTAGGCAAAGCCAAAGATGGTTCTTATTACGAAACGACTAACTATGCATATGCCGAATCTCATGAGCCAGGATCAACATTCAAATTAGTTGATTTGATGGCAATTCTTGAAGACAAAGTGGCTGACACAAGTACGGTTTATGATAGTAAAGGTGGAGTAATTAAATATTCAGGAAAATCAGTTAGGGATTCGCATGATGGTGGGTATGGGAAAATTTCCTTAGCAAGGGGTTTTGAAGTTTCATCTAACACAGTTATGGTTCAGGCGGTTTATAATAATTACAAAAACAATCCGTCAAAATTTGTCAATCATGTTAATTCATATGGGTTGAATAAAAAGTTAGGAATGGAATTTAAAGGAGAAGGAAAGCCATTCATACCACAACCGAGTGATCCACACTGGTCTAATATTTCACTTCCTTGGATGGCTTTTGGATATGGAGTTTCTGTTACGCCTTTGCAAACACTTACTTTTTATAATTCAGTAGCAAATAATGGGGTGATGGTAAAACCACAATTGGTTTCAGAAATTAAAAAGTGGAATACAACAATCAAGAAATTTGAGACTCAAGTTATAAACCCAAAGGTTTGTTCTCAGGCAACAATTTTAAAACTGAAAGCAGTTTTAGCAAATGTTGTTAAAAAAGGAACTGGGGCAAAATTATATTCTAAAGATTTTCCTATGGCAGGAAAAACAGGAACTGCTCAAGTAAATTATAGTAAGAATGGAGGTTCTGAAAAATATTATGCCTCTTCTTTCGTAGGTTATTTTCCTGCGGATCATCCTAAATATTCTTGTATCGTAGTAGTACATAAGCCAAGTACGGTTAATAATAATTACTATGGTGCTGATGTTGCGGGTCCAGTTTTTAAAAGAATTGCTCAAAAGATTTTTACCGATGCGCCTTCAACAAATGAGATTAAAAATTTAGATAAAAAAATACTAAAACAAGAAACGGATTATAACTCCTATTTTGTAAAGTCTCAAAAGAAAACCCAATCAATTCCTAATGTAAAAGGAATGTCTGGTATGGATGCAATCGCATTACTGGAAAATTTAGGAATGAAAGTAAAAGCGGTAGGAGTAGGAAAAGTGAAGAAACAATCGCTTCAAGCAGGACAGAGTTTAGTTAAAAACACAACTATTTTATTGGAATTATCGTGAGTATTCTAAAAGACATATTATATAAAGTAGCTATCGAAGCAGTTAAGGGTTCGACAGAAATTGCTATTGGAAAAATGGATTTTGATTCAAGAAAAATTGAACCGAATGATATTTTTATAGCCATTCGTGGATCCGTTTCTGACGGGCATGATTATATCGAAAAAGCAATCGAGTTAGGTGCAATTGCAATTGTATGTGATACTTTTCCTGAAAATATTGTAAAAGGAATCACTTACATTCAGGTGAAAGATACAAATAAGGCATTGGCGTTTATGGCCGCAAATTATTTTGATAACCCTTCAAATAAATTGAAATTAGTTGGTATAACTGGCACAAATGGTAAAACCACAATTGCTTCTTTATTGTATCAATTGTTTAAAAAAGCAGGTTTTAAAGTTGGGTTATTATCAACTGTAAAAATTATGGTTGACGATCTGGAGTATAAAGCTACACACACCACACCAGATTCCATTACGATTAATCATTATTTGGCAAAAATGATTGAGGCTGGTGTTGCGTATTGTTTTATGGAGGTAAGTTCACATGGAATTCATCAAAAACGTACTGAAGCATTACAGTTTGCAGGAGGTGTTTTTACAAACTTGTCACACGATCACTTAGATTATCATCCTACGTTTGCTGAATATAGAGATGTTAAAAAATCATTTTTTGACAATTTGCCAAAATCTGCTTTTGCATTATCCAATATTGATGATAAAAACGGGCAAGTTATGTTGCAGAATACTACTGCCAAAAAACTAACTTATGCTTTAAAATCGTATGCAGATTATAAAGCTCAAATTCTAGAAAACCAATTATCAGGTTTGTTATTGAAGATTAATGGCAATGAAGTTTGGGTGAAATTAATAGGAACTTTTAATGCTTATAATTTATTAGCAATTTACGGTACAGCGATTGAATTAGGGATAGAAAGTTTAGAAGTGCTTCGTTTGTTATCTGATTTAGAAAGTGTTTCTGGTCGTTTTCAGTTCATAGTATCGGATAGTAATATTACTGCAATTGTTGATTATGCTCATACACCGGATGCTTTGGAAAACGTTTTGAAAACCATTAATGACATTCGTACCAAAAATGAGCAGTTAATAACTGTTGTAGGTTGTGGTGGAAATAGAGATAAAGCGAAACGACCAATTATGGGAGGAATTGCTTCTGACTTAAGTAATACGGCAATATTTACTTCGGATAATCCAAGAAACGAAAATCCAGACGTAATTATCAACGAAATGGAACAAGGAGTTGCTCCTCAAAACTATAAAAGAATTTTGTCTATAACCGATAGAAAGCAAGCGATTAAAACAGCTTGTCAATTGGCTCAGCCTAATGATATCATCCTGATTGCAGGAAAAGGACACGAAACATATCAAGAAATTAATGGGATTCGTCATGATTTTGATGATATGAAAATTATAAAAGAAATATTAGACCAACTTCATAAATAGAACAATATGCTATATTATTTATTCGAATATTTGAACAAAACATTAGATGTTTCAGGAACAGGAGTTTTTCAGTACATCACTTTTAGATCCGCTTTAGCTTTGATGTTGTCGTTGCTATTGTCAACTATTTATGGAAAAAGAATTATTAGTTTTTTACGCAATCAGCAAGTTGGTGAAACAGTTCGCGAATTAGGTTTAGCTGGTCAAAATGAGAAAGCCGGTACGCCAACCATGGGAGGTTTAATAATCATATTTGCCACATTAGTACCTGTTTTGCTTTTTGCAAAATTGCATAACATTTATATCGTTTTGTTAATTGTTACTACGTTGTGGATGGGAGTGATTGGTTTTATTGATGATTATATTAAAATTTTCAAAAAAGACAAAGAAGGTTTAAAAGGAATTTTTAAAGTTATTGGTCAAGTTGGTTTAGGATTGATTGTGGGTTCTGTACTTTATTTTAGTCCAGCTGTAACAGTTAGAAAAGATACTGCTAAAGCAGACATTTTTAAAGCTCCAACAGAGAGTGTTATTGCTCAGGCTCCAGTAGAAGAAAAATCTACAGCTACGACTATTCCTTTCTTTAAAAATAACGAATTAGATTATGCAGAAGCATTAGCTTGGACTGGCGAAGGATATGAAAAATGGGCTTGGTTGATTTTTATTCCAGTAGTGATTTTTATTATTACTGCAGTTTCTAACGGTGCAAATTTAACGGATGGAATTGACGGATTAGCAGCAGGAACTTCAGCTGTTTCAGTTCTGGCATTGGGTATTTTTACGTTCCTCTCCGGAAATATTATTTTCTCCAATTATTTGAACATTATGTATATCCCGAATTCGGGGGAAATGACGGTTTTTATTGCTGCTTTTGTAGGTTCATTGATCGGATTTCTTTGGTACAATTCATATCCTGCATCTGTATTTATGGGTGATACAGGAAGTTTAACAATAGGAGGAGTTATTGCGGTATTAGCAATTGCTGTTCGAAAAGAATTACTTATTCCGTTATTATGTGGAATTTTTCTTGTCGAAAATTTCTCAGTGGTTTTACAGGTGAGTTATTTTAAATATACCAAGAAACGTTTTGGCGAAGGCCGAAGAATATTTTTGATGTCGCCGTTGCATCACCATTATCAGAAAAAAGGATATCACGAAAGTAAGATTGTAACCCGATTTTGGATTGTTGCCATCATGTTAGCCATATTATCAATTGTTACTTTAAAATTAAGATAACATGAGATTGGTAGTTTTAGGTGGAGGAGAAAGTGGAGTAGGAACAGCTATTCTGGGCAAAGAAAAAGGATACGAAGTTTTTGTATCTGATTTTGGAAAGATAAAAGAAGATTACAAACAAGTTCTTATTGATAATGAAATAGCTTGGGAAGACGAAAAGCATACAGAAGATTTGATTTTAAATGCTGATGTAGTGATGAAAAGCCCAGGAATTCCAGAAAAAGCAGCAATAGTAAAAAAGCTTATTGAAAAAGGAATACCAGTGATTTCAGAAATTGAATTTGCTGCTCCACTTACAGAGGCAATAACGATAGGAATAACAGGAAGTAACGGGAAAACTACTACTACAATGTTGACCTATCATTTATTACAATCTGCTGGGTTAAATGTAGGATTAGGAGGGAATATAGGAAAGAGTTTTGCTTGGCAAGTGGCCGAAAACAAATTTGATTCTTATGTATTAGAGCTAAGTAGTTTTCAACTAGATGGAATTATAAATTACAAACCGCATATAGCGATTATAACAAATATAAGTCCAGATCATTTAGATCGATACGAGTATAATTATCAAAATTATATAGATTCAAAATTTAGAATTACCATGAATCAAACCGAGGAAGATTACCTCATTTATGATGCAGATGATGAAGCTATAGCAGAATGGTTAAAAAACAATAAAACAAAAGCAAAATTAATTCCTTTTTCATTGACTAAAACATTCAACGAAGGAGCTTATATAAAAGAAAATACAATGGAAGTAAATATCAATCAGGAAGAGTTTAAGATGGAAACAGAATACATTGCACTAGAAGGAAAACACAATATGAAAAATGCAATGGCGGCAACATCTGTAGCTAAATTGATGCAAATAAGAAATGCAACAATACGAGAAAGTTTATCAAATTTTCAAGGTGTTGAGCATCGTTTGGAAAAGGTATTGAAAATTCAAAACGTACAATATATCAATGATTCAAAAGCAACAAATGTTAATGCTACTTTTTTTGCTTTGGATAGTATGAACACACCTACAGTTTGGATTGTTGGTGGGGTTGATAAAGGAAATGATTACAATGAATTGATGTCAATGGTTCGTGAAAAAGTAAAAGCAATAATTTGTCTAGGTGTTGATAACAGAAAAATCATTGATGTTTTCGGTAACGTAGTCGATATTATGGTTGAAGTTACTAATATGACTGATGCAGTACGTATGGCACAACGATTGTCAGAAAAAGGAGATACTGTATTATTGTCTCCTGCTTGTGCTAGTTTTGATTTATTTGAAAACTACGAAGACAGAGGAAGACAATTTAAACAAGCAGTTAAGAACTTGTAAAAAGGAATCTGCTTTCAGTAATTAGCTGTTAGCAAAAACATAAAAAGCTAAAAGCGAAAAAAATGAAACAACTAATAAACAATCTAAAAGGGGATAAGGTAATTTGGTCTTTTGTGGCCTTATTGGCACTGTTTTCCTTTATGCCTGTTTTTAGTGCGAGCAGTAATTTAGCGTATTTAGGGCATGGTACCGGAAATACGTTGGGATATCTAGTAAAACATTTTATTCATCTTTGTATGGGTTTTGGTATAATTTATTTTATTCACAAAGTCCCGTATCATTATTTTAGAGGAATTTCCATTTTTGCATTGCCTTTTGTGTGGATATTATTAGCCTACACGCTCCTTAAAGGTAAAGTTATTGCAGGTGCAAATGCTAGCCGTTGGTTAGAATTGCCATTTGGTATGTCATTTCAAACATCAACTTTAGCATCTATTGTGCTATTTATATATGTTGCGCGCTATTTATCAAAAACCAGACAAGAACCTATTACTTTTAAATCCTCTTTGTTGGAATTATGGCTTCCGGTTTTTATTACATTAATGTTTATTTTACCAGCCAATTTTTCAACTACAGCATTGATTTTTTCTATGATTTTAATGTTGACTTTTATTGGTAAATATCCCGTTAAATATTTAGCAATTATTATTGGTTTTGGAATAGGTGCGCTATTGTTTTTTATTTTGTTATCAAAAGCTTTTCCTGATGCTAAGTTTTTCAATAGGGTTAAAACATGGGAAAGTCGTATAGAAAATTTCTCTACCGATAAACCTGACGAGGATGATTATCAAATAGAAAAAGCTAAAATTGCCATAGCTTCTGGAAATTTATACGGTTTAGGGCCGGGAAAAAGTGTTCAGAAAAATTTCTTACCTCAATCTTCTTCAGATTTTATTTATGCAATTATTGTTGAAGAATATGGATTAATTGGAGGTTTAGGAGTACTAAGCTTGTATTTGTTGTTATTGTTTCGATTTGTAGTAGCCTCACACAAAGCAAATACTTTATTTGGAAAACTAGTGGTCATCGGATTAGGATTTCCAATGATTTTTCAAGCAATGATTAACATGGCTGTTGCCGTAGAATTATTGCCAGTAACGGGACAGACTTTGCCCTTGATAAGTAGTGGTGGTAGTTCTATTTGGATGACTTGTTTCGCACTTGGAATCATTATTAGTGTGACCAAGAAAGAAGAAGAAATTGCGCAAGAACAAAAAGAAGCTGCTTTGAGAGAAGAAGCACTTCAAAAATTAATAGATAAGCAATTAGAAGAAGATACAGTTTCTGATGAGGATTATTCTATTCAAGATGCGACTCATAACCCAATGAATGCGGTTTTAAATAAATAAGTTTCATAAATTTAAGAGTTAAGTAACACTCCGTAATTTTATAAAAATGGCAAAATATAAATTCATATTAAGTGGTGGTGGAACAGGCGGACATATTTATCCTGCAATTGCTATTGCTAATGAATTAAAGTCTCGTTTCCCGGATGCCGAATTTCTTTTTGTTGGTGCCAAAGACAAAATGGAAATGCAAAAAGTTCCTCAAGCAGGTTATCCAATAAAAGGACTTTGGATTGCAGGTTTACAAAGAAGATTAACTTTTGATAACGCCCTGTTTCCAGTAAAACTCATTTCTAGTTTGTGGGAATCCAGAAAAATTATAAAACAGTTCAAGCCTAATGTTGTTATTGGTACGGGTGGATTTGCTAGTGGTCCATTACTTCAGATGGCTAATGCTATGAACGTTCCAACATTAATTCAGGAACAAAATTCGTATCCCGGAATAACCAATAAATTATTGAGTAAAAAAGCAAATGTAATTTGTGTGGCTTATGAAAGTTTAGAGCGATTTTTTCCAAAAGAAAAAATTGTTTTAACCGGAAATCCAGTTCGTCAAGATTTAATAGATATTGACAGCAAAAGAGCCGAAGCCATTTCTCATTTTAATTTAGATCCAAATAAAAAAACACTTTTAGTTCTTGGAGGTAGCCTTGGTGCTAGACGTATCAATCAATTGATTGAAAAAGAACTTGAAAAAATAATTTCATTAGACATTCAGGTAATCTGGCAATGCGGAAAATTTTATATTGAAGATTATAATAAATACAATTCAGGAAATGTTCAGGTAATGGCATTTATCGAAAGAATGGATTTAGTCTATGCTGCTGCTGATATTGTTGTTTCTCGAGCTGGCGCTTCTTCTGTTTCGGAATTATGTATTGTTGGGAAACCAGTAATTTTCATTCCGTCACCGAATGTTTCTGAAGATCATCAAACTAAAAACGCACAAGCAATAGTTGATAAAAAAGGAGCTATTTTGCTTAAAGAATCAGAGCTTGATGCGCAATTTTCGCTTGTTTTCGAAGCATTGGTTAAAGACCAAGGAAAGCAGAATCAATTAAGTGAAAATATAAAACAATTGGCTATGCCAAAAGCAACAAAACAAATTGTTGACGAAATAGAGAAACTAATTCAATAACAATAGCAATCACAATGTCAATGACAAAGTGAGCACTTGAAAAGAAAGTAATTAATACAATGGTAATCTCGATTCTGAAAATTGAAATTGCTATTAAAATTGAAATTAAAAATGAATTTAAATCAAATACATAACGTCTATTTCATAGGAATTGGAGGGATAGGAATGAGTTCTTTGGCTCGCTATTTTAAAACCTTAGGGAAGCAAGTTTCCGGTTATGACAAAACGCCTTCAATGTTAACTAATGAGTTAATTGAAAGTGGTATTTCAATTCATTTTGAAGATAAAATAAGTTTGATTCCAAAAGATTATTATGTAGAAAATACATTGGTAATTATAACTCCGGCGGTGCCTATTACACATTCAGAGTGGAATTACTTTTTGGAACGTGATTATCAGGTAAAAAAACGAGCAGAAGTTCTAGGAATAATTACGCAAGATACTTTTTGTTTTGCAGTAGCTGGGACGCATGGTAAAACGACAACTTCAAGTATATTAGGATACGTTTTACATGAAAGTGGTGCTGATGTTACTGCTTTTGTTGGCGGTATAGTTGAGAATTATAATTCGAATTTAATAGGAAACGGAAAAACGGTTACCGTAGTTGAAGCCGATGAATTTGATCGTTCGTTCTTACACTTGCATCCAGATATTGCTTGTGTAACTTCTATGGATGCGGACCATTTAGATATATATGGAACTAGCGAAGCTATTGAAGCCTCTTTTGTTGAATTTGCAAATAAAGTTGAGGATAAATCAAAGCTTTTTATAACTAAAGAATTACCTCTTGAAGGAGTTACTTGTGCGGTAAACGAAGAAGCTGTATATAAAGCATTTAATGTAAGAGTAGGAAATGGAAGTTATGTCTTTGATGTACAAACGCCAACAGAAATTATAAAAGATTTACAATTTGGATTACCAGGTAAACATAATTTAATGAATGCATTAATGGCTATTGCAATGGCAAAAACTTACGGCACCCCGACCGATGCTATTGCAAAAGCCATTGCTTCATTTCAGGGAATAAGAAGAAGATTTTCGTATCAAATCAAAACAGATAATTTGGTTTATATTGATGATTATGCGCATCATCCAACGGAAATAAATGCAGTACACCAAGCGGTTAGAGAATTATATCCAAACAAAAAAGTTTTGACAATTTTTCAGCCACACTTATTTAGTAGAACAAAAGATTTTGCAGATGATTTTGCCAAAAGTTTATCCGCTTTTGATGAGGTTATTCTATTAGATATTTATCCAGCTCGTGAATTGCCTATGGAAGGAATTACATCGCAATGGTTAATGGATAAAATGACTAATGATGCTAAAAAATTAGTAACTAAAGAAGATTTGATTCCTACAATTTTAGCTAGCGATGCACGAATAATCGTAACAGTTGGTGCTGGAGATTTAGGAGAAATGGTGCCGTCAATTAAAAAAGCATTAAATGAAACTATTTAACCTAACAAATGTTCGATTAGTAATCATGCTTGCAGTGGTTGCTTTTCTGTTTTCGTTTACTTCAAAACGGAATGCAGCCCGAAAATTAGCCAAGTCTGAGGTTATTTTTGTTGGAGATAACGCTCCTTTTGTTAAACAGGAAACGGTTAATAAATTGTTAATAGAAAATAAAAAGGATGCATCAGGCATTGAAAAAGATAAATTAGATTTGAATAAATTAGAAAAAGCTGTTAATGCACATCAGATGATTGAAAAGTCAGAGGTTTTTGTGAGTATTGATGGTGTTCTAAAAGCAGTTGTAAAACAGAAAACTCCTATAGCAAGAGTTTTTGATGGTGAGCGTTCTTTCTATATTGATTACAAAGGAAATAGAATGCCGCTGTCAGCAAATTTTGCAGCTAGAGTTCCACTTGTTTCGGGGATTATAAATAAAAAAAACAGCAAGGATTTAGCCGAATTATTTCGTGAAATTCATAACGATGCGTTTTTGAAAAAAAACATCATTGGAGTTCAAATTATGCCTAATGGGAGCTTATTAATGATGAATAGGAATTTTGATTTTCGAATTGATTTCGGTAGAATGATAAATGTGAAACGAAAATTTAAAAATTATAAAGCTTTTTTTCAAAAAGCAGTTTTAGATAGTTCGTTATATAAATACAATAAAATAGATCTCCGATTTACGGAACAAGTAGTTTGCACTAAATAATAGATAATGGAAAAAGAGAATATTGCAGTAGGTCTAGATATTGGGACAACTAAAATAGTTGCCATGATAGGCAAGAAAAATGAATACGGAAAATTGGAAATTTTGGGTGTTGGAAAATCCAAAAGTTTAGGTGTTGCAAGAGGAGTGGTAAATAACATTACCCAAACGATACAATCTATTCAACAAGCAATTCAAGAAGCTGAAAATAATTCAGGTTATAAAATAAAAGATGTGGTTGTAGGGATAGCCGGTCAGCACATTCGCAGTATTCAGCATACAGATTACATTAGCAGAAACAATCCGGAAGAGGTTATCGGAGGGAATGATATTCAACTTTTGATTGATCAAGTAAATAAACTGGCTATGTTGCCGGGGGAAGAAATAATTCACGTTTTACCACAAGAATTTAAAATTGACGGACAAACGGAAATTAAAGAACCAATCGGGATGTACGGTGGAAGATTGGAGTCCAGCTTTCACGTTGTGGTAGGTCAGGCTTCTTCTATCAGGAATGTAGGAAGATGTATCCAAAGTTCAGGTATAGAATTGTCTGGTTTGACATTGGAACCATTGGCTTCGGCAGATGCTGTTTTGAGTCAGGAAGAAAAAGAGGCTGGAGTTGCACTTATTGATATTGGTGGAGGAACAACAGATTTAGCCATTTTTAAAGATGGTATTATTCGTCATACTGCGGTGATTCCTTTTGGAGGAAATGTAATTACAGATGATATTAAAGAAGGTTGCTCTATTATTGAAAAGCAAGCTGAATTATTGAAAGTTAAATTTGGTTCTGCTTGGCCAGGAGAAAATAAAGACAACGAAATCGTCTCAATTCCAGGATTAAGAGGTAGAGAGCCTAAAGAAATTTCGTTGAAAAACTTGTCAAAAATAATTCACGCACGTGTTGTTGAAATTATTGAACAAGTTTTTACAGAAGTGAAAGCATACGGACACGAAGATCCGCGTAAAAAATTAATTGCAGGAATCGTTCTTACAGGTGGTGGAGCTCAATTGCAGCACATCAAACAGTTGGTGGAATACATAACAGGTATGGATACTAGAATTGGATATCCTAATGAGCATTTAGCCGGAAATTCTGACGAAGAAATCTCAAGTCCGTTATACGCAACAGCTGTTGGTTTAGTGATGAACAGTATTGAAAATAAAACTCAAAGCGCTGTACGAATGGATGTGGTTGAGGCACCAAAAGCTCCTGTATACAGACAGCCGGTTGTTCAACAAGAGATGCAGGAAGTTGTAACTGCAGTAGAGGAAGAAGTTCGGGAACATGCTAAGAAAGAAGAGTCAACCGAAAATAAAATAAGAAGATCGTTTTTTGACAGATATGTCGATAAAATCAAAGATTTTTTAGATAACGCAGAATAGGCATAGACCCAATAAATACAAGAATTAATAATAAATATCAAAAACCAAATAAAATGATGAGCAACTCAGAATTTGGAAGTATTTCATTTGATTTACCAAAGAACCAATCAAATGTTATAAAAGTTATTGGTGTAGGTGGAGGCGGAAGTAACGCTATAAATCACATGTTTAAACAAGGAATCAAAGGCGTGGATTTTATTGTATGTAATACAGATTCACAGGCTTTGCAAAACAGTTCTGTCCCAAATAAAATCCAGTTGGGAGTAAATTTAACAGAAGGTCTTGGTGCCGGAGCAAATCCAGATGTAGGACAGCAGTCTGCTATTGAGAGTATTGCCGACATTGAGAAAATGTTAGATCGTAATACAAAAATGGTGTTTATCACTGCAGGAATGGGTGGAGGAACCGGAACAGGTGCTGCACCAGTAATTGCTCAACTTGCCAAAGAAAGAGAAATTCTTACGGTAGGAATCGTTACTATTCCATTTTTGTTTGAAGGTAAAGTACGTCAAGAACAAGCGCTTTTAGGAATTGAGAAACTGCGTAAGCAGGTTGATTCTTTGATTGTGATCAATAACAACAAATTAAGAGAAGTATATGGAAATTTAGGTTTCAAAGCCGGATTTTCAAAAGCGGATGAAGTTTTAGCTACTGCTTCAAGAGGAATAGCTGAAGTAATTACGCATCACTATACTCAAAATATAGATTTAAGAGATGCCAAAACAGTTTTGTCTAACAGCGGAACTGCAATAATGGGATCTTCGGTTTCTTCAGGTGAAAACAGAGCTAAAGAAGCTATTGTTGCTGCCTTAGATTCACCATTATTAAATGACAATAAAATTACGGGTGCCAAAAACGTATTGTTGCTTATCGTTTCTGGTTCTAATGAAATTACTTTGGATGAAATAGGTGAAATCAATGATCATATTCAGTCTGAAGCTGGTCACAATGCTAACATTATTATGGGAGTTGGTGAAGATGAAACCCTTGGTGATGCTATTGCAGTTACTATTATTGCTACAGGTTTTGATATTGAACAACAAAATGAAATAGTAAATACAGAGCCTAAAAAAATCATTCATACTTTAGAAGATGAACAAAAAAGCGTTCATAATCTAACCAGTAAAACACTTACAGCTTTTGATTTGAATAGTGAATCAACAGTTTCAAATTCTAATGAGCGTATTGTTTTCGAATTATTAGAAGATACAGTTGTTGCGCCGGAACCAGTTGCTCCAGCTCCAACAATTAATAAAGAAGAGCTAATCGTAATGTCTGAATTTATAAAAAATCTAGATGTGACTTTCGAAATTGTTTCTCCAATTACTGATATAGATTTCACAATCTCATCTCCAGTTGCAGAAGTTAAAGAAGTAAAAGCGGTTCAGCCAAAAATTGTTGAAAGACAAGAACAAACTACTTTTTCTTTTGATTTGCCACTTTTCAAAACAGAACCAATAGTTGAAAAACAACAAGAAGAGAAAAAAGTTTTATTCGAATTGACGAATGAAACCAAAGAAATTAAAGTTAACGAAGCAGTTCAATTTGTTCCTGTAACAGAATTGACTGAAAACGGAATTATTAAGTATTCTCTTGAAGAATATATGGAATTAGAGCAAGATTTTACAGCTTCTAAGCCAGTTGAGAAACCAGTAGAAGTAATTCCTGCTGAGTTGAACATCACAATGAAAAAAGTGGAGCAGTCAGTAAACACTCCGGTAAATTTTGAAGACATCTCCCCAATGGATATGACTATCGAAGAAACTTTAAGAATGAGAGCTGACGAAAGAAGAAAAAAACTTAAAGAATTCAATTATAAGTTTCATAACAATGTTTCTAAAATTGATGAGTATGAAAGAGAACCAGCCTATAAAAGATTAGGAATCGATATTTCAAACAATCAAGCAAACACAGCAAATTCGAGAATATCTGTGGGAACAGACAGCAACAATGATTTACAGTTGCGTTCTAACAACTCGTATTTACATGATAATGTAGATTAACTAACTCAAACCATAATTGATTTAGCCCGAAAATTAGACATAATTTTCGGGTTATTTTTTGTTTTTAAGGAGTGCTTAATCTGTTGTTAATCCCAGTTAAATTTTCTAAATTTGCAGAGCCTTAATCCAGCTGTGCATTTCAAGCTTTTTTTCAAAAATGTTTTTTTCTAAAAACCAGAAAGAGCTTCCTCTGGTCGCTTTTCTAGTTTAAGAAAAAATACATTTTTAACTAAAAAGGCTTTCCATTTCCATCTGGGGCATTTAAAAAGTAATCAGTTTGCAGGATCAGTTTTTAGACTGAATAGCAAGTTTAAAATTTAAAATTATTATGAGTTTATCAGTACAAATCATGGACGAAATGAAAACCGCCATGAGAGCCAAAGATACCGTTGCACTTGAAGCTTTAAGAGCTATTAAATCTGAAATCCTGTTAGCACAAACTGCTTCAGGCTCTAAAGAAGAAATTACTGCTGACGATGAAATTAAATTACTTCAACGATTAGTTAAAACTCGTAAAGAGAGTGCTAGAATATTTACAGAACAGAACCGTTTGGATTTGGCTGAGCCAGAATTGGCACAAATTGCAGTAATCGAAAAATTTCTACCTGCACAATTGAGTGAAGCAGAAGTAGAAGCTGTTATTGCAAAAATAATTGCAGAAACAGGTGCTGCAGGTATTGCATCAATGGGTAAAGTTATGGGATTAGCATCTGCTCAATTAGGCGGAACTGCAGAAGGAAAAACCATCTCCACTATTGTGAAAAAATTATTGACATAAAAAATTTTACTGTTGATTAATGGTGTTAAATTTAAAATCATTAATCAACAGTCTAAATAATAATGACTGCGTAGTTCAACTGGATAGAATATCAGATTTCGACTCTGAGGGTTGCAGGTTCGAACCCTGCCGTGGTCACCATCAAACAAAAAGCTTCAAAACAATCAAGTTTACTTGAAATTATTTTGAAGCTTTTTTGTTTTCAAAAAACAAAGACAATTTTAACGTCATTATAATTATGTCATTTCAGCTGATCATTACTTTTGTTTTTGGTGCACTTTTTCTTTTAATTTTTCTCTTTAGAGTTGTTGAGCCAGGTTATGTGCTCTTGTTTAATAAGCCATTTTATATTTATTGGTATCCTTTTCCTAAAAAATTAAATGCAAATCAGATTCACATATTAGAAAATAATTTTTCGTTTTATCGAAAGCTTTCCGCAAAACGAAAAGTTTATTTTGAGCATCGTGTGAAGGCGTTTGTTTCAAATTATCAGTTTGTGGGAAAAGATGTTGTTGTTTCGGAACAGATGCAAGTCTTAATTGCAGGGACATACGTAATGCTGACATTTGGAATGAGGAATTATTTGAGTAACTTGTTTGATAAAATAATCATTTACCCTACAAATTATTATTCGACATTGAACGATGCTTATCATAAAGGAGAGTTTAATCCAAGAATGAAAGCCAT
>CAUPOP010000017.1:0-61057 GCA_963512955.1 uncultured Flavobacterium sp. | reverse complement strand
TAATTATTGACGAAAATGTAATATAAACTGACAATTTTGTTAATAACTTGACTACTTATGATGTGATTTAAATCGGTAAATCATGTCGGTTTTCTTATATTTGCGTGTTAGACAAAAATTACATTTTTTAGATTAAAAATATATGAGCGAAGAAATCAAAAAGGACAATTATTCAGCGGATAGTATTCAGGCGTTAGAAGGAATGGAGCACGTAAGAATGCGTCCATCAATGTATATTGGGGATGTAGGTGTTCGTGGACTGCATCATTTGGTTTATGAAGTAGTGGATAACTCTATCGATGAGGCAATGGGAGGTCATTGTGATACGATACGAGTAGATATAAATGAGGACGGGTCTATTTCTGTTGAGGATAATGGGCGTGGTATTCCGGTAGGAATTCACAAAAAAGAAGGTGTTTCCGCATTAGAAGTTGTAATGACTAAAATTGGTGCCGGAGGTAAATTCGACAAAGATTCGTATAAAGTTTCCGGAGGTCTTCACGGTGTGGGGGTTTCGGTGGTAAATGCATTGTCTAACCATTTGACAGCAACCGTTCACAGTAGTGACGGAAAAGTGTATGAGCAGGAATACGAAAAAGGAAAAGCACTTTATCCTGTAAAACAAATTGGAGAAACGACCAAAAGAGGTACAATAGTAACTTTTTATCCGGATCCAAGTATTTTTACCCAAACAACAGAGTATTCTTATGATACTTTATCCGCTCGTATGCGCGAGTTGTCTTATTTGAATAAAGGGATTACAATCACTTTTACAGATAAAAGAGAAAAAGATAAAGACGGAAATTTTGTTTCAGAAATCTTTCATTCTGATGAAGGTTTAAAAGAATACATCCGATATTTAGATGGGAATCGTGAGCCAATTATTACCCACGTTATTTCGATGGATAACGAAAAAGGAGAAATTCCAGTTGAGGTGGCTTTGATTTATAATACAAGTTACACCGAGAATATTTTTTCTTATGTAAACAATATCAATACACACGAAGGAGGAACGCACTTGCAAGGTTTTAGAACTGGTTTGACCAGATCGTTAAAGAAATATGCAGATGCTTCCGGAATGCTGGATAAACTGAAATTTGATATTTCAGGAGATGATTTCCGTGAAGGATTGACGGCAATTATTTCGGTAAAAGTGGCTGAACCACAATTTGAAGGGCAAACCAAAACCAAACTGGGAAACAGAGAAGTTGTTTCTCCGGTAAGTCAGGCGGTGAGTGAAATGATTGAAAATTATTTGGAAGAAAATCCAAATGATGCCCGAATCATTGTTCAAAAAGTAATTTTGGCAGCACAAGCTCGTCACGCTGCGAAAAAAGCCCGTGAAATGGTACAACGCAAAACCGTAATGGGTGGCGGTGGATTACCTGGAAAACTTTCGGATTGTTCAGAACAAGATCCTGCAAAATGTGAAGTATATCTTGTCGAGGGAGATTCGGCAGGTGGAACGGCTAAACAAGGTCGTGATCGTGCTTTTCAAGCGATTCTGCCATTACGTGGTAAGATTTTGAATGTAGAAAAAGCGATGCATCACAAAGTTTTTGAAAACGAAGAGATACGAAATATTTTTACAGCCCTTGGAGTTACAATTGGAACTGCTGAAGATTCTAAGGCATTAAATGTTGAAAAACTACGATACCATAAAGTAATTATTATGTGTGATGCCGATGTCGATGGAAGTCACATCTCTACCTTAATATTAACATTCTTTTTCCGTTTTATGAAAGAGTTAATAGAACAAGGACATATTTATATTGCAGCTCCACCATTGTATTTGGTTAAAAAAGGAAATAAGAAAGAATATGCTTGGACAGATGTTCAACGTGACCAAGCAAATGAAAGAATGGGAGGAAGTGCAGCAATCCAACGTTATAAAGGTCTTGGGGAGATGAATGCTGAGCAACTATGGGAAACTACTATGGATCCTAATTTCAGAACGCTTCGTCAAGTCACTATTGACAGCTTGGTTGAAGCTGACAGAGTCTTCTCTATGTTGATGGGAGATGAAGTTCCGCCTAGAAGAGAATTTATTGAAAAAAATGCTGTTTATGCCAAAATTGATGCGTAAATTAGGGGCTGATTACGATTTTTAAAATTTAAGAATTAATAAATATATAAATATCATGAAAGTTACCATTGTAGGAGCAGGAAATGTAGGAGCAACCTGCGCAGATGTAATTTCTTATAGAGGAATTGCAAGCGAAGTAGTATTATTGGATATTAGAGAAGGTTTTGCCGAGGGTAAAGCTATGGATATTATGCAATGTGCTACAAATACTGGTTTTAACACCAAAGTATCAGGTGTGACAAATGATTATTCTAAAACAGCCAATAGTGATGTAGTTGTTATTACATCTGGAATTCCAAGAAAACCTGGAATGACTCGTGAAGAATTAATTGGAATCAATGCAGGAATTGTGAAAACAGTTGCTGAAAATGTATTGGTTCATTCCCCAAATACAATTGTAGTGGTAGTTTCTAATCCTATGGATACAATGACTTATTTGGCATTGAAATCTACAGGTTTACCTAAAAACAGAATTATCGGAATGGGAGGAGCTTTAGATAGTTCTCGTTTCAGATATTATTTATCAAAAGCATTAGACAGACCATCAAACGATGTTTCAGCAATGGTTATTGGAGGTCACGGTGATACTACAATGATTCCATTGACTAGATTAGCTTCTTACAATGGTATTCCTGTTTCTGAATTTCTTTCACAAGAAGAACTAGACAAAGTGGCTGCTTCAACTATGGTTGGTGGTGCTACTTTAACAGGTCTTTTAGGAACTTCAGCTTGGTATGCGCCAGGAGCATCTGTAGCGTACTTAGTAGATAGTATTTTGAATGACCAAAAGAAAATGATTGCTTGTTCTGTTTTCCTTGAAGGAGAATATGGTCAAAGTGATATTTGTATTGGTGTACCTTGTATTAT
Organism: uncultured Flavobacterium sp.; assembly: GCA_963512955.1. GTDB lineage: Bacteria > Bacteroidota > Bacteroidia > Flavobacteriales > Flavobacteriaceae > Flavobacterium. Next base: position 58,104 of record CAUPOP010000017.1, on the reverse strand, counting down.
AGGTAAAAATGGAGTAGAACAAATTCTTGACATTGAGTTGAATGATGCAGAGAAAGCTTTGTTTGCTAAAAGTGCCGATGCAGTTAGAAACATGAATGCTGACCTAAAATCGGTTTTAGCATAAATTTTTATACCATATATAAAGAAGACTGCACTTTTGCAGTCTTTTTTTTGAGATTAATCAATAAATAAATTGGTTAATCTTTTCCTTAATTATATATTTGCTCGGTTCAAAAAAAATGAGGTTTGGTTTAATGTCCCTTTTTTGATTAAAAAAATAGCGTTAAGTCTTATTTCATGGGGGTTGAATCAAAAATAAATGAATAAAAATAATTAATTTTTAGTAATAATGCAGAATAAAGGACTTATTAAATTTTTCGCAATTCTATTTGCATTGGTAAGTATTTACCAACTTTCTTTCACTTTTGTTTCGAATAAAGTAGCAAGTGATGCAAAATCTTTTGCTGGTGGAAATCCTGAAAAAGAAGTAAAATATTTAGATTCTATAGGTAAAGAAAGTGTCTTTAACCTTGGTTTTTCAAATTTTACATACAATGAAGTAAAAGACAAACAAATCAACAAAGGTCTTGACTTAGAAGGAGGAATTAATGTAATTCTTCAAATTTCTGTTAAAGACATTTTGAAAGGATTATCTAATAATTCTAAAAACCCGGTTTTCAACAAATCTTTGGCTGATGCAACTGCAAACATGGAAGGAAATAAAACGTATATCGATAAGTTTTTCGAAGCGTTTGAAGCCAATTCAAAAGGTAGTGTGAAATTAGCTTCTCCTGATATTTTTGCAAACAGAAGTTTACAAGGTGAAGGTGGAATTGATTTTCAGATGACTGATGCACAAGTGCAAAAAGTAATCAAAAGAAAAGTTAATGAGTCAGTTGAAAGTGCTTTTGGAGTACTAAGAAAACGTATTGATAAATTTGGAGTAACACAACCTAATATTCAAAAATTAGGAGAATCTGGAAGAATTCTTGTAGAACTTCCTGGTGCTAAAGATGTAGATAGAATTAAAAACTTATTACAAAGCACAGCTCAATTAGAGTTCTGGGAAACTTATAAAATAGAGGAAATAGGAAACTTCTTGATGGCTGCGAATGAGGCATTGAAAAAAACGGAAATTAATAAAGTAGCGACTAAAACAGTTGCGAAAGACTCTTTGAGTGCTTTATTGACTGACGCAAAAGACTCTGCAACCGCTAAAACAGGAAATAATCCTTTAGTAGATAAAATTATTGCTCAAGGTGGCGGACCTGTTTTAGGTCTTTTTGCACCAAAAGATACTGCTGTTGTCGGTGGTTATTTGAGAAGAGCAGATATTAGAGTTTTATTGGCGGCAGACCAACGTTATGCTAAATTTGTTTGGGGAAAACCAACAACAATAAAAGATGCTAAAGCTAAAGATATTGATGCAGTAGAATTATATGCATTGAAAGGAAATCGTGATAATGTTGCTGCAATGAGCGGTGGTGTTGTGACAGATGCAAGTGATACATTTGATCAAACTGGAAAACCAGCTGTTTCTATGCAAATGAACGGTCAAGGTGCTAAAGCTTGGGAAGAATTAACTGGAAGAGCTTACACACAAAAAAGTAATATTGCTATCGTTTTAGATAATGTAGTATATTCTGCTCCAGGTGTATCAAGTGGTCCTATTTCTGGAGGAAGATCTGAAATTTCTGGTGTTTTTGATGTTACAGAAACTAAAGATTTAGCTAACGTATTGAAAGCGGGTAAATTACCTGCTTCTGCAGATATTATTCAATCAGAAGTGGTTGGACCATCCTTAGGTCAAGCCGCAATTGATGCAGGAACAACTTCTTCAATAGTTGGATTTTTATTAGTTTGTATCTGGATGGTGTTCTATTATGGTAAAGCGGGTTGGTATGCAAATCTTGCTTTATTATTGAACTTACTTTTCTTATTTGGTATCATGGCAAGTTTTGGTTTTGTATTAACATTGCCAGGTATTGCAGGTATTGTATTAACATTGGGTACTGCTGTAGATGCGAATATTATTATTTACGAAAGAGCAAAAGAAGAATTACGTGAAGGTAAAACATTAGCAGAGGCTGTTGAGGCTTCTTACGGTTGGCATGGTGCAATGCGTTCTATCATTGATGCGAATGTAACACACATATTGACTGGAGCGATTTTGTTTATTTTTGGAACAGGAATGATCAAAGGATTTGCTTTAACATTATTGATTGGTATTGTAACTTCATTATTTACCTCAATCTTTATCGCAAGAATCTTTATTGATAAAAATATTGCTAAAAATGGAGACTTAACATTCTCTACCTCTATTACTAAAAATTGGTTTACAAACTTCCATTTTGATTTTATCGGAATGAAAAAAGTAACTTACATATTTTCTTCTATAGTTGTAATAGTAAGTTTGACGTCTATCTTCTTTGTAAACGGATTAGATCAAGGTGTAGATTTTGTTGGAGGTAGAACTTTTCAAGTGAAATTTGAAAAAGAGGTTGAAGCAACTAAGATTTCTGAAGAATTATCTGCAGAATTTGGTACTACTGTTGAAGCTAAAGTTTTTGGTGATGATAATCAATTGAAAATCACAACTAAATACAAAATCAAAGAAGAAGGTGTTGATATTGATAAAGAAGTAAATGAGAAATTGTATAAAGCATTAGGGAAATATTATACTAATACTACTTACGATCAATTTATTAATTCTTATGATGGTAAAAAAATTGGAGTACTTCAAGCTTCTAAAGTAGGGGCTTCTATTTCTGAGGATATTAAAACCAATTCATATTGGGCTGTTCTTGGTGCTATGGCTGTTATTTTCTTATACTTAATGATTTCATTCCGTAAATGGCAATATTCATTAGGTGCGATTGCTGCTGTTGCGCATGACGTAATTTTTGTATTAGGAATTTACTCTTTATGTTATAAATTTATGCCTTTCCACATGGAAATGGATCAGCATTTTATCGCTGCTATTTTAACAGTAATTGGATATTCTATGAATGATACCGTTATTGTATTTGATAGAATTAGAGAGTTTATCATGGGTAAACGTAAAGGTACTTTTGAAGAAATTGTGAATGCTTCTATTAACACTACTTTATCAAGAACGTTGAATACTTCATTAATGATGATATTAGTATTATTGACTATGTTTATTTTTGGTGGAGAATCAATCAGAGGATTTATATTTGCTATGTTGGTAGGTATTGTTGTAGGAACATATTCTTCATTGTTCATTGCAACTCCAGTATTGGTAGATACAATTTCAAAAGCTGATAAAGACTTGGTTGTAAAGCAACATCAAGAAAGCTAGAAATAACTTTAATATATTTAAAAGGATTCAACGAAAGTTGAATCCTTTTTTTTTACTATTTATCTAAGGATATATAGCTGTTATTTATATTGCTGGCATGTTGTAGATTATAAATCAGAATAAATACAAATATGTGAGTTGTATTTAGAGAAGAAATCAACTGTGATTAATACTATAAAAGTGCTTCTTAGAACAATGTTTTAAATAGGATATAAATCACAATTAATTTTTGATAACTCTTTTCATAAAGCAAAAAAAAACAGTAGCAAAAAACATTTTGCTACTGTTATATATTTTAAAATCTATATTGTTTTGGACTGGGCTTGCTAAATTTTTATTCTTCAACAGGTTTTTCAGCGGTAAAGACAAAATATAATCCAACAAGAATAAAAGGAATACTTAACCATTGTCCTGTTGATAGTAATCCTAATGCACTTTCGAATCCACCTTGACTTTCTTTTACAGATTCTACAACCATACGAACACTAAATAAAAGAATTAAAAACATACCAAATAAAAATCCTTGACTTTTTCTTTTTTCTGTCTTCCAATATAAAAAATACAATATAGCGAAAACAAAAATATAGCAGAAAGCTTCGTATAATTGTGTAGGATGTTTGGCAGGAACTTGCTCTAATAATGAAGTAAATTTAGGATCCGTTGCTATAGCGTGATAAGCTTCTTTTGAATTTGGTATTTGTGTTGCATTCACAGCATCTCTAGGGCTGAACTGATCTCTCACAAATCTAATTCCAAAAGGAGATGTTGTTTCATGACCGATAATTTCTGAGTTAAAAAAGTTTCCTAATCTAACAAAAATAGCACCGCTCGCAACAGGAATAACTACTCGGTCTAAAATCCATAATTGAGGTCTTTTTAAAACATTTTTGCTATAAAAATACATAGCAATTATGATTGAGATTGCAGCTCCGTGACTAGCTAAACCTTGATATCCGGTAAATTCAAAATTTGGATTGAATCGGAAGGGTAGAATAATTTCCATCAAATGATTTCGATAGTATTCCCAATCGTAAAAAAATACATGACCTAATCTAGCGCCTATCAATGTTGCTAGTACTGTCCAGATGAATAAGGAATCTAATTTATCTATTGATTCATTTTCTCTTTCAAAAATATTTTTCATAATGTACCAACCCAATCCAAAGGCAATTACAAACATTAGGCTGTAATATCTAATTACAAAAAAACCTAAATCTATTCCTTCAGATGGATTCCAAACAATGTTTAAAGCTTGTGTCATTTATTATTTTTTTATGTGATGTAAAAATAAAAATTTAATGTAAAAAATATCCTTATAATACGTTAATGTTTGTGGTTGCAATTTTTTTTTTGGAACTGGATCATATCCACTTTTCCCCCAAGGGTGACAGCTGAGAATTCGTTTCATTCCTAAAAAAACACCGTAAAACAAGCCGTGAGTTTGTAAAGCTTCTAGCATATAGGAGGAACAAGTAGGTTCAAATCTACAAGCTGCGGGCGTAAAAGGGGAAATAGCAACTTGATAAAAACGAACTAAAAGCACAAAAGGATAAACAACTATTTTTGATAACATGATGCTAATTTAAATCTTCAATTTCTTTATTTCAATCCAAAATTTGACATCTTTTATTCAAAGATTAATCTAAATACTAAAAGTAGTGCCTTCTTTTCCGTCCTTTAATTGTATTCCTAAGGCAATTAATTGATCTCTGATTTGGTCAGAAAGGGCAAAGTTTTTGTTATCTCTTGCTTGCTTACGCATTTCAATAAGCATATTGATAGTGCCTTCTAATTTATCATTACTACTGTCAGATACTTTTTCATCTTCCAATCCTAAAACATCAAATACAAAGGCATTTATTGCTTTTGCAAAAGATTTTAAATCTTCAGCGTTTAAGGTTTCTTTTCCGTCCTTTAATAAATTGATGAATCGAACCCCTTCAAATAATTGTGCAATTAATATAGGAGAGTTAAAATCATCATTCATAGCGTCATAACACTGCTGTTTCCAACCCGCAATATCTATAGAACTTGAAGTTCCTGCCGTAATGTCTTTTAATGTAGATAGGGCTTCCATTAATCGTTTGTATCCTTTTTCGGCAGCCACTATAGCGTCGTCAGAAAAGTCAAGAATACTACGGTAATGGGCTTGTAACATGAAGAATCGTGCTACTGAAGCTGAAAAAGCTTTACTCAAAATTGTATTTTCACCAGTCAATATTTCTCTGGGTAAAATATTATTTCCAGTAGACTTAGCCATTTTCTTTCCGTTCAAAGTCAACATATTGGCATGCATCCAATAATTAACTGGAGTTTGCCCGGTACACGCTTCATTTTGTGCAATTTCGCATTCGTGATGAGGGAATTTCAAATCCATTCCTCCTCCGTGAATGTCAAAATGATTGCCTAAATATTTAGTACTCATAGCTGTACATTCTAAGTGCCAGCCTGGAAAACCATCGCTCCATGGCGAAGGCCAACGCATAATATGTTGCGGTTCTGCCTTTTTCCAAAGTGCAAAATCCTGAGGGTTTCTTTTATCAGATTGTCCATCAAGATCACGAGTATTGGCAAGCATATCTTCAATATTTCGGCCACTTAAGCGTCCGTAATGATTGGTTTCGTTGAATTTTACAACATCAAAATACACAGATCCATTGGCTTCATAACCAATTCCTTTATCAATTATTTTTTTGATAATTTCAATTTGCTCAATGATATGACCTGTTGCCGTAGGTTCAATGCTAGGAGGTAAAAAATTAAAAGCATTCAAAATATCGTGAAAATCTACCGTGTAACGCTGTACAACTTCCATCGGTTCAAGCTGTTCTAAACGTGCTTTTTTAGCAATTTTATCTTCACCTTCATCAACATCATCCACAATATGACCTACGTCAGTGATGTTTCGGACATAACGTACTTTGTAATCCAAATGCAAAAAATACCTAAAAATCATATCAAAAGACATGAATGTTCGCACATTTCCAAGATGCACATTACTGTACACCGTCGGTCCGCAAACATACATTCCAACATTGCCTTCATGAATGGGTGTAAATGTTTCCTTTTCTCCTGAAAGAGAATTGTATATTTTTAGGGTTTGGCTTTTATATAATGGCATTTGTATATTTTTTGGAGCTATTTCCTGCTGTACACTTTATCTTTTAATGGCTGAAAAAGCCATAAAAGGATGCCGTTTCCATCAGGGCTAGGGCTTTAACGGTATTAATTGAACTTTATTTATCTTAGAATTTTGTTTCTAATTTAATGTAATCCAAAAATTCTCTTTTTGTTTGAACATCTTTAAATTTTCCGCCAAATTCTGAAGTCACGGTGCTACTTTCAATATCGCTGATTCCTCTTGAATTCACACAAAGATGTTTAGCATCAATAACACAAGCCACATCTTCTGTTCCTAAAGCGATTTGTAATTCCTGTACAATTTGCATGGTTAAACGCTCTTGAACTTGAGGTCTTTTTGAATAATATTCAACAATTCTATTCATTTTTGAAAGTCCAATTACAGTTCCATTAGAAATGTAAGCCACATGTGCTCTTCCTATAATTGGTAATAAATGATGTTCACAAGTAGAGTAGACGATAATGTTTTTTTCAACTAACATTTCGCCATATTTATAGTTGTTCTCGAATGTAGAAGCTTTTGGTTTTTTATTAGGATTTAAACCTCCAAAAATCTCTTTTACAAACATTTTAGCCACACGATTAGGTGTGCCTTTCAAACTATCATCTGTCAAATCCATTCCGAGAGTAACTAGAATGTTTTCAACATCTTTTTTTATTTTTTCAATTTTTTCTTCATCACCAATAGCAAATGCATCATCTCGGATTGGATTTTTTGCACTCGTTCCGATATGATTGTTTCCTATTTCGTCTTGAAATTCTTCGTTATTTATCATTAAAAGCTTCTGTTTTATTGGGTATGTAAATTTAAGGGGTAAAGATAATTAATAAAAAGGAAACAATTTCTATGCTTATACTATTTAATCAATAGTACTTAAGAACTTAAACTAAAAAAGGCAATAACATTCTTGCTATTGCCTTTTTATATTCAAAATTTGAAGTATTAATTTTTGGTAGCTCTCGAATTATAAGCAGGAATTGCCTCTTTTAGAATGCGAACAGCACTAGTTAAATCCTCCTTGTTAAGGACATAAGCAATACGTACTTGATTTGTCCCAATTCCTGGTGTTGAATAAAAACCAGCTGCAGGAGCAACCATAACGGTTTCGCCATTCAAATCATAACTTTCTAAAAGCCATTGTGCAAAATCATCTGTATTGTCAACTGGAAGTTGCGCAATACAGTAAAAAGCAGCTTTAGGTTTAGTCACAATTACGCCTTCTATTTTATTCAATTCTGAAATTAGAGTATCTCTTCTTTCTTTATATTCTGAAATTACTTCGTCAAAATAACTTTGAGGTGTGTCGATTGCTGCTTCACAAGCTATTTGCTCAATTGTTGGCGGACACAAACGAGCCTGAGCAAATTTCATAGCTGCTGAAATTACCTCTTTGTTTTTTGTAACCATACACCCAATTCTTGCTCCACACATGCTGTAACGCTTGGAAACTGAATCTATCATAATGACATTTTGTTCCAATCCTTCAAGATTCATAACTGAATAATGAATGTCTTCATCGTATATGAATTCTCTATAAACTTCATCCGCAATCAAGAACAAATCATATTGTTTAGCCAGTTTTCCTAATTGTAGAATTTCTGATTCAGAATATAAATGGCCAGTTGGGTTACTTGGATTACAAATTAAAATTGCTTTTGTTTTAGGTGTAATAAGTTTCTCAAAATCTTCAATTGGAGGTAACGCAAATCCGTTTTCAATAGTTGAAACTGCTGGGATTACGGTGGCGCCAGATTCTGCAGAAAAGGCACTATAATTAGCATAAAATGGTTCCGGAATAATGATTTCATCTCCCTGATCCATTATGCTTCCCAAAGCAAATAAAAGTGCTTCGGAACCACCTGTGGTTATCATGATATCCTCAGTAGCTACTTTTACGTTTTGTTTAGTGTAAAATCCTGCTAATTTTTTTCTGTAACTTTCATAACCAGCAGAGGGACCGTATTCAATAATAGTTAAGTCAATATTTTTAATGGCTTCAATGGCTATTTCTGGACTTTTTATATCGGGTTGACCTATATTCAAATGGTATACTTTATGACCCTTCTTTTTTGCCATTTCAGCAAAAGGAGCCAATTTTCGTATGGGTGATTCGGGCATTAGTTTGCCTCTGTTGGATATATTTGGCATGTTACAATTATTGAAGTGCAAAAGTGCATTTTTTTTTCGAAAATTTTGATAAAACTAAAACGTATTTGTTATAAAATCCATACAAATTATTCATTTTTTGTGTAATTTTATTAAAATGATTCCAAATGAAAAATTCAATTTCAATATTTTTCTTGCTTGTTTTTGCTATTCCTCTTTTTGCACAAGAAGGTTTTCATTTTGTTGATGGAAAAGAAAAAGTAAGTATTCCGTTTAAGTTTATCAATAATCTACTATTTATTCCTATTAAAGTTAACGGAATTGAGTTGAATTTTTTACTCGATTCCGGAGTAGAGGAAACTATTTTATTTAGTTTAGAAGACAAAAAAGAGATAAGTTTTTATAATATTGAAAAAATAACCCTGCGCGGTTTAGGAAGTTCAGATGCTGTCGAAGGTTTAAAATCTACTAATAATGTGCTAGAAACACACGGAATTAAAGCGACAAACTATTTGGTATATGTTATTTTGGATCAGTCGTTTAATCTTTCCTCTCATGTTGGGATACCAGTTAATGGAATTATAGGTTATCATTTTTTGAAGACTAATCTCGTCGAAATTAATTATGATAAAAAGAAAATCATTGTTTATAAAAATAACGAAAAAAACAGAAAGCGGTTAAAACAAAAATTTGCTGAAGTTTCAATTACTTTAGAAAAAAATAAGCCTTATACTATGACTCAAATGTCACTTGAAGGCAATGATTTTCAGGCTAAATTATTAATTGATATTGGAAATAGTGATGCGCTTTGGCTTTTTCAAAATCTTTCAAAATCTATAAAAATTCCCAAAAAATCTTTCAATGATTATCTAGGACAGGGTTTTAGTGGAGACGTTTTTGGTAAAAGAGGTCGGATGGATAGATTTTCCATGAATGGATTTGAATTTAAAAATCCTATTGTGGCATTTCCAGATAGCTCTTCGATTAAAAATGTGAAAATGGTTTCTGATCGATTAGGTTCAGTTGGTGGAGAAATATTAAGAAGATTTACATTGGTTTTTGATTATCCGAATCGGTTTTTGTACATGAAAAAAAATAAAGAATTCAATTCCCCTTTTACTTATAATAAAAGCGGTATTGAATTGCAAAATAATGGTTTGCAATGGGTTCAAGAAACGGTTAAACTTGAAACAATTCCTTCAGAACCAATCTCAGTAGATCAAAATACTACTAATATAACGAATAATTTCAGATATAAATTTGAATTAAAACCCATTTATCAGATTTTAAATCTTAGAGAAAATTCTCCAGCTGCTAATTCTGGTTTACAAAAAGGAGATGTTATTATTAGTATAAATGGTGCAAAAGCATATAAATATTCGCTACAGGAAATTAATTCACTTTTAAAATCCGAAGAGGATAAATGGATTTCGGTAGAAGTGGAGAGAGAGAGTCAAATTTTCAAATTTAAATTTCAACTTAAAGATGTTTTATAAAAAAAAGGCTTTTTGAAATTTCAAAAAGCCTTTTCGATTTAAGGAATTACTTCTCCTTTTATTTTTAATGCGACTCTTCCGCTTTCGTAATTAACTGCATTTGATTCGACAGTTATGGTTTTACGAATTGGACCTGGAGCCATATTATATTTAACTTCTATTTTTCCTGTTTTTCCTGGCATTATTGGCTCGTTGGGTTTTGTAGGAACCGTGCATCCACAGGTAGAAAGCACCTCGGTGATGATTAATGGAGCATCTCCAGTGTTTTTGAATTCAAAAATCCGAATACCATTATCATTACTTTTAGATACTTTTCCGTAATCAATAGTATTGTCTTTGGCTAAAAATTCAATTTTTGGACCAGATTGAGCAAAACCTATGCTGCTAATCAATGCAAAAGCTATTAAAGTGATTATCTTTTTCATTTTTAATGATTTTAAATCGTTTAGTAAATGTACTTCGTTTTAATTAACGTACAAATTTTTATTTCCCTTTTTATAGTGTACTTAATTATTTACTTTTGTGCCTTATTAGAATCACAAAAATCAAACCAAATTTTAAAAGGTTATTTGTTGACTTGGTTATTCGTTTAACTGAAAAAACAAACAATCGAATTTAACGATTAAACGAATCCACAATAAAATGACAATTCCTGCACAATTTGACGCTAAAACTATTGAGAATAAGTGGTATGACTACTGGATGAAAAATAATTATTTTCATTCGGAGCCCGATCATAGAACACCCTATACCATCGTAATTCCTCCACCTAATGTGACTGGGGTTTTGCACATGGGGCATATGTTGAATAATACGATTCAGGATGTGTTGATACGAAGAGCTCGTCTTAAAGGGTTCAACGCGTGTTGGGTTCCAGGAACAGATCACGCCTCAATAGCTACGGAAGCTAAAGTTGTGGCTAAATTAAAGGCGGAAGGAATTAATAAAAATGATTTAACGCGTGAAGAGTTTTTGGCACATGCTTGGGAATGGACTGATAAATATGGTGGTGTAATTTTAGACCAATTAAAAAAATTAGGTGCTTCTTGTGACTGGGAAAGAACCAAGTTTACTATGGATCCTGACATGTCCGCTTCAGTAATTAAATCATTTGTCGATTTATACAACAAAGGATTGATTTATAGAGGATACCGAATGGTAAATTGGGATCCAGAAGCAAAAACTACTTTGTCTGATGAGGAAGTAATTTACGAAGAACAACAAGGAAAATTATATTTTCTAAAATATAAAATCGAAGGAAGTGAAGATTTCCTAACAATTGCAACGACGCGTCCGGAAACTATTTTTGGAGATACAGCAATTTGTATTAATCCAAATGACGAACGTTTTGCTCATTTGAAAGGCAAAAAAGCAATTGTCCCTATTTGCGGAAGAATCATTCCTATTATTGAAGATGAATATGTGGATATCGAATTTGGTACAGGTTGCTTGAAAGTGACTCCTGCTCACGATATGAATGATAAGACTTTGGGCGAGAAACACAATTTGGAAATTATTGATATTTTCAATGAAGATGCAACTTTAAATAGTTTTGGATTGCATTACCAAGGAAAAGATCGTTTTGTGGTTCGAGAAGAAATAGCCAAAGAATTAGAATCAATTGGCGCTTTGGCAAAAACAGAAATCCACTTGAATAAGGTAGGAACTTCTGAACGAACTAAAGCAGTTATTGAACCTCGTTTATCAGATCAATGGTTTTTGAAAATGGAAGATTTGGTTAAACCAGCTATAAAAGCAGTTTTGGTAGATGGCGAAATTAAATTGCATCCAAAACGTTTTGATAATACGTATGCACATTGGTTAAATAACATTCGCGATTGGAATATTTCCCGTCAATTATGGTGGGGACAACAAATTCCTGCTTATTTCTATGGAGATGGAAAAGAAGATTTTGTAGTTGCTGAATCCATCGAAGAAGCTTTAGTTTTAGCTAAAGAAAGAACCAACAACCAACAACTAACAACTTCAGACTTAACTCAGGATGTTGATGCTCTTGATACATGGTTTTCATCTTGGCTATGGCCAATGTCTGTTTTTGGAGGAGTTATGGATCCTGAAAGCGAAGACTTTAAATACTATTATCCAACAAACGACTTAGTGACAGGCCCGGATATTTTGTTTTTCTGGGTGGCGAGAATGATTATTGCGGGGTATGAATATACAGGCAAAAAACCATTTACAAATGTGTATTTGACTGGTTTAGTTCGTGACAAACAAAGACGTAAAATGTCTAAATCATTAGGAAATTCACCTGAACCTTTAGAATTAATAGAGAAATTTGGTGCTGATGGTGTTCGTGTAGGATTACTTTTGAGTGCTTCTGCAGGGAATGATATTATGTTTGACGAAGAATTGTGTAACCAAGGAAAAGCGTTTACCAATAAAATCTGGAATGCTTTCAAATTGATAAAAGGTTGGGAGGTTTCAGATACAATTCCACAACCAGAATCTTCAAAAGTGGCAATTGAATGGTATGAAGCTAAGTTGCAACAAACACTTTTGGAAATCGAAGATAATTTTGAAAAATACAGAATTTCGGATGCTTTAATGGGAATTTATAAATTAGTTTGGGACGATTTCTGTTCTTGGTTTTTGGAAATGATTAAACCAGCATATCAAAAACCAATTGACAGCCTAACTTTGGCGAAAGCCATAGAAATGCTTGAAAACAACTTGAAATTGTTACATCCTTTTATGCCGTTTTTGACAGAAGAAATTTGGCAATTACTTGCTGAAAGAACTCCAGAAGAAGCGTTAATCGTTTCAACTTGGCCAGAAATGAAATCTTTTGATGCCGGTTTAATCACAGATTTTGAAAATACAATTGAAGTTATTTCTGGAATCAGAACGATTCGTAAAGACAAGAATATTCCGTTTAAGGATACCATTGAATTGAAGGTGGTAAACAATGATAAAGCTTCGACTTATTTTGATTCGGTAGTGACTAAATTAGGAAACATTACTTCATTAGAATATGTTTCGGATAAAGTAGATGGTGCATTGTCTTTCCGTGTAAAATCAAATAAATATTTTATTCCAATTACTGGAAATATAAATGTTGAAGAAGAAATAGCCAAGTTGACAGCTGAGTTAGTTTATACACAAGGTTTCTTAAAATCTGTTCAAAGCAAATTAGCTAACGAGAAATTTGTTGCTGGTGCGCCGGAGAAAGTTTTGGCAAATGAAAAACAAAAAGAAGCAGATGCTCTAGCAAAAATTGAAACTATAGAACACAGTTTAGCAGGATTAAAATAGAGATTCTCTTTTAAAATATAAAATCCCATTTCGTTGTAAAATGAATGGGATTTTTTGTTTTTATAAATTTTTTTTATCGATGAACGTCACTTTGCTTGTGATTTAAAGAGTATTTTCTCCTTTTATCGATTTTTGGATGGTTACTTAAATATTGTTGATATGTTTGAAATGTAATTCTCAAATACCACTTTAATATGGAAATGAAAAAAATATTTAGTCCAGCTTATAGACAAGATTATTTCGATGGATATTCTACAGGGGTAAATCCATTTTTACAGTTTAATAGTTCAAAAAAGAATGAAGCATTTGTTACAGGATTTAATTCTGGAAGGGCTGATTATGAAAGAATGAATGGAAATGTAGCTGATGGAATTCCGAGACGTATTGTGACGAATAAAGTCTTAGAGGATTTTCTTGTTTCTGGTTTACTTGGATTAAAAGTAGATACAGAAGGGTATACTAGTCATCAGATAAATATTATAGCAGAATGGTATAAAAGCGGCATTGAAAAATACGATCCGAAACAAAGCGTCTATCTTTTTGAAATACTAGAACAAAAGGGAATTCAGATAAATTAAGCTTTTGCGTTCTTGTTATCAATAAAAAAATCCGTACTAATACGGATTTTTTTATGAATATGTTTTTTTGGTTTATCCAAAAATTATTAAAAATAACAATGGGAAAATAACACCCGCAACCGCTAGTTTCCAGCCACGTTGTTTCCAGCTAAATTTACCAGCTTTTACCATTATTGTTCCAGTTAAAGCAATTGTTATTAAACTTAAAGCAAAAATATCAGAATAGTAAATCCAGAAATTTGAAGTGTTTTTATGCAAATTCATACTTTGGCTGATGATAGGAGTTTTCTTGAAGGTTACAATTTCTCCTTTTCCAGTTTTAGTATCAATTTCAACATCATTGTTTTCAAAAGAAATTCTAAATTTTCCTTCTCTTACCATATGACGTCTCATTTTATCATCAATCCCCAATTGTTTTCCTAGGTTTTTAGCAAATTCTTCGTTAATTTGACTTTCTTCAGGAAGCTTTACTTCTATGGCTTTTGTTTCGGTAGTATATTTTTCTGGATGCCACATTTCTCGGTGATTCATCATAAGTCCTGAGAATGCAAAGGAAACAATAAGACCGATATAAAAATAGCCCAAATCGCGATGTAAATTTCTAAAGTTGATTTTTTTCATGTTTAAGTTTTTTAGTTTTATGACAATAAGACTTATTCTTACATAAAAGGTTTAATTAGAATTTGTATTTTAATGATGTCATGATTTGACGCGGTGCAATTGGGTTTACACTATAGTTTTCATGGATGGTGTAATTCAGTACATTAGCTACATTTGACAACTTACATAATACAGAGAATTTATTCCAAGTATATCCTGCAGAAACATCAATTGTTGTATATGCTTTTAAGGGAATCGTTCTGTCTGGAATCGTTTGAGCTACGGTATTGTTCCATCCTGCTAATCGTTCGCCAACATAATTTGCCATACTACCTAATGCAATTCCTTTAAGGATTCCTGAAGGGATGGTATAGAAGAAACTTAAATTTGCTGTAGTTGCAGGGGTTCTTACCAATCGATCACCTTCGATGAAACTTCCTGTTTTACCAGAGGTTTTAGTATAACGCATGTCATTGTAACTATATCCTGCCATAATACTTAAGCCTTCAATAGGTTTTGCGTTAATATCAATTTCAATTCCTTTGCTAGTTGTTTCTCCGCTCAAAGTTTTTACGTTTGTATCAGTGTTTGTTGAGCCATCCGCTTTTAATTCGGCTGTTTGCGCTAAGTTACTATTGACAATCTGATAAAGAGTTACGTTTGTGCTTAAAATTCCTTTCCAAAAATCTTTTTTAACACCTACTTCATATTGATCAATAATTGAAGCTTCTATTGGCGCTCCGTAAATTGTATTTCCTGTGTTTGGTGTAAATGAACTTGCATAACTTGTAAACAAGGCCATATTTTTTGTAGGCTGAAACACTATACCTAATTTTGGAGTGAATGCTTCATCTACACGTTTTGTTGTAGGAGCTTGTGTTATAGTTGTAACTGCTTTTGCTTCTTGCCAAGACCAACGTAATCCTGTTAAAACTTTAAATTTTTCAGTTACAGAGATTAAATCCTGAGCATATATTCCAAAACGGTTTGTTGAAGTCTTAATTATTTTAGTAACATTTCCATCAGTAATATCAGTTCTTTGTTGGTATTTATCTAAATCAAAAATATTTATCACATCATAAGTTGTAGGGCTGAATGCGAATGTATAGGCTTGTAAAACAGCATTTTCGGCATCTATTCCTGTAAATAATTGGTGTTTTATTTTACCTGTAGCAAAATTCCCTTGTAAGTTTATTTGATCTCCAATGATTTGTTCCAATGATTTATTTTGTCCCAAAGGTCTATTCCAGTCTCCGTTAGCTGATGGCTGAACGCGTTCTGTTCCTTTTGAAATTCTGCTATAATCTTGAAAAGAAGAATTAAAATTTAATTTCCAATTGTCATTGAATTTATGTTTTAATAATCCAGAAGCGGTAGTTTGTTTGGTTAAACCGTTTGACCATGCTGCTCCTAAATACGTATTACGTGGCACTGCGGCAACTTCTTGACCAATAGATCCAGTTCCAAAATCAGGCGTCCAATTGTCTTTTAAATAATCTCCTTGTAAAACAATTTCAGTTTTATCACTTGCTTTAAATAAAAGCGATGGATTGATGTAATAGCGTTCTTTTTTGACTACATCACGAAAACTTTCTGAATTTTCGTAAGAGCCATTTAATCGGTATGCAAAGCTTTTATTTAATGGTCCGTAAATGTCTATAGAAGGTTTATAGAAAGAATAACTTCCAATTTGTATAGCTACTTCTCCACCTTTTTTGAAAGAAGGGGATTTTGTAACCATATTCAAAATTCCACCTGGTGCAACATTTCCAAATAACAATGCTGAACTTCCTTTTAAGACTTCTACTTTGTCTAAAGAAGCTACTTCAGGCATGGAACCACTATTAAAACGGAATCCATTTTTGAACATATTGTTGGATGACATGTCATATCCTCTTGACCAAAATGATTCTTGAGCACCTCCACGAGCTGAACCAACATAGATTCCATTTACATTTTTTATAACATCGCTTAGACGAATGGTTTGTTGTTGTTCAATTATTTTACTTCCTATAATCTGTACACTTTGAGGAAGATCTAAAGGTTTTATTTCTAAACCAGATAAAACAGTTTCTTTTCTTTTATTTGGACTTTCCTTGATTACAATTACAATTTCTTGTAAAGTTTGGATGTCTTCAACTAATTTGAATTCTACAAAAGTAGTTTCGTTAGCCACTACTTTTATATCTTTAGATTGTCTTTTTAAACCTTCTCCATCTAATGTGATTGTATGGATTCCTGTAGGGAAATTAAGAAAGGTGAATGCTCCTTGGCTGTTTGTTTTATTAGTATAAGATGCTTTTCCTAATTTTATTGATATACCTGAAAGAGGAATTCCGTCAGATGAAATTATTTTTCCTTTTATAGTTCCGTTATCTTGTGCTTGGGTATAAAAAGAGTGAATTAGTAGTATTAAAAGTATTTTAATTTGGATTTTCATAATCGTTTATTTGGAATAATTAAAAATAACGATGCAAATATAAAACCCTCTTTCGAATTAACAAAACTTATTTAGATTAAATATGAATAATATTTTAAAATAATTTTAACAGTATTGAATTTCAGTTTTTTACAAAATAAAAAACCTTGCTGTATAAGCAAGGTTTGAATCTTTAATTAGCAGTATGTTTATTCTCTTTTTGTCATAGTATAGTGTTCAGAACTTGGTTTTCCTTGTTGTGTTCCAGATATTTTTGCAACTAAACTCTTTGGAGTGAGTAGTTTATAGCTGATTTTTTGTGGGTAATCGTGTTTTTTGTTTTCAAAAACGAGCTCTTTCTCTAATTCATTAGTTAAAATAAAAGTAACAGGTTCATCGTCATTTTGCCCTTTTATGGTAGTATTGTATTTCAATTCTTCGCCGTTTTGCTGTAAAGTTATGGTTTCAAAATGAATAGTATCTTCCTCTTTAATAAAATAGGATTCACCCAAAAAGGTACTGTCATTTGCTTTTTTCCAAATTTCTTGAAGATTTCCATCATCTGATTTATTCTCCCATTTTCCAAGAAGCCATTGCGCAGCTTTAATTTTGTTGTTTTTATTGGAGTCTTTGCAAGAAGCCAAAGAAAAAATTAGTAAAAGAGGAAGAATTATTTTTTTCATGATGAATTATAAATAATGGTTTAGGATGAAAACAATACAATATTATAAAAAAGATTGCAACTAGCGTCGATAAAAAAGACAAGATTAAGGGATTCCTATACTAGGAGATGTGTTTGTGAGAACCGTCGCAGCTAGGCATTTTTTTAGACATTCCACAAACGCAATCGTTTATTCCTTTTCCATTAAGAATTCGTGGAATGTAATTTTCTATTCGGCTTTGCCTAGTTTTGGATTGTTTTGGAGCTGAAAAATATAGGTTATAGGCTCGTTGTCGTCCAGGTGTTAAGGCTTTGAAAGCGGTATTTAAAGCGGGGTTTTTGTCTAAAATGATTTGGAATTCTTCCGCTAATTCAAGTTCTGTATTGCTTTTGAAAACTACTTTCAAGCCCGCTTTTTCTATTTCAATAGCTTCATAAATGTAATTTTTTATTACGGATTTTAGTTCTTGAATTTCTTGCACATTGGTAAATTTTAAAAAACGCATTGCCTGACTATTTTCTCCGGGTTTACTTAGAAGGCTATTGCTGTCTTGTAACAAAGTTCCTTTGAAAAAACTGAGGGCACAATACTGTTTAAAACAACCTATAAGAACTACGTTGTTTCCTTGAAAACAATAACAAGGTGCGCGCCATTTGAATTCTTCGGTTAGTCCGCAATCAAGTAGTAATTGTCTCAATTGTTCTATTTCTGGCTGCCATTTTTTGGCATCACTAATAAAGGCATCAACTTTAGGATTCATTATTATTTAGTTTTAAAAATAAAGGGATGTTTTTGTTTTGATAAAAGTATTAAAAAAAATGCTTTGCAAACGAACGGGAGTTTAGGATTAGTTTATCGTGAACAATTTCTTTGCTTCTTTCCAAGGTATCAAATCTTCGTTTTGGATGCGAAGGGATTCAATTTTAGAAGAAAATTTACTAGATTGTTTCATCGCTTCTTGATGCGTGTCATTGCGGTAAAAATCATTAATATGATTTTCGTTTTCCCATAAAGTCATGGTGTACCAAACTTTCAAATTCCAATTACCCGTTACTTTGTGTTTCTTGCAATTGGAATGTTCCAACTCGGCTATAATTTGACTATTAAACTTAAAAAAAGCAATTATTTTTGAATACGAATTTAACTCTATTTTAGTGATAGATACAATCATTGGCTTTTATTTGGGGTGAATACAATGCCTACAAAGATTGATAATTTTAGGTTTATAAATGCACAATAGCTATAAAAAATATTTTCTGTAGCTATTGTGACTTGTTTTTATCTGCCATCGTTTGTGGCCACAGAATGTACCCGAGCGACAGCGAACTGACGAAGTAATTCTGCTCTAGCGCTGTGGATATCCGAGGAATCGGGGCTAAGGCTTATAATATCTAAATTTTTAATTCAATTCGTGTTATATCAGGATTTAGGTTTCCAAAAATATAGTCTAAAGGCTTGCCAAATGTATTAATTAAAGATGAAGCTTGTTTATTTTCTTCAACCGATAAATAATTAATAAATGCTTTTACAGTTTCTACTCTATCACTTAAATTTCTAATACCGTTAACATCTGAAAGAGGAAATACAGTTTTTATTTTTTCAAAATGTTCTTGTGAAAAAATTGGTGTATCTTGTAATATTAAATCTAAATAATGAAAACGTGTAATTAATTCTTTAAAATAATAAAAGCCTTTAGATGAAATACCTAAATCTATATTTGTTTCTAAATTAGTTAACTCAATATCAGATATAAACTCATCTGATTCAATTAATTCAAATTCTATCATTTTTTCAATTGAAGAAATAATTACATTAGTCCTATATCCTAATTCTTTAAAAAAAGCTATAACATCTGGAAATGATAAATATTTATTTGCATTTCCTTTGGATTCATAATTATCAAAAAATTTTTTTAGAATGAAATAATTAATAAAATGATCATTTGTATCTTTAGGAGGAATGAAAATATTAATGATAATACTAAATTCTGAATTATAATATAACTTGTTTTGAAGACCTAAAGATTTAATAAATTCGTGGATTGGAATAATTTGCTTATTAGTTCTATCAACTTCTTTATAAACTTCTCTTAAAATATAACTACTTACATCAGTATGACCTGATGTCAAGAATTGTTTAAAAACTCGAAGTCCTTCTCTAATGTTTGGATAGGTTGTGAAACTTAAATAATCAATTAGTTCACTATTTTTATTTGAAAATAATGAGTCTTTTAAACCTGATAAAAATTCTATTACAGATTGATTAGATATTTCTATTTTTAATCCTTTCCTTGTTACGGAAGAAGTAGTCCCTTCTAATTTATTTAAATGTTCTAACGTATAATTAATTCTTTTTAATAAAACTTCAGAATATTTGGGAGCTGTGATATGATAAACATTTGATTCATAAGCATCGAAAGGGGGTTTATTTCTCCATTTGTAATAATACCCCTCCCTTAAAGAAAAAATTATACCACAATTAGAATTTCTGGATAAAGAATGAGAATAAAGGAAAATTTTCTCTTGAATTGGAATAGAATATTGATCTGCATTATCGATAATTATAATTATTCTTTTTCTTCTCTCTTTGATTAAATAATTATTTAAATGTTCAAGATGTTTAGAATAATCCATAAGTTTTTCTGTCAAAAAATCTGATAATAATTTATCATAAGTTTCTGACTTATTTTGAGCATAAAGCCATAAACTTTCGTTATTCTGCTTAATTTCCTTTTGATAAATTCTTTTTAGGATTTTAAGACTATGTAACTCTAAAATTGAATATTTGTCTTTGAGTTTTTCATAAATTTCCTTAGAAATATTATTTGGTTCAAACGAATTGTATGTTTCATAAAACTCTCTAAAATCTATGTAAATAGTTAAATGATTTTCTGAAAATTCATCATCCTTTGTTCTGAATAAATGATTAATAAATGTTGTTTTTCCTGCGCCTTTTGTTCCAATAATAATTATTGGTTTTGGAGGAGTCGGATTTTTAATATTAATTCCATCACCACATATTTCTACTGCTATTTGTTGTACAATACTATTAGTATTTACAGCTTTAACAACATTTGCCATTAGTGGAGCTTTATCTGCAAAAAGACGTTCTATTTCATCTCGATTTTTTTTTGATTCCTTGTTTTCAACGAAACACTCTTTAATAAATTCCAAATCATCTTCTTGTTCAGAAGAAAATATTTCCCCAAAAAATCGGTCTATTGTTGGTGAAATTTGTGCACTCAAATTATTTCTATCAATTTCTTTATCTCTTTGTATCAAAGTCGATAAAATTGTTTTTGCTTCATTTTCTGCAGGGAGATAATCATACTTAAAACCACCATTATTTATTAGCGAAAATTTTGAAGTATTATCATAAAACTCTACAAATCTATTTTCAAT
Source organism: uncultured Flavobacterium sp. (assembly GCA_963512955.1). Taxonomy (GTDB): domain Bacteria; phylum Bacteroidota; class Bacteroidia; order Flavobacteriales; family Flavobacteriaceae; genus Flavobacterium. Next base: position 37,102 of record CAUPOP010000017.1, on the reverse strand, counting down.
ATCTTCAAGACTATGAAATATTAAGCAAATATTTTCTTTCCAATCATTACCATCAGAATTAAAAAATTTTGCAATTATAAATTGTTTTCCATTAGTTATGATTCCATATTGTAAACCAATATCACCACAATAATTTCTAATTTGAGAAATTACATCGTAGTTCTCTTTCAAAATTGTTTTTATCTTTACTTTATGATGTGCTGAGGGTAAAATAAATTCTTTAAAATTCCTTTTTGCTTCAATTACGAACGAAATCGAAGGACAACTGATTTTGTAGTCAAAATATCCTGAATCAATATGGCCTTCTCTTTTAATATCTTTTTCAGTCCAACCTAAAATATTAATAAGATAATTATCAATTATTTTAGATCTTGTATCCGATTCATTATTATCTTCTCTTATGAAATTATTAATGTTAACTTTAATTTTATCAAATTCAATTCTAGATTTATCAATTTCAGCCATTTCTTTAGTCTATTTAAAGTTACATTTTAATAAAAATTGTTCATAATTTGTTTAAATACGAAAGTTCGTTTGCATTAATTATTATCTCCAAATATACAACTTAATACAAAAAAAACTTACAAAAAAATCATCAATTTTAAATGGCTAATCAAAAGTAAGTTCTTTTGAAACAAGCATTTTACAGAAAACCGTAAAGGCTGTCTTTTTTATACACAAATTCCCTAGCCCTGATAGTAGTGACATCCTTTTTTCTGCTTTTTTTGGCAGAAAAAGATATAGCGAATAGCAGGAAATAGCTCCAGAAAAAAAATCTGAAATGTGCAATCTGAAATGTGCAATCTTTTCACTAAATTTGCACTCCAAATAAAGGATCAAGAATATGTTAGATAGACTTCAAATAGTAAAACAACGTTTCGATGAGATTTCGGATTTAATAATCCAGCCGGATGTTATTGCGGATCAGAAACGTTATGTGCAATTGAATCAAGAGTATAAAAACTTAAAAGCTTTAGCTGAAAAGCGAGATGAATATGTGCTTTTGATGGCAAATATTGATGAAGCGAATGAAATAATTGCTGATGGGAGTGATGCAGATATGACCGAAATGGCTAAGATGCAACTAGATGAAGCAAAAGAAAGATTGCCAGAATTAGAAGAAGAAATCAAATTTATGTTGATTCCTAAAGATCCGGAAGATGCAAAGAATGTCATGGTTGAGATTCGTGCTGGAACGGGTGGTGATGAGGCAAGTATTTTTGCTGGAGATTTATTCCGTATGTATACTAAATATTGTGAAAATCGCGGTTGGAGGACTTCGGTTGTAGATATGAACGAGGGTACATCGGGAGGATTTAAAGAGGTTATTTTTGAAGTTACTGGAGAGGATGTTTATGGAACGCTTAAGTTTGAAGCTGGAGTTCACCGTGTACAACGTGTTCCTCAAACAGAAACGCAAGGACGTGTGCATACATCAGCAGCAACTGTTATGGTACTTCCAGAAGCAGAGGAATTTGATGTTCAAATTGATATGAATGATGTACGTGTGGATTTCTTCTGTTCTTCAGGGCCAGGTGGACAATCTGTAAATACAACTAAATCAGCGGTTCGTTTGACACACATTCCTACAGGATTAGTGGCACAATGTCAAGATCAAAAATCGCAACATAAGAATAAAGATAAAGCATTAACGGTTTTGCGTTCTCGTTTATACGAACAAGAATTAGCTAAAAAGCAAGAACAAGATGCTTCAAAACGTACTTCTCAAGTAAGTTCAGGTGACCGTTCTGCTAAAATACGTACGTATAATTATGCGCAAGGGCGTGTTACAGATCATAGAGTTGGTTTAACCTTATATGATTTAGGAAATATTATGAATGGTGATATCCAAAAAATTGTTGACGAACTTCAGTTGGTGAATAATATGGAGAAACTAAAAGAAGCTAGCGAAGTTTTTTAAACTAATCGAAAGCATGAATAAAAAGAAAGATACCATACTAAATTAGTTAGCATGGTATTTTTTTTAATTTTGAAAAAAAACAAAAGCCAATACTATTAAGCGAAAAGTATAGCAACCTTAAACTTCAAACTTTAATCTTTTCAATCAAATGAAGACAGAACAACTGATAGACCAAATTAAAATCAAAAAATCGTTTCTATGTGTAGGATTAGATGTTGATTTGAATAAAATTCCACAGCATTTACTTGAATTAGAAGATCCTATTTTTGAATTTAATAAGGCTATTATTGACGCTACTCATGATTTAGCGGTTGCATACAAACCTAATACTGCTTTTTATGAAGCTTATGGAATAAAAGGGTGGTTGTCTTTGCAAAAAACGATTGATTATATTAATCAGAATCATCCTGAAATTTTCACTATAGCGGATGCAAAAAGAGGAGATATTGGCAATACTTCATCGATGTATGCAAAAGCTTTTTTTGAAGACATGAATTTTGATAGTGTTACTGTTGCTCCATATATGGGTAAAGATTCTGTAGAGCCTTTTTTAGCTTTTGAAAACAAGCACACCATAGTATTAGCCTTAACTTCTAATGAAGGAGCTTTTGATTTCCAAACTTTAAATACAAATGGGAAAGAGTTATACAAGCAAGTATTAGAAACTTCTAAATCATGGAAAAACAGCGAAAACTTAATGTATGTAGTTGGTGCTACCAAAGCAGAATATTTTACAGAAATCCGTAAGATTGTTCCAGATAGTTTCTTGTTAGTTCCTGGTGTTGGCGCTCAAGGCGGAAGCCTTTCAGAGGTTTGTAAATATGGAATGAATGCTAATGTTGGATTGCTAATCAATTCATCTAGAGCTATAATTTATGCTTCAAACGGAAAAGATTATATTTTAAAGGCAAGAGAAGAAGCTTTAAAAATGCAACAAGAAATGGAAGCAATCTTGGGTTAAAATCCCAAGATGTTTTTAGAGAAAGTATTCAATCTAAATCTTAGATTTCCTCGGTATTAGTGACTTTAATTTTGCATATCATATTGAAGTCAATATCGATCCATTCACTCACTTTGATTAAACCCATCATTTGGCTTACTGGAGTGAGTCCAAAATCACGAATACTCAGTTTCTTTTTACCTTTGATGAAATAGGTATCACCGTCACTATCAAATGAAATAGGTATCATATAATGTCTTTTGACTCCGGTAATTGTAATGCTTACAACAGCATTTCCTCCATTTGATTCTGATTTGTCCGTTGAAGAATCTAAGTCAAGATAATTTATTTGGACGAGTAAAGTAGGGTAAGTTTCTGATTTTAAAAGTTTTAAAAAATCTCTTAAAGCCATTTTGTTATTTGAAGTAAAGTCTTTTACAATAACAGAAAGCTTATTATCACTTAAGGCTATTTTATTTTGATTTTGTGTAGTGGTAAAAGACATTTTCTTGTTAGAAAGCTTGTCTCCATTCTGAAAAATTTTAAAAGAAACTACATTTGTTGTTCCTGTAATTGTTAAAGAACTGTTTTTTTGTAAGCTAACATTAACTAAAGGTTGTGCGAATATAGAGGTAGAAACTATAAAAAAAAGGAGGGCTATTTTAATACATGTTTTCATACTGCAAAGATAAAAAAATAGTATGGATGTTATTATTATTAAACGGTTAAAAATCCATTATAAATGAAAATTTTTAAAGACCAATTAGGTGTTTCTCATTTTTTTGAAACTGCCCCAAAAAGAATCGTTTCACTAGTCCCATCACAAACGGAATTGTTATATGATTTAGGGTTGGAGGACAGAATTGTCGGGATTACGAAGTTTTGTGTTCATCCGTATCATTTCAAATCAATAAAGAAAATTGTTGGAGGAACTAAGCAGGTTCATTTCGATAAAATAAAAGAATTATTTCCAGATATTATCATTTGCAACAAAGAAGAGAATACGCTAGAAATGGTTAATGAATTGCGTAAAATATGTCCTGTTTGGGTAACTGATATTATTGCTATTGAGGATAATTTTAAGATGATTTTTGACTTTGGTCAATTATTTAATTGCCGAGTAGAAGCACAAAAATGGAATGATAAATTGGCTTTTGCTTTGAATGATTTTAAGGACTTCATAAAAGAGAAGCCATTTAAAAAAGTTGCTTATTTCATTTGGAAAGATCCTTATATGGTTGCTGGTTCAGATAATTTTATCAATGAATTGTTGAAACTGAATCACTTCAATAACATGTATGATAAAAATCCTGAGATTTCGGGGCGTTATCCTGAAATTGATTTAAGAAAAATAAAATCAGAAGAAAATCCAGATATAATTTTTCTTTCATCAGAGCCATTTCCTTTTAAAGAAGCCGACGCTTTAGAGATAGAACAATTTACCCATCATGTAAAAATAATTTTTGTAGATGGAGAAATGTTTTCTTGGTATGGAAGTCGGTTGTTAAAAGCGTTCGATTATTTCAAGAAAATACATCAACAATTAAGCTTCACATTCCTCCAAAATTAATTCTTCTGTTTGAATATTTGACTCGGTAGTACGTTTGTCTGTTTTTGAAATTTGTTCTGAAAGAATTTTAAATTCTCTTTGTAGTCTTTCTATTTCACTTTTCTCTTTCAATAATCCTTGCATGAGTGTAATTTTTTGCAAATTTACGTTATAGAATCTTTAAATGAGCATTATTTTATGTTAAGATTGACAATTAAAATTAAAATTCTATTTTTACCAAAAAAACAAATATGATTAATTACACCATTTATAAAAATGAAACCAGCACACAATGGGTAACTTTTGTGCATGGTGCAGGTGGTAGTTCTTCTATTTGGTTTAAACAAATTCGGGATTTTCAGAAACAATATAATGTTCTCCTTTTAGATTTAAGAGGCCATGGAAATTCGAAAACAACAATAAAAACAGCTTTTAAACAAAAATATACCTTCTCCGCTTTATCTCATGATATTTTGGAGGTTTTGGATTTTTTAAAAATTGAAAAATCACATTTTGTTGGCATTTCTTTGGGAACAATCTTGATAAGACAATTGGCAGAAATGTATCCGGAGCGCGTTCAAAGCATGATTTTAGGTGGAGCAATTCTTAAGATGAATTTTCGTTCTCAGGTATTAATGCGACTGGGTAACATGTTCAAGTATGTGCTGCCGTATTTAGTTTTGTATCGATTTTTTGCTTTTGTAATAATGCCTAAAAAAAGCCATAAACAATCAAGATTACTTTTTATAAACGAAGCCAAGAAATTATACCAAAAAGAATTTATAAAATGGTTTAAACTAACTGCCGAAATTAATCCGGTGCTAAAATGGTTTAGGCAAGTAGAATTAAGTATTCCTACTTTATATGTGATGGGCGAGGAAGATTATATGTTTTTACCCTCTGTTCGTAAAGTAGTCGAAAGCCATTATCGTTCCTCACAATTATTTGTTATTGCTAATTGTGGCCACGTTGTAAACGTTGAACAGCCACTGGCATTTAACGCTGCAGTACTCTCTTTTATAAATACTACAAAATAAAAAATGCCGATATCAAAAGATATCAGCATTTTTATAACTAACCAAAACCAAAGTAATAAATAACCAGTTTATTACACTACAAAGATGAAACATAAAGCCTTTGTTGGCTGTTAAGATTTTGTTATTACTTTGTTGTTAATAAGTTAAGTTTCTTAACTTTATTATGTTGATTTTCAATCCCCTTTTTTGCCCCTGAAAATCAGATTATTTTCTTATTTTTTTATGTGTTGTAAAAATCAATAAATAGTTTTTGTCTTGAAATAAAAACTATCTACTCATTTATAATTTTAAGTAAGCCACTTTTGGATGTAACTATTATATTTTACAATTATGAAATCACATAATAAGCTTACAACAGCGTCTGGAAGACCTTTTGTAGAAAATGAAAATTCACAATCAATAGGCCCGCGAGGTCCGTTATTGCTTCAAGATTATATTCTTCACGAAAAAATGGCCCATTTCAACAGGGAGCGTATTCCAGAAAGAGTGGTTCATGCAAAAGGTTCTGGAGCATTTGGAACTTTTACAGTAACTCATGATATTACTAAATATACGAAAGCAAAAGTCTTTTCAGGAATCGGAAAGGAAACTAAAGTATTGCTTCGGTTTTCAACTGTTGGTGGAGAAAAAGGTTCGGCTGATACAGAACGTGATCCTAGAGGATTTGCAATAAAATTTTATACGGAAGATGGAAATTGGGATTTAGTAGGGAACAATACGCCAGTTTTCTTTATAAAAGATCCAAAAAAGTTTGGCGATTTTATTCATACTCAAAAACGAGATCCTTATACGAATATGAAGTCACCAACAATGATGTGGGATTATTGGTCATTAAATCCAGAAAGTTTGCATCAAGTTTTGATATTAATGTCGGATAGAGGAACTCCTTATGGATATCGTCATATGAATGGATATGGAAGTCATACTTTTTCGATGATTAATAATGCTAACGAACGTTTTTATGTGAAATTTCATTTTAAAACGGCGCAAGGGATTAAGAATTTTACTAATGAAGAAGCAGCCCAGATGAAAGCGCATGATATGGACTTTTCACAACGTGATTTGATTGAAAATATCGATGCGGGTAATTTTCCAAAATGGGATCTTAAAATTCAAGTAATGACAGAGGCACAAGCAAATTCTCAAGAGTACTATTTTAACCCATTTGATTTAACAAAAGTGTGGCCTCATGCTGATTTTCCTTTAATTGACGTGGGGGTTTTAGAACTTAATCAAAATCCTCACAACTATTTTCAAGATATTGAGCAAGCAGCTTTTGCGCCAGCACATATTGTAAATGGGATAGGCTATTCGCCTGATAAAATGTTGCAAGGTCGTTTACTTTCTTATCCTGATGCGCATCGGTATCGTTTGGGGGCAAATTACGAGCAGATTCCTGTAAATCGCTGTCCATTTGCAACTAATAATTATCAAAGAGACGGTCAAATGAGAATAGACGGTAATGGTGGCGAAAATCCAAATTATTATCCAAATAGTTTTGATGATATGAAAATCGATCTAGCCTACAAAGAACCACCATTAGAAGTACAAAGTACCATTGCGGATTGGTATGATAGAAACTGTGAAGGCGAGAATGATCATTATACCCAACCTGGGAATTTATTCAAAATTATGACTCCAAAACAACAAGAAAATACGGTGCATAATATTATTAGTGCTATGTCAGGAATAGAAGGTCCTAAAAAAGCCGAAATTATCAACAGACAATTGTGTCATTGGTATAGAGTTGATGGAAGATTAGGTGCCGCAGTTGCTGATGGACTGGGTGTAGATGTTGATATGTTAGAACGATAGTTTAAATAAAAAATGCTCCTTATTTAAGGAGCATTTTTTTATAAGTGAATGTGTTATTTTTTTTATGAAAACACCACAGTTTTGTTGTTGTAAACCATGGTTTTTCTTTCTGCATGCAGTTTTATGGCTCTTGCCAAAACCATACGTTCTAAATCACGTCCTTTCATAATAAAATCTTCTATAGAATGGCTGTGTGAAACTCGGGCAATATCTTGCTCGATAATTGGACCCTCGTCTAATCCTTCCGTTACATAATGGCTGGTGGCACCAATAATTTTTACGCCACGTTTGAAAGCCGAATGGTATGGTTTTGCTCCAGGAAATGCTGGTAGAAAGGAATGATGAATATTGATAATTTGATTCTTATATTTTGCAATCAAATTAGGTGTTATGATTTGCATGTAGCGTGCTAAAACGATGAAGTCAATTTTATATTGTTTCAATAAATCCATTTGCTTTTGTTCTCCTTCGATTTTGATTTCTTTCGTAAAAGGAACATAATGAAAAGGAATAGAAAAACGTTCTGCAACTGATTTTAAATCCTCATGATTGCTTATGATTAAAGGAATTTCGAGAGGTAATTCTCCAGCACTATAACGTCCTAAAATATCATATAAACAATGGTCGTATTTAGAAATAAACAAAGCCATTTTTGGTTTTTCGTCTTGGGTATATATTTCCCAAGACATATTAAATGGAGTGGCTAAATTAGCTTGAAAATCAGTTTTTATAGCTTCGATATCCCAATTTTTTGCACTGAACTCACATTCCAAACGCATGAAAAATACATTTTCATCAGCATCAACATGTTGGTCTAGATAAATAATATTACCATCAATAGAGGCAATGTAATTGGTAACAGAGGAAATAATTGCTTTTTGGTCTTCGCAATGTATAAGTATGGTAATTTTTTGCATTTTAAGTGTCTCTTTCAGCTTTAGTCCGTATTGTACAGAATTGTATTTTTCAAAACTAAACTTATTTCTTTTTATAACAAAATTTGATTTGCCTGTTTTGTGTTTTAAAAATGGCTAAAATTCAAATTAGATTTTATCCTGCATCGCAAAAACTTTTTGCAATAAAACGGATGTTCTTGAACTTAAATTTGTTCGGATTTTTTTTTCTTCCACTGCAATCATTTTGAAAACGCCATTCATCGCTTGATTGGTAACATAATCAGTTAAATCAGGGTTTACTTTATTTACTAATGGAATGCTGTTGTATTTTGTTATAATGTTAGCCTAAACTTTATCGGCTCCCACTTTATTAAATGAATTTTTAATCACAGGATTAAATTTCCCGTATATCGCAGTTGAAGTACTATTTTGCAAATAGGTAGTCGCTGAATTTTCATTACCCATCAAAATGGTTTTGGCATCTGTAAAAGTTATGTTTCTTACCGCATCAACAAATATAGGAGTAGATTCTTTAACGGCATCTTCGGCAGCACGGTTTAATACTTTTAAACCTTCATCGGCCAATGCGCTCAAACCCATTTTTCTCAAACCAGAATCTACTTTTCTTAATTCTTCTGGTAATAAAATTTTTACAGCTTCATTTTTGTAAAAGCCGTCTACAGCGGTCAATTTTGTTACCTGTTTTGAAATTCCATTATTCAATGCTTCTCTCAATCCTCCAGCAATATCAAACCCTCCAATTCCTTGTTTTTGAGGTAATTGATTAAGAACTTGTTGCATTTCTGCACAACTTGAAAATGAGACTGCGATTACTAAAATTAAAATTCTTTTCATCTTAAATTGTTTTTATACGTTAGTTCCTCAGTTCACCCTAAAGTTCGTGCCAAAAGTACTACTTATTCAAAAATAAAGTTCTAATTTTATTTAGGAACAAGTGATTCATAGAAAGTGTTCTCTTTTTTATTGGACTTGCAATAAAGGCATATTGCTTTTTTATCAACAACAGTGTCTGGAATTAAGTAATAATTAAAAATAAATCGTAAATTGCGCTATTAAATTATCATATTCATAAAATGGAACATATAAAACCGTATATACCTACTAATAAAGTAAGAATTGTTACTGCTGCCGCACTTTTTGATGGCCATGATGCAGCCATAAATATCATGCGTAGAATTATTCAATCTACAGGTGTTGAGGTGATACATTTAGGTCATGATAGAAGCGTGGAAGAAGTTGTAAATACAGCTATTCAAGAAGATGCGAATGCTATTGCAATAACATCATATCAAGGCGGTCACAACGAATATTTTAAATATATGTACGACTTGCTTCAAGAGAAAGGTGCTGGACAAATTAAGATATTTGGAGGTGGTGGTGGAGTAATCTTGCCTTCTGAAATAGCAGCATTACAAGCTTATGGAATCACAAGAATTTATTCTCCTGACGATGGGCGTGCTATGGGTTTGCAAGGGATGATAAATGATTTAGTGGAGCAATCGGATTATGCAATAGGTGATAAATTAAATGATGAAATAAATCATCTAGAAGAAAAAAATCCAAAAGCAATTGCAAGAATTATTTCATCAGCAGAGAATTTTCCTGATATAGCAGCCAAAACTTTGGAAGAAATACATAAAAAGAATGAAAAGAGTACGATTCCTGTCCTCGGAATTACAGGAACGGGTGGCGCAGGAAAATCATCTTTAGTGGACGAATTAGTCCGTCGTTTTTTAATTGATTTTCCAGAAAAAACTATCGGAATAATTTCTGTTGATCCATCAAAACGTAAAACTGGAGGCGCATTGCTTGGCGATAGAATTAGGATGAATGCCATCAATAGTCCTCGTGTTTATATGCGTTCATTGGCTACACGTCAATCAAATTTAGCTTTGTCAAAATATGTCGCTGATGCTATTCAAGTGATTAAAGCAGCTAAATATGATATCATAATACTGGAAACTTCAGGAATCGGGCAATCTGATACGGAAATTATGGATCATTCTGATGTTTCTTTATATGTAATGACACCAGAATTTGGTGCCGCAACTCAATTAGAAAAAATTGATATGCTCGATTTTGCCGACTTAGTAGCGATAAATAAATTTGACAAACGTGGTTCTCTTGATGCGTTAAGAGACGTGAAAAAACAATACCAACGCAACCACAATCTTTGGGATGCGGATTTAGATACACTTCCAGTTTTTGGGACAATTGCTTCGCAGTTCAATGATCCTGGAATGAATACGCTTTACAAAGCGATTATGGATAAAATTCAGGAGAAAACAAATTCTGATTTGAAATCAACGTTCCAAATTACTCGTGAAATGAGCGAGAAAATTTTTGTTATTCCGCCGCACAGAACGCGTTACTTATCTGAAATTGCCGAAAGCAACAGAAAATATGATGTTACGGCTCTTAGCCAAGAACAAGTTGCTCAAAAATTATACGGAATTTTTAAAACGATTGAATCGGTTGCTAAAAAAAATCCTGAATTGAACAAAACTGGAATTAATGACGATTCGGTTTTGCCAACTGCTTTAGAAGCTGAAAAACCGGACGCCACTGAAGATAAAATATTTTTGAATCTTTTGCTGAACCAGTTTGATAAAGTAAAAATGGATTTGGATCCCTACAATTGGGAAATTATTTTGACTTGGAATGAAAAAGTAAATAAATACAAAAATCCAGTTTATACATTCAAAGTTCGCGACAGGGAAATAAAAATGGCTACACATACGGAGTCGCTTTCTCATTCTCAAATTCCGAAAATAGCGTTGCCAAAGTATCAAGCTTGGGGCGATATTCTGCGTTGGTGCTTACAGGAAAATGTTCCTGGAGAATTTCCTTTTACTGCAGGTTTGTATCCATTTAAACGAGAAGGTGAAGATCCATCACGAATGTTTGCAGGTGAAGGCGGACCAGAAAGAACTAATAAGCGTTTTCATTACGTAAGTGCAGGATTGCCCGCAAAGCGATTGTCAACAGCTTTTGATAGTGTTACTTTGTATGGAAATGATCCACATTTACGCCCTGATATTTATGGAAAAATAGGAAATGCCGGAGTTTCGATTTGTTGTTTAGATGATGCTAAGAAATTATATTCTGGGTTCGATTTGGTTCACGCTATGACATCAGTGAGTATGACGATTAATGGTCCGGCTCCAATGTTGTTAGGGTTTTTTATGAATGCGGCGATTGATCAACAATGTGAGTTTTACATCAAAGAAAATAATCTTGAAGCTGAAGTTACCCAAAAAATTAATGCTATTTATTCTAAAAAAGGAGTTGAAAGGCCTTATTACCAAGGAGATTTGCCTGAAGGAAATAATGGTTTAGGGTTGATGCTTTTGGGCGTAACTGGAGATCAGGTTTTACCTTTGGATGTTTATAATGAAATTAAAGCCAGAACGCTGTCCCAAGTTAGAGGAACTGTTCAAGCTGATATTTTGAAAGAAGATCAAGCGCAAAATACCTGTATTTTTTCTACCGAATTTGCGTTGAGATTAATGGGCGATGTGCAGGAATATTTTATTACTAATAATGTAAGGAATTTTTATTCGGTTTCTATTTCGGGCTATCATATTGCTGAGGCAGGAGCAAATCCAATCACACAATTGGCTTTCACACTTTCTAATGGATTTACTTATGTAGAATATTATTTGAGTCGTGGAATGAATATCAATGATTTTGGACCCAATTTATCCTTTTTCTTTTCGAATGGTGTTGATCCTGAATATGCTGTTATTGGTCGTGTAGCTCGTAAAATTTGGGCGAAAGCTATGAAAAATAAATACGGTGCTAACGAACGTGCTCAAATGCTGAAATATCACATTCAGACTTCTGGTCGTTCACTTCATGCACAAGAAATTGATTTTAATGATATTCGTACCACTTTACAGGCTTTGTATGCTATTTATGACAACTGCAATTCTTTGCATACCAATGCGTATGATGAGGCAATTACAACACCTACAGAAGAATCTGTGCGAAGAGCGATGGCGATACAATTGATAATCAATAAAGAATTAGGACTTGCTAAAAATGAAAATCCAATACAAGGTTCGTTTATCATAGAAGAATTAACAGATTTAGTTGAAGCGGCAGTTTTAGAAGAATTTGACAGAATAACCGAGCGTGGTGGTGTTCTTGGCGCTATGGAAACGATGTACCAAAGAAGTAAAATTCAGGAAGAAAGTTTGTATTATGAAACCTTGAAACATACTGGTGAGTTTCCAATTATCGGAGTGAATACGTTCTTGAGTTCTAAAGGTTCACCTACAATTATTCCAGCGGAAGTGATTCGTGCCACTGAAGAAGAAAAACAATACCAAATTAAAATGTTGAATAATTTACACCAAGCCAATGCGGATAAAGTAAAGGAACAATTAGATTCAATTCAAGAAGCAGCCATTAAAAATGAAAATTTATTCGAGCACTTAATGGAAGCAACAAAAGTCTGTTCTTTAGGACAAATTACAACTGCTTTATTTGAAGTTGGAGGCCAATATAGACGAAATATGTAATTAATAAAATTATATTTATAAAAAATAAAAGAGGCTGTTTTATACTATATAGACAGCCTCTTAAACATTACATTTTGGAATTCTTTTTTCTAATAATCTAATTAACATTGGCTACATTTTTATTTTTCATAGCCGGTTTGTAAACTTCTGAAATTACTTTTGTAGTCAAAATTGACTTTTCTTCAGCAATAATGATTTCATGTTTTACGCTTTTTAGATCGTTTTCTACAACTAAATAGTACGTTCCAGCAGGAAGTTCATCTAAGTTGTAAGTTCTCAAAATCCCCTTTTCACCTTTTGCTATTTCGGTGAAGATTAAGTTTTTTTCATCATCATAAATAGAGACATTAACTTTTTTGATTTCATTCATTGAAAAGCTAATTTCATTTCCTTTACCTTTTTTTACATTAAGTAAAAAATCGCCATCGATTGCATACGAACTCATACTAGTCATTGTTACTATCAACAAAAAACTAAATTTTAAAATGTTTTTCATAATTCTAGTTTTAAATTAATACTTAAAATTTCTATTGTAAAATTACTTTTTGATTTAAGATTAAAAGACAGCGTATTTTCTGATTTAAGCACTATTTTACCCTTTCAATATCCTTGTAGTTTCTTGAAGGTTAATTGAATATGTGTTTGGGGTAAATATGAATAGGTTGATGAATTATTAAATAAAAAAAAGTTGCTATATTCTGAATTAGCTTGAAGATGTATTATTATTATTATTATTGATCCAGATGATTATTTAAAAAAAATAAAAATATTTTATTAGGGTTAATTACCAGCTATTTACTGGTGTTTTGAGTGTGTTTTGTTCCCAAAAAGGAAAATAATTTTTAGTAAAAATATTTTTTGGTTTGGTTTTTGGATAAGCATATTAAACTTAAACACTTTATATTATGAAAAGAATAACTATACTTTTAGCGATTGTTGGAATCTTTAGTTTACAAGGTTGCACAACAAATGATGATACAGCTTATGTTGACAATGATACAATTAGTGAAGTATTTGAAGTTAATAACGTTTCCTTTAATTCACTAAATGCTTATTCGAGAGGGGTTGATCTTGTGCCAGCTATTTATTCTTCGGATATGGTTTTAGTATATAGATTATCTGGAACTTTCCAAGGTCAAGATGTTTGGAAGTTGTTGCCAGAAAGTTATTATTTTTCAGATGGAACACTTGATTTTGCGTATCACTTTGATTTTACTATGAATGATGTGAGTATTTATATGGTTGGTAATGATTTACAATCTGTTTTAGACCAATACAGATCTAATCAAACTTTTAGAATTGTAATTATTCCAGGATATCTAACAAATAAATCGGTTAGTAAAGTTAAATTTTCAGATTACAATGCAGTAATAAATGCTTACGGCATTGATGATTCTAATGTTAAAGTTTTGAACTAAATCTTTAGAGCTGTTATTGAAAAAGGCTGTTAAAATAATTTTGACAGCCTTTTATATTTTAAGTAAACCAAATATTAATTCGTTTCTTCTTCAATTTCGTCTACTTCTTTATTTAGTTTTAAAGAAACAATAATTCCAATTAAAAGTGCAGTAGCAATAAATGCTAATGAAGCCCATTCGGGGATTTCTATAAAATCATGTAGTAGCATTTTGATTCCAACAAAGCTTAATATGGCAATAAGACTGTATTCTAAATAATTGAATCTAGCTAGCATGTTTGCTAAAAAGAAGTACATAGAACGTAATCCTAAAATAGCAAAAATATTAGAACTGAACACTAAAAAAGGATCGTTTGTAATTGCTAAAATTGCCGGAACGCTATCAATTGCAAAGATGACATCCATTACTTCAATAACAACTAATGCTACAAAAAGAGGTGTGGCAGCAGTAATATGGCGTCTTTTTACAAAAAAATGTTCTTGGTCTATATGATTGGAAATAGGCATTAATTTTTTCAGACTTTTATAGACAAATGATTTTTTGGGTTCAAATTTGTCATCTTCTCCATTCATTAACATTTTTAACGCTGTGTAAATTAAAAAAGCACCAAAAAGATAGGTAGTCCAAGCAAATTTATTAATAAGTAAAACACCAAAAAAGATCATCAACCCTCTAAATATAATTGCTCCTAGAATTCCCCAAAATAGCACACGATGTTGGTATTTTTGTGGTATTTTGAAAGCAGAAAAAATGATGGCAATTACAAATATATTATCGACACTCAGCGATAATTCAATTAAATAACCGGTAATAAATTTTATAGCGGCCGTAGTTGGTTTTAATGCGTCAGGATTAGCAATGTGGTTGTTGCTGTACAACCAATAAATCATTCCTGAAAACAGAAAAGATAGAGTAACCCAGATAAGAGTCCATTTGCCGGCTTCTTTAGAGCTTATTATATGTGGTGTTTTGTTAAAGACACCTAAGTCAAGTGCAAGAAATATAAAAATTGCTATTAAAAAACATATCCAGACAATCATATTTTAAGTAGTTAAATTAGTGGTTTGCAAAGATACTTTATGATTATTTAACTTCTAAATTTATTGGGGATAAAAGTCGGATTTTTTAGAGCAAAAAAAAGTGCCATTAATTATAATGGCACTTTTTAGTATAAATAGAGTGAATTACAATGCTGATTTAACAGTTTTTATAATTCTTGCTGCAATTTTGTATGGATCACCATTAGAAGCTGGTCTTCTGTCTTCTAACCATCCTTTCCATCCTTTTTGAACAGTCATTAAAGGAATACGGATTGAACATCCTCTATCAGATACTCCATAAGAGAAATCATTGATAGAAGCAGTTTCGTGTTTACCTGTTAAACGTAACTCATTGTAAGCTCCGTAAACAGCGATGTGCTCTTTAGTAACTGGTCTGAAAGCTTCACATATTTTTTCGTATGTTTCTTTAGAACCACATGTTCTTAATACTTCATTTGAGAAGTTAGCGTGCATACCTGAACCATTCCAGTCAGTATCTCCAAGAGGTTTTGGGTGGTATTCAATAAAACAGTTATATTTTTCAGATAAACGATCTAATAAGTATCTAGCAACCCAGATTTCGTCACCTGCTTTTTTAGCTCCTTTTGCGAACAATTGGAATTCCCATTGACCACAAGCAACTTCTTGGTTTATACCTTCAAAGTTAATACCTGCAGCAATACATAAATCTGCATGCTCTTCAACGATATCTCTACCGTGAGTGTTTTTTCCACCTACTGAACAGTAGTACATACCTTGTGGAGCAGGGTAACCACCTATAGGGAATCCTAAAGGCAATAATGTATGGTTGTCCATAATGAAATATTCTTGTTCAAAACCGAACCAAAAATCTCCATCATCATCAATAGTAGATCTACCATTAGAAGAGTGAGGAGTTCCATCTGCATTCATAACTTCGGTCATTACTAAATATCCGTTGATACGTGTTGGATCTGGATAAATAGCAACTGGTACTAATAAACAATCTGATGAACCACCTTCTGCTTGTCTAGTTGATGAACCATCAAATGACCAGTTTCCAATTTCTGCTAAAGTACCTTGAAAATTTTCGTGCTCTTCAACTTTAGTTTTACTTCTAAGATTTTGTGTTGGTTCATAACCATCTAACCAAAGGTATTCTAATTTTATTTTAGCCATAATATTATATATTTATTCTTTATTTATCTGTTTGCAAATGTAAAATATTTTTTCCGTTGGTAAAAATCAGGGGGTGATTTTTGTGGTCTAAGACTTTATTTTTCACATAAGCGTATTTTATAGGGGGGTATATTTAAAAAATGATAATTTTATCTATCATTAAAAATTAATTCCATAATTGTTAGCGCTTATTTTAATTGTTTTTTATTGTTTATATTTGTTATTTGTAATAAAATCAATTATTAACAACTTAAAATTTGTCTAAAATGTCAACATTACGTTTTCAAGCTTTGAGAGAAGCTTCTACAAGAGAGCCATTTAAATTTGAAGAATCAGATAGAAAATCATCTATTTTTGGTTCGAATGTTTTTAATGAAAAGGCAATGAAGCAATATTTAACTTCAGATGCTTTTAAGGGGGTACAAGGTGCAGTTCAGAATGGAACTAAAATAGACAGAAAGTTAGCGGATTATATCGCGATGGGGATGAAAGAGTGGGCCTTATCTAAAGGTGTAACACATTATACGCATTGGTTTCAACCACTTACTGGTACAACAGCTGAAAAACATGATGCTTTTTTTGAAACATCTTATGATGGAAGTGATCCGGTTGAAAAATTTGGAGGAGCGCAATTGGTACAACAAGAACCAGATGCTTCAAGTTTTCCAAATGGAGGTATTCGAAATACATTTGAAGCAAGAGGTTACACAGCTTGGGATCCTACTTCGCCAGCATTTATATATGGAACAACTTTATGTATTCCTACAGTTTTCATTTCTTATACAGGAGAAGCTTTAGATAATAAAATTCCTTTGTTGAGAGCTTTATCAGTTATGGATGATGCGGCTACAGAAGTTTGTAAATATTTTGAT
Source organism: uncultured Flavobacterium sp. (assembly GCA_963512955.1). Classification (GTDB taxonomy): domain Bacteria; phylum Bacteroidota; class Bacteroidia; order Flavobacteriales; family Flavobacteriaceae; genus Flavobacterium. The sequence continues at coordinate 19,909 of CAUPOP010000017.1, read as the reverse complement.
AAAAATGTTAAAAAGGTTACTGCAACATTAGGTTGGGAACAAGAATATTTCTTGGTTGACAGGTCTTTGGCTAGATCTCGTCCTGATCTTATGATGACTGGAAGAACTTTATTGGGACATACTTCTGCCAAAGGACAACAATTAGACGACCATTATTTCGGTTCTATTCCTACGCGTGCATTGACTTACATGAGGGATTTAGAGCAAGAATGTATGTTGTTAGGAATACCTGTTAAAACACGTCATAATGAAGTGGCACCAAATCAATTTGAGTTGGCTCCTATTTTTGAAGAAACAAATTTAGCAGTAGATCACAACTGTTTATTGATGGATGTTATGGAAAAAGTGGCTGAACGTCACAATTTCAAAGTATTATTCCATGAAAAACCTTTTAAAGGAGTAAACGGTTCTGGTAAGCATAATAACTGGTCATTAGCTACAGATACAGGAGTTAACTTATTGAGTCCAAGTAAAACGCCAATGAGCAATTTGCAGTTTTTGACTTTCTTTATCAATACTATAAAAGCTGTTAATGATAATGAATCCTTATTAAGAGCCTCTATTGCAACAGCAAGTAATGACCACAGATTAGGAGCCAATGAAGCGCCACCTGCAATTATTTCTGTATTTATAGGAGAGCAGTTGACTAAAGTTTTGGCTGAATTAGAAGGGGTAACTTCTGGAAAACTATCTCCTGAAGAAAAAACAGATTTGAAATTAAACGTTGTTGGTAAAATTCCAGACGTTTTACTTGATAATACAGATAGAAATAGAACTTCGCCATTTGCTTTTACAGGAAATAAATTTGAGTTTAGAGCTGTAGGTTCTTCTGCAAACTGTTCTAATGCAATGACTACTTTGAATGCTATTGTTGCAAAACAATTGAGAGCTTTCAAAATTGAAGTAGATACTTTGATTGATTCTAAAGACATGAAGAAAGATGATGCTATTTTCAATGTATTAAGAGAGTATATCAAGCAATCTAAAAAAATTCTTTTTGAAGGAGACGGTTATAGCGAAGCTTGGGAAATAGAAGCTGCTAAAAGAGGATTAAGTAATTTCAAAACTACTCCAGAAGCATTGAAAGCTAGAGCTTCAAAACAAGCATTAGATTTGTTCTCTGAATTAGGAATTATGAATCATATTGAGGTTGAAGCTCGTTATGAAATAGAATTAGAAGAGTACACTAAGAAAATTCAAATTGAAGGTAGAGTCTTAGGTGATATTTCAAAAAATCATGTAATCCCAACGGCTATTCGTTATCAAAACACCTTGATTGAGAATGTAAAAGGCTTAAAAGATATTTTTGGAGACGAATTTAAAGTTCTTGCTAAAGAGCAAATTAACTTGATTAAAGATATTTCGGGTCATATCGAAGGAATCAATTCTAAAGTTGAAGCTATGACTGAAGAAAGAAAATTAGCAAATAATTTGACTGATGCGCAAGAAATGGCAGAAGCATATTGTAATAAAGTAAAACCATATTTTGAAATCATCAGAAATCACTGTGATAAACTAGAATTACTAGTTGATAATGAATATTGGACTTTAACGAAATATAGAGAATTGTTGTTTACTAAATAACGATTGCAACTTTACGTAATTATAAAAGCCTATCTTTTTTGGATAGGCTTTTTTTTGTCTCGTTTTAAAATAAGTTGACGCAAAATGAACTTATTAGGGGTAACTCATGGTTTATTCTGCCGTTGTAGGGTCAATAGTTTCAATTACTTGATTTATTGAATTTGCGGGAAATCCGCCTAGCTGAGCGTGATCGCGAATCATTTGCTCATTTGGAGCAATATAAGTACAATAGATTTTATTAGCAGTTACCTGACTGTTAACCCATTGAATTTTTGGTCCCATTTTTCCTAGTACATCACAAGATGTTTGTGAAATGGTTTTTAATTGTTCACTATTAAATTTACCAGCACCGGGAATCTCTCTTTCAATTACATATTTAGGCATGATGTTAAGGTTTTTAGTTTCCTACTCTTATGGCTTTTCGGTAAGGCCCCGTTTTTTATAGTGGTCTCTGGTTTCCACTTTTCTACTTTAAATTATGAATTTGAAATTTGTTTAGTTTTTTAATAGGTTTTAAGCTAAATTTTAATAAAAATGAAGGTGTAATTTAATCTAAAATTTATTGTGATAAACAATTTGTATGTATTCTATTGTGTTTTAAATAATTGATTTACAAAGCATTAATGTAAATTTAATGAAATAAATCTATTTTCAATTTGAAGATTGCGGATTTAACAAAACACTTAGAAAGCCAATAGGCAAAACCCAAAAAAAATAATTATATTTGCCCCAAAAATTTATTTGCTCAAAAGCAGATTACACAACTACCTTACATGAGTTCAGATACTTCAAAAAGATACGCACAGCGTGGTGTTTCAGCATCGAAAGAAGATGTGCACAATGCTATAAAAAATATAGATAAAGGATTGTTTCCTCAAGCATTTTGTAAAATTGTTCCTGATTATTTAACTCAGGATACTGATTATTGCTTAATCATGCATGCTGATGGAGCTGGAACTAAATCCTCTTTGGCATACATGTATTGGAAAGAAACAGCTGATATTTCCGTTTGGAAAGGGATTGCACAAGATGCTTTAATTATGAATATTGATGATTTATTATGTGTAGGAGCTACAGATAATATTTTGCTTTCTTCAACGATTGGACGAAATAAAAATCTGATTCCAGCCGAAGTTATTTCAGCAATCATTAACGGTACAGAAGAATTAATCAAAGAATTAGACTCTTTTGGAGTAACGATACATTCTACAGGTGGAGAAACTGCTGATGTAGGTGATATTGTTAGAACTATTATTGTTGATTCAACGGTTACTGCTCGAATGAAACGTAGCGATGTTATTGATAATGCAAACATTCAAGCAGGCGATGTTATTGTAGGATTGGCTTCTTTTGGTCAGGCAACTTACGAAAAAAGCTATAATGGAGGAATGGGAAGTAACGGATTAACATCTGCGCGTCATGATGTTTTCGGGAAGTATTTGGCAACAAAATACCCAGAAAGTTATGATGCAGCTGTGCCAGAAGATTTGATTTATTCTGGACAAGTAAAATTGACGGATGAAGTTAAGAATTCTCCAATTGATGCTGGACAATTAGTGCTTTCGCCAACACGAACTTACGCACCAATTATCAAGAAAATTTTAGATAAATATACTTCTAAAGAAGTGCACGGAATGGTACATTGTAGTGGTGGAGCACAAACTAAAATTTTACATTTTGTACAAAACCTTCACATTATAAAAGATAATTTGTTTCCAGTTCCACCTTTGTTCCAGTTGATACAAGAACAATCTAAAACAGATTGGAAAGAAATGTATCAGGTATTCAATTGTGGTCACCGTATGGAAATTTATGTTCCTGAAGCTGTTGCACAAGATATTATTGCTATTTCAAAATCGTTTAATGTTGATGCACAAATTGTAGGTAGAGTAGAAGCTGCCGATTCTAAAAAGTTGACTATTACTAGCGAATACGGAACTTTCGAGTATTAAAAAAGTATCCTTTGCAGGTTTTTTAATCTTTTGATTTTTTAATTTTTCAATTTTTTTAAATGTACGAATTACTTTTTTGGAAATATAAAGAAGGAATCTATCTTAATCACCATTTGGTTTACGAAGCACTCGTAGAACAAGAAAGAGTTGAAGGATTAGAAGATCTTCCTGTTGATGTAATTATCAACAGAATTAATAGTGTGTTTTCAAACTGGGAAAAAGTTGATGAAAGCAGTTGGAAAAACACCACAGGAAAAGGAGCTTTTCATGTTAAAACAACCCCTCAAAGCATACAAATAGATTGCTACGGAACCGAAGGTAAAACGATGAACCTTCTTGCAGATACTATGGAAGAATTCAAATGCCCTCTTTACGATCCGCAAATTCCTGTCCGTTATGACGAAATGAATGAATAAAAAATAATTTCCGAAACATTGACTCAACTCATTGTTTTAAATTTTCAATTAAAGTAACTACCCTACTAATTCTAATGTAAAATAGCTGTTTAAATACAGTTTTCAGGAAGAAGAATTCAGTCCTTGTACATTAGACTTTTTACTTTAATTGAGACAAAACATTAATTACAAATTAATTACAAGCACTGTTTTTGTGCTTGTATAAATGAATCCCCAAATGGAATTAAACCTATCTCAAAACACAATTCTTGAAGATGACACTGTTTTATTGCGCCCATTACAACAAACAGACGTCGATAATTTATTAGAAATTTCAATTAACGAACCCGAAACCTGGGAATACTCTTTAGTTAGAGCTGATGGAGGTAAAAACCTAGAAAATTACATCCAACTTGCACTAAAAGCAAAAGGGACCAAAAAAGAATTTCCTTTTATCGTTTTTGATAAAAAATCAGGAAAGTATGCTGGAAGTACTCGTTTTTATGACATTAATTTTGAATATAAAACCTTGCAATTAGGATATACTTGGTATGGAAAAAAATTCAGAGGAACTGGTTTAAACAAGCATTGTAAATTCTTGCTTCTCCAATACGCCTTTGAAACTCTTGAAATGGAGCGTGTTGAGTTTCGTGCAGATAATAACAACCAAATAAGTATAGCGGCTATGAAAAGCATTGGCTGTACTGTAGAAGGTGTTCTTAGAAATCATATGCCTACTCTTGACAGCAATGTTCGTAGAGACAGTATTGTTCTAAGTATTCTTAGAACAGAATGGTTTGAAAATGTGAAAAACAATTTGAAAAGAAAATTATAGAAAAAAGGGGAGCTAAATACTATCTCCCCCTTTTTTGAACCCTATTAATTGACGGTATTTAGATTGACTTTCTTGTAAATCTTCTTCTAATTGTTTGTATTTGCTAATGTCTTTAATAGTAACTACAACAGCAACCACATTGTTTTTTTGATCCACTAAAGGTCTTCCGCTGATAAGAACTCTCTTTTTTTCTTGAGCACTAGGGTTCCAAAGAATAATGTCAACATCGTCTGTAGCTTCTCCATTGAATGCACGTTCTATTGGTGAATTTTGAGATGGGAAAACCGTTTTTTCGTCAGGAAAATAGAGTTCAAAATGCGTGGTTAAATCGGTGGATATTTTATCGTCTTCTTCGATACCAAATAAGGCATTTGCCATATCATTGGCTAGAATTACTTTTTTGTCTGCATTGGCAACTATAACACCTTCGCCAATATTTTCTACAATAAGTCTTAGTTTTTCTTCATTTTCATAAAGTTCATCAATTGCTTTTTGTTGTTCTCCTTCTAATTTTATGACATCGGTAATATCACGAGCTACAGCATATAAAAGCCCTGTATTAATATCAGGAGTAGCAGACCAATTGAGCCATTTTGTTGATCCATCTTTACAAATCCATCGGTTGTGAAATTCGATTGTAGCATTTCCTTTTTGAAGGAGTTCAATCTCTTTCTTGGTACTTTCAATGTCATCTGGATAAACATATTTTAGGAAAGGATTACCTAATAATTCCTCCTCAGTATATCCTAATGTTTTTATCATAGTAGGATTTACTTTTTCAAATTTATCTTTATTGGCAATCGCCATAATTTCTAAAGAAATATTGAAAAAATTATCTGCTGCTTTTAAAGACATTTCGTTCTCGACTAATTGAGTTACATCACTAGCAACGGCATATAATAAACCTGTTGATAATTCTGGAAAAGTGGACCATTGTAACCATTTTATGGATCCATCTTTACAGATGTATCGGTTTTTAAATTGCTGTGTTACGGCACCCGTTTTAAGTTTACCAACTTCTTGTTTAGTATTGCCTTTGTCCTCGTTATATACAAAATTAAGAAACGGTTGGCTTAATAATTCTTCTTCTGAATAGCCTAATATTTTAGTAGTTGCAGGATTGACTTTAATAAATTTGTCCAATGATGCAATAATCATCATTTCGGTAGACATTTTAAAAAATTGTTCGGAAGCCGTAAATGATTCTTCCATTTTTTTTCTTTCGGTTATGTCCGTCGAAATTCCTCCTATAGCATATATTCTTCCTGTTGAATCGTATAATGGGAATTTTACAGCTAGGTAAGTGTGTACTCCGTCTGGTTGTTCAATTATTTCTTCCGTTTTTAATTCTTTAAGGACTTTTACGACTTCCATGTCAGAATTTCTTGAAGCTTCTGCTACTTTTGGAGCCAAGAAATCAAGGTCTGTTTTGCCTATAATTTTATCACTTGATAGATGAAACAAGGATTCATATTCTTTATTAATCAAAAGGTATTCTCCATTTAATTTTTTAATAAAAATAGGATTTGAAGTGTTGTCTACAATAGATTGTAAGAGTTGTTTGTTCTCTAAAAGTTGTTTTTGAGAAAAGTTTTTTGCATGAAGTTGCGCTCGAATAATAAAATAAACAATAACCAATAATATTATTGAAAGTATGAATAACGAAAGAGTTATCACGTCGAATGTTTTATCTAGAGTTACATCTCTTTGTTTATCAATTCTTGAAATGAAAATCCATCCCAATGCTACAACAACCAAAATGTTAATTATAAACCCTAAGAATATTTTGGTTTCAAAAGAAATTTTCATGACTTTATGGTATTAAATTCAGTACTTAATAAATTTAACAAACGGAAAAACAGTTGCTTATCTATATTAAAGTTACTAAATTATCTTCAATTTTGAGTTAAAGCGGATTATATTTTACGGATTTGTAAAAATGAAATTAGGGAGTTGGTGTATTTGATTTTTTAGTTACCAAACCCACCATGGTGCCTCACTATTTTCGGCATATACAACCAAATCAAAAACGGCATGAAGGATAAGAACAGGAATCATACTTTTTGAATAATAACGCAACAACCCAATTGCTACATAAGCACCAAATGACCAGAAAAAAAACGATATTAAATCAATGTGGGATTCCCCTACTGGTGAAAGAAATAAACAAGTTTTATATGTTGCATTTGCAAAAGCAGTGTAGAGTAAAGCAAAGTTTGTGTTCAATATTGCAAGCCTTCCTTGTATAAAACTCCTAAAAACTAATTCCTCAAGCATTCCAATAGTTGCTGCTAAAAAAGCAAAACTTTTAAAAACTTCAGGAAGTGTTGTCATTCCGTTATCTCCTCTGTAGTACATTGCAGCTGCAATTCCCATTTGAATTCCAATAACAGTATAAAGCAAAGTTTTTAACGTATAAATGTTTCGAAATAAACGTCTGAACGAAGCTAAGGGCGAACTAATGCTACGACTCATAATATATGCAGTCATTAGAAGAGGAATTAATGCAATCGCTTTTATTGGAAAAGGATAAACACTTAAATAAGCAAAAAGGGCTAATCCTACACTACATAGCAAAGCGGCAAGTGCTGATTTTTGCGCTCGCCGAGATAGGTTTCGGATGTAAATAGAAGGATTCATAGTTTCGGATTTTTTTTGAAGGATCTTTTTAAAATCTTTTTATTAAAAACGACACTGAATAAAAATACTAGTGGAATCAATAGCAACAACCAACCTGATCCAACACAAGCACCACTATTAGGAACAAGAATGCATCCAGGCAATGCTTTTTCTAATTCATGAACATAAGTACTGTCTTTCATGTTTGTTTTTGGAACGGATAGATAACGTAATTCTGTTAATGCTAAAAGAGTTTTTTTATCAGTAATAGTATCTCTAATTACAAGTGCTCTGAGTGTGGGTAGTTTTTTCAAATAGGATAAGTCTTTGATTGCAGCACTCCCTTTTAGTTCTAGGACTTGTAAATTTTGTAAATGAGTAGCTATTGAATCAAATTCTTTTTGTGATGTATTACTTGGAAGTCCCAGCCAATGCAAATTTTTATATTTAGTGAGAATATCAATATTAGTGTGATTTCCCGATAGAATTAGAACCGATAAATTTGCTAATTTATTCTGAATGGTTTCTAGATTGTTTGTTTGATCTTCGCAATCATATTGACTAATAGCGAGTTGTTCGAGATTTGAAAGTGGTTCTAAAAACGCATAATTTCTTGGACAACCTACAATGCTTAGTTTTTTTAATTGTTTATTTTGGTCAAAAAACATCGGATTTATTGACCTAATATTTATGCCACTTAAAACGCATTGTTTCAAATTAGGTAAAGCAGGTAGGGAATGACTAATAATAGAGTCCGACATACTGATGTAAAGATTTTTTGTTGTTTTCCAATGTGCAAGTAAAGGCAATTGACGCTCCGGAAGTTGTACAACAATAAATTCAGGGGTGAAAAAATCAGATTTTTTCAAATAGCTTTTCATCACATTCGAAGAATCGTTTTCTTCAAATGATAAAGCGGTATCTGGTTTCAAGTGGGCTATTTTTTTTAAATACGGAATATAGCTGTTTTTGATTTCTGATTGGAAATGAATCATTTTTAAATCCGAAATCGCATATGGATCCATACTGCGAAGCCAAGGAAGTAGATCTACTTTCTCTGAGATGATGATGTTGTTTATTTTTCCATTTACATAAACAAAGGAATTGTTTGAATCATCTACTTTTAGGGAATCTTTTTTCGCTTTATCAAAAAGGAGAATGATATCATTGTAGCTCAATAGATCTCCTTTTTCTGCAAGTAAGGATGATTTGAGATTTTTTGTAGCGGTAAATTGTGTTAAACCATAGTTTTTGGATTGATTAGATCCATTTCCATCTCCATGAAAAGTAACAACAGCAAATCGATTTTCATTTTTAAATTGATAAAAAATCCCAATCAATAAAATCACAAGCAAGACAAGGAGTGCTGTAGGCAACCAGTTTGTACGTTTAGGTTTATTACTTACACTTTTTTTATCGGTGTCCATAATCCTCAGTTTTGTGTTTTTTAATTCCTGATGTTTATTTTGGTTTTCTTATGCCAATAAAACAGGTTTGTAAAATATAAACACCTAAGATAACAGCGATCTAGTACTGTATCTTTTATTGATCGTAATCTGGATTTGGGGATTGTTGGGATTTGTAATCCTTAACTAAAGCTAAATTAAAAAAAAAACACGAGTATAACAACTGAAAATCAGTATATTATACTTGTGTTCTTTTATGGAGTAATCTTCTGTTGGAAATAACTGCTTATTTGCCTAGAATTTTATTTATTGCTTTAATGCATTCATCCGTATCACTATGATTAGTGTCAATTGCGGTACTATTAGGATTATAAGGATGGTATTTTTTTAGATTTGAAACTGAAAAAAGTCCAACAGTAGGCGTGTGTACTGCCGAAGCTAAATGCATAATACCACTATCAGCACCTATGAAAACTTCGGTATTAGCAATTACAGCACCAATTTCGCGAATATCTTTACTGTAAAATGTTGGGGCTAGAAAACCTATTTGTGAAACGTTTTCTACAGGTAAAACTTCGATGATATTATAATCAGCGCTATATTCTTTTTTTAATTTTTCATAAAAAGGAATCCACCAAGATTCAGGATAACATTTATTACCAGTTGCATAAGTGAAAATGCAAATTGTTTTGGTATCATTTTTTACAATATCTTTTAAAATTTTATTTCCTATAGCAATTTCTGAATCCTTTAATTTAAGATCTAAAAATGGTAGTGGAGTTTCATTTTTTGGATATCCTAATTTAGCTAAATAACTTCTAAAATTATAAATAGGGTATTTTGCAATGTGATCATAATCACTGTATTTTAAGTTGTTATCATCACTAATATCCCCGAAAAAATTATATTTTGCACTAGCAAACTGAGTTGATAATCTTCCAGACGAAGAATTTTGGTCTACATTAATTACTAAATCGTAATGCTGGTTTTTGATTGTTATCCAAACTTTAAAATAGTTAATTAAGTTTTTGAAAGGTTTTTTTGGTAGTTCAATAACAAGATTTATGTTGTCGTAATTCTCAAATATTATTGGTGCTAAACCCCCTTTTACAAATAAATCAATTTTACATTCTGGGAAAGTAGCTGTTACTTCTTGAACAAGTGGTGTAATCAACAATAAATTCCCTAAGCGTTGATTAGGTCTACAAATTAAAACGCGTTTGATTTCTTCTCTTGCAGGTAAATTACTGTTTTGATTTACAGAAGCGCCTATGTTTTTAGTTAAACCGCGCATGATACTTCTTCTATATACGTTTATGCTTTTTAAGATACTCATGGTTGTAAAAAATAGTTGTTTTTAGGGTATTTATCTTTTTTTGAAAAACAAAAAAGGGGCGAATTATCTTTAAATAGATACTTAAACAGAACTTGTAGTTGTGCAAAGTATTGGACAAATGTACAATTTAGATGTAAATAATTTGGGCCTATTGGATAGAATTAAAAGAAATCAAATAGAATATTAGGATTAATTATTCATTTCTAATAAGGAGGCTAGCTCTTCAAAACTTTGAAAAACAATGGCTCCTTCATTTTCTAATTCTTTTGGATTGGTATGATTTGCTAATCCAAAAACTTTGAAGCCCCCTTTAACAGCAGCCATTATTCCAGCTTTGCTATCTTCAATAACAATACACTCCTCAACTGCAAAACCCATTTCTTGAGCGGCATATAAAAAGATTTCTGGTTCTGGTTTCCAACTTTTAATTTGATAAGAACTGAATATTTTATTTTCAAATTTTTCTAAAAGTCCAGTTGTTTTTAAGTTAAGATTAATTTTTTCGATAGGGCCACTTGAAGCAACACAATAAGGGATTTTTAGTTTGTCGATAAATGCTATAACTCCTTCTATAGGTTTTAAATGTATTTTAAATGCTTCAAAACTTTTTTTGCGATATGTTGTTTCAAAATCATCGGGTAAAACACTGTTTATAGCTTGCTCTATTTGTTGAAAACAGTCTTTTAGCGAGCGACCATTGAAGTTTTTATAGGCATCTTCAAGTGACATTTCAAGACCATGTTCTGAAGCCATGTTCAACAAAACCCTATTGCCTATAGCTTCACTGTCAACTAAAACTCCATCACAATCAAAAATAATGCATTTTATGTTTTTCATATAAAAATATCCAGCTTGTTTTAAGAAGTGCTAATATCTGTTTTTTTGAATAAAATCAAATGTTTTTTAAATACAAAACGTAACGCTTTTTGCAAAAAACTTTGCGAACTTTGCACCAAAATTATTCTATATGAAAATCAATCTTAAAAACGGAATCGATAAGCTCCTTTTCGGAATGAAACAAAATGACGTTAGTGCTATTTACGGAAAGCCAGACCGAAACTATAAAGACGAAGATGACAACGTGATTTTTTCTTATAATAAACTCAAAATGCGTTTGACTTTCTATCAAGAAGAAGAACTTAGGTTAGGATATATAGTGGCATCAAGTTCAGATTTAGAGTTGTTTGGAAAAAAAGTAATTGGCAAAAAAATTGGCGATATTAAAAAAGACCTAGCAGCCAACGGAATTACTAAATTTACCCAAGAAGAATTTGACACTTTCGAAAACTATTTTAATGAAGATAATTGGATTATTTTACAAACCGAATTTGATGAGGTTGTTAAATTTGAAATAGGAGCAATTATAAATCAGAAAGACGAATTTGATTGGAAATTTGGAAAAAAATAATTAAAAAACTAGAAATAAAAAACCCGCTAAATTTATGTTTAGCGGGTTTTTTTAGTAAAGATATTTTTTCTTCTATTTAGAAGCAGTTTTCATGGTTTCTAATTCGAAAATAAGAGTAGCGTTTGGAGGAATAACTCCGCCAGCTCCTCTCTCACCATAAGCTAAGTTTGAAGGAATAAAAAGAATTGTTTTATCTCCTAAATTCATTAAATTCAATCCTTCTAAAAAACCAGGAATCATACCATCTTTTCTTCCAGCTTCAATAGGGAAAGCTTTGTATCTATTTTGAGCAGCTCTGTTGGCATCGTATTTTCCATAAGCTTTATTAACCTCTTCGTAGCTACTGTCAAACAATGTTCCATCTTCAAAATAACCAGCATAGTGAAAATAGTAGGTAGAACCATCAACTGGTTTTTCACCCGTTCCTTTTTGTGTGATTTTGTAAATAAGTCCCGATGGAGTAGTTGTTGCACCAACTTTTTCAGCAGCAAAATAAGCGGCTTTTGCGCTAACTACAGGTCCGTATTTCTCTAAGTATATTCTTTTGTTTTCTGCTTGAATAGCAGCTTGTTTCGCTTTGTTTTCTGCATCAATTAAAGCCTGCTTTTTAGCGTCATCAGCTTTATTAGCATAATAATCTGAAAAGACTTTTACGGCATCAAATTTCTTTGCTAAAGCTCCTTTTCTAATTACAACCATTTTAGTAATTACATCTTCTTGTGCAATACTGTTAACCACATTCATTCCTTGTGTAACATGGCCAAAAACAGTATGTTTTCCGTCTAACCAAGGCGTTTCTTTGTGTGTAATGAAAAATTGACTTCCGTTCGTTGCAGGACCAGAATTTGCCATAGAAAGAATACCACCTTTGTCATGTTTTAAATCCGTGAATTCATCTTTGAAAGCATAACCTGGACCGCCAGAACCAGTTCCTGATGGATCTCCTCCTTGTATCATGAAATCTTTAATTACTCTATGGAATTTTAGACCGTCAAAAAATGGCTTCCCTTTTAGTTTTTCATTCGTTACGAATGGGTTTGTACCTTCTATTAAACTGATGAAGTTCGCTACAGTAACGGGAACTTTTTGGTATTCTAATTGAATCACAATGTCTCCTTTTTTGGTAGATAGGTTTACAAAAATTCCTTCAAGAGCTGCTGGTGCTTTTACAACTGGTTTTAGAGCTGGTTTAACAGTAGTTTTCACTGCTGTAATTGTACTTGTTTTTTTGGCTGGTACTGTTTTTTTGGTAGTTTGAGCCTGAATGTTCAATGCGCTAAAAAGCAATAGGAATAGCAATTTAAATTTCATGGGGTCTTAATTTAATTCTATGTTAATAGTTTTTTCTTTTATTGTTGTGGATTTTCAATTAATTCCACCTCAAAAATGATGTTAGCATTTGGTGGAATAACACCACCTGCACCCGCTTCACCATAGCCTAATTTAGATGGAATAAATAAAACTGCTTTGTCTCCAAAAGATAGTTTTTCTAATCCTTCTATAAAACCTGGAATCATTCCGTCTTTGCGGCCCGCTTGAAACGGAATAGGTTGGTAGCCTTTTTGAGCGGCTCTGTTAGGATCATAAGTTCCAAAAGCTTGGCAAACACTTTCTATGCTGCTATCAAATAATTCTCCGTTTTCAAGAAAACCAGCATAATGAATGAATATGTTCTGACCTACAGCTGGTTTTTTACCAGTTCCTTTTTTAGTTATTATGTATTGTAAACCAGTTTTGCTTTTTGTTGCTTTTGCTTTCAAAGCAGAAAGATAAGCTACTTTTTGATCACGAACAACTTTGTATTTTGCATCAAAAATCTTTTTATTTTCAGCATCAACAGCTAATTTTTTCTTTTGATTTTCAGCTTCTACAGTAAAATAATCACGGAATGTTTTTGCCGCATCAAACTTTTTTGCGGCGTCTCCATTACGAATAATAGTTACTTTTACCATGTAGTCATCTTGCTTAATAGCGTTGACAACATCCATTCCTTTTTCAACTACATGACCAAAAATAGTGTGTTTTCCGTCTAACCATGGAGTCTCAACGTGAGTGATGAAAAACTGGCTGCTGTTAGTAGTAGGGCCGTTATTAGCCATTGCTAAAACACCACCTTTGTCAAAATGCATATCAGAAAATTCATCTTTGAATTTGTAACCTGCATCACCAGAACCAGTTCCGAGAGGATCTCCGCCTTGAATCATGAAATTTTCGATGACACGGTGAAATTTTAAACCATCAAAAAAGGGTCTGTTTTTTAAATTTTCATTAGTTACAAATTCATTTTTCCCTTCGGCCAAAGTCACAAAGTTAGCCACAGTTATTGGCGCTTTTTCATATTCTAATTGTACAATAATGTGTCCTTTGTTTGTTTCAATATCAGCATATAAACCATCAGGAAGATTGTTATGTTCTTCTTTGCAAGAATAAAGTGAAGCAATGATAGCGAATAGGAATACGATTCTTTTTTTCATTTCTAAATATTTATTGTGTTATAGTATCTTGGGATTTTATCTGGGATGTGATTTCGGTTTTCAATTCAAGCTCTTTTTTATAGGCAGCTTCAGACATGAAATCACGAAGTGTAACGATGCATAATAAAGGCATATTAGTACCAATTTTTTTATCGTCACCATGATATCCATATCCCATTTGTGAAGTGAAAAGGAAATTTATTTTTTCTTTTTTATGCATTATTTTTATTCCGTCACGCAATCCCATCATGATGTTTTGTTTGTCAACATAATACGTTTGAGGGCCAACTTCTTGTTTAGTATAAATGATATTTCCCTTTAAATCTTTTATCTCATAATCAAAAAAAGCAATATCCCCTTTTTTAGGAGTGATAGTGTCTTTGATGTTTTTGATGGAATAGGCGTACCAATACCCTTTAGCGGAAGCGATGAATTTTGTTTTAGAGTTTCTTTTTATGACAGCTTGAATCTTTCCTTCCTCACCAGCAATTAATTTCTTGTTTCGCTCTATTGATTTTTTCATAAACGTACCTGAAGCCTGCGAAATAGGTCTTCGTGCCTCTTGACTTTGCTTGCAACTAGTAGCAACTACCGCTAAAACAAAAAGGATTGTAATAATCTTTCGGTATCCCATGGGTTTATATGCTTATGGTTTTTATTAAATTTTCAAATTTTTCGATTGTTTCATCCATTGAAACTTCTGATTTTCCACCAGCAGCATTGTGATGTCCTCCACCATAAAAATGATCTCTTGCAAATTGATTTACATTGAAATCACCTTGTGAACGGAACGAAATCTTGATTATTTTTTCTTCTTTATTTTCGATAAAAATAGCAGTAAAAATAATTCCTTTTATGCTTAAACCGTAGTTTACAATCCCTTCGGTATCACCTTTAACGTGGTCAAATGAATCAAGTTCATCTTGTGTAAGTGTTGTAAAAGCTGTTTTGTGCTCCGTAATGACTTTCATATTTTGAAGAGCTCTTCCTAATAATTGTAAACGCCCGAAAGAACTATTGTCAAAAAGAAGGGTTGGAATTACGGTATTTTTAACACCTAAATCAATCAAATCAGCAATGATTCGATGTGTTGTGCCTGTTGTTTTTGGAAATCTAAAAGAACCTGAATCGGTTAGAATTCCGGTATAAATACAAGTTCCTATTGTTTCGTCAATATCTTCTTTTTTGTCAAGAAACGAAATGAAATTGTACAACATTTCACAGGTAGATCCAAACGAAGTATCTGAATACATGTAGGTGGCATAATCATGTGGTTTTTCATGGTGATCAATCATCACAAAAGGCACTTTGAGTTTTGCCAGTGTATGCTCCATTTCTCCTACACGATGCAAAGCATTAAAATCTAATGTGAAAATTAGCTCTGCTTCTTCTAGAATTTGGGTGCAGTTTTCTTTGTTCTTTTCAAAAATTTTAACCGTATTTGCGCCAGGAATCCAATCTAAAAAATCAGGAAATTCATTTGGAGAAATAACGGTTGGTTGGTGATTATTTTTTAATAAAAAATGATACAAACCTAGGGTAGAACCCATCGCATCTCCATCAGGACCGCGGTGAGGAATTATGGCAATTTTTTTCGGAGTTGATAATAACAACTTTATCGCTTGAATGTCTTGTATTTTCATAGTTTGCGAAATTACATTTTTTTAATGTAAAGTTGAAATCATTTAAATAATTAACACGTTTTTACGATCTTAGAAAAGCTCGAGTTTCTTGCGGTTGATTTTTTGGTACAAATGATATTTTGCTCCTTTTACAATTTGGGAATGATAAATCCCCACATTTCCAGACGAAAAATAAGCAAACAAACAGGCTAAGCCAATAAAAACGCCACTTTCTATCCCGAAAAGTTCCATACCCATTACGGTGCAAGCTATTGGTGTGTGTGTAGCACCTGAAAATACTGCAACAAATCCCATTCCAGCTAATAATGCTATTGGCAACGGTACAAAGACAGATAATGCGCTTCCTAAAGTGGCTCCTACAAAGAAAAGAGGAGTGACTTCGCCACCTTTAAATCCAGCACCTAAGGTGAATCCAGTAAAGAGAATTTTCAACAAGAAATCATATGAAGCATTTGGTGTTGAAAAGGAATCTACAATTATAGGAACGCCAAGACCGATATATTTTGTAGTGCCAATTAGGTAAATAGTTATGGCAAGAATGGTTCCCCCAATGAAAGGTCGCAAGGGTGGAAAGCTAATAATTTTCGAAAATAATTTAGCCCAAAAATGGGTGCTTTTAGAGAATAACATGGCTGCTAAACCAAAAGCAATTCCTAGTGGTACAATCAAAAGTAAATTAGGGATTGATATTTCTGGAACAATTGGAATACTATAATGCGTATGTTCTACATTCCAAAAAGCAACAGTAAAATAAGCAATATAAGCGGTAAAAAAGGATAAAAAAACACTTTTTAGATTGATTTTACTAAAGTATATAACCTCTAAACTAAATAATGCTCCAGCTAATGGAGTACCAAAAACTGATGCAAAACCAGCACTTATTCCCATAATGATAAGTGATTTCCTATCAGAATTATCTAGTTTGAAAATCCTTGTAAATTGATCAGATATAGCGCCACCCATTTGTACCGCAGTACCTTCTCGACCAGCTGAGCCACCAAAAAGATGAGTAATTAATGTGCCAATAAGTACTAATGGAGCCATTTTTAGAGGGATTTGTTTTTTAGGACTCTCGTATTCTTCTAGTAATAAATTATTGCCTTTTACGACTCCTTTTCCTAGATAATGGTACAATAATCCTATTGCGATTCCTCCTATTGGTAAGAACCAAATAAGCCATTGATTGTGCTCTCTAATTTGGGTAACTTTTTCTAAGCTTACTAAAAAAAATGCAGAAGCTGAGCCTGAACAAATACCCGTCAATACACAAATGAAAATCCATTTGAGTATTAGAATGAGTATTGTTTTTGCTTTTTCTGGATTCATTTGATGTAAATAATCGCTTTTTTCTTTTTGTTAGTTTCGATTCCAAAAATAGTTAAAACGATGAACTCTTTAGCATTTTATGGTAAACTTATAAAAAACAAGAGCCACAAATTCAAGAATTCTTGAATTTGTGGCTATATGTTTGAACAGGATTAGTTTTATTTTTCTGAAGCTACTGCAGTAAATTCGATTTCTACTAAATATTCAGGAGCTACTAATTTGCTGATTTCATAAAAACCAGTTGTTGGTTTAATGTCTTTAAAAAATGTTGCATGTGCAGTTGCAACTGCTTCAAAAGAGTTAATGTCAGTTGTGAATATTCTTGTGCGAATAACATCTTTCATGCTTACATTCAAGTCTTCCAATACTTTTTCTACACGTTCTAAAATATTTAAAGTCTGTGCATGAGCATCATCTGCTTTCACTTTTTCGCCATCTACAATTGCAACAGTTCCTGAAACTTCGATGATATTTCCTATTCGAACTGCACGACAATAACCCATTTTATCTTCCCATGGAGATCCTGTCAAGATGTTTTCTCTTTTCATTTTATTTTTTTTAAATTTTATTTTAAACTGGTTTTTAAGTCATTAAATCAGAATTATTATTGCGATTTAATTTTCGCAATTTATAAAAAATAGCAGAATAATGCATCGCATTTAAGGTTAAAAAAGGTTAAATAGTAAGCGCTATAAAATGTATTTGTTAAATTTTTGTTTCTGTAAAAATGGTACTATGTTTTGTTAAGAAATTTCTAATTAAAGAGGCTGGCGGTATAATTATACTATTTTTGCTTTTTGTAGTATGATTTTTGTTTGAATAACTAAAAATAGATTAATCACTATTTATACAATATGAAACAGGCTTTATTATTATTTATTTGTATTATTAGTTTTGCATTTAATGGGAATGCTCAAAGTGAATTTAGTTCTAAATTTAAAGCGATTCCGCCTGTTAAATTTCCAGCAACTCCAAAGAAAGTTATTCCTCCAGCAAGCAAGGATATTCCGTCAATAAAAAGTCCAAATGTTTTTAAAAGTCCAGCTGTTTTAAATCAAAACACTAATAAATCCTATCAATTAACGGAAAACAAACCTTTTTCGATGATTAAAAAAAATGATTTTGTTAATCCTGGGGATGTTTACAAAGAAAAGATGGTGGCAGATTTAAATAAAACATTGAATGAAAATAATGCGCCGCTACTAAAAAAGAATTTTGATTTTGGGGATTATAAAACTAAATCAGAATATTTAATTGTAAAATATCGGGATTATATATACGTAGATGGAGATTTGCTCAGAGTATATCAGAATTATAATGTTATTCGGTCAGAGTTGTTTTTAGAAGGAACCTTAAAAGAAATTAAAATAGTACTGAATCCAGGAATTAATAAAGTTGAATTTGAGGCTTTAAATACAGGTACAAGCGGAGGAAATACTGCCGAAATCCAAATTTATGACGATAAGAATAATTTGATAACTAATAATTTCTGGGATAATCTAGCTGCAGGATTTAAAGGTTCAATAATTATGGTTAAAGAGTAAAACATCTATATTGTAATTGTATCTTATAATTAGAACAAATAGGTTTAGAAATTAAATTTCTCTTTTATCAGCATTGCAATATTCTATTGGCGAAGTACCTGAAACTTCTTTGAAACCTGTAAAGAATGAATTGTAAGAAAGGAACCCTACTTTCTTAGATAAATAATCCAAAGTATTGTCTTTAAGAAAATCTTCGTTTATAAGTTTGATGGCATCTTGAATTCGCACTAATTTTTTATATTCAGAAAATGAAATAGTACAATGGTATTTAAATAAATAGGAAAGATGACTTTTTGGTATACTTAGCTTATTTGCTAAATCCACAATAGTTATAGTCGAGTTTCTAAAGATAGAATTAGTAATAGAAATTTTTTCTATTTCTTCAATGTAGGTTAAAATATTAGATTCTATCTTATTTCTTAATTGTATATGTTTTAAATTATTTATTTCGACTTTTGGATTTGTATCCCAAATATGATTTAAGGCTAAATTTTCATTTCTATTTTTATCAATTTTTTTATTAATCATATTATATCCATAGAGTATTTCTGGAGAAACTAATATTTTAAATAAAACTAGAAACCAAATTATCGCTGAAATCCATTGGAAACTAAATCCTCTCATATTACTTTCATGATGAAATTCATAAAATATTGATCCAAGAAGGCGTATGACTATAAGCACAATTGCAAAAAACAGAAAATAGGTCCATTTACTTTTTAATATATTTTGCTTCTTAACTAGTTTTGGGGTGTCTTTTTTTATCCAAATATTTTGTTTTAGTAACTTATAACACAGAAAGGTATAAAGTACGGAATATGTGAAAAATATGAGGTACAGTACTAAATGAATCCCTTCGTAATTAATTTTGGAAAAGTGGGCATAGATTATAAATGTAAAAAGGGATATTGGAAAAATTAAATGAAGTAATTCTTTCTTTTCGAATGACTTGTTACTGTTAGATAAATTTTTGAAATACAGATAAAAAAGAGGGATTATTATTATTGCAAAATTAGAATATCTTAAGCAAAAAGATTTAAACGATTCGTCTGTTGTAAAATATATTAAACCTAATAAAAAATAACGAATTGAAATCGCTATGATTATTAAGATAATATAAATATTCATAATACTATTTAATTTGTGATTTTTGAACACTAATGCAGCAGTCAGAAAACCAGTCAAACCAGTAATTAAAAGAATTAAGTTTAGTGTCATTTTTATAATCCGATATTAAACAATTTATTGTAAATCGTCAGCAAAAAGTGTACTGATTTAAGTCAAAACTAAGAGAGTGTTTTCAAAATCCTTAAATTTGAATTATTATGAAAACACCAAGAAAGCAAACAACTGAAAATTACATTAAAGAGATTCGCAGAAACACTAG
>CAUPOP010000016.1:0-62753 GCA_963512955.1 uncultured Flavobacterium sp. | reverse complement strand
TAATGGAAATGCCGATCAAACTGCCACACCTGGAGAATCTAGCGAAGGATTTGTGAAACCAGTGTTTATGCGCTCCGCCACGTTCTTGGGTAAAACAGAAGCTGCTTTTGGAGATATTATCCAATTCGTTGAGAGCAATTATCGTATAAAGAAAGAAAAAGCGTCTCGTGCTATTGCAGGACTTTCTATGGGTGGGATGCACAGTTTAGTTATCTCGGCTAATTATCCTAATACATTTGATTATGTAGGCGTATTTTCTTCGGCGATGTTGCAACCCAAAGATTCACAAGCAGCTATGTATAGCGATTTCATTACCAAGCTAAAAGCACAAAAAGACAATGGATTTAAATTGTACTGGATAGGCATTGGCAATAATGACTTCCTTTTTGAAAGATCCAATGAGTACCGAAAACTATTAGACAGCATGCAATTCAAATACCAATATCGCGAAACAATGGGAGGACATACTTGGTCAAACTGGCGTGATTATTTATCTGAGTTTGCTCCGTTATTGTTTCAATAGAATAAAAAAACCGCTAAAATTAGCGGTTTTTCTTTTTAATATATTCTCTACAAATTCTCAAAGAAATCATTTCCTTTATCATCCGTGATAATAAAAGCCGGGAAATCTTTGATAGTGATTTTACGAACGGCTTCCATTCCTAATTCTTCAAAATCAACTACTTCAACCGAAAGGATATTTTCTTTGGCTAAGATAGCTGCTGGTCCTCCGATAGAACCTAAATAGAACCCGCCATACGTTTTACAAGCATTCATAACTTCTTTAGTACGATTCCCTTTGGCAAGCATAACCATACTTCCTCCATTTTTTTGGAACTCATCTACATAAACGTCCATTCTACCAGCAGTTGTTGGCCCAAAACTTCCTGAAGCCATTCCTTCGGGTGTTTTAGCTGGACCAGCATAATATACAGGATGATTCTTGAAGTATTCCGGCATTGGTTTACCAGCATCCAATAATTCTTTGATTTTGGCGTGAGCAATATCACGCGCTACAATTAAAGTTCCGTTTAGTTTCAAACGCGTTTTAATTGGGTATTGCGACAATTTTTTAAGAATATCAGCCATTGGTTGGTTCAAATCAATTTCAACAGCTTCTTCTAAATGTGGTGGAGTTGCAGGTAATAATCGTTTTGGATTTACTTCTAATTGCTCTACAAAGATTCCATCTTTAGTAATTTTACCTTTAATATTTCTATCGGCTGAACAAGAAACACCTAATCCAACTGGACAAGAAGCAGCGTGACGAGGCAAACGAATTACGCGAACATCATGGGTAAAATATTTCCCTCCAAATTGCGCTCCTATATGACTTTCTTGACAAATTAATTGTATTCTTTTTTCCCACTCTAGATCACGAAAAGCTTGACCCGCCATGTTTCCTGAAGTAGGCAAATTATCAAAATATCCAGCAGATGCTTTTTTAACCGCAGCTAAATTTGCTTCGGCTGATGTTCCACCAATTACAAAAGCCAAATGATATGGTGGACAAGCGGAAGTTCCTAAATCCATGATTTTAGCACGAACAAAAGCATCCATTGATTTTTCATTCAACAACGATTTTGTTTGTTGGTATAAATAAGTTTTGTTAGCAGAACCTCCTCCTTTTGCTAAAAACAAAAACTCGTAAGTAGCTCCTTTTTTGGCATAAATATCAATCTGTGCTGGAAGATTAGAGCCTGAGTTCTTTTCCTCAAACATACTAATCGGAACAATTTGCGAATACCTTAAATTACGTTCTTGATAGGTATTAAAAATCCCTTTTGACAACCATTCTGCATCATCAACTCCGGTGTATACATTCTCCCCTTTTTTGGCCATAACAATTGCTGTTCCTGTATCTTGGCAAGATGGCAATTCCCCTTCGATAGCTACAGCAGCATTTTGCAATAAATTATATGCCACAAAACGATCGTTATCTGTTGCTTCTGGATCATCTAAAATCGCTTTTAGTTTTTCTAAATGTGATGTACGCAACATAAAGGAAACATCTTTCATGGCTTCTTGCGAAAGCAACTCTAATCCTTTTGGATCAACAGTTAAGATTTCTCTATCACCTAGTTTTTCTAATTTTACGTAATCGGATGAAATTTTTCGATATTGAGTATCGTCTTTTAAAATAGGATAGGGATCCTGATATATAAAGTCCATATTTTATAATTAATTTTAGAAATGTAAATATAAGAATTGTTATAGGAATCAAATGTGATTTATATCAACTTATGGCTTAAATTGTTTAGAATTAAATCATAAGTTGACCTTTAAAATAGAATTCCCTTTCTATGTTTTAAAAAAACCAGCTTGCTACCAAAATAGCTGTAACTACGCAAATCACATCAACTACAAGCATCGTTCCTAAAGCGTAACGCGTATTTTTTATATTAACGGAACCAAAGTAAACCGCTATGACATAAAAAGTACTTTCAGCACTACATTGAAAAATGCTACTTAATCTTCCCGTTAAGGAATCGGCACCAAAAGTATTCATCGAATCAATTAAAAATCCTCGTGAGCCTGCAGAACTAAAAGGTCTAAGCAATGCTACTGGTAGAGCATCGGTGATTTCTTTACTTACTCCCATATTTGAAAATCCAAAAGCAATCCATTCACTAATAATTTCAAATAAACCACTGTTTCTGAATAAAGAAATAGCCACTAACATTCCCAAAACATACGGAAAAATAGTAACTCCTGTTTTAATACCATTATTGGCACCAACCACAAAAGTTTCATAAACAGTTGTATTGGCTTCTGTAAATTTCTTTTCCTTAACAAAAGAAAGAATCAAAGTAAATACGATAATTCCAACTAGAATTAAAGCGGAAAGATTTGACGTGAAATAATTTTTACCAATTAAATCCAAATGGTTCACATATAGCAATAAACCAACAATAGCTGCTATTAATGTCATTAAACCAATGACCAAAGAGGCACTTTTAAAATTGATTTTTTGTTTGATTCCAACAATTAAAAATGCAGCAATTGTACCTATAAAAGAAGTAATGATACAAGGTAACATTACATCAGCGGGATTGCTGGCATTGGCCGCTGCGCGATAACCAATAATAGAAGTTGCAATTAATGTAAGTCCTGAAGCATGTAGACACATGAACATAATTTGAGCATCACTTGCCTTATCTTTTTCGGGGTTTATTTCTTGTAAACTTTCCATAGCTTTTAAACCAAATGGAGTTGCAGCAGAATCCAATCCCAAGAAATTAGCCGCAAAGTTTAGTGTCATATAAGATATAGAAGGGTGATTTTTTGGAATACTTGGAAACACTTTCACGAACACTGGACTCAAAACTTTTGCTAGTTTTTGCGTAGCTCCAGAAATGATTAAAAGTTCCATCAATCCGCAGAAAAATGCCAAATAAGCAATAAGCGGCAAAATTAAATCTACTAATGTATTTTTACAAGTAGGCAATAATCCATCTGATTTTTGAACTCCACTATAAATTTTAACTACTTTATTTTTAAACACATAAGTGGTATCAGCATTGATGGTATCTCGGTTGATAATCATCGTTTGATCTGGCGCTTTCTTGATACTGTCTTTTATAAAAGCAGGAACTTGCTCGATGTATTTTTCAGTTAATAAAATAGGATCGTCTTTTTTACCATTCAAAATATAATCAATAGTATAACTATTCCCAGAAAACAAACTGATGACTACAAATACTATTGAAGAAATAAAAATAGTCAGCCAAAATCTACTCAATACCATAATTTATAATTTTTGTAAATGTAATAAATCCATCTCAATGACAATGGTAATAACAACTTCAAATGGCAGGAGGAACAACTGACCATTATTCAATTTATTGCCTTATCAATTTTTTAATCAAAGTTATTTGCCCTAAATGATAATATGCATGTTCAATAATTCCGAATAAATTCCTGAAATAATTCCCGTATTTTTCTTCCGAAAAAACGTCATATAATTTCAATTCGTCTAATTTTTCAATCTCTTGTGCAAACAATTCTGCTTCGTCCATCGTTTTTTGAACAAAATCTTCCCATTCTTCCTGAGAATTAATCTCGGGACAATCAAAACTATACTCGTCACTCGCATTCAAGGGTTGGCCTTGTAAAACCTTTAATACTCTATTTATGTAATAATTGGAATGGAAAATTAAAACTGCAATGGTGTTGAAATCTTGGTATTTTGTGGTTGCCTCTTGCCATATAATATCGGCTAAAGTCCCTTTAAAGTCTACACATGTCCAATTTTCTCCAAAATAAAGTTCTCTAAGATGTTTGGCTATTTGTTTCGTTGTATTCATAAATTTTTCCATTAAACATGAATAATCTCTTCCTCAATCAATAAATCTTCACGTCGAAGTCTAAGGAAGATCTGTGCTACGGCAATTGTATCTTTTTCACAATACGTCACAATGCGGTCAATATCTTTATCTACATAAAAAACGTGACCAACTTGACTGCCATCAATATCGCCTTTTGGAGAAGGGATTCCAAGAACTTTACACATCAATTTTAAAGAAGTGAAATGCTTGTAATCGCCAAATTTCCATAATTCCAACGTATCCAAATGTGGAATTTCCCAAGGTTTTTTGCCGAATAAATTCAGTTTATTCGGAATTGCAATGTTATTGATAATCATGCGTCGGGCTAAGAATGGAATATCAAATTCCTTTGCATTATGTCCACACAAAACATGTTGGGGTTGATTGAAATGATTGTTTAGCAAATTATTAAAATCATTTAGAATCTTCTTTTCTTCTCCAAAAAAAGAGGTTACTCTAAAATTTCGGATGTCGCCTTTGATGGTAAAATAGCCTACCGAAATACAAACAATTTTGCCAAACTCAGCCCAAATTCCCGCTCGTTCGTAAAAATCCTCAGGTGTATATTCGTCTTTGCGTTGGTATTGGGTTTTATGCTCCCAAAGATTTTTCATCTCTTCATCCAAAGCATTATAATCTTCGGCTTCTGGAACCGTTTCTATATCTAGAAACAGAATATTATTGAGGTTTATTTTTTCTATCATGTGTTTTGTGTTTTGCTCCAAATGAAACGAATTTACAAAAATTCAAAAGGCAACATCTTCTTTTGAAAGTAATTGTTTACAAATTTAAAATAAACTTTGCTGTTTACTAGGAGTTTCATGTTCTAACAACCATTTTTTGCGCCATAAACCACCAGCATAACCTGTGAGCGAACCATCCGTTCCGATGACTCTGTGACAAGGAACAACAATCCATAGCGGATTTTTTCCATTGGCAGAAGCTACGGCGCGAATCGCTTTGACATCGCCTAATTTTTTGGATAAATCCAAATAGCTCATGGTTTTCCCAAAAGGAATTTCGAGTAATCCTTTCCAGACTTTTTGTTGAAATTCAGTACCTTTTGGATTGAGTTTGAAATCGAAACTTGTACGTTTTCCTTCAAAATAGTCATTGAGTTGAGCAACAGCTTCTTGCAAAACAGATGGAATTTTTGTCGAAACTTCACCTTCATCTGAAACGGAGATTACTGCAATTCCGTTTTCGTCACCTGTGATTTGTGTTATTCCTAAAGGGGTTTTGATGTAGGTTGTTTCCATTTTATAAAAGTAAAAAAAAATTTAAGCTCAAAGAAAGTAATGGATATAAAAAAACCACTTGCTTCCACAAATGGTTTTATATTTTTAGCCCTGATAGTAGCGGCATCCTTTACCTTCTTTCTTTAAGAAGGGAAAGATACAGCGGATAGCAGGATAAGCTCCTTATTTTTGCAATAGTATTGCGGCTTCTTTGGCAAAATAAGTCGAAATCAAACTCGCACCAGCACGTTTGATACACATTAATTGCTCCATCATAATCTTGTCATTATCCAACCAACCTCTTTCGGCAGCAGCTTTAATCATGGCATATTCACCCGAAACGTGAAAAACGGTTACAGGTACATTTACAGCATTTTTGACTTCGCGAACAATATCTAGATAAGCAATTCCAGGTTTTACCATTACCATATCAGCACCTTCTTCAACATCCCAAAGTACCTCTTTGATGGCTTCAATGCGGTTTGCATAATCCATTTGGTAGGTTTTTTTATCTTTTGGAATTTCAGCATTATCGACTGGTGCGCTATCCAACGCATCGCGAAACGGTCCGTAAAATGCCGAAGCATATTTAGCCGAATAGCTCATGATTCCCACATGATGAAAACCGGCAGCATCTAAGCCTTGGCGCAAACGCAATACGCGTCCATCCATCATATCGGATGGCGCTACAAAATCAGCACCTGCCTGAGCATGAGAAACGGCCATTTTTACCAAAGCATCATTTGTTGCATCATTAGCAACATCTCCTTTTTCAATAATTCCGTCATGACCATAAATAGAATACGGATCCAAAGCCACATCCGGCATTACAACCATTTCAGGACAAGCGGTTTTGATTGCGCGAATGGCGTTTTGCATTAAACCATTTGGGTTCCAAGCTTCTTTTCCTGTATTGTCTTTTAAATCTTCGCTGACTTTTACATATATATTTACCGCACGAATGCCTAAATCAAATAATTCTTTGACTTCTTTGACTGTTAAATCAATCGAGCGACGAAATATTCCCGGCATAGAAGGAATTTCCACTTGCATATTTTCGCCTTCTGCAATAAACATAGGAAACATAAAATCCGATGGACTTAAACTGGTTTCACGAACTAAAGAACGAATGGATTCGTTGATTCTTAATCTTCTGCCTCTGTGTAATGGGAACATATATTTTAGTTTAAAGTTTAAGGTTTAAAGTGCGTTTAAACCCATTTAAAATTTATAATTCAACATTTAAAATAATCTTTAAATCCAATTTTTTGGTTCTTCAAGTACTTTCAATAATTTTTCTTCTTCGCTTCCAGTTTCTGGGTGATGATCGTACACCCACTGAACGTGTGGCGGCAAACTCATCAGAATACTTTCGATTCTTCCGTTGGTTTTTAAACCAAATAAAGTGCCTTTATCGTGAACCAAATTAAACTCCACATAACGACCACGACGGATTTCCTGCCACGTTCTTTGTTCCGGAGTATAAGGTAAATTTTTTCTTTTTTCTACAATTGGAACATAAGCCTGAAGGAAACTATTTCCAACTTCGGTTACAAAGTTGAACCAATTTTCCATTGACATATCTTCATTTGCTTTGCAATAATCAAAAAACAATCCTCCAATTCCTCGTGCTTCGTTGCGGTGCGCATTCCAAAAATACCCATCGCATTGTTTTTTATATTTTGGATAAAAATCAGGATTATGTTTGTCACAAGCTGTTTTGCAAGTTTGATGAAAATGAACAGCATCTTCCTCAAACAAATAATAAGGTGTCAAATCTTGTCCGCCACCAAACCACTGCTGGATTACATTCCCGTTGTCATCGTACATTTCGAAATAACGCCAATTTGCGTGAACTGTAGGTGTCATTGGATTTTTTGGATGCAAAACCAAACTCAAGCCACAAGCAAAAAAATCGGCTTCGCCTACATTGAATAATTTTTGCATAGAATCAGGCAATTTTCCGTGGACTGCCGAAATATTAACTCCGCCTTTTTCAAAAACTTTCCCGTTTTCAATTACTCGCGTTCTTCCGCCGCCACCTTCTGGTCGTTCCCAAAGGTCTTCTCTAAATTTGGCTTGACCATCAGACGCTTCTAATCCTGAACAGATTTGGTCTTGAAGGTTTTGTATGTACGTGTAAAATTTATTTTTCATTATAAATTTGCTTTTACAGCAGCTAACTTATTAAATATTTCGAATGAAAAAGTCTTGCTTTCCAACTGAATATAATTGTAAATAGCAATTGCTTTTTCAGAAAAATCAAACGGATTCTCTTTAGAACTTTTAACTAAAAAATCTGCAAATTGCTCCAACTGATTCCAATCCAAATGACAACGCATTAAAAGGGTAATTAAATCTTTTTCAGTAGCGTTGATTAAACTTTCAACACTTAACCCAAAGCCTTTCAGCTGATTGTCCATTAGACTTGTATCTTCAATATTCCAAAACTTAGGAACGAAAGTCAGTGAATGCAACACCTTTAGAATGTTGTCTATTCGGATGCTTTCCTGATCTCGTAATCCTTTGTTTAGCATTTTTAAATCTAATTATTGATTGTATTCTTTCACCGCATCAATAAACGCTTTCGCGTGATCCACAGGAATATTTGGTAAAATTCCATGACCTAAATTTACGATGTATTTGTCTTTTCCGAATTCGTCAATCATTTCGTGAACCATTTTCTTAATTACCGGAATCGGAGAAAGCAAACGACTTGGATCAAAATTTCCTTGTAATGTTATGTTTCCACCTGACAAGTATCTTGCGTTTCTTGGAGAACAAGTCCAATCAACTCCTAAAGCAGAAGCCTTACTTTTTCCCATTTCGCCAAGAGCAAACCAACATCCTTTTCCGAAAACAATTACTGGTGCGTCATCTGCCAAAGCTTCAACAATTTGGTTGATGTATTTCCAAGAGAATTCTTGATAATCAACTGGAGAAAGCATTCCTCCCCAAGAATCAAAAATCTGAACGGCATCAACTCCCGCTTTTACTTTTTCTTTCAAATATAAAATAGTAGTATCGGTTATTTTTTGCAATAAAACATGCGCTGCTTCTGGATGTGTAAAACAAAATCCTTTGGCCAAATCAAAACTTTTAGAACCTTTACCTTCTACAGCATAACAGAAAATTGTCCAAGGTGAACCAGCAAAACCAATTAATGGTACTTCATCATTCAGCATTTCTTTAGTCAATTTCACAGCATCCATTACATAACCCAAAGTTTCCTGAATATTAGGAACAATCACTTTTTCGACATCCTGAATGGTGCGAATCGGATTGGGTAAAAATGGACCAAAACTTTCTTTCATCAACACCTCAATGCCCATAGCTTGTGGTACTACCAAAATATCCGAAAACAAAATTGCGGCATCTGGTGCAATTCTACGAATAGGTTGAACCGTGATTTCAGCAGCTAATTCTGGCGTTTGACAACGAGTGAAAAAATCATATTTATCACGCAAAGCGATGAATTCAGGCAAGTATCTTCCAGCTTGACGCATCATCCAAACCGGTGGACGTTGAACAGTTTCTCCTTTTAATGCGCGTAAAAATAAATCGTTTTTTATCATAATTTTGAGCTATTGGCTGGTTTTATTATCTATTTGATTGCCAAAAACTAAAAGCTAATGGCTTGTTGGTATTATTTATATTCTTCAATTACATCTTCAATCACATCTTCAATACTTGGCTGAGCTGCGATTACAATGTTTTTTGTTATTTTTTCTAATGCTTGAGCAGTGGTTTCCCCAATACAAAAACAAGTTTCTTTTTTAATATTATTTTCCTTTAGATAACTTTTAACTCCTGATGGACTGAAAAACAAAATAGCATCTACCGCATCTTTTATTTTATGAGGAGTTAAAGACGTTTTATAAACCTGGATTTCATTGAATTTTATTCCGGCTTCCGCCAAAGCTTTTGGCAATGTATCTTTTCTCAAATTTCCGCTGAAAAACGTATAACTTTCATTCGCATAAATCAAAGTAATGATTTCAGCTAAATCCGAAGCATATCCTGTATAAGCCACCACATTAAATCCAGCTTCTGACAATACTATTTTAGTTTTTAAGCCAACACAAAAAACATTTTTGGATTTTAACTCCTCTTGTTTTGGGTTTTTTAAAAAACTACGAACTGCATTCTGACTGGTAAAAATCAGATTATCATTGAGCTCCGTTAATTCAAAATTTTCGGTTTCGGTTTTGATAAAATCCGCTTCGATTACCTTAAAATGGGCTTTTACTAATTCTTGTTTCTGATTTGCAGAAAGAATTTTGGTAGCTAAAATTTGAATTGAATTTGGCATTATTTTTTTAGCGTTTCCTTAATTGTTTTCATCAAAACCGCTCCTCCATTTTCTAAAATTTCTTTCGCCGATTCGAATCCTAGTTTTTTCCATTGTTCGATAGGAACAATTTTATCAACTTCTATTTTTTCTTTTCCATCTATAGAGAACAAAACACCTCTAAACTCGATGGTGTCGTCTTTTTCATTGTATTTTGCTAAAGCTCCAATCGGGGCTGTACAACCACCTTCTAATGTTTTCAAAAATTGTCTTTCGATATGCGTACAAATTTCTGTTTCAATATGATTCAATTGTGATACAGCCTCTTTGGTAAAATCATCATTTGCCATAGCAACAACAAGCATTGCTCCTTGTGCTGGTGCTGGAATCATCCAATCTAAATTAATAAAATCTGTTGGTTTCAAATTGATTCTTTCTAATCCTGCTGCTGCAAAAACAGCTCCGCTCCAATCGCTTTCCTGCAATTTTTGCATGCGTGTATTTACATTTCCACGCAAATCAACTACAGTATGATTGGGATATTTGTTCCACCATTGTGCTTGGCGTCTCAAACTTCCGGTAGCAATAGTTCCAATTCCATTAAGAAAATCAAGGTTTCCTTTGTGAACTAAAATATCCAATGTATTGGCTCTTTCTAAAACTGCTGCCTGAACAATCCCAATTGGTAATGCCGTAGGAACATCCTTCATGGAATGCACAGCAATATCAACCTGACCATTGATCATGGCAATATCTAATGTTTTTGTAAAAATTCCAGTAATTCCTAATTCGTAAAGAGGTTTGTCAAGAATGATATCGCCTTGAGATTTTACGGCTATAATTTCTGTTTTATATCCTAAATCATTTAATTTTTTGGCTACGGTATGGGCTTGCCAAAGCGCGAGTTCGCTATCGCGAGTTCCTATGCGTATTATTTTTGTCATTATTTTGCAGTCGCTTCAATATGGAACACTTTTTCAATCCATTCGATACTTTCATCGACCATGGTTGTCTCCTCTTTAAGATGATTTGCGAAGTGTGTAGTTATTTTTTGGATGATTCTATTGCTGATGATTTCGGCTTGTTCTTCATTGAAATCGGCAATTTTTTTGCTTTGAAAATTCAGCTCAGAATCTTTAATCGCATTTAATTTTTTCTTTAAAGCATGAATTGTTGGTGCAAATTTTCTGGCTTTTGTCCAAACAACAAATTCTTCTTTAATTTCTTCAATGATTGCTTCAGCAGCAGGAATGTGAGCTTTCCTGTTTTCTAATGTTTCATCCGTCATTTCAGATAAATGATCCATATGAATCAAGGTAACGCCTTCTAAATCTTTGACATTCTCATTGACATTTTTTGGAATAGATAAATCCAAAATCAACATTGGTTTTTTCAAATTCAAAATTGCTTTATCAATGGTCGGGTTTTGTGCTCCAGTAGCCACCACAACTACATCTGCTTTTTGTAATTCTAGATGCAATTCTGAATAATCTTTTACAATCAAATTTAGCTTTCCAGCTAACTTTTCTGCCTTATCTTTGGTTCTATTGATTAAAGTGATGTGATCATTTTTAGTATGTTTTACTAAATTTTCACAAGTATTTCTACCGATTTTTCCAGTTCCAAAAAGTAGAATGTTTTTGTTTCCAATGTTCTCTACATTCTTCATAATGTACTGCACCGATGCGAAAGATACTGAGGTAGCACCAGAACTGATTTCGGTTTCGTTTTTTATTTTTTTGCTTGCTTGAATCGTTGAATTAATCAAACGGTCTAAATAGGTGTTGATTAAACCTAAAGATCTAGACTCTGCAAAACTGGTTTTTATTTGGGAAATGATTTCAAAATCACCAAGAATCTGACTGTCTAATCCTGTTCCTACTCGAAACAAATGGTTTATTGCTTCTTGGTTTTTATATACGAAACCTACTTTTTGAAACGCTTCAACACTACCTTGACTGTTCTCGCAAATTAATTTTATTAATTGAAATGGATGTTCTGCAAAACCATATATTTCTGTACGGTTGCAAGTAGATGTTACGATTAAACTTTCTATGCCTTCTTGTTTTGCTTGCTCTAACAAACGTGTTTTGGCCAAAGTGTCTAAACTAAATTCACCTCTGATCTCGGCATCCGCTTTTTTATAGCTTAACCCAACGGAGTAAAAATAGAGATGCTTTGCTGCGATGTTATTTTTCATAGATACACTTTTCCTAAAAAGTGAAACAAAATTATCATTATACTTTTGATAAAAGTAACGCTTAAAGGACTATTTGTATCGCTAGATGCTTTTTTGAATCTATTTCGCTATTTTAATCTAAAAATTTCTATTTTTGTAGTAAAATAAGGTGATTTACGTCGTTCTATTTAGAGTAATTCTAAATAATATTCGCGATTAATTGTTCTTTTTTTATTAAAAAAACATCGCTATGGGTTCCCAGGAAATTATAAAAATCGAAAATGATTTTACGCTGATTCGTTTTCAAAACGATAGCGAAACACCTTTTCATGCCCAACATGAAGTAAGCAGTGGCTTGATTCAGTTTCATTTTGGAATCAAAGGAAAGGCTAAGTTTATTTTCAATCAAGGCAATTATGCATTAGAATTGAAGGAAGAAAAATCCTTGCTTTTGTATAATCCGCAGAAAGAATTGCCTTTGAATCTTGAAGTTGCACCTAATTCATGGGTAATTTCAGTGATTGTTTCTATCAAAAAATTTCATGCTCTTTTTTCAACAGAAGCAGATTATATTCCGTTTTTGAGTGCTGACAATAAAGATAAAAAATATTACAACGAAGGAAACATCAGTCCATCAATGGCGATTGTCTTGAGCCAGTTGTTTCATTACACCCTAAATCCTTCCATTAAAAATCTATACTATAAAGGAAAAGGATACGAACTCTTGAGCTTATATTTCAATAGAACCGAAGATCCGAACGCAGAACAATGTCCGTTTTTGATTGATGAAGAAAATGTTTTGAAAATAAAAAAAGCAAAAGAAATCATCATTGCAAATATGGCCGAGCCACCAGGATTACAAGAACTTGCAGATCAAGTAGGCTTAAATTTGAAAAAACTAAAAATGGGTTTCAAACAAATTTATGGCGATACGGTTTATGGGTTTCTTTTTGATTACAAAATGGATTTTGCTCGAAAATTATTAGACAGCGGTTCTTATAATGTAAACGAAGTAGGACTGAAAATTGGGTACAGCACCGGAAGTCATTTCATTGCTGCATTCAAAAAGAAATTTGCAACAACCCCAAAAAAATATTTGATGTCAATAAATCCAAACATGTAATTGCATCATTTTTTTAGATAAAACAATAGGTAAAAAATAGTTAATCATCATTTAATAAAAAGTAAGTTTATTTACTTTTATCCAAAAATAAAACAAAATGAAAGGCGTATTATTAGTCAATTTAGGTTCTCCAGAAAGTCCAACTCCAAAAGATGTAAAACCATATTTAGATGAATTTTTAATGGACAAATACGTCATTGACGTTCCGTTTTTATTAAGAGCATTATTAGTTCGAGGAATCATACTTCAAACAAGACCTAAAAAATCTGCAGCAGCTTATGCTAAAATATGGTGGGACGAAGGTTCGCCTCTTGTGGTTATTTCAAAAAGAATGCATGAAAAAGTAAAACAACAAGTTGAAATTCCTGTTGCATTAGCCATGCGCTACGGAAACCCTTCCTTATTATCAGGATTACAAGAATTACATGATAAAGGTGTAAACGAAGTAATGCTTTTTCCATTGTATCCACAACATGCTATGGCTTCAACCACAACAATTTTGGAACTAGCAGAAGACTTGCGTAAAAAGCATTTTCCAGAAATGAAGTTTACAATTGTTCCTGCTTTTTACAACAAACCTGATTATATAAAAAACCTAGCCGATTCAATAAAAAGTCATTTAGAAAATTTTGAATACGATCATTTATTGTTTTCGTATCACGGAATCCCAGAGCGTCACATCCGTAAAACAGATGTAACCAAATCACATTGCAAAATTGATGGTTCTTGTTGTAACACACCATCACCTGCGCACGAATTTTGTTACCGTCATCAATGTTATGAAACTACGAAACAAGTAGTCAAATTATTAGGAATTCCAGAAGGAAAATACAGCCAAACTTTTCAATCTCGCTTAGCTGGAGACAAATGGTTAACACCTTACACTGATGTTGAAGTTAACAAAATGCCAGAAAAAGGGATTGAAAATCTAGCGGTTGTAACTCCTGCCTTTGTATCTGATTGTTTAGAAACTTTAGAGGAAATTGCTATGGAAGCCAATCATCAATTTAAAGAACATGGAGGCGAAAATTTCATGGCTATTCCTTGTTTAAATGACAGCGATGATTGGTGTAAAACAGTTAGCAACTGGATAACTGAATGGGCTAAATAAAAATGTTTATTCGTTTAAGGTTTAAAGCTAATAATGGCTTAACCTTAAACGTCAAACTTTAAACAAAAAATATGGACTATTACAACTACTTAAAATCACTTCACCTCATCTTTGTAGTTACTTGGTTTGCCGGACTATTTTATATTGTGCGCTTGTTTGTATATCAAATCGAAGCGGCTCAAAAACCGTCTCCAGAAAAAGAAATTTTACAAAAGCAATACAAAATAATGACCTATCGCTTGTGGTATATTATCACTTGGCCTTCCGCTATTTTGACTAGTATTTTTGCCTTTTGGATGTTGTTTTTTACTGATTTGGGAAATGCTTGGTTGCAAATGCCTTGGATGCATGTAAAACTTGGCTTTGTATTTGCTCTGTATTTGTACCATTTAAAATGCCATCAAATATATAAGCAGCTACAAAATGACGAAATTAAATACACCACAAATTATATGCGTTTGTGGAATGAAGGTGCTACTATCATTCTTTTTGCAGTAGTGTTTTTAGTAATCTTAAAAAATGAATTCAATTGGATTTATGGCGTAATCGGAATCATTTTGTTTTCAGTTTTGATTATGCTTGGTTTTAAATTTTACAAACGAATTCGAGAAAAAAATAAATCATAACTATGTTCAAGAGCTTTAAAATATCGATGCTTTCGTTGCGAATTAGGATTTTCCTTTCGATGATTGTATTGATTATTACTGCTTCAATTTTGCTCGCTTCAATTTCTATTGTTCAATTTAAGAATGAAGCAAAAGAATACCATCAAGAACGTTTAGAACGTAAAGAAAATGCGGTAAAAGAACATATCAACTACGTGCTTTCAACTACAACTTACCCGTTGACATCTACTAATTTGGGGCTAATATTTAAGGATAAAATCCATGAATTGGCACAAATTCATTCCATCGAAATAAACATTTATAGTCTGGATGGAAAATTATTAAAATCCTCAAAAGAATCTTTCTCCGTTGATAAAGTTTCGCCTCCTGTTCCAAAATACATTCTGAAATTAGTCCGTTCCTCGATTGAAAAAAGATACGTTGATATCAAAACCATTGACGGGGTTAAAAATCGTTCTTCTTACAGCCAAATAAAAGATGATAAATTCAAACCTCTGGGCATTTTAAATTTGCCTTATCTTGAGGATGATGGGTTCTATGAAAAAGAATTAAATAATTTTCTGATTCGTTTAGGCCAAGTTTATTCGTTTATGCTGCTGGTGGCTTTTGCTTTAGCTTATTTTCTTTCCACCTATATTACAAAATCTTTAAAAACGATTTCAGATAAATTGAGTGAAACTAGTTTGAATCAAAAAAACGAGAAAATAAGGGTTGAAGCCAGTAGCAAAGAAATAAATTTATTGATAAAAGCGTACAATGCGATGGTTGATGAATTAGAAATAAGTGCTGTAAAACTAGCTCAAGGTGAACGAGAAGAAGCGTGGCGAGAAATGGCAAAACAAGTAGCGCATGAAATAAAAAATCCTCTTACACCCATGCGATTGACTGTACAAAGTTTCCAGAGAAAATTTGATCCTACTGATGCTGATGTAAAACAAAAGATGAAGGATTACTCCGATACCCTAATTCAACAAATTGACACTATGAATGCGGTTGCTTCGGCTTTTTCGAATTTTGCATCGATGCCGGCACAACAAAATGAAACCTTAAATGTAGTTGAAGTAGTCGAGCTAGCTATGGATATTTTTAACGAAGATTACATCACTTTTGAAAAAGATGCACCAGAAATAATTTCGAAAATTGACCGAACCCAACTTATCCGAATTATTACAAATTTGGTTAAAAACGCCATTCAATCTATTCCAGAACAACAAGAAACAAAAGCAATTTCTGTAAGGGTTAAAAAAGAGTCAAAAAACGTTTTGATTATTGTTAAGGATAATGGAATCGGAATTGAACCAAAAGATATAAACCGAATTTTTGAACCAAAATTTACCACTAAAAGTAGCGGAATGGGATTAGGTCTTGGTATTATAAAAAACATCATTGAAAATTACAAAGGAACAATTACCTTTGAAACAGAATACGAAAAAGGAACTACTTTTACCGTTTCGCTCCCAATAATTAATTCCTAAACGAGAACCATGAATTACGAGAACATTTTAATTGAAATTGAAAATAATATCGCAACAGTTACCGTAAATCGTCCAACCAAACTCAATGCGCTGAATAAAGAAACCATTGACGATTTACACAAAGCTTTCAAAAATTTAGGTAAAAACAAAGAAGTCAAAGTTATTGTTTTGACGGGTAGTGGTGAAAAAGCATTTGTGGCAGGAGCTGATATTGCTGAATTTTCTAATTTTTCAATAGAAAAAGGAACCGAGTTAGCCGCTGAAGGACAAGAAAAATTATTTGATTTCATTGAGAATTTAAAAACCCCAGTTATTGCAGCTGTAAATGGTTTTGCATTAGGAGGTGGTTTAGAATTAGCTATGGCTTGTCATTTTAGAGTTGCTTCTGATAATGCTAAAATGGGATTGCCTGAAGTATCTCTTGGTTTAATTCCTGGATACGGAGGCACGCAACGCTTACCGCAATTAGTAGGCAAAGGTCGCGCTATGGAAATGATTATGACTGCTGGAATGATTCCTGCTGACGAAGCCTACAGAGCTGGTTTAGTAAATCATGTGATTCCTCAAGCTGAACTTTTGGATTTCTGCTATGGAATTGCCCAACGAATAATGAAGAATTCTCCTGCTGCAATTGGCAAAGCTATTAAAGCCGTGAATGCAAACTTCAAAGAAGGGAAAAACGGTTACGAAACAGAAATAAAAGCTTTTGGTAAATGTTTTGGAACCAATGATTTCAAAGAAGGAACTGCTGCTTTTTTAGAAAAAAGAAAACCTTCTTTTACGGGAAAATAATCCTTTATAAATATTAAACTATTTCAATACTAAATTATAATTATGTCCTTTCAACCTGTATTTACCCAATTCTGGGAACACGTAAAAGAAAGTATCCAGAATGGAACATTTGCAAAATTAACTTTGGCAAAAACCATTGGTGATACTGAATTAAAAAACATCTATGTACGTCCTGTTTTGTTGGAAGATGATTTTAAACTTTCGTTGATAGCACGTTACAAAACGGAAGAAGTTGAAAGTTTTCATACGCTAGACGAAGCTTTTTTTGTATTGGCTCCGTATATGAATAATCCTTTTTTAACGGCGCTTTTGTTCACAACAGAAAATGATCTAACTTTTAAACTCAACAAAAAAAGAGTTGGAAGCATTATAGAACAAGCTCCTACTTTCAAAAATGCTTCGGATGTAATTATTGAAATGAAAGAAAAAGGAATTATTTAAGATACTTTTTAAACACAAAAAAACAACCAAAGTTTATAGTTGCCCTTCCCATTCAGAATAGAATTGGGCTAAAAATCCTTCCATATAATGATGTCTTTGAATAGCAATTTCTTTACCAGATTCGGTATTCATTTTGTCTTTTAGCAACAAAAGTTTTTCGTAAAAATGATTGATTGTTGGCGCTTCACTCTTTTTATATTCTTCTTTTGTCATTCTAGTATTCGGGGATATTGCAGGATTGTGCATTGCCCTGTTTTTAAAACCTCCATAGTTAAACGCCCTAGCTATTCCTATGGCACCTATCGCGTCTAACCTATCCGCATCTTGAACAATGTCTAATTCTATTGAAGAAAATTTTTGATCAAAATTTCCGCCTTTGAACGAAATATTTTCAATGATATTAATGACGTGCGTAATACTATCCTGATCTACATTTTCAGATTCTAAAAAAAGACGTGCTTTTTTAGGACCAATTGTTTCATCTCCATCATTAAATTTACTATCCGCAATATCATGAAGCAAAGCTCCAAGTTGTACCACTTTGATATTACAAGTTTCATTTTGAGCAATCAACAACGCATTTTTATATACTCTTTCTATATGAAACCAATCGTGTCCTCCTTCGGCATTTTCTAAATTTTGCTTAACAAAAAGGATTGTTTTACTAATTAAATCTGGTTTGTTCATTTTGGATGGATATAAAAAATGTTGAATTTTAAAGTTAATTGCTTCAAAATTCAACATTAATAATTTAAAATTCAGAATAATTAAATCTTAGCAGGCTCTACCCATTTGAAAATATAAGATTCTTCTGGAATAATTAAACGCTCTGAAATTTTAGCCATTCTAGCTGGCAAACGCATCAAATAATCACGCGCTTTTTCTGCTTCATCAGTTAAACCAGCAATTTTATCAATTTCCCATTTGTCAATTAATTTTTGCATAATATCAACATAATCAGTAGCCGTATAAACTCCAATTCTTTGTGCTGAATCTGAAAACTGTTCAAAAGCTGTCCCTATTTTTTGTCCTGATTCTCTCAAGAAATGTGCTGGCATAACAATTTTTTGTTTCATCATGTATTGAAAAGCAAGCATCATTTCGCTAGGATCAACCTGAAAAATTCTGTTTACAAATTCACTATAAGCATGATGGTGGCGCATTTCGTCTCCAGCAATCATTTTACACATTTTTGCTAATTTATTATCACCATGTTTTTTTGCCAATTGAGAAACTCTATTATGCGAAACATAGGTTGCTAATTCTTGGAAACTAGTGTAAACAAAGTTCTTATATGGATCTCTTCCCGTACCAATATCAAACCCATCATTGATAAGATGTTGCGTTGTCATTTCAACTTCGCGCATGTTTACTCTACCTGACAAATACAAATACTTGTTAAGCAAATCACCATGACGGTTTTCTTCACCAGTCCATTGACGAATCCATTTTGACCAACCGTTTCGCTCTAAATTATCTATACCTTCCACTTCCATCAACCATGATTCGTATGTTGGCAAAGCTTCTTCTGTAATGGTGTCACCTACCATAGCAACCCAAAAATCATATGGTAAATCTTTAGCAATTTCTCTCAATTCTTTAACTTCATCAAAAAAAGTATCACTTTCTGAATTAGGTAAAAAATCTGATGGTTGCCATATTTTTTCTACTGGGATTAGATACTGATCGACAAAACTGTCAACGTTTTTTTCCAAAAACTGCATTACTTCTAATCGAATGTTTTTTATAGACATTATGTATAAATATTAAAATTTAATTCCTTTTACTACTTCGCTCTCTGTTTTCTCCATTAATTCAGCAAAACTAAATTCGCTTACTGCTAATGGTTTATGAATGGTAAAGGTAAGATGATTTCCTAAACCAAGAGGGAAAAAACCATATTTTACCATTTTCCAAGAATTATTTATGGTGATTGGAACCACATAAGCAGATGGGGCGTACTTACATAATATTTTCAAACCGCTTTGGGCAAATTCTTTTGGCTTTCCCGTTTTACTTCGTGTCCCTTCAGGGAAAATAACTGCCGAACGCGTATTTTTTTCAATATATTCAGACAATCCTTTGATTACCGGAATGGCTTGTTTTGGGTCTTTTCTATCAATAAGTACTGATCCTCCATGTCGCAAATTGTATGAAACACTTGGAATTCCTTTTCCTAATTCTATTTTACTTACAAACTTGCAATGAAATCGTCTCAAATACCAAATCATAGCTACAATATCATACAAACTTTGATGGTTTGACACAAATATCAATGGAACGCCTTTTGGAATATCTTCTGTATTTTCAAATTTATAGGTAGTCCCTAATAAATTCGTACATCTCAACAAAAAAAAGTTTAGATAATCCACACTTTTTTTATGCGCTTGATATCCAAAAACATTGAAGCAAATCCACTGAATTGGATGAAAAACAACCAAAGTAAGACCAAAACACAAATAATAAATTACCGATATGGGATACGAAATTAGTTTCTGCATGCTTTAAAATAAACCACAAAAGTAAGAAATATATTTGTAGCTATATTTAAATCACAAACAATAAGTAGGTTTAGGGTTTAATTGTACCTTTGTGGACTAAAATATTTGCCTTTTTTACAAAAAAATGAATTTTACTTACCCAAAAAACGAAAAGCTAAAAAGCAAAACAACGATTGGATTATTGTTTTCTGAAGGGAAATCAGTTTCAAAATATCCTTTACGTTTGGTTTATCATGCAGGTGCTTTGGGTAATAATGAAAAAATGAAAATTGGTGTTTCGGTTTCAAAAAAATACTTCAAGAAAGCGGTTGACCGAAATTATTTTAAACGGGTTCTTAGAGAAACGTATCGATTAAACAAGCATTTGCTGAAAGACAATCTAGATCAGCCGTATGCCTTTATGTTTTTTTACCAAACTAAAGACCGATTGTCATACGAAGAAATCAATACAAAAACGATTCAATTATTCGAGAAATTTTTAACGCAAATCAATCCCGTTATTCTCGAAAACAAAGACAATTCTTCAGATTCTAAATAATTTTTTTAGCTTTAAACTCCAAAATAAGTGTTTGTATTTAACATTTATTATTGGCTATTTATTGTTATTTTAGTACTCTAAACTAAGATATACCACAATCCATGACTTCACTTTTCAAAAAAAAATATATAATCCCTATTGTAGCCTCTGCTTTTTTATATGTGGGTGTTAGTTTCAAAGATGATTTTTTTGAAATAGCTAAGCAAATAGAAATTTTTACGACCTTATTTAAAGAAGTAAATAGAAACTATGTAGACGAAACTAATCCGGGCGAATTAATGGATAAAGCCATCAAAGGAATGTTAGCCAGCCTTGACCCTTATACCGTATATTTTAACGAGCAAGATGTTGTCAAATTTAAAATAAACAATACCGGAGAATACAATGGAATTGGCGCATTAATAACCCGAAAAGAAGATAAATTAATCATTAAGGAACCTTATAAAAATTTTCCTGCCGATAAAGCGGGTCTTAAAGCTGGTGATGAAATTATTCAAGTTGGTGATATTATTTTATCTGATTTCAAAGACGATGCTTCTCAATTATTCAAAGGTGTAAAAAACACTACCATTGATGTTAAATACATTCGTCAAGGAAAAACCTTTTCTACCAAAGTTATTCTTGATGAAATTGAAATCAAATCCGTTCCGTTTTTTGCAAAAATAGATGACAAAACGGGCTATATTGTTTTATCGCATTTTAGCAAAAAAGCATCATTAGAAACCAAAGAAGCTTTAGAGCAGTTAAAAAGAGAAGGTGCTGAGCGAATCATTTTAGACTTAAGAGATAATCCAGGTGGACTTCTAAACGAAGCGGTTAATATTTGCAATTTGTTTGTGCCAAAAAACGAAATTATCGTAACCACAAAATCTAAAAATGACAAACACAACAACACTTATAAAACGACCAGAGAACCTATAGATATCCAAATTCCATTAGTAATTATTGTCAATGGGAAAAGCGCTTCTGCTTCTGAAATTGTGTCTGGAGCCTTACAAGATTTAGATCGAGCAGTTGTTATTGGAAGTAGAAGTTACGGAAAAGGATTGGTTCAAAAACCGGTTGACTTGACTTACGGAACCCAATTAAAAGTGACTATTTCTCGCTATTACACTCCTTCAGGCAGATGCATTCAGGCACTTGATTACAGTCATAAAGACAAAAATGGAATGGCAACAAAAACGGAAGAGAAAAATTATAATGCTTTCAAAACCCGAAAAGGAAGAACCGTTTATGATGGTGGTGGCATTCAACCCGATATTGAACTCGAAGAATCTAAATCGAGCCCGATTGCAAATGCATTAGTTAGAAATGACGGAATCTTTAATTATGTAACTTCATATTATTATAAAAATCCAACTCTTGGAAATCAAATTCCGAGTTTTTCTGATGCTGATTATGCCGATTTCAAACAGTTTTTAAAAACCCAAAAATTCTCTTTTGACACCGAAACAGAAATTGCATTGAAAAACACTTTGGCTGCAGCCAAAAAAGAAAAAATTGACGAAACTATTACAACAGAATACCAACAATTATTAACCGCACTTCAAAAAAGTGAAACCAATTTATTAGATAAAAACCAAAAAGAGATTAAAGGTTTAATTCTAGACGAAATCATCAAACGCTACCAATATCAAGAAGGATTGTATCAATATTACATTAAAAACAATTCAGAAATCAAGAGAGCTACCAGCGTTTTAAATTCTGATTTGGAGTATAAAGCTATTTTAAAAATGTGATGAAAAACTATTTTAAGATAATAGCCTTTTTGTTTTTCAGTGTAGTATCCGCACAAAAAAAACCTGTACAAACGGTCTATTTTGAATTTGATAAATACACCTTAACATCAGAACAATCAAAGATTATTACAGATTTTATACAAAAAACAGACAGTTCAAAAATAGAATCTATTGAAATTTATGGCTATTGTGATGATCGTGGTAAAAACGATTACAATTATACATTATCCAAAAACCGAGTAGAAACGGTTGAAAATATCCTTACTTCAAACGGATTCAACAGGAATAAAATTATAATTATTGAAGGCAGAGGTCGGGTAATTTTAAAGAAAGACACCGTACAAAACCTAAACAAAGTTCGATCTGAAAATAGACGAGTTGACTTAATTCTTATAAATAAAAATAGCTTAGAAAAAAACCGCTACAATTCATTTGAAAATAATATTGCGGTCGGGAATAGTATTTTTTTGGAAAACATCTTGTTTGAAATTGGAAGCAGTAAACTAACTTTAAAATCCAAAAACGAATTAGACAAAATTGCAAAAGAGTTACAAAAACACCAAACAATTGAATTCGAAATTAGAGGCCATGTTTGTTGTACGCCAAACTATTATACCGATGGAATTGACAAAGAAACTAAAGAAAGGAAACTTTCATTCAATCGAGCCAAAGCTGTTTATCGATACCTGCTTTTGAAAAATATAAACAAATCCAGAATGTCCTATAAGGGTTATGGCAACAAATCCCCTTTGGGAAAAGGAGAAGCGTTAGATAGAAGAGTAGAATTTTTTATTTCGAAAATATAATTATTCTCTTGTCATTTCAATATGCGGAATATCATCTTCTAGATACATTTCGCTGGTTTGAACAAATCCATGAGTTTCATAGAATTTCTTTAGATACAATTGCGCTCCAATAGTGATTTTGCTTTCACCAAAATGCTGCTTAATACCTGCAATAGACTCCCGCATTAAATCGTGTCCCCATTTTCTATCTCGGTAATTCGCATCCACA
Source organism: uncultured Flavobacterium sp. (assembly GCA_963512955.1). Taxonomy (GTDB): domain Bacteria; phylum Bacteroidota; class Bacteroidia; order Flavobacteriales; family Flavobacteriaceae; genus Flavobacterium. The sequence continues at coordinate 39,357 of CAUPOP010000016.1, read as the reverse complement.
GTTACCCTTCCGATGGAGGCGTTTTCAAAACTAATTCCTGGCTTGAAAAGTCTTGTATACGCAACTATTTTGCCTTCAAACTCACCAAAAAGGTGCAGCGCTAGTTTGTCTTTACCGTCTAAATCTAGATAAACACAGTTCTGTTCTAAAACAAAAATTTCACTTCTCAATTTTAGTAAATCGTATAATTCGTGTACCGAAAGAGCCTCAAAGGTCTTTATTTTCCATTCTAATGCCATGCTTTTTTTTCTATGTAAATTATCTTCTTTTAACGTGAAGAGACTTAATAATTGCCTCTAATTCCTGCATCAAATCCCTTTTGTCTTTTGAGGGAGAATAACAAAATCCTTCTAACACTAATAATCGGCTGTATGCTTTATCCACTATTACATAATTAATAAATGGCCCAGACATAAAATCGTTTTTCAACTCCCAGGTTCCTCTTGTTTCGTAAGCCTCTTTACCATCTAATTTTATTTTTAAAAGATAAGGTGCGTAGCCTTCCTCAGTAATCATTGGAGTATTCGCTTCTGTTCCATGAATATATTCCCCAATAGAATCTCTCATTTTTACTATTGAGGCGATTAAACTTGGATCTTTTTTTAAATAATTCAAAGGCAATTGATAGATTAACAAACTCGTATTACCACTTATAATTTCTTTTTTCATCCAAATAAACTTGCTCTTATGAAGCATGTATTCATAGCCAGAGGGAACATTTAAGGAAATGTGAAATTTGTTTGCAATTATCTTTGGGTTGAGCAACGATTGTTTTATGATTCGTTGGGTTTCTGCTATTTCAGCATCATGTATAATTTGAATTATTTTGGGAGTATTTTTTTCAAGAATAGCAATAATTTCGGCACCCGTTTTTCCTGAAATATGAAACACATTTTGTGGAGATGCATATTCGTTTTTATTGATTTCAAATTTATTAATTGCTTCCTTTTTTACTACAATAATGGCTCTGCTATCCGTAGCAAATCCTTCTAGAAGTTTAATTGGATATTGGTTTATAGTAAATAAAGGTTCTTCTTGAGGTAAGCCAACAACTGGCGCAGCAAATTTATTTCTGATACTATCCCCTATTTCTCCATTCCATAATTGATCATCAACAATAACTGAAATGGTATTAATTTTTCCAGTAGTTTGTCGAGGCGAGACATCATTTTTCTTTGTGCATGAAAAAAGCACTAAGGAAAATAGAAGGCATAAAAAATGGGTTTTATTCATTATAATTCAATTATAAAATAAAACCCAAATTTATAGAAGATTATTGTATTATCCGCTTATTTTAAGCTTCATTCCGGGTTTAAGTTCTTCCCCGCTAATATCATTCCATTTTTTTAAGTCTGAAATGGTTACACCAGGATATTTTTTAGAAATACTATATAAAGAATCTCCTTTTTTTACATAGTATTCTGCACCTGCTTTTTTAGATATTCCAGAAAAATCATCTTTCTTCTTGAAAGTATCTGCAGTAGCTTTATTAGTATTGATTACTAGTTCATTTTTTGCAACAATCAAAGTGCTTCCTAACGCAATTGAATTATCATTTAAATTATTCCATTGTTTTAATTCCGCCAAACTAGTTCCAAATTTTTTAGCAATGTTTCCAAGATTATCTCCTTTTTGAATTACATATTGAATGTCTTTTCGGTCTTGTTCTGAAGCAACCTCAACTTTATTTTCTGTACCTTTTTTAGCAACTTGAATAGGCGCACCTAATTGAATATTGTTATTAGATAGATTGTTCCATTCTTGTATTTCGGCTACAGTAACATTATATTTTTTAGCAATAGTACTTAAATTATCTCCTTTTTGAACCACATAAATAGAATCTTTCAAGATTGACTTTTTATCTTTTTCATCTGCTTGAGCAACACGCTGATTGTCTTTAGCTGTTGTTGAAGTTGCAACATCTGATTTTATATCTTTAGTATTAGATGCTGATGTATTTTCGTCATTGATGATTTTTAAATTTTTACCATAAGCAACTGAATTGCCTTTTAGGTTATTCCATTTTTTCAAATCTATAACGCTTACATCATATTTATTTGCAATAGTAGTAAGATTGTCCCCTCGTTTTACCCTATAGTATTTTGTTTTAGAAAGCACAACAGATTTGATATTTGGCATCGTATCTTTTGAAGCAATTGCTTTTACAACCTGGAATGGTCTTTCTCTTTGGTCTAATTCATGTTGTGCATAAGCATAAATCTGATCTTCATTTGAAGTAAAAACTGCAATTTTATCTTGTGGTAATCTCAAATAATGACTTTGATCTTTATAAAACGGAATTACATTCAGCTTATAAGAAGGATTCAAAACTTGCAATTGAGCTACCGGAATATCTAATAAATCAGAAATCTGTTTAAAAGACATTTGCTTTTTGATCATTATGGTATCCGTAGCAAAATGTTTCACTAATGCTCTGTCCGGTTTAATTCCGTGTTCTTTATGGTATTCATAAATATACATGGTTGCTAGAAAAGCAGGCACATAACCTTGTGTTTCTTGCGGAAGATTTTTTCTAATATTCCAATAATTTTGCTGACCTCCAGAACGTCTTATTGCTTTAGCAACATTTCCAGGTCCTGAATTGTAAGATGCTAATACTAAATCCCAATCACCAAATATCTTGTACATATTAGTCATGTATTGAGCTGCGGCATCGCTGGCTTTCAATGGATCGCTTCGTTCATCAACATAGGAATCAATCTTTAATCCATACTGTTTTCCAGTTTGATACATAAATTGCCAAAGTCCTGTTGCGCCAACTCTAGAAACGGCTCTTGGATTTAAAGCAGATTCTACTACGGCTAAATATTTTATTTCTAAAGGAACATTTTGTTTGGCAAGTGACTCTTCAAATAGTGGGAAATAATATTCAGAAATAGCCATTAATCGTTCAAATGATTTTTTTCTGTTTTTCAAAAATGATTTGATGATGTTTTCTAACCCTTGGTTGTATTCAATATTGAAAGGGGATTTAGCATCCATTTCCTGAAGCCTAGCTTTTAATAATTCCGTAGGCAATTCATAATCTACTTTCTCGTCAATATTGATGGTTTTAATATCATTTTCCAAATCGCTAAACAAATCTAAATTTGTCAATTCCTTCATCCACAAACTATCAACACATGAAGCCATGTCGTCTTTTATGAAAGTCATCTTAATGGAATCTAGATAGGATGTTTTAGATTCTACTTTTGAATTCCATTTCTCAGTGATTCCTTGCGAAAACATGGTGATGGAAAAAAGCAGAAAAAACGATATGGTGGTATTTTTTATATTCATATTTATAGGATCAACAGACTAAAATTCAAATGATTATAAATTCATTTTTACAAACTTAATAGGTTATAACTAAAAAACCCTTTAAATATTGTTAAAAAATCAAAATTAGCCTCTTTTTTGATGAAATTTGGCTAATTCTACACTAAAATCAGCCTTAAAAACACATAACTGTAATAATTTCAGCTATAAATTTGTTTTACAGAATTTATTTTTTGCCCTTACAAAAGAGAAAACCTTAGAGATAAATAAAATATCTCCAAGGTTTTTATTTTTTTAAATCTGCTATAAATGCAGACCAAAAATTTTCATTCGAGAGCCGTTTTCAGACACTGAATAAATTTATATTTAACTCAGAGAATTAATCTAAAATTGCTGCAATTCCTGGCAACACTCTACCTTCTAACATTTCTAACATAGCACCTCCACCAGTCGAAACGTAACTCATTTTGTCTTCAAAGCCAAATTGTTTTACAGCTGCAACTGAATCTCCACCACCTACAAGTGAGAAAGCACCATTTGCAGTAGCTTCAGCGATATAATCTCCAAGAGCAATTGTTCCTTTTGCAAAACTTTCCATTTCAAAAACTCCTAAAGGACCATTCCAAAGAATTGTTTTAGACTCTAAAATTACTTTTTTGAAGTTTTCCAATGATTTTGGACCAGCATCTAAACCTTGCCATCCATCAGGAATTTCTCTTACATCAACAACTTGTGTATTTGCTGTATTTGAAAAATCATCAGCAGCAATTACATCAACTGGAATGTGAATTTGAACTCCTTTTTCTTTTGCTAATCTTAAAATTTCTAATGCTAATTCTTGTTTGTCATCTTCACAAATAGAATCACCAATTGTTCCTCCTAAAGCTTTAACAAAAGTATATGTCATTCCACCACCGATAATCATGTGGTCTACTTTATCTAAAATATTTTCGATAACAGTAATTTTAGAAGAAACTTTTGATCCACCAAGAACTGCAGTTACTGGTTTTTCGCTGTTTTTCAAAACTTTATTCAAGCTTTCAATTTCTTTAGCTAACAAAGCTCCAAAACATTTATCTTCTGGAAAAAACTGTGCTATAATTGTAGTAGAAGCATGTGCTCTGTGAGCTGTTCCAAAGGCATCATTTACATAAATATCTCCTAATGAAGCTAGTTCTTTTGCAAAAGCAACATCTCCTGCTTCTTCTTCAGCATGAAAACGTAAATTTTCTAATAATAAAACTTGACCTGCTTGCAATTTGTCTGAAGCACTTTTTGCTGGTTCTCCAATACAGTTTGAAGCAAATTGAACCTCAACTCCAAGAATTTCTGAAGCAGTTTTCAAAATGTGTTTCAATGAATATTTTTCTTCAGCTCCTTTTGGTCGACCTAAATGCGACATTAAGATTACGCTTCCGCCATCTGCAAGAATTTTATCAATAGTTGGCTTTGCCGCTTCGATACGAGTTGCATCAGTTACGTTAAAATTTTCATCCAATGGTACGTTAAAATCAACGCGGATTATTGCTTTTTTATTTTTAAAATCAATGTCATTTACAGTCTTCATTATTTTTGTTTTTTAGTTTATTTTGAAAGAATAACAAATATAATACTTTTAAATTACTAATAAATTCGAAAATCATAGAAAAATATAGCTTTCGTCAACGAAATCGTTGTAATTTAATAGATAATACTTTTTTTAAATAAAAAGTAACCTAAATAAATAGGGATACTTAATCATGAACTGGACTTTGCGTACAAGGACAATTACTAATTCCTTGAAGAAAATCAATTCCTATTGTAACTACATGAGTTCCTGAATTAAATACCGCCAATTGGTTGAGCGTAACCTGATAGGAATACCCAAAATAAAAATTAGATTTCTTGAAACCAAACATCGGTCCCACATTTAAGGGTTTGAAAAATTGATCGTTCAAGAAACGGTAGGAAAACCCAGCCCAATAGTAATCTTCATACTTATTAAAATGTCGGTATTTAATGTTTAAATCCGTGCTAGAACGTTTATCGCTGGCAAATAATTGATAATATACAGAAGGTTCAATTTCAACATTTCTGTTGTTTGGGCTTTTAAAAACATAACCAGAATAAATCTGATAATTCAAAAGTAAATTAGGCTCTACACCCATATACTTATCAATGTTTTTAGTTAAAATATTACTTGCGTTAAAACTGAAATAAAACGATTTATTTCGGTACAATATCCCTGCATCAAAGTTATTGTTTGAATTGAATCTGTTGTCTGTTATAGATGGATCTAAGACAGGTATTTCATAGGTTGTATTGAATTTACTTATGTCAATTTTAAAATTATTGATGTTGTAAGAAAGTCCAAAAGACAAATATTGCTTGGTATAATAATCTAAAATAATATGGTGTGCAAAAGAGAATTTAGCACCTGTTTGTCTGGTATTTCCATTGCTGTCATTATAGAAGGAAACTCCAATTCCTGAACGATCTGCTATTCTGAAATCTGCATAAACCGATTGATTTTCGGGAGCGTCTTTTATGCCCACCCATTGTGTCAATCCGTTTGCTCGTATTTTAAGATTGTCACCAATTCCTGCAAATGTTGGCGATATCACAAAATGATTATCCGCTAAATATTGCGTAAAAACAGGCAAATTCAATTCCTGACCAAAACTATAGGTTGTGGCCAAGAGAAGAAATGACAATGCTATTTTTTTTATTTTAATCATTTTTGTTTGCTCGAAAATAACCGTTTTTAATTTATTCATTATCTGTAAAGCGTAAAATGACCTACAAATTCCCGATCATCTTTCGGGTCATTAAGCTTCAATACGTACCAATAATCTCCAGAAGGAAGTTCTGTACCATTGTATTTACCATCCCAATATTGACCTAGTCGATACTTAGCTATCTCTCGGCCGTATCTGTCAAAAATAGAAAACTGTAAATCTTTGTAATTTATTGTACATCCAGGCGCCCAACCATCGCTAACTCCATCTCCATTTGGTGTAAAATAATTTGGAATACAAATATCTATATATTCAAAATATCTTGTAGCAGTAGCTGTACAACCATTACTATCTGTAACCGTAACCGTATAATCTCCTGATTTGTATATAATAAAGCTATTTGTAATCACATTAGGCTCCCCATTAATAGAATATTCATATACGCCACTTCCTCCATTGGCGATAGCTACAATCTCATTTAATCCTCCATCGTTTAAAACTAAAGTTAAAGGATCAATCTGAATAATATCAAAATCTGTTGTTCTTTTAATACAACCGTTTGCATGTTTTACCTCAACAAAATGAGTCCCCGGCGCTATATTTGCAAATACATTACTTGCTTGATATGGCGACAATCCGTCGAGTGAATATTGCACTTTTGTAGGGTCAACACTTGGGTCTATTGTTACTGTAACTATGTTATTCGGCGTATTGTTCACACAATCATAATTTACCATAGCAACTGGATTAAGTTGAACTGATTCCGGTGTGTCCACTACCCATTCAACAACACAACTATTAGCATCTTTAACATACACTGAATGTGTTCCTCCAGTCAATCCTGTAAAATTATATGGCAATGATACAACAGGAGTAAAAGGTCCATTTATATTATCCAAACTTATGCTATACGGCATAACGCCACCTGTAACATCAATACTAAACGCCGCATTATTATCTCCAAAACAAATTTCAGGAACTATAGATCCCGGAACTGTTGAAGCAATTATAGGCGCTGGTTCTGAAATAAGAATGCCTTTGATATACTCATAACATCCTTTTTCATCTTGAACAATTATATCATAAGTACCCGGTGCTAAATCATCAAAGGTTCCTGTGTCAAAAAATTGATCCAACTGAGGTGAAATGGCATATTTAATAATTCTTGTTCCACTAGTTCCTGTTATGATAATTTGGCCATTATTTGAACCCGCACAAGTAACATCTTTTACAATAGGTGTTGCAACAATTAATGGCGTTAAAGGTTCTACAATTGTAATCGGAGCCGAAATAGTTTGACAATCAGCACCACTATCCACTTGTACTTTGTAAACACCCGCAACTAGTTGTGTGAACACACCCGGACTTGCTTGTACTGGCGATGGTGAAATAGGTAATCCCGTAGCATTTAATAAGGTATAAACATAACTTCCTAAACCTCCTTGAGCCGTTGCAACAATTACTCCAGTAGCATCTCCATTACAATTTATAATTGCATTAGTAAGATCTAGATTAATCACTAATGGAGGTAATGGATCAATTTTAATGTCGTTAGATACTGTTGCGATACAATTATTCGCATCTCTTACAAAATAATGATAAGTTCCTGGTCCTACAGTAATGGGTACTGATGAATTGAATGTGGTTGAACCAAAAGTAATTCCATCTGAACCATAGGTATATGGAGGTGTTCCTCCAGTTGCACTCAAAGTAAGTACTGTAGTGGGCACACAAGTTTGAGGTGTTGTAACTACTAAACTGGCATTTACTTCTGTAGGTTCATTTATTAGTATTGAGGATGAAGTAACACTACAATTATATCCATCAGTAACTGTAACAGTATAGGTTCCCGCTCCTAATCCACTAAAAACAGTCAATGATTGAGGTCCTGATGTGTAAGCTACTGGGGAAATTTTATTTAAAGTATAGGAATAATTACTTCCTTGACCACCTACAACATTTGAAACTGTTATGGACGCATTTGTATCCCCAAAACAAGATAATAAAGTACTACTTGGCGTAGCCGTGAAACTTATTGGAGTGTAGACAAACGTAATTGGAATAGAGGTTACTATACAGCCTTTCAAATCTTTTACATTAACAAAATACGTTCCCGCGCCTAAGTTTGTAAAAGTTCCGTTTGCAGAATACGCAACTGTAGCACTTCCTTTTAATTCATATTGATAGGTTCCCCAACCGCCAGTTGCAGTTGCAGTAATTGTTCCTCGGTCATTTGCACAGCTAACTTTGGTGGTTTCTGAAGCAGAAACAGTTAAAGGAGTTAAAGGCTCCGTTATGGTTACAGTTGCTGAGCTTGTACAACCTGTTGTATCATCCACTACTTCTAACAAATACGTATTTGGTGTCTGAGCTGTTAAAGTAATTATTGGATTACTGAAGTTCGTAGCTATTGAAACTCCATTTATAGAATAACTATAAGTTGAAGCAAAATTAGATACTGTAAACTGCATTGCTCCATCAGCACTGCCCTTACAAGAGACATCTTTCATTAACTGTCCAACAACTGCAATTTTCGACACATCGTTAATTGGATATGCTTCTTGATAGATACATCCATTAGCATCCTTAACCTGAAATAAATAGGTTCCCGGAGCTAATCCTGAAAATATTCCACTCGAAGCACCTGAAACATTCGTAACAGCAGTTGCTGGAGAGATTATTTCATAGGTTAATGGTGTTACTCCACCTTTTCCAGCAGGAACTGTTACTTGTACTGTAGTTGTTGGCGCAGAGCAAGTAACCGCCGGCGCTGCAAAATCTAAATCTCTTGGAGCGTCTAAAGCTAAAACAGGAACACTAATTGGAGTAGCAATTTTACAACCGTTCACATCTTTGATGTAAGCCGTTACTGTACCCGCAGTATTTGTTGAATACGTATTTACGGAGGTATAATTTATTCCTCCATTAAAACTATAGGTATAAGGAGCTGTTCCTCCACTTCCATTTACAGTTACAGTTGCTGGCTGTGAGGCATTACCCGCACCACAAGATAGACTTTGTGTTACTGACCCTGATCCTCCTACAAGTGAAGGTTCAGAAATACTAACAGGTGTAGCTACTGAAAGGCATTCTTTGCTATCTTTTACAACAACAGTGTAAGTTCCAGAAGCATTCAATCCAGTAAATACGTTTGATGATTGGAATGCCCCTCCATTATTGAGACTATATTGATAAGGAGCAATTCCATCTGCGGCAGTAACAACAAGGCGACCATTTGAATCGCCATTACAACTTACATTAGTTTGTTGTAACGTATATGTTGGTATAGTTTGTGGCGTTACAATCACCGCATTAGAAATTGAAGAGCAACCTTGATTATCGGTTACTCTAAAAATATAACTTCCTGATGTATTTGTTGAATGTACATTTGAAGATGTTGGCGACCAACTTACTCCTCCATTTGTTGAAAATTCATAGGTATATGGCAAAGTACCTCCACTTGCAGTTAATGTTATTACTGCATTTGGCAAAGTACTACAATCTAAATCTTTAGTTAGAACTGAATTAACTAAAACTTTTTTATAAAGTGTTATGGTTTGAGTGTCAAAACAGCCGTTTACATCTTTTACTGTTATCTCGTAAGTTCCAGAATTAAGGTTTGAAAGCGTGTAAGGAAGCCCTGAAATATTCTGGAAAGCACCCGCAATACCATCTTTTTTGACACTAATAGTGTAAGGGGCAACACCTGCTGTCGTTGCAGTGACAACAATTTCAAAAGCGCCTTCTACAGCACATTTGTCTATAACTGCCAATGAAATAATAGGAGATGGATCCAAAGCTAAAGAAATTGGAAATGGTTTAATACAACCATAAGCATCTTTGGCATAAACGATATAATTGCCATTGTCTTTCATAAATGTATTTGAAACATTCCAATTTACATCAGAAGCCGTAGGTGGAACATCATCGGATGCATTACCAATTATTCCTGTATCTGGCAAAATCTGATATTTATAAGGGATTGGAACAGACACTTGAGGAGGTACCGCTAATGGATCCTCTCTAGAAAATGTAGTTCCTCCTGTTGCTATGGCAACTATTTGTCCAGCAGCAGAATTACAATTGTCATTTTTTACTACTGATGCTGTAACACTTAGATCCATTGCGGATTCATATATGTCAAACGGAAGTGTAGCACTACTACAGCCATCATTAGTCCCGCCATGTTCTGTAATAACCACATAATATGAACCTGGGGAAAGCCCGCCAATTAATGGTAAATTGTAAGGTAACGATCCTACAGACAGTAAAAGACCTTTATTTGATGGTACTATAGGTAAATTGGTTAGGGAATTATAAACGACATAATCTATCGCTGTTGGCGGAGTATATCCAATAGGAGCTGACGGACCTTTATCTAATGTTATAGAAACCGTACCGTCTCCAGATTCTTTACAGGTAACATCTGTTATTACTCTTAAAGTAACTAAACTAGTAATTGTTATAGTAGGAGTTGTTGCTTGTTTAATATAGGAACATCCAGTTCCAAAATCATACACTATAAAAGAATACATCACCCCTTGAATAAGCCCCGAAAAGGTAGCTGAATTAGGAGTATCTTCTGCTTTATAAGGAGATTGAACCACTCCTGACACAAAAGTTGGCACACCAGGATACAAACCCGTTATAGGATCTTTTTGGTAAATTGCAAAGTAAAACGGACCACTACCAAGCAATGGTCCTGAAGCTGTAACAGTAACCGTACCACCACTAGCACAACTTGCTGTTGATTGAATACTAATTATCAAATCATCAGGCGGAGACGTAACTTGCATATTCTTTTTTAATGTACAACCATTAGCATCTATAACACTCACAGTATAAGTACCAAAATTCAATCCTAAAAAAGTATAATTAGTCCCAGTCACATTTGTTACTGCTTGCGTTGGGTCGCCAAAATTATTAGTTAAAATATAAGTATATGGAGCTGTTCCTCCTAATCCTGAGCCAACATTTACTGTGATAGATCCTAAAGTTGTTGAGGGCGGTGGGCCTGAACATTCTATATCAGTTGGTTTAAGAGTGTAATTTAATGCATTCGGTTGGGAGATGGTAACTATTTCTGAATCTTTACATCCTTTGCTATCTTTTACAGTAACTGTATATGTTCCCGCAATTAATCCTGAAAAAACATTAGATGCTTGAAATGTTATCCCATCTATACTATAAGTAAACGGTCCAACTCCTTTGCTAGCGTCAATATTTACTTTTATTGATCCACTTGCTTCACCATTACAATAGATGTCTTGGATTTTGTCAATTGACGTAATAACTGGATTTACAATTGGATTCGTTTTAATTATATTACTTTCTTTTTTACATCCATTTGTATCTGTAATTTCAAATTGAAATGTATTTGCAGCCGAAGTAGAATATGTAAACGAAGTCCCTCCAAAAGCAATTGGAGAACCACTATAAGTACCCGACCCAATTTTTACTCGATATCCAAAAGGAGCTTTCCCTCCAGCAACAGTAATGTTCATACTAGCATCAGTAGGCGCTGGAAGACAAGTATTGTCTTTAGTCAAAACAGCTGTTACGGTCATCTCTGGATATACAACTGTAGGCAAAAGTGTTGGAGCTGTACAACCATTTTTGTCTTTAACTGTAATTATATAGGAACCTGGTGCAACTGTAAAATTTGCACTTGCTTGGAAAGTAGTTCCATTAATACTATATGTCAAAGGAGCTAACCCTGTGCCTACGGCAGTAATTGTAAAATTACCTCCTGAGCCTGTACATTGATTATTTACACTAGCGGTAACCGTTGGTAAATTATCTATAGCCACTGGTACGGTAACTATTGCAACACACCCATTTGCGTCTTTTACATAAACGTCCCATGAAAGATCTGTGGCGTTATTTGTATCAACAACAACCAAATTACTACTTGAATAAACTGGTGTCGCTGTACTTCCTGCTACTAATGCTCCATAAGTATAATTCATCGTTCCTCCAGTAGCAGCTACCGTAATTTCGGAATTATCATTTTTACAATTTACATTAGTTGCAACAGCAGAAGTCACTACTAAACTTGTAGGCTCTGTTATAGTTACAGAAGTATTAGCAGTACAACCTGTAACTTCATCTGTTATCAAAATGGCGTAAGTACCTGCTAATTTATTAGCTAAGTTGATTGTTGGTGCTGATTGCCCAGTAACAGCTGGAGTTCCATTAATACTATAACTATACGTTCCTGAAAACCCAGAAACAGTAAATGTAGCGACTCCAGTATTTCCGCCTTTGCATAGTACATCTCCTATTACGTAACCCGAAACCGCAATATTCGTAACTGAATTGACAGGATAGGATTCTGTGTAATAACAACCATTAGCATCTGTAACTTTAAAGAGGTAAGTTCCTGGAGATAATCCTGCAAAAATACCTGTAGTATTTGAAGTTGCCGAGGCCAAAGGAAAAGTAATTTCATAAGTCAATGTTCCAACACCTGTTCCTGCCTTTGGTTTAACTGTAACTGTACTTGTTGGTGCATTACATGTAACAGTAGAGTTAGTAATAGTACCAGAAGTTGGTGCATTCAATTTTAATAGCGTAACTGAACCTCCAACAGTACATCCATTGGCATCTCTAACCGAATAAGAAATAATTTGGTCTGTTCCGTTATCATTTACTATAAAAGTATTTGTACTTGTATAGTCACTACCTTTAAAACTATATTCATAGGGTGAAGTTCCTCCTAATATTGTTCCTCCTGATCCTACTACTGTTATCGTTGCTGATTGTTTTGTGTTTGTTGTGTTACAGCTAAATGGAGTTACTGTATGGGTCTCTGTTAAAGCCGTAGGCTGAACTATGGTTATGGGTTGCGGTGCTGTTGTACAAACTGAGGTGCCAAATGTATATTCAACTACTACATTATAAGTTCCTGCAACCAATCCTGTAAACACGTTTGATACTTGGAAATTCAAACCATTATCAATACTATATCTAAGACTATTACCGTTTGCATTGCTCACATTTACGGTTATTGTTCCTGTATTTCCTCCTGAGCATAAAACATCTGTTTTAGTAATTGGATTAAAAACGGGAGCGGGTGTTGGAATTACTTTAATTGTGGTAAATGCAACACAATTTTTCGAATCAACAACCTGAATAGTATAGTCTCCTCCTGGAGCTGCAACGGTTATTTGTGGGACATATTGAAAATCAGTAGTGCTATTTACAAAATAATAATACGGTGGTGTTCCTCCTATAGGATATACTGTAATCTCACCATCCGAACATGTCAGCGGCTTAGTAAGCGCTGCTGTTGCTGTTAATAAGGAAGGTTGAATTATAATTACATTGTTTGTGTATGTACAACCATCTTCTGTGGAAACATTAACGGTATATGTCCCTGGATTCAAGTTTGAGAAGGTATAATCACTTTCTAGAATAGGACCTGCACTATTTACAATCCCAGTACTATTAGATATGCTAAAATAATACTGTGGTTGCACATTATTTGCTACTAATTTTATAATTCCTTTATCACTATAGCAAATTGGTTGCGTCAAGATTGTATCAACTGTCAAATCTCTTTTTTGAATACTAATATCTGGAACTGTGAATACACATGGCAAAGAAGAAGGATCAATCCCTTTTTGTCTAACATATACGGTATATGCACCAGGAGTGTTTATAGCAAATGTCTTACCGTCTTGAAAAGGACCCGATGGATTTAAACTGAATTCATATCCGTCAGGAACATTTCCTACCGTTATTTCTCCTGGAACTGAACAAATAATATCTTTTTTAGTTGCCGTTGGATTTAATAAGTTTTGGTAGACGTTAAAATAAAATCTATTAAAACAACCTCCTGGATAATTCAAGGTTATTCTATATTGTCCTGCAGTATTAGCATTAAAATCTGGTCCTGTACCAACTTGCGTCCATGTACACGATAAACTTTCATTAGCACAATTTTGATTTGTAACCGCAGCACAACTCGCTTCATTTAATTTTTCCCAAATAATTGTTGATCCATCCGAAATATTTGTCTGAATAAATCGGGTTGCATTTGCTCCACACAAAAATATATTTGGTAATTCTTTCCCATCATCTGGACATGTCAAAACAGTATCCGCAAAAGGAATTACTGGATTATTTATAGCTGAGCCAAAAGGAGTTACAATTATTGTTTCCATTAGTGACTGGCAAGGTGCTGAAGCGGTATCAAAAACATAATACGTTCCTGTTTGTGTAACCGTAAGAGTTTGATTAGTACCTATTACTGGAAGACCTGTTGGGCTTTTTGACCAAGAATAACTACTATATCCACTAGCGGCCGTTAATTGAACGCTAGCTCCGCATAAGATCTCATTTTTTGTAAGGCAATCATCAATTTTGACAAAGAAATTAGTTGCTTGTGGCGTGCCAATATTACAACTGTTTGGAACAAAACTAATCTCCGTAAATTGATTTGTATTAATTGTACCGCTATACGTTGCCGAAGCTTGATTTTTTATTTCGTTCGAACAAGCATCTGTTAAATCACTACAATTCGCGACTACTTGAACTTTTAACTGAATTATGTTGTTTATATCTCCTATTTGTACTAATTCATTTGGAATATTAAATAGAATTGTTTTTGTAGCAGAATCATAAGAATAGGTTACCCCTGCAGGAACTGACAGTATATCCGAAGGATAATTGAATATTATATTGTCAGGCAATACATCTTTTATAACTAGGTTTGTTGCATTATCATTTCCAATGTTTTTAAACCCAATTTCATAGTACAAATTCTGCCCAATGACAACATATTGATTATTGATATCTACACCCGAAGAATTTTTTACGACTTTGGTAAGGGCAATTTCAGGCTCAATAACATCGACTGCAAAAGCACTAAAATAAGCAAAGAATGGATCCGCTTGACCCTTCGCTACCTGCAGTGTAATTTTGGCAGAAGTAACATTATTACCAACTACAGATTGATTTGGATTTGGAATATCAAAAATCCCTGCATCAAAGCCTAATGTATTACTACCGTTAGGATTTCTTTGTGTAAAATACCCCGTTAAACTGTTTATCGTACTATTAAAAAAACGGTTAGAAGGTCTTTCGGCAGTAGTTATGGCTTTTCCGTTAATTTCCGTTTTACTACCAACTTCTGTTTTATCTCCCTCTAATCCAGCAAATGCATATTCAACATTCACCAATCCCGATGGAGGCGTTATAAAACCTGAAATTGTTATACTTAGGGTTTTATCATCATAAATACTACTAAATCCATCAAATGATGTAATTGATTTACTTGGTAAATTTGGATCTTCATAAACTATAAAAAGATTCCATCCTGCCGAAAGTCCCGTAGAATTATTAGTACCTTCGTTTGAAATCACATTCGCTACAGTGTAGGTCCCTTGTGGAGTTGACAAACCAGATATTAAAGCCGTAACATCCGCATAACAAACATAAGGGGTGTTCTTAGGTTCTCCAGTAAGAGCATTAATCGGTGAAGCAATCGCATCATAAATTACAGATCCTGTTATATCATTATAAGTTCCCGACGGAAGTTTTAGCTTAATTTTATTTATAGCAGTTCTACTACCGCTTTGAAGAATGGCTCCCCAGTACAATCCAGCATATATAATTTTTGAACAAGCTGCGTTTGGAACTGTTAAATCAGCGCTACTGGAATTAAAAGTAGTTGCATCCCCATCGATATCAATATATTTCATTGATATATCTTCGTTGGTAATGTTATTAACGTTTAGAGGATTGTTATCCTTACCTAAAATATTGTTACCAATTAAGAGCATATTCCCTTTTAACTCTTGGTTAAATCTGGGAGGAGTAAATGGCTCAAATGTTTGAGAATATGATTCTAAATTAAATAAGGCGATTAGAACAACTAAAATTGTTCTACTAAAAGTAGGTGTATTTATTACAGACCAAATTCTAGTTTCTTTTACATTAGTCTTTCCTATTGAAAATCCAAATATAAATGAAGCTAAAATATGCTTTGCAAAGGCGGTACTGTTATTAAACACAAACGATACAGCCAATAGTAGGTAGTTTTTCTGTTTCATTGGAATCAAATTATTAATTCTATCAAAAATAATTTTAAAGTTTTAGTACTTTCAAATTAACTCTCAGGGGGCACATCTGAGTTATTTTGAATGTTACAAAACTAGATTTAATCACTCTAAATTACTGAAAATAAATTAGATGCATGATTAAAAAATGTTAATGTCGTTTTATCACTAGTTGTTAGTTTAATTAATTTTCAATTTTTACAATTGTCATTTTTCCATTATAAGGTTTGTTTCCTTTCGTTTTCAATGCTTTTTTAGCGTCTTCTATATTTTCAAATTTTGCATCATAAATAAAATACCTGCTTGAATTCGCATCATAAAAGAAATCAATATTAGATTGTCCAGAAGCTACTGTTTTGGTCAAAAATACATCTCTTTTTGCTACATCGCTATGTACCGCTACAATTATATAATAGCCATTATCAACATTTTTAATGCTTTTTAAAATTTGCATATTCGATTGCTCATCGCCATAATCAAAATCTTCCGGTTTTAATGGCGTTGCACTATAAGGTGTTGTTTCTTTTATTCGTTTAAGTGCGGCAACATCTTGTGAATGTCTTTGCTCGTCATTAACAAAAACTGCACGTTTAATTCTTCGTTTTTTCTCAATTTCAGTTTCAACTTTAATTTTTTCTAATGAACTTAATAAAGTACTATTCGTTTGCTGTGCTTTATTTTGTTCTGCTTTTAAATCATTAATTGTTTTTAAATAGCTTTGAGTTAAAGCGTCATTTTTATCAGATACTTTTTTGAGTCTTTCATTATATAAATTTGAAAGTTTTTCAATAGATTGTTTCTGTGTATTATTAACTTCTGCTAATTGTAGTTTTAAAGATTCTAATTCACTGTTTTCCGCTGAAGTGCTTTTAAATGTTTTTGGCTCTTTAAAGATTCCTTTATCATTTAAATCATTTTCCTCTCTTAATTCTTTCAAATCGTTTTCTTTATTCGCTACTGAAGTGTTCAATCTAGCTAACAATTCTCTTTGGTTTTTATTATATGTTTCTATGTTTTGCGTTAAATTATCCATCGCTTTTGCGGTTTCATCTTTTGAGGCATTCGCTAATGCTTCAGCTGCAAGTTTGGCTTTTGCAATTGAATCAGATTTCGCTTTAGCATCAGCAACTAATTTTTCCTGAGCAAGGGCATCGGCTTTTGCTTTGGCATCAGCAGCCAATTTGGCTTGAACAATTGAATCTGCTTTCGCTTTTGCATCGGCAATCAGTTTTTCCTGAGCGAGTGCATCTGCTTTTACTTTTGCATCAGCAATCAGTTTTTCCTGAGCAAGGTCGTCAGATTTTGCTTTGGCATCAGCAGCCAATTTGGCTTGAGCAAGGGCATCGGCTTTTGCTTTAGCATCAGCAGCTAATTTTTCTTGAGCAAGTGCATCAGCTTTTGCTTTGGCATCTGCAGCTAATTTTGCTTGAGCAAGTGCATCAGCTTTTGCTTTGGCGTCGGCAGCCAATTTGGCTTGAGCTAGCGCATCGGCTTTCGCTTTTGCATCAGCAGCCAATTTTGCTTGAGCAACGGCATCTGCTTTCGCTTTAGCATCAGCAGCTAATTTTTCTTGAGCAAGTGCATCAGCTTTTGCTTTGGCATCGGCAGCTAATTTTGCTTGAGCAAGGGCGTCGGCTTTTGCTTTAGCATCAGCAGCCAATTTGGCTTGAGCAAGTGCGTCTGCTTTTGCTTTTACATCTGCAGCAAGTTTTGTTTTAGCAAGAGCATCGGCTTTTACTTTAGCATCGGCAGCCAATTTGGCTTGAGCGAGTGCATCGGCTTTTGCTTTGGCATCTGCAGCTAATTTTGCTTGAGCAATTGCATCGGATTTCGCTTTGGCATCAGCAGCCAATTTGGCTTTAGCAAGTGCGTCGGATTTTGCTTTGGCATCGGCAGCAAGTTTGGCTTGAGTAAGTGCTTTTGCTTTTGCATCTGCAACAAGTTTTGCTTGAGCAAGAGCATCGGATTTCGCTTTGGCATCGATTACTTGTTTTGTTGGGGTTGGAGTACTTACATTTGGTTTTTTATAAACCGTTCTTGATTCATCTGCAGGCGGAATTAACGAACCTTCATCATCTTCATCACGGTAATAATTATTGCTTTTAAATTTATACGCAAAAACAACTTCATGTGAAGAACCGAAGTTGGATAAATTACCTGTACCCTTTTCAAAATTATATTCTACCGAAATTTTTGGTGTAATATTTAACCCAATTCCTCCTGACATTCCATATAAAGTATTGTAACCTGCTTGTGCCCAAATTCCTTTTGGAACACTAAACATAACTAATCCTGAAATAATGGTTTTGTCTTTTCTTAATTCTGTTTTTAACAATCCTGAAAATTTACTTCCATCCAAAAAACCATAGGTTTCTAAATATCCTGTATGCATTATATGTGCTTCAATGCTTTTTTGAGGGTCGTCTTCTACAATTTTAGAAGTTTTAAGATTGTATAATACTAAATTGTTTACTGATAATCCAAAATCTAGAAATTCAGTTCCATAATTTATTCCGGGATTTATAGTGATTAATGAGTTGGACGGAATGTTGTCTAAAGCAGGATCTGGGTAGTTTGTGAGTACTTTACCTTTGTTTAGACCGCTTTTATAAAACCCTACGTTAATTCCAAAAGTCAGGTTTTTATCTCCTTGAATTTCAACATTATGAGCAAAATTCGCCACTGCTCCAAAAGTAGTTAAAACACCATAATTTTGTTGAAATAGACCAATTCCAATTCCTTGATTGTCTCTAAATCTTCCTGAATAACTAAACAGATAAGTTTGTGGCGCATTATCAAATTGAACCCATTGCCTCTTGTTATAAAAACTAACATAAGAACTTTGTTCTCTAACAAAACTAAAAGTTGGGTTTATGATATACCTGTTAAATTTTAAAGAGTTTCTAACGGGTAATGAAAACGAGACAACTCCATCCTCCTGGGAATACAATACCGATAGGGTACTTAAAAAAAGGACTATAATTAGTGCATACTTTTTCATATTACTTAACTATAGTTATGGAACCTTTTTTTACTTTCTTATCTTGAGTTGTTATTATATAATAATAAACAGGATTTATGTTTTTAAAATCTAATGCTGCTTCTGGCCAATTGTTTAAATAACCATTTGTTTTTAATACAATTTCTCCGTTTGAGTCCATTAATAGAACCTCAGCATTATTCCCTACAGCATATTCTTGAGGGATTACCCAAGTATCATTTATTCCGTCGTTATTTGGACTAATCAAATTAGGAATTGTGGTAACATTTGAATCTACAACTGGATTAACCACAAAAGGAATTTCATCCTGAATAATACAGCCGGAATTTTGTGTTACAATAACTTTATAGCTCCCTTCAATAGTTACATCGTAAGTATTTGATGTAGCACCTGATATTAATACGTCATTTTGATACCATTCATAAGTAGGATTAATAGCATTTGAAGTAGCCACAACTGTTTTTGTTTCACCCGAAACAAGTGTACTTGTACTGGCAATATTTATCGAACTCTCGATTTGGTATGCCTCTAAATTGATTACCGAATTAGATTGACAATTTCCATAATCTATAGAAACAGAATAAGTTCCTGACTGATTTGTTTGATAAGTATTATTTGTTGCGCCTTCAATTTTTACATTTTCTTTGTACCATTGATAAGTGTTCCCTGTTGCTGAAGTAAGTGTAGTAGCTGCTCCTCCAGAACAAAATGGATTCCCAAGACTTGAGGTTATCGGCAAGACCGTTCCTGAAACTTGGGTTACTGTAACACTATTTGATTTAGAATTTGAATCCGTACAGGAAGCATAATCAATCTCAACATAATAGGTTCCTGCTGAATTTACAATTATTGAAGATCCTGTTTGTCCCGCAATAACGGTAGCATCTTTATACCATTTATACTTTATATTGGGATAGTTTGAAGGAGATGAGTTTGGGATAGATGGAGTTGGATTATCTATAGCTAACGTTATGGTTCCGCCTGAACACAAATAGGCAGCTGGATTTTTGTTGTTTATAAAATAAACATCTTCATAAGGCTTATAATATGCGGGAAAAGAAGTGGTTAAATCTCGGTTATTAAACTTAGCGCTCACTAACCCTGTCGAGCTTTTTACTCTTAAGCTATACGTTTCTGAACCTATTAATGTTGCAGGTATTGCAAAAGTTATTGTTTTTTTTGATACAGAAAGGTCTACCGTTGCTAAAGTTGTGGTTGTGGTTGGGTTAGTAAAACTTCCTAAATTATCCGAAAGTTCAACCTCAAAAGTTGTTAATGCAGGAAAACCTGAATAATTAAAAGTTGCATCAAATTGATTGTAACTTCCTGCGCAAATTTTACTAATTTCAAGATTTTGTGGCGTTATGACTTGCGCATGAATAGTCTTGGTTAAAGATAAAACCAGAGTCAGAAAACAAAAAAAATATTTATCTACAATGGAAATTCTCATTCACTAAAAATATTTATTTAGCCGAAATTATAAATAAATATTCTTTTTTTAAAATTTCATGGCCTTTGTTAAACAGTTATCATACTAATATTACTTTTATTTAATCATCATTTGATGCTGTAATTTTACCAATACGTAATCTGTAATCTGGTCTTTTTTCGTTTTGAAAATCAATAAATGTCTCTTTATTTTCTCCTTGAGAATATACATTGAAAAAAGCAGCATTACCATACCAGCTTTCTAAATCTTCATTATTAGAATCGTTTTCAACAAAGATATTTCCTTTACATAAGTTAAAATACATTTCTTGTAATTTTACTTTTTTAAGATTATCATCGTTTACAGCAATTTTATTATCCAAAAGTATCGCTGGGTTAAAACCAGAAATCACAGTTCTTTTAAAATCAACAGATGCATTTTCAGCAACATAAACCGCTTCTCTAACTAATCCTGATTCAATTTCAGCTTTGATGTTTTCACTATTATTAACTAAAGTTAAATTAGTAGCTGTTACCAATGTGTGTTTTTTAGAAAAATCGGCTTCTTCTTTTTTATCGTAAGAAAGAACATTTAAACATCTAGAACCTGTACTACTTGATAAATAAGAAGAACGTATTGCTAATGAATTGTCTATACGGCATTGTGCTCCATAATTGAATTTGTAATCGTCATTACTTGATTTATAAGAAATCAATTTATTTAAGTTTACATCTCCACCAAAAATTTCGAAAGAATCTCCAGCAGAATAACTTACCATTATGTTTTCTAGAGTTGTTTTACTTCCAACTCCTCCTAATAATAAACCGTTGAAATTACCTAATCCTTTAATTTTTGCTCCTGCGAATTCAATTCTTACAAATTTTAAAATTCCTGAATTGCTATTACTATTAGTACCTCCAAATGAAGTTAAAGCAATATCAGTATCAAAATTCACTGAAGAAACATTACCAAATTTATTAGTTGGTGCATCTCCAAGAATGATTACTCCTCCCCAATCTCCAGCTTTTTTAACACTTCTGTTAGATGTAAAAACAATAGGGTCAGTTTCTAGACCATTTGCAATTATAGTTGCGCCTCTTGTTACAATAAGTGATGCTTTAGAATCAAAGTCGCCAATAATAACTGTTCCGGGTTCAATAGTCAATGTTGCATTATTTGTTACATATACATTACCTTGTAATACGTAAACGTTTTTTTTATACAACTTAGTGTCTACAGAAATAGAACCAGTCAAGATTTGATTGGCTTCGTTATACTCTACTTTGTTAGGTTTAAATTCAGTCCAGTTATTTAACCAACTATTAAATCCTATTATTCCTTTTTCTTGTTGTGCATTTACGTCACAAACTACTAGAAGAAGAACTATCCCTATTATTTGTGTTAAATTTTTCATGATCAAAAGTTATAAGTTTTAGTACTAAGTACTTTTTCTATTATTAAAAAATCAAAGCGAAGACTGAACTTCTTTTACAAATTACATGTCCTTAAATTCATGTAATGATTTCAATATGTTTTCATAGAATAAAATAGCTGCTATCAAATCATCTTTGTCAGAATACGGTAAAATCTTTTTCTGAAAATCAGCAGTTGTTTCAAGATAACTTGTTGTAGCCTCTTCTTGAGTTTCCAATATTTTTCTGTAATCTGAATTATTTGGAATTCCTAGGTCAGACATGGTTACTCCAGGTTTAGTTGCCAAAGCTACATAAGGCAATGTTTTAGCAAGAACAGCCATTCGTTCAACACATAATACCAACAACTCTCCTTTTTGCATCCCAACCAATTCTTTTTGATCGTGATATTTTTTGATTATTGCAGTGGTACTAATAATACTTTTAGGCGCATTTTTATTTTGAGCAAAAGAAAACCCAGTTGCTAACAAAAAAAGAATACTGATAAAAATGACTCTTGCTTTCATGACCTTAAGCTTTTAATTATATAAACAAATTTACAAAATAAAATTTAATTAACAATTCGTTGTTGATAATTATTTTAGCTAAAAGTATTACAAATTGAGAAAAAACATGCAAAACATCGAATAAATATGCATTTCATCCGATTTTTTACTCAAAACAAAAAATACATTTGTAAGAATATTCAACTTTTTATTTAGCCTGAAACCAAATTAAAATCTTCAAATTAAGAAATCCAATTCATTTTTTTCAAAAAAAACAAATCCAAATTGTATGCTTCAATTTAGAATTTGATTAAAAAAGTAAAAAAGAAAATACCAACATTAAATTTATTCATTTGATAATTAGTATTGGAAAACTTTGCTTTCGAAAATTTTTGACTAAACCATTTTCTTATATCTTTGCTTCATGCAGTTTTCAGAAATTATAGGTCAGGATTACATCAAAAGTCATTTAACCAAAAGTGCCGATTTAGGTAGAATTCCTCATGCACAATTATTTGTAGGCCCAGAAGGAAGCGGAACCCTAGCTATGGCTATTGCCTATGCACAATATATATTGTGTACTAATATAAATGGAGAAAACTCAGGTCCTAATGAATCTTGCAATATTAAATTTCAAAAAATCTCACATCCTGACTTACATTTTGTATATCCTACTGTAAGTACCGAGGAAGTAAAGACAAAACCAAAAAGCATTGATTTTATAACAGATTGGAGAACATTTGTAACTCAAAATCCATATGGAAGCTTATTTGATTGGTATTCCTTATTAGGTGTCCAAAATAAACAAGGCGAAATAAGAGTTGATGATGCGCAGGAAATCTTGAAATCATTATCCTTAAAATCTTATGAGGGTGGCTATAAGTTTATGATTGTTTGGATGGCCGACAAATTAAATACTGCCGCATCTAATAAATTATTAAAACTATTAGAAGAACCACCCGAAAAAACAGTCTTCATATTAATATCCGAACATGAGGAAGATATTATTCAAACGATTCGTTCTCGATGTCAAATCATTAATTTTAATGGATTAAGCGAATCAAGTATTGCAACTGCTCTAATAGATCGAGAGCAAATGGATCCAAAACTAGCCGCTAAAATTGCGCATCAAGCACAAGGAAATTTCAACAAAGCATTGCATTTATCTCATGATGATACTGATGAATCTCCATTTGATTTGTGGTTTGTAACATGGGTGAGAGCAGCATTTAAAGCAAAAGGTAATGCAGCGGCAATTCAGGATTTAATTCAGTGGAGCGAACAGATAGCGGGCTTGGGAAGAGAAACTCAGAAAAAATTTCTACAGTTTTGCATCGAAATGTTCCGACAAGCTTTACTATTAAATTATGAAACCAAAGATTTAGTTTACATGGAACCAAAGGTCGAAAAATTCAAACTCGAAAATTTTGCTCCTTTTGTAAATGGAAATAATATAAATGATATTTATAAAGAACTATCTGATGCAATGTATCATATAGAACGCAACGGAAATGCAAAAATTATTTTAACGGATTTATCCATAAGACTTACTCGTTTAATACATAAAAAATAAGAACTATGAACAATGTTGCCTCAATTCTAATTTTAGTTTTTTTAGCAATTACATTTTTACAATCTGGTTATGACAAACTTTTTTATTGGAAAGATAATTTAGAATGGCTGAAAGGTCATTTTGCTAAAACCCAATTAAAAAACCAAGTGCCGTTAGCCTTATTACATGTTTTAATATTAGAACTTGTTTCAGGAATTTTATGTGTAGTTGGAGCAATTGAATTATTATTAAATAGTGGTAGACTATTTGGCTATTACGGGTCTGTGTTTTCTTGTATCACATTGCTAATGCTTTTATTTGGACAACGTTTAGCTAAGGATTATGACGGAGCAAGAACAATAGTGCTTTATTTTATTCCAGCAGTAATGGCAGTATATTGGTTGAATTAACAAAATTGAATTTTATAAAATAGTAATTACATATAAATGACTCCAAAACATCCCTCAGAATCTCTAGCAATATTAACCGATTTAGTTTTACCTAGTGAAACAAATCCTTTGAACAATCTTTTTGGAGGCGAATTATTAGCCAGAATGGATCGCGCAGCAAGTATTGCAGCCCGTAGACATTCCCGAAGAATTGTTGTTACGGCTTCTGTAAATCATGTCGCTTTCAATAGAGCCATTCCATTAGGAAGCGTTGTAACCATTGAAGCAAAAGTGTCAAGAGCTTTCAAAAGTTCTATGGAAATTTTTATAGATGTTTGGACCGAAGACCGCGAATCAGGAAATAGAACCAAAGCTAATGAAGCTATTTATACTTTTGTAGCGGTTGATGATACAGGAAGACCTGTAGAAATAGCTCCGATAATTCCAGAAACTGATTTAGAAAAACTACGTTATGAAGCGGCACTTAGACGTAAGCAACTAAGTCTTCTTCTGGCAGGAAAAATAAAACCACACGAAGCTACAGAGTTAAAAGCCCTATTTATAGAAGACTAAAAATCGCTATTGTATTTTGGTAGAAAAGAAAATTATTTTTTAGTTTTCCATCCAAAAAAATGCTTCAAAAAGAAGTCCCGAAACTTAAAAAAAAAGAAGTATTTTTACGAAATATACATTCTAAAACAGATGGAATATTTAAATAAAATATTTCATTCAAAATAAAAAAAGAGATACAAATAAATGAAAGAAAAGATGAGTTCAGAGAAAGAAGCTAAATTAAAAGCGCTACAACTTACGCTTGACAAACTAGATAAAACCTACGGAAAAGGTACGGTAATGAAAATGGGGGACAAAGCCATCGAAGAAGTAGAAACTATTTCTTCCGGTTCTTTAGGAATTGACCTTGCTCTTGGAGTTGGTGGATATCCAAAAGGAAGAATTATAGAAATATATGGTCCTGAATCATCTGGAAAAACAACCTTAACACTTCATGCCATTGCTGAAGCTCAAAAAGCAGGCGGAATAGCAGCTTTTATAGATGCGGAACATGCTTTTGATAGAAATTATGCAGAAAAACTAGGCGTTGATATTGAAAATTTAATCATTTCTCAACCAGATAATGGAGAACAAGCATTAGAAATTGCGGAGAATTTAATTCGTTCTGGTGCCATTGATATTGTTGTTATTGACTCTGTTGCGGCATTGACTCCAAAAAGTGAAATTGAAGGTGAGATGGGAGATTCTAAAATGGGTCTTCATGCACGATTAATGTCACAAGCGCTACGTAAATTGACAGGAACTATCAGCAAAACACATTGTACCGTTTTCTTTATTAATCAATTAAGAGAGAAAATTGGAGTAATGTTTGGTAATCCAGAAACAACAACTGGTGGTAATGCATTAAAATTTTATGCTTCGGTACGTTTAGATATTCGTCGTTCATCACAAATAAAAGATGGTGACAACGTAATTGGAAACAGAACGAAAGTAAAAGTGGTAAAAAACAAAGTTGCTCCACCTTTTAAAGTTGCTGAATTTGATATTATGTACGGTGAAGGAGTTTCTAAAACTGGAGAAATTTTAGACTTAGCTGTTGAATTTGAAATTATCAAAAAAGCAGGCTCTTGGTTTAGCTACGGCGAGACAAAACTAGGACAAGGAAGAGATGCTGTTAAGTCATTAATAAAAGACAATCCAGAATTAGCGGATGAGCTAGAAGTAAAAATCAAAGCACATATTAAAGAATTAGCAAATGCCTAATAAATTAAAAAGAGTTCACTAAGTGAACTCTTTTTTTATACCATAATTTTATTTTTCAAAATCGAGCAATTGTTTATGAATTATCTCGTAAACCTCTTCTTTAATTTCTTTTCTGTCTACTCCTTTTTTACCCAAAGTCTGAACTAACGAATGGATTTTCACCCTCATGATTCCTGGAGTACCACTAAAAAAAGTATAAGAAAATCTCTTTTTATTATCACCAAAGGTAATTGGAAGAATTGGAATTTGGTGCTCTATCGCTAATCTAAAAGCACCATCTTTAAATGTATCTAATACTATTTTCTCATCACTAGGCACGCCTCCTTCAGGAAAAATACAAACACTCAGCCCACGCTTAATTCTCTTTTCTGCACTATTGAAAACCTCCATTCGGCTTTTAGAACAACTTCTATCCACTAAAATGCATGTTCTTTTGTAGAAAAATCCAAACAATGGAATTTTTGATAATTCTTTTTTACCTACAAAAACAAATGGGTTTTTAATAACAGCCAGCATCAACATAATATCAGCCATCGAAGTATGATTAGCAACAATCATATAGCTTTTATTGGGATCTAATTCTTGTGATTTTTCAACTTTATAATAAAACCCCATTCCGAAAAGAATAAATTTTGCCCATAATCTAGCCATCTTAAAGAAATAAGGGTAGCCTTTTTCTGTAGCTATAGAAGCAACCAAAAACGGCAACATAATAAGTATAGGGATAGCCATTAGCACATAAAACCATATGCGCCAAAACAACCAAAAACCAAATTTAATTATTCTCATAACATCAAAAATAAGAAATCAAGTGCGACTTTAAACAAAAGAATTAAAAATAGAATTATTTGAAGCATTTTCTAAGTCCTTTTATCGTAGTTCATAAAACAGATAAAAGCATAAAATATTTTAATCCCTACTTAAGAAAACATCTTTGCGGGCTTTTAACATTAATAAATGTATTTAATATCAACCCCTGTATTTTTTATACCTATATTTATAATTTACGATATTATTTAAACACAAACCCCTTATTTTATATGGCTAATGCTGTTTTATTGATTTTTTGAATGCGAAATTGAAAAAAACTAGCCAAAAAAATAAAAGAATTATTAAAAAATAATTACCAAAAAAAGAATATTACATTAATTATCAAATAATCACAAAAACTTCATTTTTGTTTAAAAAAAAGCAATAATTTAGCTAAAAATGATTGTTTTTTCGACTACAAATAATCAAAAGTTTAATTTTTTAATAATGGAAAAAAATATGAAATTGACACCTAAATTAAACCTTAATGGATGGGACGAAATGTTTTCAAATGAAGGAGTACGTGATTCGTACCGCCAAGTATTAGCAAAGTTACAAACTTCAGATCATGAATATCTGAGCGATAAACAAAAACAAGCCGCTGATTTTTTCATGAATCAGGGAATTACATTTACTGTTTATAGCGATGACAATCAAGGAATAGAACGAATTTTTCCGTTTGATATTATCCCCAGAATTATTACAAAAAACGAATGGACCGAGGTCGAATCAGGAATAAAACAAAGATTAGCGGCGCTAAATTTATTTTTAGAAGATGTTTATAATAATCAAAACATTATAAAAGACGGAATAATCCCCGCTTCGTTAATTGCTTCTTGTCCGCATTATATACAAGAGGTTCATGGCATAAAAGTGCCTCATAATATTCATGTACACATTGCTGGCATTGATTTAATTCGTGGTGCAAAAGGAGAATTCTATGTTTTGGAAGACAATTTAAGATGTCCGAGCGGTGTAAGTTACATGCTTGAAAACAGAGAGATTACAAAACGTATTTTTCCAAAAATGCTGTCCTCAAACCATGTTCGTATGGTGAGTAATTACCCTATGATTTTTCATAACATTCTTGTTTCATTGTCACCAAGAAACATTTCAAATCCAAATGTAGTTTTGTTAACTCCTGGTATTTATAATTCTGCTTATTATGAACATACATTTTTAGCAAGACAAATGGGAATCCCTTTGGTAGAAGGTAGAGACCTTGTGGTGAACAACAATAAAGTATATATGAAAACCACATCTGGCCTTCATCAGGTTGATGTAATTTATAGAAGATTAGATGATGAATATCTTGATCCTTTAGTTTTTAAACCAGACAGCACATTAGGAATTCCAGGTCTTATTAGTGCTTACAGACAAGGAAATGTAGCCTTAGTAAATGCGGTTGGAAATGGGGTTGCGGATGACAAAGCAGTATATGCTTATGTTCCGGATATGATAAAATATTATCTAAACGAAGAACCAATTCTTAAAAACGTTCCTACTTACCAAATGGAAAATATCGATGAGCGCGAATTAGTTTTTGCAGATATGGGAAACATGGTTATAAAAGAAACCAATCAAAGTGGTGGTTACGGAATGATAATGGGAAATAAAGCAACTGATGAGGAACTAGAAAATGCAAAAATTGCCATTTGTAATAACCCTAGAAATTTTATTGCACAGCCTATAATTCAGTTGAGTACGGTTCCTTGTTTAATTGATGGCGAATTAAAACTCCGACATGTGGATTTAAGACC
This sequence comes from uncultured Flavobacterium sp., assembly GCA_963512955.1. GTDB lineage: Bacteria > Bacteroidota > Bacteroidia > Flavobacteriales > Flavobacteriaceae > Flavobacterium. Next base: position 10,662 of record CAUPOP010000016.1, on the reverse strand, counting down.
TTATGCTTTATGTGGTCCAAAAGGAGTTGAAATTGTACCTGGAGGATTAACTAGAGTTGCGCTTACCGAAGGTTCCTTAGTGGTAAATTCTTCACAAGGAGGAGGAAGTAAAGACACTTGGATTATACAATAACTAAAAAAACGAAAAACTACTTTTCCTTATTTTTAAATAAACGATACAGAAAATGAAAGTAAATATGCTAAGTCGAGTGGCAGATGGAATGTTTTGGTTAGACCGATACATGGAGAGAACTGATGGAATGATGTTAACTCTGAATACCTTTTACATCTTGTCTTTTGACAAAGAAATTGAGAATTATCAAGGTTTCAAACCATTATTAGAATACTATACTGATCTGCCTAAAGAAAAAATAAAAGAGATTCAAAATGACACTACTTTTATTCTCAAATATATTATTTGCGATAGTCAAAACCATAATTCAGTAAAAAACTTAGTGAATAAGGCGCGTGAAAACGCGAGAGGTTCTCAAGATAAAATAACCAAAGAACTTTGGGAACACATCAATTCATTATACCATTATATCAATTCTCCTGAATTACCAAAAAAACTAGAAACCTCAAGTGCTTTGAAGATTGTAACGAAACTCAACAAAGATTTCTTGCTCTATAACGGTATTCTTCAAGTTACTATGCCAAGAGGTTCTGGTTGGTGCTTTTCAGGTATTGGAAAACATATTGAAAGATGCTTGCAAACCATTTCTTTAACACAAGCCTACTACGCGCCAATTAATTATAACCTTGAAGGCGATGAGGATTTATTATATTGGAGAAGATTATTGTTGTCTTTATCTGGTTACGAAATGTACCTAAAAAGCTATAGCAATATTCCTCACAATCGTAAAGTTGTTCAACAAGTTATTTTCAATAAAGATTTTGCTCATTCTGTAATATATACTTTAGAACTAATCAGCGATCATTTAACTTATTTATTCAGAGACAATACTCTAAGTGAAGCTCGAACATTGAACAATCAATTTGGAAGACTTAAAAGCTATGTTGAATACACGGATTATCATAATCTAAGCAATCACCAACTAGAAGAAGTTCTGAACAATACGAAAGCACAATTAAATCAATTTTCAACTGATTTTTCTAAATTATTCTTTTCATATACATAATATAAATGGCACTTTTTAAAATAATTCACATTACAAAATACCAATATAATTGGCCTATAAAGGAAAGCATTAACGAGATTCGTTTATTTCCACATAACTTTGAAAACCAAGATGTATTACAACATCAGCTTTTGATAACTAATAGTCCTGAGATATACATTTCTGAAGATTGTTTTGGGAATCGTGTTGGGAATTTCAACACCTTAGAAACCCATTCGGAAATGGTCATCGAATCACGAATGTTAGTTCGAGTAAATCATTCGCTAAAAATTCCAGAAATAGAAAGCACTACTATAGATGATTTAACAGAAGAAAAAGAAAAAAGCATTAACCTGCTAAGACTTTGTTATCCAGAAATTATAGAAAAACAGAACGAAATAAATGCTATTTTAGATAAAATAGACTTTAAAAACAAATCTATTATAGAAATTGCAAAACTGTGTAACGAATATGTTTTTGCTAATTTTACTTATACAAAAGGAATCACAAATATTGAAACCACTGTCGATGAGATTTTAGAAATCAAAAAGGGCGTTTGTCAAGATTTTGCACATGTCCTATTGCAACTACTTCGTACTGCTGGAATCCCTTCACGCTATGTAAGCGGATATATCTGTCCTAACGAAATTGGTCTTCGTGGTGAAGGCGCTACGCATGCTTGGGTTGAAATTTACTCCCCAAAACAAGGTTGGCTTGGTTTAGATCCTACAAATAATATTTGGACCATGGAAAACCATGTAAAACTATCTGTAGGAAGAAATTTCACCGATTGTACTCCTGTAAAAGGAACATTCAAAGGACTCGCTAAGCAAACACTTTCGGTATCCGTATCAATCGGCTACGAAGATGGAAGGCAGTTTGAAGAAATAAACAATGTTCTTTTAGAAGTGGCTTCAACTCAACTGCAAGAACAATTAGATTATATCGAAAACATGCAGCAACAGCAGCAATAATAAAACAAAAAAGAGCACTGTTTCAGTGCTCTTTTTTGTTTCTAAAATAATATCCCTATTACATTGACAACCAACTTGAAGGATTATTATAGGTAGTGTTTTGAAGAATTAAAAACTTAATAATTGTTTTCCCAGTTTCTCCATTGGTTCTTACTCTTCCAATATTTTGCTTTCGGTTGACTTGTTCTCCTTTGCTTACACTCACTGAACTTAAGTTTTGATATACCGTAAAGAAATCTCCGTGTTGAATCATTACTGCTTTATTTACTGGTGACAAAACGATTACGCTTGAAACAACTCCGTCAAAAACAGCTCTTGCATTAGCGCCTTGATCTGTTGTAATTTCGACACCACTATTATGAATCATTAATGATTTATATACTGGATGTGCCTGATCTCCATATCCTAAAGAAATAAAACCTCTTTCAACCGGGAACGGCAACCTACCTCTATTTGCTCTAAAATTATCCGCTACGATTTTTGCTTCGGGTGTTAGTTCTATTTTTGTTGATGATACCGAAGCTGCTGCTGCTTCTCGCACCATTTTTTTCGATTCCGCTTTTATTTCGGCCTTCGTAGTTGTTTTAGATTCTGCTTTTAAATTTGCATTAGCCAATGCCTTTGCTTTTGCTTTTTCTAAAGCTGCTCTTCTATTTGATTCTGCAATTGCTTCTCTAATTAACCTATTTATTTGTTTGTCAATAGACCTTGCTTCTTGTTGTTTTTTCTTAATGTCAGCAACAATTTTATTTTTATCCTTCTTGATAGAATTTACTAATTTCTGTTGCTCTTGTTTTTCTTTTTCTAAGGCTAATCTCTCTTTTTCATTCTCCGCAATCAACTTTTTCTTGGCTGTTTTTTGAACATCAAGTTTATCATTATATTGAATAAGTTCTTTTGATTTTACATTTATTTCTTCTCCTTGAATTTTTCGATAACTAGTATATTGTTTCATATACTGCGCTCTTTTATAGGCTTGCAAAAAGTTTTCTGAAGACAAAATAAACATCGCTCTACTTTCTTCCGAACGGCTTTTATAGGACTTAACAATCATCTTAGCATAATCCTCTTTAAGCGCCACTAATTCTCTTTTTAATTTATTGATCTTTAGCTGATTGATATACATATCATTACTTAAAAGCTTGGCTTGCTTTTCTGTAGTGTTAATTAGTTTTTCTTTAAGCTTTATCTTATTGCTTTGAATAACTACTACATTTACAGCCGTTTTTTCTTTTTTCTTAACAGACTGTAATAGCTTTTCGTTTTCTCTAATTTCTTGTTGAATCTGAGCTTTTCGTTGCTCTAATTTTTCTTGTTGCGTTTCTTGACTCCACATAAATGAAGTCATAAAAATAAAAATTAGGCTTAGGAGAAATTTTGGCATATTAAAAATATCTTTTTGCAAATTTACTTAATTATAATTCTTTTGTACCCATTTGGAACACTATATGGAAAAGAAAGTTCCTCATTAAGGGTGATTGTATTGTAATTTAAATTGATTTCTGTTTTTCCTTTTTTCTGGAATGTATTTATGGATACATTAGACGGTATTACAGCTCCATTGTATTCTCGACTGTCTGAATATCCTACTTGAATCATTCGGTCTTCAGCGGCTTGTGTTATTTCTTGTTTTTGAATCAAAAAAGTTGTTGCATCTAAAAAGAATGATTTTTTAATATTTCCATTCGAAAAATCATCTAATCTATATACTTGTTCGGCAAACGATTCTTTGTATTTTCCAGTATTCAAATCATCAAAAGCTTCGCCTAAAAGCATATTTTGAATTTTATTATAATCTAAATCAGCGCCAAGCCATTTGCTTAATCCACTAAAATCGCCTTCAAAATAACTTCCATTAATCTTTTCGTAATAGTTCACCGCATTAGGTGTAATTAATGCTTTGGCCATTGTTATTCCTAAAAAACGAATGCTGATTAAAATTTGCTCGTCTTTTTTAATTTTTATCTCTGCAGTAACATTTTGAGTCTGTTTTTCATCAGCGTATCGGGCATTTGCTTTTATATATAAGGTAGAAAATTTATTTTTATTGTTGTAATGATTTTCTATTATAGTATTTACCGGCAAATGTGTTGCGTCAATACTTGATGCTACAACCGCTGATTTTGACTTACATGAAACTACAAAAATAAGTAGTAGTAAAAGGGCAATTTTATTCATCTATTATTTTTGTTTTATTAATTGATTCGCTTTAGAGAAATAGAACTCTTTTTTCTTGAAATCTCCCAAACCATTGTAAGCTTCTCCTAATTGAATATTAAAATTAATTTCTAAAGTAAGATCTTCCACTAAATAATCCAATCCCATTTCCAATACTTCTTTGGCTTTTTTGAATTGTCCCAATTGATTGTTTGACAAACCCAAATAATAATAAAATTGAGGCTGAGTTGGGAAGGTCTCAATCATTTCTGTTGCTTTTTTAGACACCAATTCAAATTGTCCTATTTCGGTGTAAGCTTGAAGCAAAAGTAAATTGGTTTCAATATCATCTGTTGTGCTATTTTTTAACGACTGCTCGTAGTATTTAATAGCTATCTCCCATTGTTTTTTATTGTGATAAAATTTTCCAATTTCCTTAGCAACATTAACTTCTTTATCATTGTCAAAATACCTAATTGCTTTTTCTAAATCTGCTGTGTATTGCGGATTTGCATTGACAAAGATTAAAAACTCATTGAGTATTCTGTGCTTTATTTTCGAATCTATTTTATTACTTGCTAGGACAATATTCATTGCTTGTATGGCCTTGACCGCATCGTTTTTGTCCAAATAACTTTTAAATAAACTTACTTGCGCCCATTCAGAAGTTGGAATTGCTAATTCTAATTTTTTAGCTATTTCTAGTACTTTATCCGAATCATTATTTTTTGAATACAAGAAAATTAAATTAATATAATTCGATTCTTCTTTTGGATTTTTATTGATTTGGCTAATTAAATTGGCTATTTCCTCGTCTTGATATTTACCTCCAGATAAAATCTGAATCTTATATAGTTCTCTTTCCTCTGTATTTCCAAATTTATCATTCAGTTCATTAATCAATAAAAGTGCTTTATCATATTGATTCGTAACCATATATAACGAAATCAAATCGTCTTTATAGCCTTGATCAAAAGGAATCAATTTATTAATCACAGCTATTGCTTGAGTGTAATTTTTAGTTTGATAACTCACATCGTACATTCCTTCCCAAAACCACTTATTGTTAGGATCTAACTGTGTGGCATGTTCAAAAGAATTATAGGCATTTTGATAATTTTTTAAAGCCAAATAATTTTTACCCAATTCAAAATAAACTGTCGCATTATTAGGCTCAATCACCAAACATTTCTCTAAAGCAATAATAGCCTTGTCGTAATTCTCAATCCCTTTTTGCAGCAATGATTCGTAAAAAGAATCTTGAAACTCATTGTTTAATATAGTAATTTCTTCTGGTTCTGTCTGCGCCACAAGCGAAACTGGAATGCAAAACATCCCAAAGAAGATTAGTACTAAAGTCTGTTTTCTCATTACTGTATGCTCTCTTTTATTCCAATATCGAATAATCTCCTATACTTATACTAGTGAAATTCCCGTCAAAATTCGCGTGATTCCCAATCATCGCATTGTCTAAATTCGCGTTTTTTATATGAGAATGTGTTTGTACTAAACTGTTTTTGATAGTACTATCAACTACATGACAACCTTTACCTAAAGACACATTTGGCCCCACAGTTGCATTAATTAAAACCACATCTTCAGCAATATAACACGGTGGAATAATTGTTGCGTTGTCTAATTTTACTCCGTTGTCTACCAAATCATGTCCGTCTTGTTGCAAAAAGCCTAACATTCTTGAATTAGTTTCAACAGTTACATTCTTGTTTCCACAATCCATCCATTCAGCAACTTCTCCAGGTACAAAAACCATACCTTTTGCCATCATTTGCTTGATTCCGTCATTTATTTGATATTCACCACCATGAATGATGTTGTTGTCCAACACGAGTTGTAGTTCGTTTTTCAAAACAGCAACATCTTTGAAATAATAGATTCCAATAACAGCAAGATCCGAGACAAATTCTTTTGGTTTTTCAACCAATTCGATGATATGATTTGATTCGTTTAAATTAACTACACCAAAAGCTTCTGGTTCATCTACTTTTTTCACCCAAATCACGCTATCAGCATTTTGATCCAAATCGAAATTAGCACGAATCAAAGTGTCGGCATAAGCAATAACAGCTGGACCACTCAAAGAATCCTTCGCGCACATAATGGCGTGACCAGTTCCTAGTGCCTCATTTTGATAATAAATAGTTCCTCTGGCTCCTAATTTTTCAGCAATTGCAATTAAATCGGCTTCAACTTGAGTGCCAAAATCTTTGTGAATGATAAAAGCAATTTCTTCAATATCTTGATTTAAAACTCCCGCAATATCTTCTACTAAACGATGTACAATTGGTTTTCCTGCAATTGGAATTAATGGTTTAGGAATAGTTAATGTGTGAGGTCTTAATCTGGAACCACGTCCAGCCATTGGCACTATTATTTTCATATGTTTTTTATTAAAAGATAAATGATTGAAAGATTTAAAAATTATCGAGAATCTTTTAATCTTTGAATTATTAAATTATTGAATGTTTTTACTTCACTCCAGTACTCCCAAAACCACCTTCGCCTCTTGATGTTTCAGATAATTCTTCTACTTCAATCCAGTCTGCTCGTTCGTGTTTAGCAATAATTAATTGAGCAATACGCTCCCCGTTTTCGATAACAAAAACATCATTTGATAAATTTACTAAAATCACCCCAATTTCTCCACGATAATCTGCATCAACTGTTCCTGGCGAATTCAAGACCGTGATTCCTTTTTTGGCAGCTAATCCGCTTCTTGGTCTTACTTGAGCTTCGTAACCAATAGGCAACTCAATAAAAAGGCCTGTTTTTACAATAACCCTTCCTAATGGTTGTAAGGTTATAGATTCTGATAAATTGGCTCTTAAATCCATTCCTGCTGAAGCTATGGTTTCATAGTTCGGCAGGTCATGCTGTGATTTGTTGATTATTTTTATAGTCATGTTTTTATTTTAAAATCAAAAGATTAAAACGAATAGTAGTAAAAAATCCTAAAATATTATTGCTTTTTTCGTTTTGCAATACTTAATATTATTGCTTTTTCGTTGTGGTATATAAAATACATAAAGAGCAACAACAATGGAATTCCAACGAAATAATTCTCTCGGAATCCGTAAAATGAAATTACCGAAAATCCGATTGATATTCCCAAATAAGCCCCAATTTTTTCCATATCATACGGTATCGGATAATGTTTGTTTCCTAAAACATACGAAATAAACATCATGCTTCCATAAGCCGAAATTGTGGCAATAGCAGAACCGTAATAACTGTATTTTGGAATTAAAAAATAATTCAAAACTAATGTTACAATTGCGCCAACAATTGAAATATAAGCGCCAATTATAGTTTTATCGGTAAGTTTATACCAAACCGAAAGATTGTTATAAATCCCTAAGAAAAAATTAGCCAAAATAATCAACGGAACCACTTTCATCGCTTCCCAATAGGATTTATTATCAAGTAATAATAGTTTTAAAACATCTGCAAAAACAATTACACCTAGTAATATTAAGGATCCTAAAATCACGAAATACTTAGTAATAACAGCATAGGTTTGTGGTGCGTTTTCTTTATTTGAATGACTAAAAAAGAACGGTTCAATACCTAAACGGAATGCTGTTGCAAATAAAACCATAAATAAGCCAAGCTTGTAACAGGCAGAATAAGCACCAACTTCAGATTTTGCAATGTTTTCAGGAAGCAAGTATCCTAATAAAATTTTATCAAAATGCTCGTTTACTGCAAATGCAATTCCTGCAACAAGAATAGGCAAACTGTATTTCATCATTTTTTTCCAAAGTACACGGTCAAAATTTCGTTTTAGAAAAAGATAATTTGGAGAAAGAACTACAAAAGTCAGCAAACTTGCCAATAAATTGGAAATGAAAATATATCCTATTTCGAAATTTTCAACGTATAAATTTCCAATAAATGAATTCGGACTTGAATCTGCAATTTTTGGCAATGCCAATAAAAAGAAAAGATTCAGAATTAAGTTTACAGCTACATTTCCAATTTTAATTGCAGCATACATCATCGGTCTTTGATTGGCACGCAATTTAGAAAACGGCACTATCACTAATGCATCCAAAACTAAAATCCAGATAGAATAGGTTATGTACTGCACATCAACATTAGCCATAGCAGCCAAAGTACTTCTGAAAATTAAGGCTCCAAAAAGAAAGAAAATAGAAGACCAGAATATAGATATTGTAGTCGTTGCGATGACATTTTTCTTATTCGTTTCAGAATTATAAAACCGAAAGAAAGCCGTTTCCATTCCGTAGGATAAAATTACGTTGAAAAAAACCATCCATGATAATACAATGGACACCTCGCCATATTCGGCAGTTGGCAATATTCCTGTGTACAACCTTACGAGTAAGAAACTCAACATACGGGGTAAAACGGTTGCTAAACCGTATATCGCAGTCTGTTTGAAAAGATTTTTATATAATCCCAAGGTGGTCTTGTTTATTAATATTTATAAAAACAAAAATAACGAATTCGTTGGTTTAATTCTGTTTTTAAAATTAGAATCGCCCCAAATTTGTTAACAGGTTTTTTTAAGATAATCCAGACTCGTCCAAAGTCTTTATAAAATGAAATCCTCTAGGAGCATATCCTTGATTGTAATAAAAACGATGTGCAGTAAAATTTCCTGTATAAGCATCCAGAACAATCATAGTACAACCACTTTCTTCCGCTTTTGTATTGATATAATCTGTCATCATTTTTGCAATTCCTTTGCCACGATGCTCTGGGTGTACAATAAAATTATCTATCTCAAAATACCTTCCACACCATAATTTAATACCTGACCATAACCCAGAAAGACCCACACAAACATCTCCATCAAATACAGCAATTTGTTTGTAATTGTGAGGAACCATTTCTTCAAGATATAACTGGTATTTTTCGGCAGTAAATTTTGGATATAAATGCTTAATAATTTCTAATTGAGAAAGCATTTCAGGTAATGTAATTAATTCTTTGATTTCCAATTTCATCCTGATTTAAATATTTTGATATAAAATTAGTTAAAAAAAAAGGTATGCTAACGCATACCTTTTTAATATATTATTCAGATAAAATCTATCCGTTCAATGCTTCTGCACCACCAACAATCTCAAGGATTTCATTAGTAATAGCCGCTTGACGAGCTTTATTGTAAGTCAATTTTAATTGATCTCTCAACTCAGTAGCATTATCAGTTGCTTTGTGCATAGCAGTCATACGAGCTCCGTGCTCAGATGCAAATGAATCTCTTATCCCTTTATACAATTGTGTTTTTAATGATTTTGGAATCAAAGTCAATACAATTTCTTCTTTTGAAGGCTCAAAAATATAATCACCAGCTGAAGCTGATTTTTCTGATTTGATAGGAGCTAAAGGTAAAAATTGTTCTGTTTGTACAATTTGAGTAGCTGCATTTTTGAACTGATTGTAAATCAATTCAATTTTATCATATTCGCCAGAAACAAATTTTTGAGTTAATACATCTGCAATAGCAGCCACATTATCAAAAGTAAGATTGTCAAAAACAGCGCTTTGATTATCAATAACCGTAAGGGTTTTGCTAAGAATATCGTTTCCTTTTTTACCTATGGCAAAAACATCAACTTGTTTTCCAGCATAATATTCAGAACGTGTTTTAGCTTCCTTAATTACATTTGAATTAAAAGCTCCACATAAACCTCTATTAGAAGTTATTGCAACAATTAAAACTTTTTTTACTTCACGTTGTGTCGTAAAATCTCCTCCTACGTCTCCGTCAAGAGTTGCAGAAAGGTTTTGTAATAATTCCGTTAATTTTTCGGCATAAGGTCGCATAGCCGTGATTGCATCTTGTGCTTTCTTTAGCTTTGCTGCAGAAACCATTTTCATTGCCGATGTGATTTGCATCGTAGATGAAATGGAAGTAATTCTATTACGGATTTCCTTTAAATTTGCCATTTTCTTTATAGTGAAGAGTGAGTCGTGAAAAGTGAATAGTCAAAACTACTCACTTTTCACTTTTCACTAAATTAGTTATATTTTGCTGAAACTTCTTTTGCTACAGTTTCGATTACATCTGTAATTTCATCTGTTAATTTTCCTGCTTTCAAAGCATCAAGAGTTGCTCTGTGTTTGTTGTTCAAGAATTCTAAGAAATCTTTCTCAAATTCTTTTACTTTATTCACAGGAACATTTCTCAACAAGTTTTTTGAACCAGCATAGATAATTGCAACTTGGTCTTCAACTGTATAAGGATCATTCAAACCTTGTTTCAAGATTTCAACGTTTCTTTTTCCTTTTTCAATTACGTTTAATGTAACAGCATCAAGATCAGAACCAAATTTAGCAAACGCTTCCAATTCACGGAATTGTGCTTGATCTAGTTTCAAAGTACCTGCTACTTTTTTCATTGATTTAATTTGTGCATTACCTCC
>CAUPOP010000015.1:0-65597 GCA_963512955.1 uncultured Flavobacterium sp. | reverse complement strand
CGTTTCTGATTTCGTCAATTCTAGAGTCAATAAGTTGTAAATCGTAAATTGCTCTTAACTTGTCCTCAACACTTAATTCTTTCGTATTCGCCATATTCTATAAGTACTTAACTGGATTTGTATTTTCTTCTGATAAAATGAATGCAAAATTAAGGATTTTTTTCCGAAGAAAGTCAACAATATAATTTTTTGTATAGCGTTCGCTTTCAAAATGTCCAATATCTGCTAAAAGTAACTTGTTTTCGGCTTCATAAAACTGATGATATTTCAAATCGGCAGTCAAAAAAGCATCTGCACCAGCCATAATTGCGTTTTTTATGGCAAAACTTCCAGCTCCACCAAGCACGGCTACTTTTTTTATTTTTTTTCCTGTAAAGGCAGAATGACGAATTCCATCGGATAGCATTTTGTCTTTGACGTTCCGTAAAAAATCTTTTTCATCAACTGGAGTTTCGAGTTCGCCAATCATTCCAAGACCAATATTTTGATGAGCGTTTTGTAATTCGTAAATTTCATAGGCTACTTCCTCATAAGCGTGACTCTTAAAAAGTGATTTTAAGATTTTGCTTTCTAAATGTTTTTCAAAAGTAACTTCAATTTTTATTTCATCGCCTTGAACAAATTCAAATCGTTCTCCAACTTGAGGATTGCTATGCTCATTTCCCATATAGGTTCCAATTCCCTTTGAATTAAAGCTACAATTTTCATAATTCCCAATCATTCCGGCGCCAGCATCAAAAAGTGCATTTCGAACTTCTTCGGCATTTTCAGGAATGGTATAAGTAACTAATTTTCTGATGAAGTTTTGCTTTGGAATTAAAAATTTTGTGTTTTTTAACCCTAAAGCGTCACAGAATATTTTATTTACACCTTCTTGATGATTGTCTAAAGCGGTATGAACAGCATAAATAGCGATGTCATTTTTGATAGCTTTAATAACGGAACGTTCTACATAATTTTTTCCTGTGATTTTTTTTAAACCTGAAAATAATATAGGATGGAAGCAAACAACTAAATTACAGTTTTTGCTAATTGCCTCTTCAATAACGCTTTCTAATGCGTCGTGGCAAACCAAAACGCCAGTTGCTTCTGTTTCCTGATCTCCTATAAGTAATCCTACATTATCAAAATCTTCGGCATAGGCAAGAGGAGCCATTTCTTCGAGTACGGAAATTATTTCTTTGATTTTCATGTTTTTTAATTTAAAGTCTAAGGTTTAAAGTTTAATGTTTGGCCAACTTTAAGCAGTAAACAAAAGAAACAAAATTTTAATTCAAAGATAATTTATTCTACTTTCGTAAAATGAATTTACTGCGAAAAATACTGTTTCCGTTTGCCATTATATATGGTTTGATTACTGGTATTCGTAATTTTCTTTTTGATGTAGGGATTTTAAAATCGTATTCTTTTAATATCCCAATTATTGCTGTCGGAAATCTAAGTGTTGGTGGTACTGGAAAAACGCCTCAAATTGAATATTTGATTCGGTTACTTTCTGGTAAATATAAAATTGCAACACTAAGTCGTGGATATAAAAGGCAGTCGGAAGGGTTTGTTTTAGCCGATTCAACATCAAATGCTATGGTTCTTGGAGATGAACCTTTTCAGTTTTACCAAAAATTTCCAAGAATCCAAGTTGCCGTTGATGCTGATAGAAAAAATGGTATTGAGCACTTGCTTTCGCAAAAAGAAAAACCTGAAATTATCCTATTAGATGATGCTTTTCAACATCGAAAAGTTAAGGCTGGTTTTTACATTTTGTTGACTTCGTACGGAGATTTGTATTCCGATGATTTTATATTGCCAACAGGCAACTTGCGCGAAAGTAGGAGTGGGGCAAAAAGAGCAAACATTGTAGTTGTTACTAAATGTCCTAAAACGCTATCGCTTGAGGAACAGAAAGGTATTCGGTCTAAGTTGAAACTCACCGAAAATCAAGAATTGTATTTTTCGTTTATCGATTATGATGATTCCATTTTTTCGGTAGAGAAAACGATGGAAGTAAACGAAATTAGAAATATTGATAAATTGCTTTTGGCTGGAATTGCTAAGCCAGAACCGTTTTTTGAATTTTTGAAATCAGAAGTTGATAATCAAGAAATTTTGACTTATCCAGATCATTATCATTTTACCGAAAAAGATATTTTAGAAATAAAAGAGAAGGCGAAGGATAAAATTATTATTACTACTGAGAAGGATTATGTTCGGTTAAAAGATTCTGTTTTAGCAGCACAATTATATTATTTGCCCATAAGAAGTAGCTTTGTTTCTGGTGGAAATAGTTTTGACAATAGTATTCTAAATTTTGTTGAAAGCCTTAAGTAGTTTTTCTGATGTTTATAAAGCGATAAATTATGTGTTGCCTCATAGGTACTAATTCATCTCTATACTTATACAGTTGATTTACTTGTGATTAATTATTTTGTATGAAATGTAAATACTTCACTGTTGCGAGTTAAAGAAAATCTGGGAAATGGGTTTCCATTATGTTATTAATTGTTTCTAGTGATAAAGGTTTATTCTTAAAATCGGAGACATCTTCAATTTCTTGCGCTCTTTTTTTGTCGTCAGGATTGAGCGAAGTGGTTAACATTACGATAATTATTTTTCCTTTTTGGTAATCTTCTAATTGGTGGTAAACCTCCAGAAATTCCCATCCATCCATAACTGGCATATTGATGTCCAATAAAGTTAACATAGGTTGTGGATACACATCGTCATCTTTTTCAAATTTCCCTTTGTTAGTTATAAAATCAATAGCTTCTTTACCATTTAGAACAGTTTGAATATGATCTGTTATTCCCGCTTTTTTGATAATCATTTGATTGATAAAATTGGTTCCTTTATCATCGTCAATTAATAATACACAGTTTAATTTTTTTTTCATAAAGTTTTATGATTTAGGAATAGTGAAATTGAATATGCTTTTTTTACCTAGTTCTGAATCAGCCCATATTGTACCACCATGCAATGTTACAATTTTTTTGCAATGAGCTAAACCAATCCCGGTTCCTTCATATTCGTCACGGTCATGAAGTCTTTTAAAGATAACAAATAATTTATGCATGTCTTTTTGATCAATACCAATTCCATTGTCTTGTACTGAAAAAGTCCAGTTTTTTTCGTCTTCAATAGCCGATATTTTGATTTCAGGGATGCTGTCTTTTTTTCTGAATTTGATAGCGTTACTGATGAGATTTTGAAACAATTGTCGCATCTCTGTTGGATAACATTTTAAAGTAGGTAATTTATCTACGTTAATTTTAGCGCCGCTTTCTTTGATAATGATGGTCATATCGGTAAGTACATCATTTAGAATTTGATTACAATCCGTTTCTATCAATTCTTTGTTATTGCCTATTCTGGAGTAATCTAGTAATCCTTTGACTAAGGTTTGCATTCTTTTTGACGATTTAGATATAAAATCGATGTATATAGAGCCATTACCTCCAAGTTCTCTTGAGAATTCATTTTCAAGAAGTTCAGAAAAACTAACTAAAGAACGCAAGGGTTCTTGAAGATCATGTGAGGTGATATAAGTAAATTGTTCGAGTTCTTTATTCTGATTTTGTAATTTTCTGTTTTGCTCGGCTAATGTAATCTCTCTTTTTAAGAGTGTTTCTGTTCTTTCTTGAACCTTTTTTTCTAATTCAAAATTCAGTTTTTGTATTTCTTTTGAACGCTGGATTATTTCAACTTCCATATCGTCTACTTTTTTCTGTAAACCGGCAGTTAATATGTCGCTTATTTCCTGTTCATTTTTTAATGACATATAACTAGTTACATCTTGAACGCGATGGATAATATATTCAATTTCATTTTTTGAGTTTAATACAGGAATATTTAAAGGACTCCAGTAGCGAGCCTCAAAATTTCCTTCGGGTGTTTGGATGTCATATTTTTGAACTGCCATAGTATGTGGCTCCTTTTGTGTCAAAACATAATTGAGGGATTGGGATAAATTAAAAACGCCAGTAGCAGTTTTATCCTCAGGATTGTCTGGGAAAACATCAAATAATTTACATCCAACTATTTCTTCTTTTTTTTTCAGTGATGCTTTTTCGTATGCATGATTGACATCTAGGATAATTAAATCTGTAGATAAAATGAGGTATAAATCTGGAATTAATTCAAATATTTTTTGATAACTAATTGGATTATGGTAGGCCATTTTTTTTCTTTTGTTAGCAAGTGTTTTATTGGGGGCAAAACAGTTGATATTGTTATTTGTAATTTGCGTATTAAATGTAATGATATTAATTAAAAACGCCTAATTTATTATTGTTTTATAGCAAAACAACTTCTGTAAACAGATATGCTGTTTATTAATTTGGTTTAGTTTTTTATCGGATATATTTTAATAATTTTTAATGTTATTTATCGAGGTCTTAATTGAAAAGGATAGGTAGTTTTAATGATATACAACTAAGCTGGGTGAGTTAACAAAAACCTAAAAATAGTTTATAAATAGTAAATTTTTAGTAAATTTACCTAGCCCCAGAGTTATAAATAAACTTCGGTATTGGCATTTATTCAACAAATAATCAATTGTGAATATGAATGAGCAATCAAGATTAAAAGAATTATACCGCTACCACATACTCGATACCAAACCTGAAGTAGAGTTAGATGAATTAGCGGAAATTGCATCTGTAATTTGCAACACTCCTATGTCATTAATCACAATGGTTGATAAAGAACGTACTTGGCATAAATCAAAATATGGAATTAATATTGAAGAAGCTGTCAGGAAGGATTCTTTTTGTCAGCATGCATTGCATAATCCAAATGAAGTTTTAGTAGTTGAGGATGCTCAATTAGATATGAAGTTTATTGATAATCCTTTTACTAAAGGTGATGGTGCAATTCGCTTTTATGCTGGAGCACCGCTAGTCACTCCAAAAGGGTATGTTTTAGGAACTATTTGTGTAGTTGATACTCAACCAAAAAAAATTACTGAGGTTCAAAAAAGAGCCTTGCAAATTCTATCCAAAAAAGCAATGGACTATCTTAATTCAAGAAAGTTGATTCTTCTGCAAAATGACAATATAGAATTAAATGCTCTCAAATTAAAAAAACTAACGGACTCCGCTCCCTGTGTCATCTTCCAAATGCAAATGTCAAAAAACAGGAAAATGAAATTTGATTTTTTGAGCAAAGGGATTAATAGTGCGCTTCCAAGTTTTAATTCAAAACTTTTAAAAAAATCTCCAGAATTGTTTTTTGATTTTATTCATCCAGATGACTTGCCTCACGTAAAACAGAGCATTAAAGAATCATTTACTAATCTTACGCAATGGCATATTGCCTATAAGGTTATAGTTTCTGAAAATAAAACAGAATGGCATTTAGGTAGAGCCTTGCCTGAAAAAGGGAAAAATGGATCTGTTGTTTGGTATGGAACTATTCAAAATATAACGAGCCTTATAGAATATGAAAAAGCAATGGAGCAGGTTATGTATGACCTTTCACATGTTGTGAGAAAACCTGTAGCTAATCTTTTAGGATTAACCAGTATGATTGAAAATGAGAAATATAATGAGATTAATTTCAAAGAATATATAGGTTATATTAAAACTGTATCGGACGAACTTGACAACTTTTTAAAAACGTTAAACCAAACATACTGGAAAAAGAATAAAAAAATAACAGGACTTAATAAGACCTTACCTAAGGCTGGAAAAAACAATGCATAACCTTCATATAGAAGTCCAAGCGGAGGTTGATTACACAAACAAATAGCAAATGAATACTAAAATAGACTTGTTTTTAATATCTCCAAAAATCAATTTACGTGATTGAGATTACTTTTTTAAAATTAATATTTAAATAAAAAGCTATGGAAATAGATTGGATAATATTGAGCATAATCTTAATTGTTTTAATTGTTTTGGTTGTATTGGTTATCAAGAAAAATCAAAAGGATAAAAAAGACTACACTCATTTCTTAAATAATGATTTCAAAAAAGCAAAAGAAGAAGAAGTGAATCCTGACAATGACAATGATTATTAATTGTTAAATGACCTATCAGTTATAAGTTTTCTATCTTTATAAAACAAAGTTTCAACAGCTGCTTTTAGTGTTTGCTGGATGTAGTAGTCCTTTCTGAGGTTGAATCTAAAATATATCTTTTCTTTTTTGTGAAAATTATCTTAACTCCTATAATTTTTCTACATTTGATAGGAAAAGTAGTAAATTGTGACTAGACATATCTCTGATTTATAAGCATATGCTGTCTGAATTTTATAAGTTAATTAAATAAATAATTGAAAATGTGGGATAAAGTTCAAGAAACCGTTAGTTATATAAAAAGTAAAATTAATTCTCAACCAGAATACGGAGTGATTTTAGGCTCTGGCTTAGGAAGTTTTACAGAGGAGATGAAAGTTGAATTCACTTTGCCTTATAACGAAATTCCAAATTTCCCTGTTTCTACAGTTCAAGGTCATAAAGGTGCTTTGGTTTTTGGAACAATCAAAGAAAAGAAAGTTGTTGCTATGCAAGGGAGGTTTCATTTTTATGAAGGATATTCCATGAAAGAAGTTACTTTTCCAGTTCGGGTTATGAAGTATTTAGGAATCACAAAGCTGATTGTGTCAAATGCTTCTGGGGGTGTAAATCCTAATTATAAAGTAGGTTCTGTTGTTATTATCAAAGATCATATTAATATGGCGCCAGAGCATCCTTTGCGAGGAAAAAACGATGAACGTTTTGGTCCTCGTTTTGTAAATATGAGTGAGCCATATTCTAGAAAAATGATTACCAAAGCTAAAGAAATTGCAGTCGATTTAAATATAGAAGTTCACGAAGGAATTTATTTAGGATTGCAAGGTCCAACCTTTGAAACTTTGGCAGAATATCGAATGGTTAAAATTTTAGGTGCTGATTGTGTTGGTATGTCCACAGTGCCTGAAGTAATTGTGGCGCGTCATATGGATATAGAAACTTTTGGAATTTCAGTAATTACAGATATGGGTGATGAACACAATATAGATACGGTCTCACACGATGAAGTTTTAGAAGCTGCTAAAAAAGCAGAACCTGAGGTTAGGAAACTAATTAAGGAACTGATTTTAAGAAATTAAATCGTTAGATATATTTTGAAATTGTGGTGTAGAAATCGTTAGGGACAAAAGGTTTTGTAATAACATCATTCATGCCAAAAGATAATAGCATCTCTCTGTTTTCGTGAAGTGAAATGGCGGTAAGCGCAATTATAGGAGTGTCAGTATCAAATTCTCTGATTTGTTTAGTGGCTACTGTTCCGTTAATTCCTGGTAAATGCACATCCATAAGGATTAAGTCATATTTGTTGTTTCTTGTGGCCTCAATTGCATCTTCACCATTGTCGATTATTTCACAAAAAATATCTTTATTCTCAAGCATCTTCTTTGTAATCATTTGATTGATTTTGTTGTCTTCAATCAAAAGTATTTTTTTATTGGCTAATAAATCAGGATTAAATTTTTCTGCTTTCTTTTGTATGACTACTGGAGCAGAACCAATTTTGAAGTATAATTTGAATGAAAAAGTAGAGCCTTTCCCTACCGTACTTTCTAGTTTTATATCCCCACCCAAACGGGTAACTAACTTTTTGACAATAGTTAATCCAAGCCCAGTTCCTCCATATTTTCGATTGACTTCGATTGAACCTTGAGAAAAACTATCAAAAACTGTTTCTAATTTGTCTGCTGCAATTCCAATTCCGGTATCTACAATTTCAAAATAAATTAAAACATTCTTATCTTCAGAGGATTCTAATTTAGTGCGTACTGTTACGGTTCCGTTTTTTGTAAATTTCAACGCATTGTTAATTAAATTCATAAATATTTGAGACAACCTAGTGGGGTCACCTATCAAATAATTAGGAATAGTATTGTCAATTTCAAGATTGAAATTGTTATTATTTATATGGGCTAGTTCTTTTAAAGAATTTTGAATGTTTTCTAATAATTCTTTGAGATTAAAAGGAATGTTTTCTATCTCAATTTTATTAGAATCCATCTTGTTTATTTCCAGAATTTCATTGATGAATTTTGTTAAATAATTCCCAGAAAATTCTAATGACTGCAAATAATTCAGTTGTGATTTTTTTGGTTTTTCTTCTAATAATAAGTGTGTAATTCCATTAATAGCATTCAATGGAGTACGGAGTTCGTGACTTACCGTAGATAAAAATTCAGATCTAGCTTTAGAAGCTTTCTCAGCTTTGTTTTTAGCAATAATCAATTCATTATTTTTTTCTTTCAATAATAAATTGGATTCGTTTCGGATGATGTTGTTTTTATAAAGAGATAAACTCAATAAAGACAAGATAGTAATTAAGGCTATTGCCAAAATGTTAATCAGTTTGGAGTATTTATAGGTTTTTTGTTCCTCGCTTTTTTCTTTTTGTTTTTCAAGAGTTGTATTTAAAATTTGCTTTTGTTTGAATTTAGTAAAATCGTCTAAACTCGCTTTTGCACTATTCATTTTATAAATACGGTCTTTCAATTGATAGTGCTCATCTAAGTAAGAATAAGCTCTGTCAAAATCTTTTTTTTCTTTATAGCTTTGACTAAAGGCTAAAATAATTTTTGATTTTTGCTCTAAATTGGTATTTTTTTCATTCATTTTTAGAGCGTTCTCTAAATAGTACAAAGCAGAATCGCTTCTTTTTTGAATGTTTTTTATAGTTCCTAATTGATAAAACGCTTCGGCTTTAGTTTTAAGATTTTTCGAATGATCTTGATTTTCTATTATTTTTTTGAAAGCAATAGTAGCCAAATCATATTTTTTATTGGTCTTGTATGCAATCCCTTTTTTTAGATTTAGAGATTCGGAGTTGTCCTTAATATTTAATTTATAATAGATAAATTCAGAAGTGTCAAAATAAATTTTGGCAAGGGTATAATTTTCTTTTTTAATGTTAATTAAACCTAGATAGTAATAAGTAGCCGCTAAGGTTGAAGTAGGGGGTAATTTTTTAAGTAGAAAAACACTTTTATGGAAGTATTTATCTGCATTTACAAAGGAATTTTCATCGAAATAAATTTTTCCTAGCTTATAAAAAAGAGCAGATTGAGTGTCTACAGAACTATTTTTTTGGCTAAAAGTTATTGCTTTCTGAATATAAAACTCAGCATTTTTTGGATTGTTAACTTTGATATTATATCCTACTAAATTAGAATAAAAGGCAATACTATCTGTTTTCTTTTCAGTTTGAGAATACAGATGAGAATTTAAAAAAACTATAAAAATGAAAAAGTATTTCATTTACAATTAATTTTTTTCAATTTTGTTTGCACTAGTCAGTAGTATTAAATCAATAAGTCGTGATGAATATCCAATTTCATTGTCATACCAGCCAACTACTTTTACCATTTTATCAATTACTGAGGTAAGCTGTGCATCAAATATACAAGAATTTCTGTTACCAATCACATCTACGGACACGATAGGATCTTCTGTATAGTCTAATATTTGCTTTAAATTTGTTTGTGATGCTAATTTGAATGCAGCATTTATTTCTTCTATAGTAACCACCCGTTTTACATTGAATGTAATGTCTGTCAAGGACCCGTCAGGAACTGGAACCCGAATACCACAACCACCTATTTTATTTTGTAATTCAGGAAATATTTTTGTCAAAGCTTTAGCTGCTCCAGTTGTTGTTGGAACAATTGATTGGCTAGCTCCTCTTGCTCTACGTAGATCTTTATGTGGTTGGTCATGAAGACTTTGGTCTGTTGTAAAAGAGTGAATAGTGGTAATATAGGCTTGTTCAATACCACAAAGCTCATCGATTATTTTTATCATCGGAGCGGCATTATTTGTGGTGCAACTTGCGTTCGACAGTATGGTTTCTGTTCCGTCAAGAATATTCTCATTTACACCTAAAACAACAGTTTTTATACTGTCAACTTCTGATGGAGCGGAAAGTATTACTTTTTTGGCTCCAGCCAAAATATGACCATTTAACTCTTCAAAAGTTTTGTATTTTCCTGTAGATTCAATTACATAATCAATCGAATTACTTTTCCAGTCTAAGTTTGAAATGTTTTTTTCGTGAAAAAACAAAAACTGTTTTCCATCTACATTAATTCCTGTTTCATCATGACTAACTACATACGGTAAAACACCGTGTATGCTGTCATATTTTACAAGATGAGCCATAGTTTTATTGTCCGCAATATCATTTATAGCAATTACTTCGATGCTGGGATGGTTTAAAAGTAATCGAAATAGATTTCGTCCAATTCTTCCGAAACCATTTATGGCTATTCTTATCATTTGTCGTAAAGTCTAAAGTCTTAAAGTCAGTATTTAAGTCTTTTGACTTTCTGACTTTACGACATTTGATTATAATATATGTTTTTGTGCTTTATAAGAAGAGCGAACAAGTGGTCCACTTTCAACATGTCTGAAGCCTAATTCTAAACCGAATTTTTCGTATTTAGCAAATTGTTCCGGTGTTATAAATTCTTTTACTGGCAAATGTTTTTTACTAGGTTGTAAATATTGACCAATCGTTACAATATCTACATTCGCTTCGTATAAATCTCTCATTGTTTGAAAAACTTCTTCTTCTTTCTCACCTAAGCCAAGCATAATTCCAGATTTTGTTCTATTAATTCCTTTTTCTTTTAGGTATCTTAAAACTTCTAAACTGCGATCATATTTTGCTTGTATACGAACTTCACGTGTCAACCTACGCACTGTTTCAACATTATGCGAAACAACTTCAGGATTAGCTTCAACAATTCGGTCTATGTTTCTTTCGATTCCTTGGAAATCAGGGATTAGAGTTTCTAGCGTTGTGTTAGGATTCATTCTTCGGATGGCTTTAACGGTTTCAATCCAAATAATAGAACCGCCATCTTTAAGATCATCTCTGTCAACACTTGTAATTACGGCATGTTTGATGTTCATTATTTTTATAGAACGCGCTACTTTTTCTGGCTCATCCCAATCCACAGTTTCTGGTCTTCCAGTTTTTACACCACAAAAACCACAAGAGCGGGTACATACATTTCCTAAAATCATAAATGTGGCTGTTCCTTCTCCCCAACATTCACCCATGTTTGGACAACTTCCAGAAGTACAAATAGTGTTTAAGCTATATTTATCAACTAAGCCACGAAGCTCAGTATATTTTTGACCAATCGGGAGTTTCACTTTTAGCCATTTTGGTTTTCCTACGGCTAATGTAGTATCTAAAACAGTTTCCATAAAATCATTTTTTTCGAATGGCAAAGATAATGAAAGTTGATTTAAGAAAGCAGAAATTAGAGTGTAGGATTTTGTTTTTAAGAAATGATTTTTTGTAATAATTAACTGTATCTTATAAAGTCAAAAATGTAAAAAGCCTTAAATTTGGTGAATAAAATTAAAAAAGATGAAAAATAAATCGTTACTGTTCAGTATAGCTTTTGTTACTATTGGTTTTTTAAATGCTAATGCCCAAATTAATTTTGGCGAAAAAGCACTTGGTGCAGTTCAAAAAGGAGTTGCTGGATTTACTTTTAGCAATGCTGATGCTGCAGCTTTATCTAAAGCAGCTGTAGATAAAATGGATGCTGAGCATACTATTGCGGGACCAAAAGATCCGTATTCTATTAGGCTGAACAAAGTTTTTGGGAAACACACTCAAGGAGACGGATTTACATTAAACTATAAAGTTTATATTATAAAAGAAGTTAATGCATTTGCAACAGCGGATGGAAGTGTGCGAGTATATTCTGGATTGATGGATATTATGGATGATAACGAATTATTAGCTGTTATTGGTCATGAAATAGGGCATGTTGCAAATCATGATTCGCAGGATGCTATGAAAGCAGCTTACAAAAAAGAAGCGTTAATTGATGCGGTTGCTTCACAATCTAATAAAGTGGCTGCCCTTACAGATAGTCAATTAGCAAAGTTAGGAAGTACAATGCTTGATAGTAAACATAGTAGGAAACAAGAATCAGAAGCGGATGAATACTCGTATAATTTTATGAAGAAAAACGGATACGATGTAAATGCTGTTTCTTCCGCTTTTTCTATTCTAGCTAAGATGAGCGAAGGAAGTGAAGCTTCCTTTTTAGATAAAATGATGAGTTCGCATCCAGATTCAAAAGAAAGAGCAGAACTAGCCAAACAAAGAGCTGAAAAAGATGGTTTGTATAAGCCTTATGTGAAACAAAAGAAAGCAACTCCAGTACTTAAAACTTCTAAAAAAAGCACAAAAAAGAAAAAGTAATTCCATATAAATGTAACAAAAAAGCAGAACGTTAAGGTTCTGCTTTTTTATTTATCTATAATTCATAATTATCTTCTGTTTTGAATAATTTCAGCTAATAATTTTTTTGCCCGAAGTAATTTAATCTTCACATTACTTAAAGGCTCGTCAATTTTAGTTGCAATTTCCTGATAACTTAATTCTTGAAAATACCGCATCTGAATTACTTCTTGGTAATGTGGTTTCAGCTCTTTGATAAATTGAAGTAGTTGTGAAAGGTTTTGTTCTGTAATTAATTCGTCTTCGGCAGATGGAGTCGTGTCAGCAATATTATAGGCTTGCTGGTCTTCTTGATCCGTAATTTCGATAAAAAGATTTGTTTTTCTTTTTCGCAATAAATCGATATGAACATTTTTTGCAATAGCAATAAGCCAGGTGTTAAACTGAAATTCTGGATTATAGGTTGCTATTTTGTCAAAGGCTTTAGAGAATGTTTCAATAGTAATATCCTCAGCATTGGTTTCATTTTCGGTACGTTGTAGCATGAAGCCATACACTTCATTCCAATAATAATCTAATAGAAAAGTAAAGGCAACTTGATCTCCTTGTTTTGCTTTCTCTATTTGTTTTTTTATTTCCAATGTACTGGTTTTGAGAATATATTAGTTATAAAGATATTAATTTGTGTGAATATCAATATTATTTCAACTATTGGAAACCAAAATTTAATATCATTCTCTTTTAATTTACCTGCTGAAAACCCTACAACAATCCAAGCTACAATATATCGAGCCAATAATAAGCTTAATACTAAAATCCATTGAAACTGGAATGCTAACAATAAAACTGCTAACAAAATGAATAGTAATTGGGAACAATAAAATAAGCCTAATTGTAATTTGTCAAAGGGTTTATAATAATTAGCAGTAGCAACATGCCTTCTTTTTTGGGTAAAAAATTCTTTGAAAGTTGTTTTTGGTTTCGAAAGAGTAAAGCTCTCTGGAGTATATGCAATGGTCACGTTTTTGGCATTAGCAGCTTGATTGATGAATAAATCATCATCGCCAGAACGAACTTGAATATGTTCTATAAAACCATTTACGTTAAAAAATTCTTCTTTTTTATATCCCATATTTCTTCCTACACCCATATAAGGATGTCCGGCTTTTGCCCAAGAAAAATATTGTATTGCAGTTAAAAGAGTTTCAAAACGGATTATTTTGTTCAAAAATGAGTTAGCAATTTTCTCATATTTTCCGTATCCTAAAACTATAGTTTTTTGCATTGTAAACTGCGAACTCATAGCTGTAATCCAATCTTTAGAAGTAGGATAACAATCAGCATCAGTAAACAAAAGATATTCTTTTTTTGCTGCTTTTATTCCAAGGGTTAAAGCATATTTTTTATTTCCCCAAAAAGCTTCGTTGTTTTCAACTTTTACCAAGCGAATGTTCGGGTATTGTTTTTCAAATTCTTCGAAAACTCCCAATGTACCATCACTTGATGCATCGTCAATTAACACAATTTCAAAATCAGGATAATTCTGTTCCGCAAGAATCGGAATAAAATTAGCTACATTTTCTTCTTCATTTTTTGCACATACAATAACGGATATCGGAATTCTTTTTGGTGTTATCTTTTGCGCTTTTGCGAAAGCAAATTTCCCAAAAACACCCAGATAATAAGCTAGTTGTATAATAACTATGAAAATAAAAAAGTATAAAGTAATTGTAAGCATTTGAGTTTTATGTCTTTTTAAATCGAGTGCAAAGGTAATTATGAATTGTTAAATTTCAATACACAAAGGGAATTACTTTTATGATTTTGCTATTTCTTCTGGTTAGGGAACTATTTTAGGTTTTAAATTATATTTACTTCGGCTTCAATAGCAATTCCAAAGGTTTTTAAAACGGTTTCTTGAACATGTTTTGAAACTTCAAGAATTTCTTTTCCTGTTGCTCCACCATAATTAACGAGTACTAAGGCTTGGTTTTTATGAATTCCAGCATTTCCAAAACGTTTTCCTTTTAGACCAGCTTGTTCTATTAGCCAACCCGCAGGAACTTTTACTTCTGATGCGGAAACTTCGTAATACTTCATTTCTGGAAATTTTTGATGAATTTTTTCAAAATCTGATTTCAGAAGTATAGGATTTTTAAAGAAACTACCGCTATTTCCAAGTTCTTTTGGGTCTGGTAATTTGCTTTTTCGGATAGCAATTACAGCATTACTAACGTCTTTTAATGTTGGGTTGATAATGTTATTGTTAGTCAATTCACCCATTATATCTCCGTAAGAAGTGTTGATTTTATGGTTTCGTTTAGTCAATTTGAAAATTACCGATGTAATTATATATTGGTCTTTAGCTTCGTTTTTGAAAATACTTTCTCGGTAACCAAAATGACATTCCTGATTTGTAAAAGTTTTTGTTTCCTGATTTTCAATTGCCATTGCCTCACATGAAACGAAAGTGTCTTTTATTTCAGTCCCGTAAGCGCCAATATTTTGAACAGGAGTCGTGCCTACGTTTCCAGGGATGAGAGACATGTTTTCTAATCCACCAAAATTTTGGTCAATTGTCCAAAGTACAAATTCATGCCAATTTTCACCAGCTTGACTTTCTACCCAAACAAAATCTTCATCTTCTTTTACTACTTTTTTACCTTTCAAATCGACATGAATTACTAAGGCTTGAATATCTTTTGTTAATAGCATATTACTACCTCCACCTAAAATAAATTTTTTATTAGATTTATTTTCTTCTAAAATAGTCCTTAAGTCTTGAATTGATTGTACTGCTATAAATTGTTTTGCTTTGGCTTCAATGCCAAATGTATTGAAGTTTTTTAAAGAAAAATTATTTAGTAGTTCCATAAAAGAAAGTGCTTGTTTTAGGTTTTTAATTCGGAATCAAAAGTAAGGATTAAAATTTATTTGCGTAGGATTTTATCCAAATATGCATCATGAATAATGGCATGATATAGGGAATCATTCGCATATCTCCTTTTTGTAATGTTGTGATTAGTTTTTGAATTCGGATATTTTCAAAATAAGGCATTTCAAATAAATCACTTTTTGAAAAAGAGGCTAATTCTTCTCTAAAGGCTGGGCTTTTAGTTAAATAATCTCCCCAAGGAGCGCTTAATCCAATTTTTTTGAAATTAAGAATAGAAGCAGGAAGACGCTCTTGCATAGCTGATTTTAATATAAATTTCCCTTTTTTACCAGTAAATAGCCATTTATCTTCTAATGAGCCTAATCCTGTGATTAATCTTGGATCTAAAAAAGGTTCTCTACATTCTATTGACGCTCCCATTGTGCAACGATCATTTCGGTCTAGTAGGGAACATAAATAAGTATGTTGGTCAAAATAAAGTGCCTGACGCCTCAAGTTATTCGGATATAGAGCTTTTGCTTCTTGATAAATGTTATTCCTATATTCATTTTTAGGAAGAGAATGTATGCCGAAAGTTTTTTCAATATCGTTCGGAAATATATTTGAGCTATTAAACAGCACCAAATCTGATTTTTTACTCATTTGTGCATAGCGAACTAATTTTTCATAACGTGGTTTTTTTGAAAAAAGATCCAAATTTCCAATTGTTGCTATTGAGCTTAATAACGAAGGATATTGTAAGGCTTTGTATCTCACATAACCACCCATTAACTCATCAGCACCTTCACCAGAAAGAAGCACTTTTACAGAAGTATTAGCTTTCTGAGACAGCGCTAAAAGATGTGGCTCACTTAAATGCATGATGGGTTCATCTTGAAAATAAGTTGAGCTAAATAGTGATTTATAAAGGTTTTCTCCTTCTAAATTCATAGTCTGAAAACTGTAATCTAGTTTTTCTGACATCATTTTTGCTAAATGGGATTCATTGTGTTCTTCTTCTTTGAATCCAACATTAAAACTCTCAATGTTTTTATAATTCTGACGATACAACGAAGCTAATATTGAGGAAGAATCGATTCCGCCGCTCAATAAAACTCCTACAGGAACATCGCTTACCATCCTTAATTTAACGGAATCATCAAAAGTTTCTCTAAACCATTCGACAGGATTATTGATTTGGGGATGTTTTTGTATTTCAGATTTTAAATCCCACCATTTTTCCTGAATGACTTTTCCGTTCTGTTGAACGGTCATAACATAACCGGGCAAAACTTTTTTTATGTTTTGATATAAAGTGTTTTCACCAGCAACAAATCGGTTGAAAATATATTCTTCTAAACCATCATCTGCAATTTTTAATGGAACTCCTGCAGTAAAAAGCGCTTTTTGCTCGGATGCAAAATATAAACTTTCGTTATAGAAAGAATAGTATAAAGGTTTTACACCCATTCTGTCACGAACTAGTGTAAGTTTTTTTTCTTGGTTATCCCAAATTGCAAAAGCAAACATTCCGTTAAGTCGGTGGAGCATGGTTGTTCCGTAAAGCTGAAATAATTTTAGCAAAACTTCGGTATCGGATTTTGTTTTTATATCAAAACCATTGCTAATTAGTTCAGGATAAAATTCTTTGAAATTATATATTTCGCCATTATAAACGAGAACATAACGTTTATCATCCGAAAGAAAAGGTTGGTGTCCAGCCAAAGAAGTGTCTAGGACAGAAAGCCTTCGATGTCCTAATCCAATTGTGTTTGCTACATAAACTCCTTTATCGTCAGGACCGCGATGCGCTAAAGCATCCCGCATTTTGATAATAATATGTTCCTCAACTTTTTTTGAGGACTGTAAATTTAAGATTCCATTAATTCCACACATGAGGGCTATTTGTTTTTGAATGTGTTGATTAATTGGTGGTATTTTTCGGCAATAATCTTCATATTGCAACTGTAATTGACGTTTTTTTCTACAAATTTTCTGTTCTTTGTAACCGCTTCATTTCTATATTCTTTATTTTCAAAAGACCATATTAATTCCTCAGCTAACATTTTAGCATTATCAATTGCAATTAATTGTCCATTCTCACGATGGTTTATCCAACTTTGATTTCCTTGAATATCGCTTAAAATAGGGTAGCAGCCACAAGCCATTGCTTCGAATAAAGAAGCAGAAACACCTTCGGTTATGGGCATACTGATGTAAAAATTTGATTTTTGTAATAATTTTGGTAATTGGTAATTGGGTATTTTTCCAGTGAAAATAACCTTGTCTTCAATTTGTAACTCTTTTGACAACTCTTTCAAAGCAGAAAGCAGTGTCCCATCGCCAACAATAGTAAGTTCAAAATCAATCTTATTTTGTTTTAATAAAGCAAAAGCTTTTAGAATTACTGCATGTCTGTATTCTGGAAGTAATGATCGAGTTACAATTGCTTTTATTTTTGAATTCCCACTAAGGTTGTTATTTTGAAAAATATCTAGATTAATTCCTTTTGGCAGCACCAGAATTTTTTTTTCATCAACCTTCGCTTGTTTCATTGATATAGTCATTACGGGACCCCAAGCGTGAATTAAATTTGCTTTTTTGAATGCGTAATGTTGAATTTGTTTTTTGAAAGGTAATAAAATAGAATTTTCAGGCCATAAATCCGTTTTTCCTTGTTGAGCAATTGCTATAGGATTTACCCCGGTTAGTGCTGCAAGAAATCCATAACTGGTCGTTCTTTCGGCAATTACCATATCGGGTTTGTGCTGTTTTATTATTTTTCTAATTTTAAAAATACAAAATACATATTCAAGAATCCTTTTGATACGGTTTTTGATACCATTATTTTGAGTTTTTAATTCCCAAGTAATGATTTCGAAATCGCCAAACTCTTTGAGACCATTCATCCAAGTAATGGCATCAGCGCGGTAGGATTCTCCAAGAAAAAGTATTTTTCTTTTTTTCATTTGGTCAAATTAGAATTCCTCTGAAGTTAATGCCCGATTGATAAAATCGTTTAA
The DNA here is from genome assembly GCA_963512955.1 of uncultured Flavobacterium sp. Lineage (GTDB taxonomy): Bacteria > Bacteroidota > Bacteroidia > Flavobacteriales > Flavobacteriaceae > Flavobacterium. The sequence goes on along the minus strand of CAUPOP010000015.1, from coordinate 47,493 downwards.
TGGTTTTAGAGTAATGAGTTTTTTACTCATAATTGAAACAAAATCTTTATGTGTAACCTCTGAAATATCAAATTTTTGGCTGCATTCAAAACTTTTTAATTTTAAAAGTTCAACAGCGGGATGGTCTTTTTCATAACCTTTTGGAGGATTTTTTAAAACATTTGCTTCGTTTCTGTCAAAATTTTCAAATTCTTTTTTGAATTTTTCTTCAGAAAGAATTTCTTCTAAATCGTCATAGAAAAACGCAATTTCTTTCCTCATTTTTTTTAAATCAGCTGGTTCAGGGCAGTACAAACCACCAGCAATGAAGCTACCTCCATCTTGAATGTGGATGTAATAACCAGAGCGATTTTGACCTTTTGCTCCTGAAGAAAGCCAAATGCCCACATGTGATTTATAAGGAGTTTTGTCCTTTGAAAATCGAATGTCACGATTGATTCTGAAAGTACAGTTTTTAACTTCGAGCATTTCAAGAGAAGCATCCATTGGTTTCATTGCATCAAGCAAATCTGAGACTAGATTTTGATAGTCTTTTTTGAAAGCTTCATATCTTTTTTTATTGTCCAAAAACCAATCGCGATTGTTGTTCGCTTTTAAATCATGAAGGAATTTTAGGGTGTCTTTTGAAAGCATAATGGGAAGCTATTGTAGTTGTTTTTTTAAATCATTTTCACTGATATAACCAGTATGGCTCCATTTTAATTTTTTGTTTTCGTACAATAATAAAGCTGGAAGTTCACTTATTTTTAATTCAGAAATAATACTCTTGTTTTTATCAGCATCTAATCGGATAATTACTAATTCACCAGCTAATTCTTTTTGCATTTTCAAGAGATAAGGTGTCATTTTTTTACAAGGAGCACACCATTCTGCATAAAAATCAATCAATACTTTTTTGTCTGAATTTAATAATTCTGCATATTCTTGATTTGTGATTCCAATAGTTTTGTTAATTGGTTTTGCAAATCCTGCTGCATTCCATTTTAGTATTCCACCTTCTAATTCGTAAATGTTTGTAAAGCCTAATTCAGCTAGTTTAGCAGCTGCTTTTTGGCTTCTTCCTCCGCTTTTGCAATACACAAAAACAGGTTTTGACTTGTCATATTTCTCAGTCAAAACAACAAAACTGTCTCCTAACCAATTCACATTTTCTGCTTTATCGATATGTTCGGACGCATATTCTTCAGGAGTTCTGACATCTAAAATTTGTGGATTTTCTGTTTCTTGTGTTTTTTTCGAAAAAGAAACAGCGTCTATAGTTTTTACGCCTTTAGTAGTTTGACCAGTACACGATAAAATAACAAAAGATAAAATTGCGAGATATAAAGTATGTAGTTTCATTAGTTTTGAATTTAAAATTGCAATAAGCTAAAGTACTTCTTTTTTTAGCTTCATTGGTATTACAATTTATTAAATAAAAGTTATAAGTTGAAAATTTTATACGTCTGATGTGTCGATTTTACAATGCTTTCCGTACGTTCAGGATGTGTATCCGAAATGAAAAGTTGTCCAAAAGTATCACTGTTAACCATCTCGATAATTTTGGCCACCCGACTTTCGTCTAATTTATCAAAAATATCATCAAAAAGCAAAATAGGTTTTACACCACTTTGTTTCTTTAAAAACTCAAATTGAGCAAGTTTTAGTGCAATCAAAAACGATTTTTGTTGCCCTTGAGAACCAAATTTCTTTATTGGATGATGATCAATTTCAAATGATAAATCATCTTTATGGATTCCTACGCTAGTATATTGTAAAGCTCTGTCTTTATTGATATTCTCTTGCAAAAGAGTTAATAAATCATTCTCGAATAAATGGCTTTCGTAAATCAGTTGTACGGTTTCTTGGGAACCAGTTATGGCTTGATGATGCGTATTGAAAATAGGGACAAAGGCTTCGATGAATACTTTTCTTTTTTCAAAAATATAATTTGCAAAGCCATTTAGTTGCTCATTATATATAGATAAGGTGTCTTTTTCAAAAACATGATTTAAAGCAAAGTATTTCAATAAGGCATTGCGCTGACTCATTACTTTCTGGTATTGAATTAGCTGTTGTAAATAATGAGTGTCTAATTGCGAAATCACGCTATCCATGAATTTTCGTCTGGTTTCGCTTCCTTCCACGATTAAATCTCTGTCGGCAGGCGAAATAATTACTAAAGGTACAAAACCAATGTGGTCTGAAAATTTTTCGTAAGGTTTACCATTACGCTTTAGTATTTTCTTTTGTCCTTTTTTAAGACTGCAAACAATTTGTTCCTTTCTTTCATTTTTTTCAAATTCGGCATCGATTACAAAAAACTCTTCGCCGTGTTTGATATTTTGAACTGCTAATGGATTGAAATAACTTTTGCCATATGATAAATGGTATATTGCATCTAAGACATTTGTTTTACCAATGCCGTTTCTGCCCACAAAACAATTTATTTTACCGTCAAACTCGAAATTAGCCTCGGAAAAGTTCTTATAATTGAATAACGATATTTTTTTTAAATACATTTAAAAGGTATAGTGAAATAGGGTTTTTATTGCCTGTTTTAAAGCCGGTGCAAATTATTGAAAATTATTGATAAATAAGACTTTTAGCAGTTTTCAATAGTAAATATTTTGTCTTTTTACATAAAGAAAAGGCAATGCACAAAAATATTTTTCTTATTTGAATATAAAATCAATTTTTTTTACGTCGGTTTCAATAAAAATTTTATTTTTGCCACTCACTAAATTAAATGTAAATGGCTACTTATAGTAAAAGAGGATATAAAGCACCAAAAGAAAAAGAAGTAAAAGAAGTTTTTGAAGACGTAAAAATTGACGAAAAAGACAGTACAACTGCTGGTGTTTTTTCGAAATTAGATGAAACTGCATCTAAAACAGAAGATTTTGTAGCTAAAAATCAAAAAATAATTATTGGACTAGTTGCTGCGGTTGCATTAGTTACTATTGGATATTTGGCGTACCAAAAATTTATTGCTTCTCCAAAAGAAGATGAAGCTGCAAATGAAATGTTTGTTGCACAACAAGATTTTCAAAAAGCTACTGATGGAGTTGCAAGTGATTCTTTATATAAATTATCATTGAATGGTTCTGAAGGTAAATTTGGATTTGTAAAAATTGCAGATGAATATTCAGGAACAGCTGCTGGAAATTTAGCTAATTATTATGCAGGTATTGCTTATTTGAACACAGGTAAATATACTGAAGCTATTGATTATTTAAATAAATTCACTTCAGAAGATATTATTTTAAGTGCTTTGGCAAAAGGGGCAATTGGAGATGCATATTCTCAAAAAAACCAACAAAAAGAAGCTTTAGAGAGTTATGTAAAAGCTGTTGAAATTAGCAAAAATGATTTCACAACACCACGTTTTTTATTGAAAGCTGGAAAAGCGGCTTTAGCTTTAGGTAACAAAGAAGAAGCACTTAAGTATTTTACTGATATAAAAGATAACTACGATACAACACCAGAAGCATCTTCTGTTGATGTTTTGATAGGATTGGCACAGTAATACTAGATTAAATTTTGTAAATTAGGGGTTAGATTTTGTAAGAGATTGGATTTGTCTGATAGCTTGTAAATTCTAACCTTTAATTTTTAACTAATAACCTCTAAAATCTAATTTTTAAGATGGCTACCGAAAACAAGAATTTATCCGAATATGACAAAAATAAAGTTCCAGATGCGAAAGATTTTCGTTTTGGAATCGTTGTCTCAGAATGGAACGAAACCATAACAGAAGGTCTTTATAGTGGAGCTTTTACAGCCCTTTTAGAAAATCATGTTCCGCCACAACAAATTATTCGTTGGAACGTACCAGGAAGTTTTGAACTTATATATGGTGCCAAGAAAATGTTGCAAACACAAAATGTAGATGCAGTAATTGTTATTGGATGTGTTATTCAAGGTCAAACGAAACATTTTGATTTTGTTTGTGAAGGTGTAACACAGGGAATAAAAGACTTAAATGTTCAAACGGATATTCCTGTTATATTTTGTGTTCTTACCGATAATACAATCCAACAATCCATAGATAGAAGTGGAGGAATACATGGTAATAAAGGAACTGAAGCGGCTATTGCAGCTATAAAAATGGCTTATATTCGTCAACAGGCGTCGTTAAGCCACCAGATTGATAATCAGCATTTGTTGTCATCAGGAGCGTTACGAATTGAAAATTTGCCTCTAGAACTAGAAGAGTAATAAAAATAAAATAAACTTATAAAACCTATACTGTTCATTAAATAGTATAGGTTTTTTGTTTTTTTTATGATTAACTAAACTGCAAAACCCAATAGAAATTCCTTAAATTTGTAATCTTTGGGTTTGAACCCTTTTAAACCTTAAACGCTAAAACCAATTTTTTTTAATGTCGAGTATTATTCAATTACTTCCTGATCATGTTGCCAATCAAATTGCCGCTGGAGAAGTCGTACAAAGACCTGCTTCAGTTGTAAAAGAATTACTGGAAAATGCTGTTGATGCTAGAGCAACTGATATCAAGTTAATTATAAAAGATGCAGGAAAATCTTTGATACAGGTTATTGATAATGGATTAGGGATGAGTGTTACGGATGCACGTTTGTGTTTTGAACGTCATGCCACTTCCAAAATTCGTCAAGCGGAAGATTTATTTTCTTTACATACCAAAGGATTTCGTGGGGAAGCATTGGCATCTATAGCTGCAATTGCGCATATCGAAATGAAAACCAAACAAGATCAAGAAGAACTTGGTACACATATCGTTATTGAAGGAAGTAAGTTTGTTTCTCAAGAAGTTGCCGTTTTACCAAAAGGAACTTCTTTTGCGGTTAAGAATTTATTTTTTAATATTCCTGCTCGCCGTAACTTTTTGAAATCAGATATTGTAGAATATAAACATGTTATTGATGAGTTTCAACGAGTAGCTTTGGCTCACCCAAAAATTCATTTTACGTTTTACCACAACGGCAGTGATATGTTTAATTTGCCGCCTTCTACTTTGCGTCAACGAATTGTCAATATTTTTTCGGGTAAAACCAATGAAAAATTAGTTCCTGTTCAGGAAGAAACAGAAATAGTTGCTATTCAAGGATTTGTTAGTAAACCTGAATTTGCTAAGAAGAACCGTGGCGAACAATTCTTCTTTGTAAACGACCGTTTTATAAAAAGTGGTTATTTACATCATGCTGTTATGGCTGCTTACGATGGGATTTTGAAAGATGGAGCGCAGCCTAGTTATTTTTTATATTTAACGGTACCACCTAATACGATTGATATCAATATTCATCCTACTAAAACCGAAATTAAGTTTGATGATGAACAAGCTTTATATGCAATTTTGAGAGCTTCTATTAAACATAGTTTGGGTCAGTTCAATGTAGCGCCAGTTTTAGATTTTGATAGAGATGCTAATTTAGATACGCCTTACCATTATAAAGATTTAGAAGGCGAAACGCCAACTATTCAAGTTAATAGAGATTTTAATCCATTTTCGGAGGAAAAACCCAGTAAACAATTTTCTAGTTATAAAAAACCAGAACCAACTGCCAGTTGGGAAAGTTTGTATGTGGGTTTAAAGCATGATACTGAAACCTTCTCTGCAAAAAGCGATTTTACCTTTACAAATGAAGAAATAACATCTTCTTTATTTAACGATGAAGAAGTTGAACAAGTAGTTCATAAAACATATCAAATTCATAAAAAATATATTGTTTCGCCTATAAAATCAGGAATGGTTATTGTGGATCAACAACGGGCACATCAGCGCGTTTTGTACGAGCAGTTTTTAGTGAGTATGACCGTTCATCAAGCTTCAAGCCAACAGTTATTGTTTCCGTTGAATTTGTTTTTTTCGACCAATGAAATGGAATTAATTGCTGAATTACAGCTTTCATTAATGAATACTGGATTTGTATTTGAGGAAAGTATGGCTGATCATGTTGTTATTTCAGGCATCCCAGTAAATGTAACTGAAAGCGAAGTTTCAATTGTTTTAGAGCAACTGTTGAGCGATTTGCAAGACGGAATACCAGAAAGCAGTTTCAGCCAAAACGACACAATTGCTAAATCAATGGCAAAAAGTTTAGCGGTTAAAACGGGTACTTATTTAACAGAAAAAGAACAGGAGAATTTGGTAAATGGGCTTTTTGCTTGTAAAGATCCAAATGTTTCCCCATTTCAAAAACCAACTTTCATAACGATGCGTGTGGAAGATTTAGATAAAAAATTTGCAATATGAGAAATGTAACCGAAACGGTAAAACAATTAATTATTATTAATATTTTGTTTTTTGTAGGGACACTCGCAATAGGGGATTCGGCCTATAAGATATTAGCTTTATATTTTCCTGAAAGCCCTGATTTTAAATTTTGGCAGCCTATAACTCACATGTTTATGCATGGGGGATTTATGCATATTTTCTTTAATATGTTTGCACTATATTCTTTTGGGTCTGCTTTGGAACATTTTTGGGGAGCCAAAAAATTCTTGTTTTTCTATATTTCTTGTGGTTTAGGTGCTGCTTTGGTGAATACAGCCATAAACTATTATTATTTTCAAGAAGGGTTGAATACATTGATGGCAAATGGATTTCCTAGAGCAGAAATTTTACAAGTTTTAAGCGAAGGAAAAATCAATACCAGATGGCAAGAACTTTTATCGGTTTCTGACTTTCAAAATTTCACCTCGGCTTATCTTGGTTCGGTAGTAGGTGCTTCGGGTGCGATTTACGGAACAATTGTTGCTTTTGCCTTTATGTTTCCAAATGCTGAGTTGGCATTAATGTTTGTACCAATTCCTATAAAAGCAAAGTATTTTGTGCCAGGATTAGTACTTATCGATTTGTATTTAGGAGTATCGGGTGGTGAATCTATTTTTGGAGGTGGAGGAATCGCGCATTTTGCCCATGTTGGAGGCGCTTTATTCGGATTTATTATTATGTGGTATTGGAAGAAAAATCAATTCAATAGAAATCGTTGGAATTAATCACTTCCAAATATTAAATTAGAGTATGGGTATTATTGATGATTTAAAATTGCAATATAAATTAGGAGGAATAGCCTTTAGGTTAATCTTCTGGAACGTGATATGTTTCTTAGTTTCATTAGTGTTTTTTTATCAATTTAAAAGTGGAGTTTTTGATTTTCCAAATTGGATAGCATTATCATCTGAACCGGCCATTTTTATTACTAAACCATGGACTTTATTGACTTATGCTTTTTTTCATTACGGTTTTGGTCATTTGTTTTTTAATATGTTGGTTCTGAATTTTTCAAGCACTTTATTTTTGACTTTTTTTTCACCAAAACAATATTTGGGTTTGTATTTATTAAGTGCTTTGTTTTCTGGAATATGCTTTGTGTTAGGGTTTTATTTTTTTAATCTAAGTGCTTCCATTATAGGAGCTTCGGCGGCAATTATGGCTATTTTAGTGGCTACAACCACATATAGCCCACTTATGAATGTTAGACTTTTGATTATTGGAAATGTAAAATTGTGGCACATAACACTTGTTATTCTTGTTATTGATTTAATGCAATTTAGATTAGAAAACACAGGGGGACATATTTCTCATATATCGGGTGCTTTTTTTGGTTTTATTTTTATTAAATTGCTACAAAATGGAATAGATTTAAGTAATATAGTGACGAATATAATTAGTTTTGGTGCTAATTTGTTCAAAAAATCACCATCGACACCATTTAAAAAAGTTCATAAAAATTACCGTAAACCAGTTGAAAAAACAGTTTCACGAATTGTTACTAAAGATAAAACGCAGCAACAAATCGATGAGATTCTAGATAAAATTAGTCAATCAGGATATGATTGTTTGACAAAAGAAGAGAAAGAATTTTTATTTAAAGCGGGCAAATAATCAGCGAATGCTGAATTAAAAAAGAAAAGATGAAAAACCTCTCATGGTTTAATAAAGGAATGTTTTTTTTGAATATAGTTTTAACTGTATTGACTTTCAGTGCCTATCTTTTACCATTTCTAGCTCCCAAAGCTTTTCCTTTATTATCGGTTCTAACCTTGTTTATGCCGTTGTTTTTTATATTTAATGGCTTGTTTTTTATCTATTGGGCTTTTCAATTCAAAAAGAGAATGATTCTGTCTGGATTAGTTCTTTTGATGGGGATTACTTTCATTAATAAATTCTACAAGTTTTCTGCTAAAGATTTCCCGCAAAGCGAAAGAGATTTTACCGTAATGAGTTATAATGTGCGCTTATTTAACGTGTTTAAATGGTTAGATAGAGATAATGTTCCATCAGAAATTTTGACTTTTATAAATGAGAAAAATCCTGATATACTTTGTATACAAGAATACTCATCGTCAGCAAATATCGATTTGAAAGTTTACAGTCATAAATATATATTTATGGGAGGTAACCAAATTAAAACTGGGCAGGCAATTTTTTCTAAATTCCCCATTATTAATGAAGGAAATATTGTTTTTCCAAACTCTAATAATAATGTAATCTTTGCTGATATTAAACGCGGAAAAGAAATTATTAGAGTTTATAATATGCATTTGCAATCCATAAAGATTTCACCTGATGTCAATGAAATCAATGATAATATTGATGTTATTAATCAGCAAAAATCTCAAATGTTGTTTAATAGGATTAGTAAAGCGTTTAAGCAACAACAGCAGCAAGCAGAAATTTTTAAAGAACATAAAAAAGGCTGCACGTATCCTTTAATTATTTGTGGCGACATGAATAATAGTGCCTTTTCGTATGTATATAGAAATATAAAAGGGAAGCTAAAAGATTGTTTTGAGGAGGCTGGAAAGGGTTTTGGGGCAACGTATAAGTTTAAATATTATCCTGCTAGAATTGATTATATTTTTGCTGATGAAAAAATGAAGGTTAAATCATTTGAGAGTTTTCCAGAATTTGTCAATTCAGATCATTACCCTATTATGACTAGATTAGCCTTTGAATAGAAGTAAGTAGTAATACTTTTTTTAGCTTATTTTTTGATTTTTTAAATAATCCAAAGCAAACTTGCCTTCATTGAAAAGTAAGTCCAAAACGCTAAGATTATTGATGAATCCATATTTATCATCAAAAACTTGAGTATAGCTTTCAAATACGGAAGTGTCTTTTTTTCCATTAGCTAAAAACCTAAAATCTGTAACTTTATTCGCATCTACTTCATGGAAGTATTCTACTGTAGTTTTATAATCCAATTTAAGCCTCATCGATTTTGTTATAAAATCGAAGGTCTCAAAATTTAAATCCAATAAAAAATTATGTTTTTTTTCGAAAATTGGACGAATGTCATCTTCAAAATATTCAAAAAATGGAGAGCTTCTGTAGGCTGCTTCTAATGATTTAAAATGTTGTTTTTGCCAATCAAAATCATTTTCTATTTGAATGTCTTTTGTTTTCTGATGGCTTAATTTGGAATGCTTTACAGGTATATTTAATAACTGAATTCCATTTGGGCTATAAATATAAGTGCGATTTCGATTGGTTTGTTTCTGAAAATTATCTTCAATTTCAAAGGTAATTTCTTCAGATTGTGCCATCGCAACAAAATGACTAATGGAGGGAAAATAGGTGGGGTGGAGTAGTGTATTCATTTTTTAATTGGTTTGAAGTTTAAGGTTGTTGAAACCTTAAACTTTAAACATTTTTATTTAATTTTTCTCTCTTTTCTTTTTTTCCAAAAAAACTCCCCAACAAAAAACGCAACTAATCCAAGTAAAAATAATTTGAAATAGGATTGTGGCTGTCCTTCTCCGCTAACAGTAGTAAATAATCTTTCCCAACGAATTTTATCTAACCCTTTCGCATTTGAATCAATGCTTAACCAGATAAAAATAGGTTTTCCTACGATGTGATTTTCTGGAACATAACCCCAATAACGGCTGTCTTCAGAGTTGTGACGGTTGTCACCCATCATCCAATAGTAGTCTTGTTTGAAAGTATATGTAGTAGCTACATTATCATTAATTACTATTTCAGAACCATTTACTTTCAATTTATTATCCTCGTAATCTGTAATTATAGTTTCATAGAAAGGTAAAGTTTCCATCGTTAAAGCTACAGTTTTACCTTTTTGTGGGATGTAAATTGGACCGAAATTATCACGATTCCATTTGTTTATATGAGGGAAAATACCATTTTCAATATCTTTAGAAATGATTCTTTTAACTCCAGTAATTCCAGGAACATTTTTTAATCTTTCGGCACCAGCTGCAGTTAATGCCGCAATAAATAAGGTATCCTTTTTTTGATCGTCAATAAATCCTGCACCGTCAGTTATATCCATATCTTTAAATAGATATTCAAAATCTATAGGCGTTTTTCCGTCTAAAGCCACTTTGTATGAAAATTGAGGTTTTGCTCTTTCAGGCAAAATCAATTCTTTACCATTGATATAAACAATACCATCTTTTATAGACAAACTATCTCCAGGAATACCCACGCAACGTTTTACGTAATTTGATTTTTTATCGATAGGTTTATCAACTCTTCTTCCAGTATCGTCTCTGAATTTGTATACTGTATCCGTTGGCCAGTTAAAAACGACAATGTCGGTCCTATTTATACTTTGCATAGCTGGAAGTCTTAAATAAGGTAATTCAGGCCATGTAAGATATGATTTGCGTTTCAAAAGAGGAATAGTGTCATGTACCATGGGTAGTGCTACGGTAGTCATAGGAACTCTAGCACCGTAATTCATTTTACTTACAAATAGAAAATCTCCTACTAATAATGACTTTTCTAATGAAGAGGTAGGGATTGTGTAAGGCTGAATAAAATAGGTGTGTACTAAAGTAGCTACTATAACAGCAAATAATAATGAGCTTACCGTATCGGCTGTTCTGTTCTCAGGCTGTAAACTTCTGTCAGTTATATAGTTTAGCGGTTGGGTATAATTTATATAAAAAATATAAAACCCAAGAGTGAATATGCCTAATAGTGTATCAGTAGTGGTTTTTTTACCAAAACTTCTCAAAGTTTCTACCCAAATAACTGGAAACATAATCAAGTTGATAATCGGTATAAAAAGAAGTACAGTCCACCAAGTAGGACGACCTATTATTTTCATTAAAATAATAGCATTGTAAACAGGAATTGCCGCTTCCCAACGCTTTCTTCCTGCGCTTTCATATAATTTCCAAGTTCCTAAAAAGTGAATTACTTGTACAATCAGAAAAAATACAAACCATTGATACAGTGTCATAATCTTTTGTTTAAGGTTTAAAGTTTAAGGTTTTGGGGGATTCACCTCAAACGAAAAATAAATTTATTTTAAATTTAATACGTCTTTCATGCTGTAAATTCCGTGTTTACCAGCTAACCATTCTGCGGCAATAACAGCACCAAGAGCAAATCCTTCTCTGTTGTGAGCGGTATGTTTAATTTCAATAGTGTCTACAACAGATTCGTATGTTACGGTATGTGTGCCAGGAACATCTCCAATTCTTTTGGCCTCAATATGAATTTGATTTGGCTCTGCATTTTCAAGTGTCCAACTGTTGTAATTACTATTTTCAATTACTCCTTTTGCCAATGATATTGCAGTTCCACTAGGTGCATCAAGTTTTTGTGTATGGTGTATTTCTTCCATCTCTACTTTATACGAATCAAATTGTGCCATAATTTTGGCTAAATATTCATTCAGTTCAAAGAAAATATTTACACCTAAGCTGAAGTTTGAACTAGAAATGAATCCTCCATTTTTCTCCTTGCAAAGCGCTACCATTTCATCATAATGTTCTAACCATCCTGTTGTTCCTGAAACTACAGGTACATTCGCATGGAAACAGCTTGAAATATTATCAACGGCAGCCATCGGTACACTGAAATCAATCGCTACATCAGCATTTGAAAGTCCTTCGTAAGTGTTGAATTCGTCTTTTCTCAAAACAATTTCATGTCCTCTTTCGGTTGCAATTCGTTCAATCACTTGACCCATTTTTCCGTATCCTAAAAGCGCAATTTTCATTTGTTTTTTATTTTGAATTAAAAAGTATTAGCTATTAAATGAATGGAGTTCATCGAGTAACTAAAAGTTATAATTAAGTGTTAGTCCTAAATTTGTTTTTAATGTTACATCATTTGGATAAATAACTGGCTTTACGGACAAATTTTCATTTACATTGAATTGTATTAAAGCTGCATCTACATTAGCATCTAATATATTTAACGCATAAAAAGCCAATGTCATTAAAGCGGATAAATCCCTATTTCGTTGGTAAAATTTCTGTCCAGCAATTAATCTGGTCTTATCCAGATAGCTAAATTTATCATCGGTATAACCTTCTAATCTTCGTTTATAGGCATCGCGATATTGATTGTATTTTTTGTTATTGTCAATGTAAAAATAAAGACTGGTTCCAATAGCTCCATAAACAAGAGGAATTTTCCAGTATTTTTTATTGTAAGCTTGACCTAAACCCGGCAAGACAGCGGAATAAAAAGCTGCTTTGGCTGGAGTTAGGGGGTCAATATCATTTGATTTTAAGGTATCTTTTGCTACTAGGGCAGCTTCTGTTTTTACTTGTGCAAAAACAGGGATGTTTCCCCAAATAAACAGCATTATACCTATGAAAATTATTTTATTCACTATTCTTTAATAAGTTTTATAATTCTATTAAAGTCTTCCTCAGAATGAAAAGGAATTGTGATTTTACCTTTACCGTTGCCAGCTACTTTTACGTCAACTTTTGTTCCAAAATAATTTGTAAATGCACTTTTTTGGGTTTCTGCAATTTCAAAAGAAGTTGCTTTAGGTTTTCCAGCAGGCTTTGGTTTAAGACTATCTTGATAATTTTTTACCAAAGCTTCTGTGTCACGAACCGAAAGGTTTTGACTTACAATTTTTTGGTAAATATCTGTTTGAATATCTTGATCTTCGATGTTGATAATGGCACGACCATGTCCCATAGAAATAAAACCATCACGAATTCCAGTTTGAATAATTGGGTCTAATTTTAAAAGACGCAAATAATTGGCAATTGTAGAGCGTTTTTTTCCCACTCGTTCACTCATTTGTTCTTGAGTCAATTGAATTTCATCTATTAATCGCTGGTACGAAAGAGCAATTTCAATAGGATCTAAATCATGGCGTTGAATATTTTCAACCAAAGCCATAACTAAGGATTCATTGTCATTTGCAATTCGAATATATGCAGGAACTGTAGTCAAGCCAACTAAAGTAGAAGCGCGAAGACGTCGCTCTCCAGATATTAATTGGTATTTATTAAAGTCTAGTTTTCGAACTGTAATAGGTTGAATGACGCCTAATTCTTTTATAGAAGTTGCTAGTTCTCTCAATGATTCTTCATTGAAATTACTTCTGGGTTGGAATGGGTTAATTTCTATAGCATCAATTTCAAGCTCTATAATGTTGCCAACAACTTTATCGGCATTTTTATCGTTAACCGATTTGATGTCGTTTTCCGGATCTTTTAATAATGCAGATAATCCTCTTCCTAAGGCTTGTTTTTTTAGTGCTTTTGCCATAAAACTATTTACTGTTTTTCTTTATGATTTCTTGTGCTAAATGTAAATAATTAGTAGCTCCTTTGCTTGTGGCGTCATAGTTTATGATGCTTTCGCCAAAACTAGGTGCCTCACTTAATTTTACATTTCTTTGAATAATCGTTTCAAATACCATATCGTTAAAGTGTTTTTGAACCTCTTCAACAACTTGGTTTGATAAACGTAATCTGGAATCATACATCGTTAATAATAATCCTTCAATATCTAATTCCGGATTATGTATTTTTTGGATACTTTTTATAGTGTTCAATAATTTACCCAATCCTTCAAGAGCAAAATACTCACATTGAATAGGTATAATTACAGAATCAGCCGCTGTCAAAGCATTTAATGTAAGTAAACCAAGAGATGGTGCACAATCTATAATGATATAATCGTATTCCTTTTTGATATTTTCCAATGCTTTTTTGAGCATGTATTCTCTATTTTCCTTGTCTACCAGTTCAATTTCGATAGCAACAAGATCAATATGGGAGGGAATCACATCCACATTAGGAGCTGTACATTTTATAATTGCTTCTTCTGGAGTATTACTATGTTCCAAAATTTGATACGTTCCTATTTCAACACCTTCAACATCAATACCTAAGCCTGATGTGGCATTCGCCTGGGGGTCAGCGTCAATAAGTAATACTTTCTTCTCTAAAACACCCAAAGAAGCTGCAAGATTAACAGATGTGGTAGTTTTTCCAACGCCTCCTTTTTGATTAGCAATCGCAATGATTTTGCCCATTTATTTTTGAATTTTGAACGGTAAAAATACAATTAATTATTGTTTCTAAAAATCTATTTTGTTAACATTTGTTAATGTCTGATTAGTTGTAGTTTGAAGGATTATAATTTATAGCATTTAAGCCGTTCTTTAGATTCTCCTAGCGTTTCGTCTCACATCTTGACTTTATTTCGATTTTTTACGGACCTATTAGATGATTTTTTGTATTTGATTTTATTCTCTGTAAAAAGAAGAAGATGTTTCTGTTAAATTTCAGCTTTTTTAATTTAGGAATAAAGGAGTTTTGTTTTGTCTTTTCTGGGATTTAAAAAAATAATTCTTATTTTGGAAATAGTTTTGTGTACGTGAAAAATAGTTATATATTTGCCGACGCTTTCGGGGTGTAGCGTAGCTCGGTTATCGCGCCTGCTTTGGGAGCAGGAGGCCGCAGGTTCGAATCCTGCCACCCCGACAAAAAAGTTTTTAAAATCAAAAAGCCTGTAAATAAATTTACAGGCTTTTGTTTTTTAGACGATTTAATACGTATTAAATTTTAGCCGATAGAAGTCTATTTTTCTTTAAAAAATCAAAAGAATGAGCTTTATCTTTACTTTCCATTTTTAAGTAATCACTCGGGGTAATACCCATTTCAGTTTTAAATATACTATAGAAATTTGAACGGGATGTAAATCCTGATTTTTGTGCTATGGCTTCAATGGTAAGATTAGAATATTCTGGATTAACTAATAATTCTATCGCATGTGCAACTCTTAATTGATTTTTAAGGGTTATAAATTTGATTTTTAAAATTGAATTAAAGCAATAAGAAATGTGATTTTGATGAACCTGAAGCGCTATAGCCATATCTCCAACCGAAAAACTAGGTGCTAAATATGGTTTTTCTTTTTCCAAATAAATTTGTATTCTTTCAGCTAACTCATTAAAAGGGTTTTCGGTTTCATCTACTGTTTCCTTAGTTAAATTAGTTGAATTTGCATCCCCTAATTTAATATCCGTTTCAGATGTTTTAGTTTTTGATTCATTCTTTTTTTCTGAATTATAATTTGGCATTCCATAAAGAACCTTAGGAAACAACAACATACTTATTCCTAAAAATGAAAAAGCTATTCCGCAATTGATATAAACAATTGCCGAATTTGTTATAGTATGATTTGGTGTGTCATTCAGAAAGTTGAAAGTCAGTATGAAAAAATTAATTAATAAAAACGCAACCATAGCTAATAGTGAAACTAACCATCGATATGAAATGATGTATTGTTCAACAGGAATGTTGTTTTTTGGGTTTTTACTTGGAGAAAATTTCCATAAGATATATATGCAATAGAATAGATACACTAATAACATACCTGTCCTGAAAAAAAAGTTGAACTCAATTGGGAATAAAAAATTGAGATCTAATGTTTTCATCGTATCTAAATTATTTATGATCTCTTGTGCAATAGCTTTTTTATAACTAAAAGGAGTCAGATAATAAGGTGTAATTCCGATGGTTTGTATTATTGCTGGTATAAAATGAAAAACATCATTTTGCTTTAATCCTTGGCTGTCGTTGAGCGTTCCTCTTACGTAGAAATATAAAAAAGGCCCAGCCATGAGCAAGAAAGGGGTGAAATTATTATAAAAAACAGCTAATATAAAAACTGATTTTCCAGAAATAACATAATAGTGAGTTATTGCATAAACAGAAATCGCTGCAAAGAAAAGAGCTAAAAATATAGTGTTGCGATTAATTTGCCAATTATATATGACCAAAATAATCGAAAGTAATATCATTAATATCGCTATGAAAAGTATCATAATTTGTTTAATTCGAAGTTGATTAAAAATTTTATAGAAAGTTCCTTGTTAAGGAAGCTTAACTTTTTGTCTAAACTAAGTTTCTTGTCCTTTTTTTTAAAAATCAGGACATATCAAAGCCATAAGCAAAACAAAAATGGGGGTAGGTCTATTATTTTTGTCTCTCGAATTTATATGAATGTATAATTGATATTTGGGGTATCAATTATAAATTACATAAATTTTATGCAAAGTAACTCAATCTTATTGTAAAGACAATGAATTTTAGTGCTTAATTAAGAATAACCCCCAAAAAAATAGGATACTCATAATTTTAAAAAAATAGTTTTTTTCATTTTGCAAAAGATTGAGTGGATTAACTTGTAATAGAATTTGTTTTCGATTAATTTAAAATGCATAATAAAAGCATTGTAATATGATTTTAAAAAATAAGCTTGAAAATGTTGATTTAATTGATGGAATGTTAGTTCTGACTCTTCAGAGAGGGAAAAAACAAATAGTTTCTTTTTCAGATTTAGAAGATGTTAATGTCATTCTGTATGATTCTTCTCCAGTTCAAGAAGTTTTATTCATATTATTATCAATTGGAATTATGATGCTTTCCTTATTATATCTTCAATTTGATTTACTTCTTCTAATTCCATTACTATTTGTAATTTGTATTGCCGTAGTGGTTGATAATTATAAATGTTGTTATTTAAGAATAGATTTTAAAGACGGAACTCTTTTTAGAAAGCAAATTTCAGATAAATTAAAAGTTGAAATTTTACCTGTAGTAAAAAATATAGCGGAAGAGATTGATAGGTTAAGAAATGAAAATAATCACGAAAGTACTTTTTAAAGCATATTTTATATAACGTATCACTTAACAAAAATCATTAGAATTAAATAAACTGTAGTAGTTTAAAAACCTTTCTTGTAGAAGAAGGGTTTTTTTATTGTTCAATAATAAAAACTGATTGTGTAGGTCTAGATGTCCCGTATTAATTACTTATTTTTGTACTTTTTAAAATTATAATCAAATCTTATTATGTCTGATACAATCGAAAAAATTAAATGCCTTATTATAGGTTCTGGTCCTGCAGGTTATACAGCTGCAATCTATGCTGCCAGAGCAAATATGAATCCTGTTTTATACCAAGGAATGCAGCCAGGGGGACAATTGACAACTACTAATGAAGTTGAAAATTTCCCGGGTTATGTTGAAGGGGTAACTGGTCCAGAAATGATGATGCAATTACAAGCACAAGCGCAACGTTTTGGAGCAGATGTACGTGATGGATGGGCAACTAAAGTTGATTTTTCAGGCGATGTTCATAAAGTTTGGATTAATGATAGTATAGAATTACATTGTGAAACGGTAATAATTTCAACAGGTGCTTCTGCTAAATATTTAGGGTTGCCTTCAGAACAACATTATTTAAAAATGGGTGGTGGAGTTTCTGCATGTGCTGTTTGTGATGGTTTTTTCTATAGAAATCAAGAAGTGGTAATTGTAGGAGCAGGAGATTCAGCTTGTGAAGAAGCACATTATTTATCTAAGCTTTGTAAAAAAGTAACTATGTTAGTACGTAGTGAAAAATTTAGAGCTTCTAAAATTATGGAAGAACGTGTTCGTAAAACCGAAAACATTACCATATTAATGAATCATGATACAGTAGAAGTTTTAGGCGATGAGCAAGTTGTAACTGCGGTGAAAGCCAAGAATAAAACTACTGGCGAAATTTTTGATATTGAAGCTACAGGTTTCTTTGTGGCTATAGGTCATAAACCGAATACAGATATTTTTGCATCGTATTTAACGTTAGATGAAACAGGATATATAGTTAATACTCCAGGGACTTCAAAAACTAATGTTGCTGGTGTATTCGTTGCAGGTGATGCTGCGGATCATGTATACCGTCAAGCAATTACTGCTGCAGGTACAGGTTGTATGGCTGCATTAGATGCTGAAAGGTATATTGCCGCTAAAGAATAATTGCATAATAATCCAATAAAAAAGTCCCAAGTAATTGGGACTTTTTTATTGGATATAAGTTATTTTAGTTTCTTTAATAATTTAGCTTCTCCTTCAAATTTTCGTATTTCAATTTTTGGGGCTCCCAAAATTTCAATTTCAGATTTATCAACGGCTTCAACAATTATATTTGTTTCTACAAAAAGACTACAATTAGAATTGCCTTCAGTTGTTACATCTGCATTTTTTACGGTTAATTTATTCCCTTTTAAAGTAGAACTATTATCCAATCGAATGTTTGCATTTGTAACATCTCCTTCTATAGTTGCATTTGACTTTTCGTATAAATCACATTTTAAATCAACAGCATTGACTAAAGCTTTAAGAGATGCGTTTTTGCTTAATTCGATAGTTGCATTTTCGGATTTTAAATTGAGCTCCGTTTTTGATTTATCATCAGCTTGTAATATGAAATTCTTTGAATTGACATTTAAATAAAGTTGTGAGTTGTCGTTAGTTTTAAACGTAATATTGGCTAATAAAATTTGTTGTATTGCATTTACAGAAGATTGGTTTTTTGTTGAAACCATATCTAAAGTATTTGTGTAAGTAATCCTAACGATTAGTTTTTTGTAATTTATAGCTTCTTTTGAAGTGTAAAGGCGAAGAATATTATCTCTTAAATCAAATTTAATTATTTCATGAAGATTGTCGTCGGCTTCAATTTTTATTTCATTCTTTTCTCCTCTTTCTAAAAAAACTTCTAGATTATCTTCTATTTCAATTTCATTAAAAGAACTTATTTCCTTTGGTTCAAGAGTTACAATTTTAGAACCTTTTATTTTTTCTTTCTGCTGTGCAAATGACAACGAAGTGAATAAAAGCAATAGGAGTAAAGGAATGTGTTTTTTCATTATCATTTGAATTAGCGTGTGTATACAAATATAAAAAAATCATCCACTTTTGATGGATGATTTCTTTTTAATTTTCATTAAAAGGATACGCTTATTCGTTGTTAATATTTCCTCCAGAATTTGAGTTTTTCTGAACTGATTTAGGAGTAGAATTATAATTAATGTTTCCTCCACTCGAAGCCTCAGCAATTAAACTCACAATAGGGTGAATTGCTATTGTTGCTCCGCTTGATGCATTTGCAATAATATCATTAGCTTCTAGTTTTTTTGCGTCAATATTGCTTCCACTTGAAGCGCTGATGGTAAGTTTAAGTGCCATTCCATTTACTACAATTGTGCTGCCACTACTTGAATCACAATTGATATCATCAGCTTCAATAGTAAGATGCATAGCTGATGCACTAGAAGAATTCAACCGAATGTGCTGTCCTTTCAAGGTATTGGCACTGTTTACATTTGATGCGCTTGATGCTTCTATTTCTTCAATAACAGGCATTTTTACAGTAACTTTTTTTGATGAAACATCTGAGAATGAATTGTATTCACAAGCAATAATTAGTCTGCCATTTTCTACTTTCGTTGTAATCTCATTTTGTAGATTATCGTCGGCTTCAACAATTATTTCTGTTTTATCAGATTGTTCAATAACTAAATCTATTGCATTACTAACTTCTACACTTTTAAAATCACCTTCTACAATTCTTTTTTCGGTTGTGACATGTCCGCTTCCTTCTATTGATTTATGGTTTATTAGATGTCCGCATGAACCAAATAACAAGGTCATTAAAGCAATAACAATAAGTTTTGTTATTAATGTGATTAGTTTTATCATAGCTATTCGTTTTTAATGATTACACCATTTTTATCTTTGCTCAAGCCTTTTTTAATACCAGTTTGATTCACAATTACCGTTTCTCCATTTACTTTTACAGTAGTGGTTACAACGCTATCATTTGCAGTAACATTTTCGGTTTCATTTATGTCGATGTCATTGTATTCATTTTCATCTGCAGGACAAGTCAAACATTTTATTTGAGAATTCTCTACTTTGTAAAGATAATTACCGCTATAATGTAAATTAAAGAATGAATCATCTGACTGGTCGTAATTTTGAATTGTAGCATCTGGTTTTAGCAACATGCCTTCTGGTACGTATAAAAATAAGGCAACTTCTTGATCACGAAATTTGTTTGTTACTTCAGTTAGTAAGTAATTATCTAAGATTAATTTATTTCCTTCAATTTTGACTGCATATTTTATTTTTTCAGCTCTTTGTTTGGCATCTTGAAATGATTTTCCTCTTGCCATTTTTTCTATTTGAATATAAGGCATTTTTTCATCTGTATGTAAAATTTCTAATCGAACGTTGTTAGAATAAATCATTTCATTACTTGATGAATCTTGAACAAACTTAAAGTTTTCATTATCATCAATGTTTTTTGTATAGTAATCATTATACTTGAATTTTACATATAAAGTATCATTTGGCATCAGATTGATAGTTTCTTTTTGAACCGTTTTTCCTTCGTATGCTACTTCTGAAGCTTGTTTTACACCAATTGATATTAGTATTCCAATAGCAATAATCCAAAGTGCTAATAAAGTGTATTTTGCAATGTTTCCAATTGATTTTAAGTTAGGCGTCAACAGTTTGAAACCTAATAATACTAAGAAAAAGAACGGAATTCCTACTGCAAAAAACATTAGTAAACCAAAAGACCAAATAGGATAATCAGTGAAATTCCCTGCTTCAACAAAACTTTGCCATGGCACATCAATAAAATCAGATGATCCTAAAGTGAAGACTGCGATTAGTAAAGATATTAATACTGCAAATCCAGTAATAATTAAAATTACTCCAAGAAATTTAGCAAAAATCTTGAAAACAGTCATGATAAAATCTCCAAAAGAGCTGCCTATTTTACCCGCACCAGATTTGATTTGGTTTCCGTATTTATCATAATCTACATTTTTGATTTTATCAGAAACATTCTCAAATTCCTCACGAACCTTTTTTTCGATATTCGAAATATTTACAGGTTCACCAGTCATTTCTAGTTTTTCAGAAGTTGTTACAGCTTCTGGGGTTACTATCCAAAGAATGATATACGCTAGGATTCCAGTTCCGAATCCAGCAAAAACTAAAAGGATAAGTACAATTCGAATCCAGACAGCATCAATCCCAAAATAGTGACCTAATCCTGAAGCAACACCGCCAATCATTCCTTTTTCTTTATCTCGGTATAGTTTTTTTGATTTTCTAACCGTGTAGTCTGTATAGTTTTTTGAACTATTCAATTCGTCTTCAATAATGTAATCTTCAGGTTGCCCCATTACGGCAATTACTTCGTCAACATCTTTTAAGCCTATGACATGTTTGTCACTTTTTTGTTTCTCATTCAATAATTCCGAAACACGCATTTCAATATCTTTTATGATTTCGTCTTGTCCAGATGAATTAGACAAAGAGCGTTTTATAGCATCGAAATAACGAGTTAATTTTTGGTATGCATCTTCATCAATATGAAAGAACATTCCGCCTAAGTTTATATTTACAGTTTTGTTCATGACTATTATTTTTGGTTGGTGATTAGATTTACAGCATTTGATAATTCAGCCCAAGTGCCATTAAGTTCGTTTAAAAAAGTTTGTCCTATTTCTGTTAATCCGTAATATTTTCTTGGAGGTCCTGATGTTGATTCTTCCCAGCGATAGTTCAATAATCCGTCGTTTTTTAGTCGGGTAAGAAGTGGATAAATTGTTCCTTCCACAACTAATAATTTCGCGTTTTTCAAAGTGTCTAATATTTCTGAAGTGTACGCATCTTTCTCTTTTAAAACGGATAGGATGCAAAACTCGAGAACACCTTTACGCATCTGTGCTTTTGTGTTTTCAATGTTCATAATGCTGATTTTTGATTTTTTTGTTGATTAAACAATTCATTTTTTGATTGATGATTTTTTATTTGAAGTTCGTTATTTAAATAGTTCACTTCGTTTATTTCCTTTTTTTTATTTTATAAAAGGAATCGTTAAAGGATAATTATATTTTTCTCCGTTTGAAGCTTTTATTGAAGCATAAATAATTAAAAAAAATTCAACCACTTTCATACTACAGAATAAAAATACTGCTATTAGTCCTATTGTTATCATACCTAAATTATCACCAAATGAAAAATCATTCCAAACAAATTCATGGTGTCTGTTCCACTCCTGAAAAGGAATATTTTTTATTACAGTGAAAATAAAAATAGGAATAGCAATAAGCGCCAGAACTAAAGTATATACTAAAAGACTCAATTGAAAATTTAGAGTTTTTTTTCCATGATGGTCAACAAATTCGGATTTGTCTTTATTGGTTGTCCAAATAATTATTGGAATTATATAGTTCCCAAATGGAATTACATATTGGCTTAACGTACTTAAATGAGTAAATGTTGCGATGTTTTTTTCAGTAGTTGCTTCCATGATTAAAAGTATATAGTAATTTCTTATGCAAATATATGTCTAAAAGAAGGTATCTTGTTTTGCATAGTAGTAAATATTAACAAAAAATTAACAAATATAAAATTTGTGAAACTTAGAATTAAGAATGTTTTTTGTTTGTAAAGTCTATTGTTTATTAGGGTTTTATAAAATTAAGAGTGGATTAAATTGCAAAGAGTGTTTTTTTGTTATTTTTACATGAAAATCAATTTTAATGAAAATTACAGCCTCGAAACTCAATCAATTTTTATTTTTCAAATTACCATCGGCATTTATATGTGGGGTTCGGGTGCAAGAAATTAATCCAGAAAAGTGTATTGTAACTGTAAAACATCGTTGGATTAATCAAAACCCTTTTAATTCTATGTATTTTGCGGTTCAAGCTATGGCTGCTGAACTTTCTACAGGTGCCTTAGTAATGTATCAAATTCAAAAAAGCGGTAAGAAAATCTCAATGCTAGTTGCTAATAATAAAGCTAATTTTACCAAAAAAGCTACAGGAAGGATTGCTTTTGTTTGTAATGATGGACATCTAATTGAAGAAGCTATTCAAAAAACAATAGCTACTGGTGAAGGGCAAACCTTCTGGATGAAATCAATAGGAACTGATGAAAAAGGAGTGCAGGTATCTGAAATGGATTTTGAGTGGAGTGTCAGAGTAAAGTAAAAACTAAACTATATAAACACAAAGAAGCCTCTAATTAATTAGAGGCTTCTTTGTGTTTAATGATTTTTTGTTGGTATTAAGCACCACATTTTTTTCCACTAGTTTTTGAATCCATGCTACATTTTTTATCTTCCCCATTCTTTTTTTTAGCTTTAGCTTCTTTTTTTGAGCAACATTTTTCTTTTTTACTTTTTTCTTGTGCTACTGGGGTAGCTTCTTGAGCACTAATATTGATAGTAAATAATGCTAAAGTTAGTAGGGCAAGTATTTTTTTCATGTTATGATATTAATAGTGTTTTTTAGAAAGAATTAAATATTGTGTTTGCCAAATATAAAATAATAATTAATTCAAATTTAAAAAAATGCGTTAATATTTACTGAATTTAGCCTTGGTTTTGTAATTTGAGTATTCATAATTTGTAATTGTATATTAATGATGAATTTATATTTTGTTTTTAATCTTGCTTTTTTTATATATTTAATAAAAATTTAAAAAAAAACGTATTATGAAAATTTCTAAAATAGTATTATTTGTTTTGTTGATATCAGTTAGTTTTAGCTATGCACAAAATAAATTAATGGGTAAAGTTACAGACTACAAAAATAAACCTGTAGTCGGGGCAAAAATTTATTTGGATTCTATTTATTCAAATGTTGAAACGAATAAGGAAGGAAGTTTTGAAGTTCAAATTCCCGAAAAAGTAGGCACAATTAATATATACTCTTATGATTATGGTTTATTGTCTTCTAAATTTAATAATGAAAACATCATGGATTTCATGTTTTTAGAGCCTGAAAAATCGGCGAAAGCACGAATCAAAAAAAACGACAAAATTTCGATTGGATATTCTGAAGTAGAGCAAAAATATCAAGTTAATACTCAGCAAGGTACAACGGCTGCGACAAATGATGTGAGTAATAGTAAATACAATACTATTTTTGATATGATTAGAGGTAAATTAGCTGGAGTTACAGTGTCAAGAAATAATAGTATAACAGTAAGAGGAGTTAGTTCAATTAATAATATTAGTGAACCCTTATTTGTTGTTGACGGAATGATTGTTTCTACTATTGATTTTATATCTCCAGTTAATGTGAAAAGTATAAAAGTACTAAAAGGTGCTGAAGCTTCTATTTATGGATCGCAAGCATCTAGTGGAGTGATTTTAATAAAGACTAAATAGTTTAAAACTTTTGTATTGTTTAATTGTAGATAGAATTCTGTTTGCACTTAATGAATCAGATTTTTATAAAAGCAGGTAATGGTTTACTATCATTACCTGCTTTTATAAATTTTATTTTGAGATAAGCATTCAATCTAGAATTATAAATTAGTGGTGTTTGTTAAGTTGATGCTAATCATTAGAACATTTAAAAGTCATTCACATATTTTTGAAATTATATTATTATGAAAAAAATCAAATCTATTTCAGTTCTATTTTTAGCACTACTTATACCTTATTTTATTTATTCTCAAACCAAGAAAGTTACTATACCAGATTATGGGAATAATTCTAAAGTTGGGAAATATATAACTACACGTGGCATAAAAATATATTACGAAACCTACGGTAAAGGAGAACCTTTATTAATGATTCACGGCAATGGGGGATCAATATCAAATTTTAAGCATCAAATTGCCTATTTCGAGAAAAATTATAAAGTAATCATAGCAGATAGTAGATCACAGGGTAAAACAATTGATACTAGCAAAACTCTTACCTATGAAATTATGGCGGACGATTTGAATGCCTTGTTAGATTCTTTGCATATTCGTTCAGCCAATGTTTTAGGATGGAGTGATGGTGGAATTAATG
Organism: uncultured Flavobacterium sp.; assembly: GCA_963512955.1. Classification (GTDB taxonomy): domain Bacteria; phylum Bacteroidota; class Bacteroidia; order Flavobacteriales; family Flavobacteriaceae; genus Flavobacterium. Next base: position 22,619 of record CAUPOP010000015.1, on the reverse strand, counting down.
GATTGTTGCTTGCCATTCGCCATCCTGATAAAGTAAAAAAAATGGCTATTACAGGAGCAAATCTTATTCCAGATTCCTCAGTTTTACATCCAGAAGGTGCGACTATGGTTAAGGAAGGTATTGAATTTTTGAAAAAGGCAAAGCAAGATGAATCAACGAGAAATACGCTGAAATTATTTAAGATGATGGATACCGAACCTCATATTACATTTAACGACTTGCAAAAAATTAAATGTCCTGTTTTAGTGATAGGAGGCGATAATGATATCATAAAACCATCGCATACCGTACAAATTTTTGAGGGTATTCCTCAAGCAAATCTTTGGATAATTCCTAGAGCTGGACACGCAACTTTACAGCGTCATAAAGATGAATTCAATCTTAAAGTTAAAAATTTCTTTGTTCAGTCTTTTCAAAGAGCAAAATGGAATGATTGGGATTAATAACAATTTAGGATTAAGTTCTCAATGTATATTAATTCACTTTGGTTGAATCCTTTGTAAGCCAAAATGGGTTTTATTTTCTAAGATGAAGTAGGGCTGTCTATCGATGTTCTATAGCAAACTGTCGATTTTCATTTCTGGACATATTTTATTGCTTATATTTATTTTTCAATTTGTACTAAATGAAACCATTTTCAGTTAAAGATATTTCGATTTTTTCAAAAGCATTGCTTTTTTTTGGGCTGCTTATCGTTCAAAGTATGCCGCTTTATATGAATATTAGCTTTCCAATAGAATTTTGGATAAAGCAAAGTCTTATGTATATTTTATGGATAGCAATGTTTTTTCTAACCTATAAAATAGTTGTGCCAACTCTTTTGTTTCAAGGGAAAAATGCATTTTTCTTTATTGCAATATGTTTTATAATAGTGTCTGTTCTGTACATTAGTAATACTTTCAGCACACTTTTGGATCTTGATGTTGTATTAAGAAAACATTTTAAAATTTCAGGAAAAGATAAGTCACACAATGCTTTGATTTCTAATTTGAGTGAAATTATTATAACCCTGTTAATGGTAGGAGCCAGTACAGTTATAAGTGTAGCCAAAAAACTTCAATTGGAAACCCAAATGCGACAAAATCTTGAAAAGGAAAAAGTCAGTTCAGAATTATCATTTCTTAAATCTCAAATTAACCCTCACTTTTTTTTCAATATCTTAAATAGTATTTATGCGTTAGCTGGGACTGAAAATCATCCTGCCCGAGAAGCCATTTATACCTTGTCGCACATGATGCGGTATGTGCTTTATGATACGAAAAACAATCTGACAACGCTGAGTAAAGAAATAGGTTTTGTGGAAGATTATCTTAAATTGATGGAACTCAGAATCACAGATAAAGTACAGGTAATATTTGAAAAACCTACTGTAATTTCGGATGTAGAGGTTGCGCCTATGTTGTTTTTACCTTTTATCGAAAATGCTTATAAACATGGAATTAGTGGAATTTATCCAAGCTATATTTACATTGGGATTGAGCAGTCTGGAAAAACACTACAAATTGAAGTACGCAATTCTATTTTTGAAAATCAAACTATAAACAAAGAAGAAAGCAACGGAATAGGTTTAATGAATACTCGCCGAAGACTCGATTTAATTTATCCTGGCAAGTATGAGTTGTCTACTAATGAAGATACGCTTCAAATGGAATATACGGTAATCCTAAAATTACAAATCTCATGATATTAAAATGTATTGCGGTTGATGACGAACCGTTGGCGCTACAAATTATAGTTTCTTATATTGAGCAAACGCCTTCTTTATCATTAGTGGGGCAGTTTTCGAATGCCATCGAAGCTTTAAAAGCAATTCATGAACAGGATATTGATTTGCTATTTTTGGATATCAGAATGCCAGATATAAATGGAATTGAACTCGCAAAGATTGTCGAACAATATCGTGTAAAAGGGAATTTAAGAATCATATTTACAACCGCTTTTGACCAATATGCACTTGATGGTTATAAAGTTGATGCCTTGGATTATCTCTTAAAACCGTTTAGTTTTGTTGATTTCAGTAAATCGGTGGCAAAGGCACTTGGTTATTTTGAACTCATTCGAAATCCAGAACAGGAAGTACAAAAAATTAATCCTCCAATTCCTGAAACCGAAGTTTCTTATATCTATCTGAAATTTGAATATCAACTGGTTCGAATAGCTGTTGACGATATTATTTATGTAGAAAGTATGAAAGACTACGTAAAAGTATTCAGACTCAGCGAAGACAAACCCTTACTTTCCTTGACAAGTATGAAATCGCTGGAAGAAAAGCTTCCTGAAAATAAATTTATGCGAATTCATAGGTCTTTTATTGTGTCATTAGATAAAATAAAATCAGCCACAAAAAATTCTGTCCAAATTGATAAAGTAACCATAGCTGTTACAGACCAATACAAAGATAATTTTATGAAATTTTTCCAAGACTGGGCTTAAAATTTCGAGTTGTTGAAATTCTGTCGACGTTTTCCGCCTCTCTGTCGAATGTGTTGGTTTATGTTCTTATTAAGATGTTGCTTTGTACGGTAATCCAAACGAATTTGTATGTATGATTTGAATGGATTTCAAACTTAAAATATCTTAAAATGAAAAAAATTATTCTTCTTGCCGTATTGTTTTTTGCTGGTTTTTCGGTAAAATCTCAAACCTTTCCTGGAGCGAATGCTCTTAAAGGAAAAATTTCAGGTGTTGTAATTGATTCTATAACTAAAGCGCCTATCGATTATGCATCGGTGAGTTTATATAAAATCAACTCCACTAAACCTTTGACGGGCGTTTTGACTGACGCTACTGGAAGTTTTAAATTGAATGAAATTCAAGCTGGAACTTATAATGTTGTAATCTCGTTTATTGGTTACAATAATAAGACTGTTAAATCCGTAACGACGACTGATGCAAAGTTGGATAAAGAATTAGGGAAAGTAACTTTAAGCCCTGAAACAAATGCATTGAAAGAAGTTGTAGTTGTGGGCAATACACAACAAGTGACCAATAAGATTGATAAAATTGTTTACAATGTCGAAAAAGATATGACAGCAACTGGAGGTAATGCTACGGATGTATTGCAAAAAGTTCCTATGGTAAATGTAGATATTAATGGTAATGTTTCTATTCGTGGCGATGGTAATGTGCGTGTTCTTATCAATGGAAAACCATCGGGTGCAACTTCTGCAAACCTTTCGGACGTTTTGAAAACAATACCTGCAGATCAAATTAAAAACGTAGAAGTAGTTACTTCACCATCTGCAAAATATGATGCTGAAGGATCTGCTGGAATAATAAATATTATCACCAAACAGAAAAATGTTTCTGGTCTAAGTGGTTCTGTAAGTGGTGGTATTGGTACAAGACAAAACAACTTAAACGCCAATATTAATTATAATAAAAACCGTTTTAGCCTTTCGGCAAATGTTGGATTCAACAACGGTTGGCCGCAAGAATCAGCTTCTGAATCCAATCAAAAATTAGATAACAGTACTGCTAACAGTTTGCAAACATCCAAAGGAACTAATGAAGTGCAACGTAAAGGTATTGTTGCTTCGGTAACTGCAGGATATGATTTTAATAATTTTAATAGTTTCAGTACCACATTCAGATATAATAAAGGAGGATTTGAGCGAAATGGGACAAATGACAATCAATTTACGGATTATTTGAATAGTGCTAATGATCTGATTTATACAGGACAAAGTAGTGCTAAAAATTCGTTTGGTGGGTTTGACTGGAATGCTAATTATTCACATAAATTTACAAAAGCTGGGCATGAACTTACACTTTCATCGCAATGGAGTCACAGTTTAGTTGAAACAAATTACCAAAATATTTATTCTGATTTTTATACCAATCAAAAAGCAAATAATGATGGGGTAAATAATGAATACACACTTCAATTAGATTATACGCTACCAGTGACTGAAAAATTTAAATTAGAAACTGGCGGTAAAACTATCATAAGAAGGATTGCAAGTGATTTTCAAAATTATGTTCCAGATGCTCAAAATGCATTTGTTTTAGATCCAATTAGTTCTAATTTATACAATTATGATCAAGATGTGGCATCTCTTTATTCAGTAGGAACGTTGACTTTGCCGAAAGGTTTTACTATAATGGCAGGTGCTCGTTTTGAAAACACATCTATCAAAGGAGATCCTACGAATGCGTTGCAAACAGATTTAAGTCCGTTTAAAATTGATTATGGAACATTTATTCCAAGTTTCACCTTGCAAAAAGCATTGTCGCAATCTTCTTCTTTGAAATTGACTTACAGCAAACGTATTTCAAGACCAAGTTTAACGTATTTGAATCCATTTATTAATAAATCAAATATAAGTGCTCAAACAAAAGGAAATCCAAATCTTGACCCAGAAGTTTCTCAAACAATAGAATTTGGATATTCAACATTTTCACAAAAGCGTAGTTTAAATATCTCAGCATATTATAAGTATACATCAGATTTAATCGAAGGTATTGCGACACCATTGACAAGCGAAGTAGGAACGATTACGAATTATCAAAATATTGGAAATAATAAATCTTTTGGAATGAGCTTTTTTGGTTCTGTAAATCCATTTAAGGCATTAAGCATCCGTGGTAATTTCAATGCTTTTACTTACAAGCCAGATCCAACAGGAATTTACAATCTGGAGCAATCAACTAATGGAACCTCGATTCAGTATTCTGCCTTCATAAGTGGTACGCTTCAATTGAATAAAAATATTTCTGCGGAAGCTTTTGTTATCCAAAACTCTTCTAAGAAAACGTTGCAAGGAACAAATCCGGCTTTTAATCTAATGGTTTTTGGAGTTAAAAAGCAATTCTGGAACAAGGCAGCATCTTTGGGACTTAATATAGTATCTCCATTCAAAGAAAATTTAGAGTTTAAACAAAATTTGACTGGACAAGGATTTACTCAAAGCAGTATATTTAAATTCCCAATTCGTTCTTTTGGTCTAACATTCAGTTATAATTTTGGTTCAATGAATTTTAGTGGACCTAAAAAGAAAGGAATTAATAATGATGATCTTAAAGAAGGAGAACAAAACAATCAAGGTGGTGTTCCCGCAATGCGATAAGCCAAACACAAAGAATGAAATTCACTTAAAGTTATTGAAAACCCCAACATACTATGTTGGGGTTTTTGCGTAAATGACATTTTTGGAAGTGCAACAACTGTGTTTTTTAAGATTTTTTTTAGTATAAATTCAATCGTGTTTTTACAAAAAACAAATGGTTTGAAAATAGTAATATAGGCGAAACATTCTCGTAACATAGAGTGATTAATTTCGTAAAAACTAATTATGAAAAAGAAGCGAGAGATCCCTTTGGTTGTATTAAGTGATATTCATTTAGGGACTTATGGTTGCCATGCCAAAGAATTACTACACTATTTGAAATCTATCAATCCAAAAACACTAGTGTTGAACGGCGATATCGTAGATATTTGGAGTTTTAGCAAAAGCTATTTTCCAGCAGTCCACATGAATGTATTGCGACAAATCTTAAAAATGTCTAATCAAGGAACTCGGGTGATATATATTACAGGAAATCACGATGAAGCATTGCGAAAATATTCGGATTTAATTCTAGGCAATTTTGAGTTAGTCGATAAGTTAATTTTAGAATTAGACGGAAAAAAAACTTGGATTTTTCATGGAGATGTTTTTGATTCTTCGACCAAAGGTTATGCTAAAATCATAGCTAAACTAGGCGGGAAGGGCTATGATTTATTGATTTTAATCAATAGTTTGATTAATTGGTTTTTGGTGCTTTTGGGAAAAGAAAAAAGAAGCTATTCTAAAATGATTAAGGATAGTGTTAAAAAAGCGGTTTCATTCGTGTCTAATTTTGAAACTACAGCTGCAGAAATTGCTATCCAAAAAAACTATAGTTATGTAGTATGTGGACATATTCACAAACCTCAGATGAAGGAAATTACTAACGAAAATGGTAAAGTTTTGTATCTAAATAGTGGGGATTGGATTGAGAACTTAACCGCATTAGAATACAAGAAAAAGAAATGGAGTATTTATCAATACAACAAACAGGAATACATTGGTAATGACAACAAAGAGGAAGATGTTATTAATGATATTGTCACTAAAATCCTTTCAGAAGATTAAAAAAACAATCATTCTATCGAAATGTTTTTTGAGTTTTAAATCAATTTCGATAAATCCTATACTATTAAAATGAAAATATTTTACGCTATACAAGCCACAGGAAACGGTCATATCAGCAGAGCTGTTCAGTTGTATCCTTATTTACAAAAGTTTGGTTCAGTTGACTTTTTTATGAGTGGTAATAATGCCAGTCTTGAGGTTGACTTGCCAGTTAAGTATAAAAGTAAAGGATGTAGTTTACATTACAGCAAATGTGGTGGCTTGGATTATTGGGATATTGCTAAAAACATCGAACCTATCCAAATGTATAAAGATGCAAAATCTTTACCACTAAAAGAGTATGATGTTGTTATTAATGATTTTGATTCGATAACATCATTAGCTTGTAAATTACAGAAAGTTCATTCAGTTCAGTTTGGTCATCAAGCTAGTTTTATTTCAAAATTAACGCCAAGACCAGAACGAAAAAGTATTTTGGGAGAAACTATTTTTAAACATTATGCACCTTCTCCTAAGCATATTGGATTGCACTTCGAATCCTATGATTCTTTTATTCTTCCTCCAATTATAAAAGATGAAATTCTTCAAGCAACTCCAAAAGATTTAAAACACATTACGGTTTATCTTCCTTCTTTTGATAAAGAGTGTTTGGAAAAAGCATTTCATAAACTTCCAGAACAAGAATTTCATTGGTTTTTGAAAGAAGTAAAGTTCAAATATAAATCAGCAAACATTACCTATTATCCAGTCAATCAAGAAGACTTCAACGAAAGTATGATTAATTGTCATGGGATTATAACAGGAGGAGGATTTGAAACTCCAGCTGAAGCCTTATATCTCAAAAAGAAGGTGCTTAGTATTCCGATATTAAATCATTATGAGCAGGAATGTAACGCAGCAGCTCTAAAACAGTTAGGTGTTTCTGTGATTTATGAAGTTGGAAAAGAGTTTGAATTAATCATTGAAAATTGGTTAAACTCAGACGATAAAGTTCCAACAATTCAAGCAAATAATGTTACTGAAACCTTGCAGTTTTTATTTGATACGTATCATGAAACTAATTAATTTTCAATAACCAGATTTTCTTCCAATTTTTAATTGACTTTAGAAACGTGTTTTTTATAATTAAAAGCATATTTTTTTATTGTTGAAAGTAAAAATCAATGCTGTATCTCCACATTAAAAATTTCAGATAAAAACTATTGAAAAATATCCAGTATTCTTTCTAACAGAATAAAATCATAAGATTAATTATTTGGTATTATAATTTTAGCTGCAGGTTCTAGCAGCCGAATGGGAAAACCAAAACAATTATTAGTATTTGGTAGGACAATCCTTTTAAGTTGGGTTGTATCATTGGCTCAACAGTCGAGAGATAATCTAGTAGTAGTTTTCAATACTCATGTAATTAGCTGCTTGTTCTTACGCAGGAATCATAGCTACTCTGGTACTTTTTCATAATAGTGTTTTTCCAGAATTAATGTCACTTATAGGTGATGTTTGTACCAAACGAATTATACAAAAAAGAAAGCAAGATGTCTTTACTGTTCTATTTGAAAAGGGTATTGTGGATATTGATACTCCTGATGATTATGATAAGTTGCTTAATGAGAATTTAAATCTGTAAAATGATTTGCTGAAACATTATAAAATTAAGAGTTCGAAAGACCTCAAGTAGATTTTTGAGGTCTTTTTTATTTAATTGGTTTTTAAGAAGTATTTTTCTTTATGCGAAAAGATGAAATAGAAAATTTTAGACCACATAAATCCATCTATAAATTTATTCTACAACAACAAAACCTCCCTGAACAACATTATTGCAGGGAGGTAGTTCTTCTTTTTCACATCCCGAGAATAAAAGCAAAGTTATTAGTACTCCAACAATTTTAAAACTGTTATTAATTACTCTTTTCATAGTTATTTTGTTTTTAATATTATATTTATGAGCTTTAATTCATCTCCTATCGAAACGATATAAGAGTCATCTTTAAGGTTGGTAAATAGTGCTTCACCACTGGTGATTTTTTTTGTTAAAATTGTTTTGCCATTACTATTGACTTTTACAGTTGCTCCTTCTTGCGTTGAGACCACTTTGATAGCCCCACCTGCATAGCAAACAGCATCTTTTTTATAGAATAAAGTTGGCGTAATGATTTGGTTAACATTAATCGTGTAACTGCATAGACTTGATTCATCTTCAGACAGAACTTCATAAATAATTTCCGTAGAAAAATCATCGGTAAATTCGCCAGATTTTTGTGCTATTCTGTTTTTTAACAGTTTTGCCCCTTTGCTCAAGGTAAATATTGGTTTTAGGTCTTTTAAATTATAACTGTCATGTAGGCTAATAGTTACTTGTTCGTTATTAATTACCGATGCTACACTTTTTGTGTCTAAAAAATTAAAAGTCAGAATATCATTTTTGTCATTTAAGGCCGGTTCAGCAATGCTGAATGATTGAAATAGATTTCCTATGTGTTCATTTACTTTAAATTTTATTTGTTTACTCACAACTGTTATTTTATTTGTTGCACTCTCATATAATTTAAAATAGATATCTTCATCTTGTGTATTCGAAAATACAGTTAGATAAGCGTAATAACTAGCTTCGTTTGCTACATATGTGACGCCGCTTACTCCTCTACAAGTGGTATTCGCAAATGCGGCTACTTTGTCATTTGGGGCAATTAATTGATAGCCGTCTACATTAAGTTTTGCAACAAAAGTCATGGTGTATTGATAGGCACTCTCATCCACTGTCCAAGACGGTGCTTGTGCTAATAATGTAGGAAAAGCAAGTAATAATAGTATAAATGAAAATGCTGTTTTTTTCATAAAAAAGAGATTTTTCCGAATTTTTATTTTAATTTTTTATTATTTTTTCTAAAACCATTTTGTCGGCTATGTCTACTCTAATAATATAAACTCCGTTAGCAAGGTTAGGATTTATTTTTATGACAGTAGTTCCAGCATTTACCTCGAAAGTTCCAGCATATACTAGTTGATTGAGCATGTTGTGAATCATTATTTTAGCAGTATCATTTTTTTCTGTATTAATCGCTATATCAAGCTCATTGTGAAACGGATTTGGAGTAATACTTATTTTTTCTTCTAATAAATCAATTACTATTGGATTCGAAATACTTCCCAAAATAGCATCAGTTGCGAAGCTGAATGATTTTGCGGTTGCTTGCGTACTCTTTCCTGATCCGATATAGGCAGTAAGCTTTTCAGGCTGATTACCATAAAGAGTTATGAATGCTAAATTTTCACCATTAATACTTTGAGTTGTAGTATTTCCTCTTAATTGCCCCGTTTCATTGTAGAAAGCAAGATTTTCAAAACCTTCGGGTAGTTTTACTATAGCACTCATAGTACTTGGGAACTGAGCATATTGATTGGGCAATACCTCATCTACTATACCATCTACTTGCCCAGTTTTAGTCAAACTGATTTTGTTACTATTACGGTCTAAATATTCTGGATAAGTAAATTTTTGTGAAATACCAGTTTTTATCATATATCCTTCTCCAACTTTTAAATAAGTTAGAGATCCTTTCCAACCAATTGAATTACTATAGATTGCAAATAAAGACTGCGATTTTATAAAATCCCCATCAGTTGGGTTCAGGTTAGCCAAAGCATCTTCTAAGGGCACGTTTTTATTTATTACAAAAGGAAGCCAATTCCAATTTTGAACTAAATCAAAAGACCATGTATTTAAATCCACAGGAACACCTTTAATGTTTAATTTTTGTGCTGTTGCTAGTTTAATTTTATACATTTTATTACTTGTAATTCCGCCATTTGTTGAAACCGTTCCGGACCATCCACTTCCAGCAGGATTTGTCGAGTTGTATTGATAGGCATCAAATAGTGCCGGTGCATTAGACTGTATCAAATCAGAAGTGCCCAGTGTAAGACCTCTTGTAAGTGTATTTAAACTGGCGAATCTAGCATCATTTACATTAAATGAGGTCCAGGTCCAGCCTTGATTCAATAGTATTTGCTGGCCAGTTACTGCTGTATTATTAAATAGGGCAGGTGCATTGTATTTTCCAATAAGATCGTCTGCTAAAAAAGGTATGGAAAGTGTATCGTTTAGAGAAGCTTCTTTTAGCTTCCCGTCCGAGGCATCCCAAATGTAAAACAGCATATTTTCATTATTAACTTGATTGCTGTACACGGTCAGATATACAAAATATTCATTGAAATCAGGATCAAAAATAACATTGGTCATTCCTCGCACTTCTCCGTTTACCATTGCCACTACTTTGTCGTACAGATCGTCGGTGAAAACCCCCTCCAGTTTTACTTTTCCAATGATATTCATCGACTGGGTAAATTGAGAAGGATCCAATACCAAGACAGGTTCTTTTTCAAGCACTCGTAAGTCCAACTGTATTTTTTCGTTATAACCATAATTAGTAGCTAGGGACAAAACAGTATTGTAATTACCAATAGCCAAATTATTGTCAACCGTTGCTTTTAGCGTAACTGAGATGTTAGGGGCTATAGTGCCTGATTTTGCCGATAGTGTTAACCAACTAGGTACATCAATCGAGTAGGGTTGTGGTAGTCCGCCTCTGTTCACAATGGTAATTTCAAAGGTCAGATTTTCATTGTTCCTTTTCATTAAATTGACAATTTTGTCTTGACCGTCTACGAACCATTTTACAGGGTTTCTATTAATATAAGCACTCCAAGTTACAGGCGAAATCTGACTGTTATCTGACATGTCATTAAGATTTGAAACTGTAATGTTGGCTACTTTCCCTTCTATGCTAGCCCAGTTGGAAATATCGGGTACTAATACTATTTCATCACCGTTTATTATTGCATTTACCACAATAGATTCTGTAGGGCGAAATGGCTTAATGCCAGGAGTTATATCTGTAAAAGTAAGGGGTTTTCCATTTAAGAAAGCATAGTCGCTCTCTTTTTCGAAGGCGTTTAGTGGGTAATAGTATTTTGGACCAAAGGCATTGGGTATTTCAGGTTTAGTAAAAGATGAATACAAAAGTAAACCAGTATCGGTATAATTTACCTCATAATATTGGTCTGCTTTAATTTGATCGGCAGTACGCGCCATATTCCAAATACAAAGTTCATCCATTTGACCGATGTATTTTCTATCAATACTGTTGAGTTGACCTCGAGCTCCCACAAAGATGGCGTTGGCCACAAAACCACCAAGATCTGCACTGCTATAAGAAGCCATTTCATCGCCATCAACATACATTCGGAGCGTTCCGTTTCGGGTTAAACTCAAGGCGATATGATGCCAGCTGTTGTTGTTGACTTGGATATTTCCAAAAGGATAGGTTCTAGCTTCCGCTTGCAGTTCAATACCACCTGCATCATTCAGGTTGAACGCCCATTTGTTGCGGTAGCCGTTGCTTTCTATTGCATCCGTTGTATCTCCCTTACCATTGGACAAGAGTGTTGCAAAACCAGTCTGATTGGTTTTCATCCAAAAAGAAACGGTAGCATCCATTTCTTTGGTAATGGTTACCTTGTCCGCTTTTTTCAAATTTAAATAATTTGTACCGTCAAAAGTGTAAGCAGTTCCTTTTGGGTAAATATCCCAGTTTGTGTTAGCAATAACCAGGTGTTTGAATCGGGCTAAATCATTTGCAACGATACCATTTCCTTCGTTCATCGGCCAATATCCTATAAGACCAAATTCGTTCCCATTTAGGACACTATTCATATTAGATGCTGCTAGTTCTCTTGAAATATATTTTTTCCAAAATCGGAAATCGTGAAGGTTTCCTTTGAATGTATTTCCTCCCAGTACTATGGGATTTTCATTAGCAAAGTTGAGCCGTGTAATGGGTGATGGGGTAGTAGTAGCTGTTAGTTCTCTGTCATTTTCAATGATGGCTAATTTAATAGCAGTGGCATCATACGAAAGTGCATAATGATTGTATGTATTGTCTTTGCTGATTTGTGCACTAATGCTTTGCCCTCCAATGGTGTATTTCAATACATCATCGATCAGTTCTATTTTGATACCGCCAGTTTGGCTCAATAGCGTAGATGTTCCAGCTGGACTTGAATTTTTTAACCAAAACTCAATACTAAAGTCACCGCTTGTAATGGCGGGTTTGTTTAGCGTCGCTGTATTATTGGTCCCATTAAAGGCCAGCGAAACTTCGTGTTTTACTGGTAATTGGTTTTTTTGCACTAAAAATTCAAATTTAGTTACGGTGCCATTGGTCTTAACCGGTTCATTAAAACGCAGGCTAATATCGTCTCCCAAATTTAATATTCCGTTTTTTGGTGTTGGTTGACCAAATACAACCGGAGCAGTAAGGTCTACTTTTCCTTCTATAATTTCCGATTCGTAAGCGGTTTGGTTAAAACAACTCGTGCGGGCACGAAGTTCGTAGGTGCCGTTAGCTAAGCCCAATGCCGCAATATTCCATGAATAATTTAGTTGACTGCCTACAATTACTTCTACATTGGTGTCTCCTCCATTGAAAGCGGTAGTATAATCAGCTTGGTTTTTATAATAGGTTCTTAATCCAATCCAATTGGGAGTGCCTTTTAAACGGTATTCTAAATTAATCTTTTGAAAACTTGCAAAACTAGTGTTAAAATCTCCTAATTTGATATTTACAGGTTTTGTTGTCAAGCCATCATAAGCTGTATTCCTGTTCAGTAACCAATTGTTTGACGGAGTCATTATAGTCACTGGAGAACAAGCAGGTACAAAGTTAGCTGATACTAAAATATCATCTATTGCATTTCTGTCACAAGTAGATTCTAGCACTACTCGTATGTCTTTGTAATCAAACTGGTCTTGTTTTATTTTTTTAAGTGTCATCGTGTACGACACTGTTTTTCCTGCTGGGATAGTAATCAGGGTTCCATTTGGTTCTATGTTAATTTGGGCATTGTCAGGGTTTGTCGATTGATCGACCACCAATCTAAAAGTAGCGTCTTTATTGATGGTGCTTGTATTACGTAATTGGAGGACAAATTCGGCATTTCGACTCTCAAATATTCCAGACACATCTGCATCTGCTACGGTTATTTCTGGCTTCTCTAAAGCCATAGTGGCCACTGAAAGCGGGACACGTTGAGAAGCTAAAAGGTCTACGATAGGTGCTGAAGTGTTCGTTGCATTAGTATGCGTTGGGTTGTAAAAATGAGAAAGTTCCACCCCCTCGTAAGGACAAGAAGTTTCTCCTCCTTTAGTAATAAAAATAGGGCCATTTCCATCAAAGGCGTTAATTACATCAACACTAAGTAGGTTGCCCGCATCATTATCTTTAAGCGTATATTTTATATTGGTAGTTTGATTGTTGCTGTCCTCACTAGAACTTCCGGTTCCAGATCCACTATTGGTGCTGGTTTGCATTTCAAAACCTGTTTCATTGAAGCTGGCTCCAATGGCCAAAGCAACTGAACTATCGATTTGTATTTGATACGTTAGCGAATTAGTACTTAGCCGCTCTATTTGGTATCCTTTAGTGAATTCGCCGACACCAGCATCCAAAGAAATATTTTCATAAAAAGTAGCGTTTAATAAATCCTTAAGTTGTTTAGCTGAATCCGATAAAGTTTTTGTCACTGGGTCTTTCAAACTCTCTATTATAGCATTTAAGGATGTTTTAAGTTTGTCCTTGTCATTAAGAGCTTGGTATTTTGCCAACTCATTGTTCAGGATTATTTTTCTCCAAAGGTTGATCGAAGAATTGTAGGCGTTTTTTGTAAGCACTCCATTCTGGTTTTCCACTAGCGTATGGTCATCAATTTGTCTAATAATGTCTAAATACTTTGGAATAATATCATTTAAGATGGTATATTGAGAATAAACAAACAATGTTTTTTCTGGAGATTCATTGAAGTACATAGCCTTATTAATTTTCGGATATACTATTGAGATTGAGGAACCGCTTAGTGGAACCACTTTGATAGGTGTTGGAGTGCCAGAAGGAATCGAACTTGAGGTAATTAATTCGTCATAGGTTCCATAAAATTGATTGGCAGAAGTTCCTATATATAAATCGGCATCGCTACCAATCCAGCTGGGATCGCTATTTGTTGCAATCGTTTGGTTGAAGGTGTAGGTGTTGGTCACACTTTTTCCGTTAGAAGAAGATTGTGCCATACTAACGCCAGTAGATATATCGTTAGTGACATCTGTTTTCATAACAGGTCCTAGTAATCCGCCGCCCAAACTTAGTTCAAACCCAAGAGAAATAGTTGCGTTTAAATCACTGCCGTTATTTGCACTATAGGTGTTTTCTTTTGAAAAACTAAAAGAAGACCCTTTTTCAATAGTAGCCGAACTGCCTGATCCTGGAGGGTCACGCAACACAAAATCAGGTAACTCTGGACCTGCTGTTACAAAAGTTTGTGAACCATCAGCCACGCCTCCTAAAAGAATTCCCTCTGTTTTATAATTCGTCAATGGACTATCGACTCCATTCAATCTGTACTTTAAATCGATTGTTCTTTTATAACCGCTAGCCGCATCGGTGTTAGGAGTTCCTCCTTTGAAACTATAGATTAATATGCTTGCATCTGTTGCAGAAACTTCCGTCTTTTCACTGTTTTCCAAAGCCAAATTGTTAGTGGTAACTATAGTACCTCCTGTTACAGGAACGTAACTAATTACAGGAGTAATAGCATTTGTATCATAATTAGCATACCGCTCCTGACCTTGAACTTGAATTGTGTAATTTCCAAATTGACTGTAAATCGGCGGAGTTTGATCTGTTGCTATGGTGTAGGTCTTACCATCTGCCTTTATTTGTGTATCCGACGTTTGGCTTAATACAGTATAGATTGGAGTGGCCATATAGGTGAATTTTAATACCTCTTGATAGGGTTCTCCTGTAATGGTTTTATCACCTTGAACAAAAGTTGGGTATTGTAAGGCTTTTATGGCTGTAAAATTAATGGATTGGTCGGTATCTAGCAGTAGTTTATTGTCTGGATTTTTACCACTGCTAAAGATCAAATCATATTTGGAAAGTATATAATTCAGAGGTAATACTTTAATACTATATTCTCCTGTTTCTATATTGGTTTCAAAACTAGTCTTATATTCAGGTGTTACGCTTGTTGCACCGGCAGGGAGGTAACCCAATGTTAGTCTGGCTTTTCCAATATTATTGATAGAGGTATAAGTAGTTGTTCTATCGATACCACTGGCATCTTTATAAGAAAGGGTTTTCTTTCCGGTAGCTCCAAAACCAATTGTTTTTTCTGATTGCGTCGTTCCTCCTACAACACGACCTACCACAATTATTTTAGTATTATCAACGAAGGTAACTGGCTCGTCTCTATCTTCAAAAAAGTCTTGATAAGTATTAGTATAATACGTTTCACCATTGATGACCGAACTCGTTTTGGCAGGGAATCTACCATCAAATTCAAAATTATGGGAACTTTTAGTAATGCTAATAGCATGTTGTCCTATGGGGACTTCTATTGTAAATCGTCCGTTAATATCTGTTTGTATAGGAACATTGTTGGCATCAATTGCCGGAGCATTATCAATATTGACATACGCGCCAGGAACAGGTATAGTGGCGTATCGCCTAAGTCTTATAATTTTACCAGTGTTGTCTTTTTCGGCCCAATATTCTCCTTTTTGATATTTTAAGGTGCCTTTGGTATAGGCATTATAGATTTCATTGTCCTTTATATCTCCAGTTATTTCCGCATCGGAAGTAGGAGGGAAAACCCCTCTACTGTCATAAACCACGATTCCTTTAAAAATAAAAGACGATTGATCAATAAAATCTACATTATTGACTACGGTAGAACCCGAACCTAAAAAAGCTACTTCTTGTTTCGGATTGAATTCATGCTTTCCAAGCGAAGGTACTATGGTGAAAGAATCGCCATTACCAGCATAAGGTATAGCTGATATGACATAATTGCCAAACTCATCCGATACTCCTAAAACCCCGAGCTGACTGTTGGTTGGAATATTATTACTATCTGTATCGCTGTTGGCCCAAGTAGGAGCTATTGTTGCGTTGCTCAATTTTGCATCGTTTCCGTGAAAAACAAAACCAGTTTGCGCTAGGTCATAGGCATAATCACCCGTTTTTTCATTGGCTCTGAGGTAGGTATTCAAATAAGATTCATTGCCTTTGAGATATCGGCGATAATCACGTAGGATTTGTGAAGCGTTTAAGGCGGTTTCCCAAACTCGGAATTCGTCTAGCAAGGCTGTTTTGCCTCCTCCCATTTTAAAACTAATCCAGTTTTGTTGATCTCCACCAGCTGTGGTATTTAATTTAAGAATTGTATTGGTGCTTGTAAAAGTGACGCTTGGAGGTGTTCCAGTCAAGGTTCTTTGTGCAAAAATGGTATTCATTTTAGCTGCATAAGCTGCCGAAATTAATCGGCCATTGATGTAAATTTCAGGAATTTTATTATCTCTTAATACGGCGCTAAAATGGGTAAATGAAGTGTTTATACTAGTGATGGGCACTAAAATATCATCTCCTTTATTGTCTGTTTCACCACTTGGAATATAATCACTCAAACTAATAACATGGGGACCTAAGGAGGCTGTCAGTACATTTTTCCCATTTACTAAAGCCATTTTAACTTTAAAATTCAAAGTTTCGTTATGATTGCTCGCTAAACTATACAAGGTTAATTCATCATTGTTAAAAGCACCTTCGGGTTTAGCCCAAGTTTGTATACTGATGGAATCTTTTAAACTTTTATTCAATTTTGGTACTGTAACATAGCTATTGCTTGGTACTTTTAAAGAACTACCAAAACGCAAGGTGCTTCCTGTGGGGTTGGCAACTATTAATACGTCTTTTACTGGATTTCCTCCTGTGTAACTAATATTTCCCGTAATTACTCCTGTTGGATTTCTATAACCGATGCCCGTAATATAAGTAGTATAAAGTATTTCTAAACCGTCAATTTCAACTCCCTTTGCTGCTATTTTATAGCGGTACAATTTGCCTCCTTCCACATTGGTATCGGTAAAAGTTCCAGCATCTGCAGGCAATGTTTTTAATGAGGTTCCCCAATTTGGATTCAAACTGGAGACATCTTCTGTACGATATACGGAGATACTAATAATTTTATCTCGGTTTGTTTTTATGTCCCAGTTGATCTCAATTCGGTCGCTGTAATAGCCTTTGGATACTGTGAAAGCATCCTCGGAAAAAGTATTGTATCGGTATCGAATTCCCCAAGGAAAACCTAAATCTTTGCTGTAATTCTGAGTTGAAGCTTCATTTACAGTTGAACCTTTTGTGAGTCCCATATAAGGCATTCCTACTTGGAGACTTACGCTTCCAATGGTAAATGTCTTATTCACTCCACTAACGGGTTTGGTTAAGGTTAATCCCAAACGGTCTTTTTTGGATGCTGCTGCACTAATCACCGATTTAACACCCAATTTTTGTTGGGCAATCAAAGTGCTATAACTGAGTATTACAAGGCACAATACAAGAATATATTTCATTCTAGGAGAATTTTGTTGGAGAATAAGAAAACGAATAGGGGAATTGAATTAGTGATTATATTTTTATAATCCAGTTCACACCCCAGTTGATAGGACGTGTTTCTGTATCTCCTGTAGTATAAGTATCCCCATAGACATTATGAGTGTGATTGCTAGCCGTATTTGTTGGTATAGTGTAACTAGGCCCTCCATCACGTATTAAACCAGTACCATTAGGAGTTCCATTTCCACTGTTATTATAATCATCATTATAAAAATTCGTTGTATGATTATGTGCCCCCGCAGCATTTGTATTAAGATTTACCACATGATTATGAGATTGAAAAGAATCCATCTGTGCCCCCATTACAGCGGGTCCTATTTTACCGTTTCCACTTCCTGCTCCACGTAAGAACATGGCTTGAAGCGCAGGAGTATTGTTACCTAAAAAGGCTCTCAAATTTGCATAATAAGGAGTATTAGGAATAGCTCCTCCATCACAAATCAACCATCCGGTAGGCGCTACAGTTCCTATATAAGCAACGATAGTTCCAGTAGGTACTCCGTTTTGTGCATAAATAGCATAAGGTACAGCTTGAAGTTTTTCATTTGAAAAAACAACACTTCCTTGGGTTACCTTCAAATAAGCTGATTGTGTGCTAATGAGGTTATATTGTGCTTGGTCTATTGTTAAAACATAAGAAAAAACACCAAAGTTATCGGTTTTGACGGTTGCAGTCTGGGTCAAAATAGCGGTCTCAGTGGTGCCTACTAAATAATATACATTGAATACAAGCTCTAATACGTCAATGTTAGCCAAAGCGGCATTCGTTTCGTCTCGGGCAATTCCTTGAATAGACATACCAGATGAGGTAACATTAGTTTGAGCATGTACTGTGACATTCGAAAAGAGCCCTAAAGCGAAAAATAAAACAAGGTAGATTTTTTTCATGATTTTCATGGATAGTTAACATTATATAGCAAATAACTACAGAAAGGGAGGAAAATAAAAATACGTGACTGTAATATGCTATATTTGTGACACATTTTGAATATTTGACACATGTTTTTAAACGTTGTATCGTTACTCGTAGGGTTTTTATGCCTCTTTGTCGCTGTTTTAATGTTTTTTAATTCAAAGCCTAATCGCAAAACAAATATTTATCTAATAATTATTTTATTTGTGGCAGGATTGCAGCGTTTTTCGAATGCAATTGAGGTTTTGGGGTTCACAACAATTACCTTTAGCCCTTTAAAGCTAAGGTTAACCTTAGCTTTTTATATAGTTCCAATTTACTATTTATTTTTTAGAAGACTTATTCGTGAAAAAAGGGAAATCAAAAAAGAGTTATTGCATTTTATTTTGCCAACTCTATTAGTATTGATTGATATTTTGATTATTGGTTATAAAATTAACCATCTTTTCTATTTGGTTTTTTCAGTTTACTATTTTGTCTCCATACTGTTTCTGGTGAATAAATTATTACAAACAAAGAGGCTTTCTATGTTTGAGAAAGGTAGTTATAAAACCATACGAACATGGACCCTATTAATGACTATTATTGCCTTTTCTTTGGTGGTTTGTTCTAATTATTTTTTATTTAATGAAACTACATCTAAAATAGATTTGAATGTTTTTTATCGTGTTTCATCTTTACTATGGCTGACGGCTTTGATTTATATTTTTAAAAATCCAATCATTATTTTTGGTGAACACAATTTGTTGAAAAGTCTACATAAAAACGAATTACAAGACCTGTTAATCTGGCATACTAAGTCTCTGAAAGTAATCGATGAGAAGGATAAAATGGTTTACAATGCTATTTTTAACAAGATTGATTCCATAATTTTAGAGATTCAAATATTACAAAAATCTGTTGCAGTAATCTCTACAACTACTTTAACTGCAAAAACTATAGCTCGAGAGCTGAAAATACCTAAAAGTCATTTAGAATTAGTTTTCAAATATTATTGTCATTATTCCATCAATGATTTTAGTAATTTAATCAAGATAAATTATGCTTTATCACTTATAAACGAGGGTTATCTGAAAGATTATACGGTGGCCTCTTTGGGAGAAAAATGTTTATTTAATTCCCGATTTACCTTTTCAAAAAATTTCAAAAAATTTACAGGCCTGTCAGTAAGCGATTTTGTAAACGCCCAAATTAAGTAGTTTATAAAGAATATATATTTTAAATATCTTTGTTTCTCAACAAAATATTTCGAATATACTTTTCGTGTTTGTTTACAAATAATCATGGAAGATTTAGGACTATTGAAGAGAGAATCTTTAAAATTCCTTGCTCCAAATGGAATATTGGAAAAGTTATATCCTTATCTAAAGATTTTGATAGTGATAGTGACTTCGGCATTGATGATTCTAATTTTTGGAAATAAAACCTCTTAAGTAAGAATAATTAAACAATAAATATTATGAACCTCAAGTGAAAATTTGAGTTTTTTATGATAGTTCAAAAATATTTTCCTTCTTCAGAGAATAATAGGAACGGGATTTAAGTTGCTAAAAAACATAAAAAAACCCTAACATATTGATGTTAGGGTTTTTGCTTTGGTAGCGAGACCGAGATTTGAACTCGGGACCTCAGGGTTATGAATCCTGCGCTCTAACCAACTGAGCTATCTCGCCTTCTTAGGAGCTAAACCTCCTCTTTAATTCGGGTGCAAATATAGAAATAATATTAGAGGTTGCAAGTATATTTTTAAGAAAAAAAAATATTTTTGAAAATGCTTTTTTTTCGGACTTATATTCTATATATTTCCAAAAAATTTAATGTAGCCCATGGATCAAAAAATACGTTACGAAATCGAATTTCCTATAAATTCTTCCCCCCAGTTGTTGTATCAGTATATATCAACTCCTTCTGGTTTGTCAGAATGGTTTGCTGATAATGTAAATTCTCGTGGTGAATATTTTACTTTTATTTGGAATGATTCCCAAGAAAAAGCAAGACTTGCTTCAAAAAAATCTGGTGAAAAAGTGAAATTTAAATGGGTAGACGAAAATAATAAGGATACCGAGTATTTTTTCGAACTTCATATTTTAGAAGATGACATTACTAAAGATGTTTCTTTAATGGTTATAGATTTTGCTTACAAAGACGAAGTTAATGAAGCTACTCAATTGTGGGAGAATCAAATTTCTGATTTGAAACATCTGATAGGATCTGTATAGTAAAATTGTATTTTATAATATATATTTGCCCTGAACAAAATTCAGGGCTTTTTTATGATTAATTTTAATGGAAATATAGTAGAACGAGAAACAAATATATTAACGCAAAATAGAGCATTTTTGTATGGTGACGCCTTGTTTGAAACAGTTAAAATAGTAGATGGTAAAATTCTTTTTCTAGAAGAGCATTATTTTAGATTAATGGCTTCAATGCGTATTGTGCGTATGGAGATTCCTATGAATTTTACTATGGAGTATCTCGAAGAGCAAATTCTTTCTGTAGTTGAAGCAAATTCATTTTCTGATTCAGCTCGTGCTAGAATTACCGTGTATAGAAATGATGGAGGCTATTATTTGCCAAAAAACAATACTATTTCCTTTTTAATTAATACTACAGCTTTAGAAAATAAAGCTTACATATTTAATCCTGCATCTTACGAAGTTGATTTGTATAAGGATTTTTATATTAGCAAACAACTGCTTTCTACTGTAAAGACTACGAATAAAATTATAAATGTTACGGCTAGTATTTATGCAGATGAAAATGGATTAGACAATTGTATCTTATTGAATGATGCCAAGAACGTTGTGGAAGCTTTGCAAGGAAATATTTTTATGCTACAAGGAAACAAGTTGATTACACCTCCAGTTTCAGAAGGATGTATCAATGGTATTATGAGAATGCAGATTATAGAATTAGCAAAAAAAATAGAAAATATAACTGTAGTTCAAGAAGCTATTTCACCTTTTGATCTTCAAAAAGCAGATGAATTGTTTTTGACCAATGTTATTAAAGGAATTCAACCAATAACTAAATACAGAAAAAAAGATTTTTCGGTTGCGTTTTCAACTCTAATATTCGAAAAATTAAATCAACATATTGGTCAAAATTAATTCAAATATGGATTTTCTGGAGCGTTAGACCAGATGAGGTATTCACCACCTAATTCAATTATTTTTTCTTTCCAAAAATGAGTGGTTGATTTTCCTATAATTTTGTTTTCATAGCTGTTGTTTGCAACAATCCATGAATTACTATCCATTTCGGATTCTAGTTGTTTACCATCCCAACCAGTGTATCCTAGGAAAAATCGAACATTATTCTTGTTTATTTTTCCTGAATTGATAAGCTGTTTAGTAGATTCAAAATTTCCGCCCCAATAGATTCCGTTCGATATTTCTACACTATTTGGAATCAAATCTGGCACATTGTGAATAAAATAGAGGTTGTCTTGTTCAACAGGTCCTCCATTGTATATTTTGAAATTAGCTTTAATTTCTGGAATTAAATCGTGAATGGTGTATTTAAGGGGTTTGTTGATTATAAAACCTACAGACCCATCTTGGTTATGGTCGGCCAATAAAATTACTGATCTATTGAAAGATAAATCGCCAATTATATAAGGCTCGGCTATAAGCAACTGTCCTTTGTTTAATTTTTCTGAGATCATGGCTTCAATTTTTATTAAATTTAACAATAAAACATTGATTTGTCCAAATAAAATCGTCAAAAGGCATAAAAAAACCCTCCATCAGGAAGGTTTTAATTATATCGGAAAACTGAAATTAGTTTACAGCTCCTTCTAATTCAGCACCAGCTTTAAATTTCACTACATTTTTTGCAGCAATTTGGATAGTTTTTCCAGTTTGAGGATTTCTACCATCTCTAGCAGCTCTAGCAGAAACAGACCATGATCCAAAACCTACTAAAGATACTCTTCCGCCTTTTTTCAAAGTACCACCTACATTACCTAAAAATGATTCTAAAGCTAATTTTGCTGCAGCTTTTGTAATTCCTGCATCAGCAGCGATAGCGTCGATTAATTCTGATTTGTTCATAATAAATAGTTATTAATTGTTGGTT
>CAUPOP010000014.1:0-66544 GCA_963512955.1 uncultured Flavobacterium sp. | reverse complement strand
CTATGGAGAACAAAAGTGCAGTCGCAAAGAAAAGATTTAGAATGAGCTGTTTCTTTTTCATGAGTTGCAAAGGTAGCAAAACATTGTGTTTCGATTGAAAAAAACTTATATCTCTTATTAGGATACAAAAAGAAAAGAAAAGAAAAAACACCTGTTCTGACAAAATATAATTTGTCAAAACAGGTGTTTTTAGATTTGAACTAAAAATTAAGTCTTACACCAATTTTGCAGCAATAAGGTATTCCGCAATTTGGATGGTATTTGTTGCCGCTCCTTTTCTCAAGTTATCAGCTACAATCCACATATTCAATGTATTTGCCTGGCTTTCGTCACGACGAATTCTACCAACAAAAACATCATTTTTACCTTCAGCATATCTTGGCATTGGGTAAGTAAATGTGTCTAAATTATCTTGAACCACAATTCCGTCAGTATGATGCAAAATGTTTCTTACTTCATTTACGTCAAAATCATTAGTGAATTCAATATTAACCGCTTCACTATGTCCGCCTACAACTGGTACACGAACAGCAGTAGCTGTTACGGCAATACTGTCATCGCTTAATATTTTTTTGGTTTCGTTCACCAATTTCATTTCTTCTTTGGTGTACCCATTCTCTTCAAAACTGTCACATTGTGGAATACAGTTTCTGTTGATTTTATATTTATAAACCATTTCACCTTCAATACCGGCACATTCGTTTTCGAATTGTTGTACTGCTTTTACTCCAGTTCCAGTGATGGATTGGTAAGTCGAAACAATCACACGTTTGATGTTGTATTTTTTATGCAAAGGTGCCAAAGCCAATACCATTTGAATTGTAGAACAGTTTGGATTTGCAATGATTTTATCTGCTGCGGTCAATTCGCCTGCATTGATTTCAGGAACTACTAATTTTTTAGTAGGATCCATTCTCCAAGCTGAAGAGTTATCGATAACGGTTGTTCCGGCAGCCGCAAATTTTGGTGCCCATTCTAATGAAGTTCCACCACCTGCAGAAAACAAAGCAATATCTGCTTTCATATCTACAGCAGTTTGCATACCAACTACTTTGTATTTTTTTCCGTTGAATTCTATTTCTTTTCCAACTGATTTTTCAGAAGCAACCGGAATCAATTCGGTTACCGGAAAATTTCTTTCTGCTAATACTTTCAACATTATTTCGCCAACCATTCCGGTAGCGCCTACTACTGCTATTCTCATCGTATATTTTTATTATTGACTTTAATTTTTGAAATACAAAAGTAAGTAATATTCAAATTAAAACAAGTGTGTTCACAAAAAATAACAAAATGTTATATTTATAACATTGAATGATAAAATTAGAAAAACGGCAAAGAAAAACCGCCTCAATTAAGAAGCGGTTAAGTTAGAATATATAAATGTAGCGGTATTATTTTTTCAACAAATCTCTAATTTGAGTAAGTAATTCTTCCTGAGTAGGTCCAGCTGGCGCAGCAGGCGCAGCTTCTTCTTTCTTTTTAGCTTTTTCTGCAGCTCTCAAAACAATAAAAATGAATAGTGAAATAATCACAAAATTGATAATAGCTTGAACCAAATTACCATAAGTAATAACAGCAGCTCCAGCAGTTTTTGCTGCAGCTAAATTGTCATAACTATTCCCGTCTAGAGTAATAAATTTTTGTGTAAAATCAATTCCTCCTGTCACTAAACCAACAATTGGCATAATAACATCATCTACGGCTGAGCCTACAATTTTACCAAAAGCTCCACCAATAACAACTGCAGTTGCTAAACTCAATACGTCACCTTTCATCAAAGATGCTTTAAAATCACTGAAAAAGCCCATAATTTGTTTGTTTTTAAGTTAATAACTATACGAATTTAAATAATTTTTATTTACACTCGATTCTTTTTTGAAAGAAAAATTTTACTCTCTATAAAACACCCGTTTTACTCGTTGAGATACACTTGTAAGTATTTCATATGGGATTGTATTCAACTTGGAAGCCATTTCATTGACTGTTGGGCTTTCGCCAAAAATAATTACAGAATCTCCTTCTGAACAATCAATTCCTGTAACATCAGCCATCAGCATATCCATACAAACGCTGCCAAGTATCGGTGCTTTTTGATTATTTATTAATACAAAACCAACTTCATTTCCCCAACCTCTAGAAATTCCATCTGCGTATCCTATAGGAATTGTAGCAATTTTTGTTGCTTTTTGAGCTATAAATCGTCTGCCATATCCCACACTTTCTCCAGCAGGAATAGTTCGGATTTGAGAAATAATTGATTTAAGGGTACTCACGTTTTCTAACAACTTTTGCTCTTCAGTATCATTTGAAACCCCATATAGCCCTATTCCGAGGCGAACCATATCATATTGCGCCTCGGAATAATTACTAATACCAGAAGTATTCAATATATGTCGGATAGGTGTTATTTGTAACTCTTGCAACAATTTAGAAGACAAGTTCTCAAACAAATCAATTTGAGATTTAGCAAAATCAGCGTGAACTAAATCATCACTTGTTGCCATATGCGATAAAATACTTTTAACAGCAACTGTTTGATTTCCTTTTAAGGTAGAAATTAAAGCATCAATCGTGTTTGCTTCAAACCCTAAACGATGCATTCCTGTATCCAATTTAATATGAATTGGAAAGTGTTTCAGTTTTTTATGTTCTGCAATTTTCAGAAAAGCATTTAATCCTTTCAAACTATAAATCTCAGGTTCTAACTGGTATTGTATAATTGCGGGAAAGCTGGTAGATTCAGGATTTAAGACCATTATAGGCAAGGTAATTCCAGCATTTTTTAACGTGATTCCTTCATCAGCAAAAGCCACACCAAGATAATCTACTTTATGATGTTCCAATAATTTGGCAATTTCAAAACCCCCGTTTCCATATCCAAATGCTTTGACCATTACCATCATTTTAGTAGTTGGTTTCAACTTTGATTTAAAAAAATTAAGATTATGACTAATTGCATTTAGGTTAATTTCCAGAACGGTTTCATGTGTTTTCTCTTCAAGAGCAGTCACAATTTGTTCAAACTGAAAAGTTCGCGCTCCTTTGATTAAAATGGTTTCATTATTGAAATCTAAGCTTTCAAAATTGGCAATAAATTCGGCTGTGGTTTCAAAGAAAATTCCATTGGCAAACTTATTTTGGAAAGACGAAATGGTTTTACCAATTCCAATAACACGAGTAATTTTATTAGAAACAATAAGCTGGGATACTTTAGTATACAACTCCTCATTAGATAATCCACTTTGAAAAATATCAGATAAAATCAACGTTTTCTTTTGGTGCTGTTTCTGAATTTCAAGAAAATCCAAAGCAATTTTTAACGATTGAAAATCTGAATTATAACTATCGTCAATGACACTACAATTATTAATTCCGTTTTTAACTTTTAACCGCATTTCAACTGGATACAAAGATTCCATTCGGTTTTTAATGCTTGTTTCATCGTATTTTAAATACAACAAAATCATCAAACAAGAAATCGCATTTTCGACAGAAGCATCATCTTGAAACGGAATTTTAATCTCAAAGTCATTCCCTTTGTAATGGTAAAAAATTAAAGTATTTTGATCTGCTTTTTGTTTTTTTGAAATAAAAACATCCGCTTCTTTATTAGAAAAACTCCAAGAAAATGATTTGGATTTAGTGGAAACAAAACGATCAACCAATTCATTTTTTTGGTAAATTACTATTTCTGAATGTTCAAAAAGAAGCATTTTTTGCTTTACTTTTTCTTCTAAATCGGCAAAACCTTCATCATGAGCTGTCCCAATATTAGTCAGAATTCCAATGGTAGGTTTAATGATTCGTTCCAGTTTTTCCATTTCAGAAGTCGTGGAAATTCCAGCTTCGAAAATCCCAAAATTATGATGTTCATTTACCGCTATCACAGATAATGGAACGCCTACTTGTGAATTATAACTTTTTGGACTACGAATAATATTATATTCTGGGCTAAGCAAAAAATTCAGCCATTCCTTAACGATAGTTTTACCGTTACTTCCTGTCAATCCAATGATTGGAAAATTAAAAAGACTTCTATAATAAGCTGCAAAATCCTGCAAAGCCGATACGGTATTTTTGACAACCAAAAAATTTGCTTGACCTAAACAATCCTCAGGAATATGAGTAACTACAAAATTTTGAACGCCTTTATCAATTAAATCTTTAATGTATAAATGCGCATCATTATTAGGCCCCACCAAAGCAAAAAACAAAGTATGGGAGCCGTTTTGCAAGGAACGACTATCAATAGAAACCGAATCAATACCGTCATTTTTTTTATTATCTACAAAAGCAGCATTAATTTGCGAAATAATATTTTGGATTTTTATAATCATTAATTTAGAAAGCGAATAACGCCCATTTAAAGATTTATATAGATTAAGCAGAAACCAATTCGTTTTTCATTAAAAAACTTTATCAAAAATAGCACTTCTTTTCCTAATGATGCATCCGAAATTGGACAAATTATTTTGAAATTTAGCGTTTAAAAAACAACTATTTGATACTTGATAATTTCTTAGGATTGTAGAGTGTTAAATTAAGAGCCAACTTTACTAAATTATATATATTTGTTACTATCAAACAACTTTAGAACTCTTGAAAAAAATTCTTCCTATATTTTCCTATATTTTTCATCCTATTTTTATTCCGGTATTTGCCTGTATAATCTATCTTTTTTATAATCAAACTTATTTCACCATTCAGGAAAAATTATTTGTCGTTTTACAAATTATAATCTTAACCGTTTTTATTCCTGTTTTATTTTATTTCCTTTTGCGTTCAGCCGGAAAAATAGATTCTGTAATGATTGCCGAAATATCACAACGCAAAATTCCTTTAGTGCTCCAATGTTTTTTAATTATTCTTTTGGTTCGAAAAAGCATAACTGTAGATCGATATCCTGAATTGCATTTTTTCTTTTTGTCAGGTTTATTGAGTACGCTTTGCGCATTAGCTTTATTGTTTACTCGCGTAAAAGCCAGCTTACATATGTTGACAATTAGTGCCTTGACAATGTTCGTTATTGGACTGAGCGTTCATTACCAAACCCATGGTATTTATCTAATTTCTTTTTTGGTTTTGATGAATGGCTTTGTTGCTTCATCCCGATTAGAAATGAAAGCACATACGTTTAAGGAATTGATTATAGGTTTTTTTATTGGAGCTATTCCACAATTACTTTTATTCCGTTTTTGGTTATAGAATATAAAAGATGACCCCAAAATTAAAAGACTTCACTGCTAGGTTTTCAGCACTTGTTTTTGCCGATTTAAATATTGGATTCAAACCATAATACGCATACACATTTAAAGTATTAAATCCTGAAGAAATATAGGCTCCGTATGTTAATTTATTAAAATCCTTATTGCCTGTAATGACCGTATTTGAAGTTCCAGAATTAAAAACTGATTTATCATATACTAAATAACTGCACTTTAATCCTCCGTAAATTCTCCAAAATTTATGCGCTTCATAAGTTGACGTTCTCCATCTAAACTCAAGGGGAACCTCAACTAGCAATTGTGAAAATTTATTTTTACTATAATCCGTTATCATCACAGTATAAATAGGAGCTGCACTTGAGCCTGAAACCGCTATGTTTTGATTGTAACTATTATAAGCCAATCCAACACCTGAAGCTATGGCTACATTCCTTCTTGTATTAAGAGGCATATCTCTTAGAAAACCACCCGAAAATCCCGTCGCTATTTTACCTCTCGAAAAGCCTTCTGGAGTATCTCGCAACGTATTATAAGTAATCCCAAAATAAAACTGATCCTCTCGATACAAGGAATCAATTTTTACTTTTGGCGCATTTTCAACAACTGTTTTTTCTTGTGAAAAGACATGAAAAGTAGCTAAGAAAAGAAGACAACTAAGAAATAATCGCATATTAGTTTTGCTTTATTAAATACAAATATACCACTTTGATAGTTTCTGAAGCGCATCAAAAACGGTCTGAAAATTAAAAAAATAATTATTTTTATATTAAATCATATCTTTAAGAAATTAAAACCAATATTTTTACTTTACATATTTTTATTAGTTACTTAAAATTTCACATACTTAAAAACCAAAAACAATGCAAATTGGAATTATAGGATTAGGAAAAATGGGCTTTAATCTTGCCCTAAATTTAAAACGAAACGGTTACGAAGTAGTCGCTCAAGATGTTAATACTGACTTTGTAGAAAAAATCAATAAAGAAGGAATCAATACCGCCTATTCTGTTTCTGAATTGTGCCAAAAACTAACTGCTAGAAAAGTGATTTGGCTTATGGTTCCTGCTGGAGAAATAGTAGATGCTGTAATTACCTCTTTACTGCCTTTTTTAGATAAAAATGACATTATAATTGATGGTGGGAACTCAAATTACAAAGATTCAAAACGCAGATATACAGAACTAAAAGAAAAAGGAATTGACTTTCTAGACTGTGGAACTTCGGGCGGAACTTCGGGAGCTTTAAATGGCGCTTGCACAATGATTGGCGGAGACGCGGAAGTTTTTGAATATGTTGCTCAAGTTTTCAAAGATATTTCAGTTGAAAACGGACATTTATATACTGGCGCAGCAGGAAGTGGTCATTTTACAAAAATGGTTCATAACGGAATTGAATATGGCATGATGCAATCTATAGCGGAAGGTTTTGAGGTTTTTGAACATTCTGAATTCGATATTGATTTCGAAAAAACGGCTAAGCTTTTTAATCATGGCTCTGTGGTTCGAAGTTGGTTAATGGAACTCACCGAAAATGCTTTTTCGAAAGATCCAAAACTGGATAGCATCAAAGGAATTATGCATTCCTCCGGCGAAGGCAAATGGACGCTAGAAACTGCTTTAGATTTAGGTGTTCCAACTCCCGTTATTGCCTTATCGATAATGATGCGTTACCGTTCTCAGATGCAAGATACTTTTTCTGGGAAAGTTGTAGCGGCACTTCGCAATGAATTTGGAGGACATGCAGTTGAAAAAAACGAGTAATTAGTCTCGTTTATAATTAGCGAAAACCGTCGTAAATAATTTCTAACTTTTCAAATTCTGCTCCATGTCTATACTCCTTTTGATTGCAAGCATTGTTTTATTACTTGTCTTAATATCAGCCGTAAAACTTAATGCTTTCCTTTCCTTAATACTTGCTTCCTTATTTGTTGGAATTACAAAAGGCATGTTTTTTCCTGATATTATCAATTCGATACAGGAAGGAATTGGAAGTACTTTAGGCTCCTTGATTTTCATTATTGCTTTAGGTGTTATTTTAGGAAATATTCTTTCTGACAGTGGAGCGGCACAGCGAATAAGTGTTAAAATGATTGACTCTTTTGGTATAAAAAATATTAAATGGGCGCTATTGATTACAGGATTTGCTGTAGGAATTTCGATGTTCTACAATGCTGGATTTATTATTCTGATTCCAATGGTTTTTGCTGTTGCCAAAAACACAAAGCAACCTATTATTTACATCGGAGTTGCAATGGCATCTGCGCTTTCTATAACCCATGGTTTTTTACCGCCACATCCAGGACCAACAGCAATTGCAGTAATTTTCAAAGCTGATATTGGTAAAACTTTACTCTACGGACTCATCGTTGCGATACCCGCTCTAATTATGGCGGGAATTGTTTTTCCTGAATTTATCAAAAAAATTGTTGCCAACCCTCCCAAAGGATTATTCGAAAACAGAACTTTTACCGAAGCCGAAATGCCTGCTTTTGGAATTAGTATTCTAACCGCTTTAGTACCTGTCATTCTAATGGCATTAGCAACACTAAGTGAATTAATATTGCCTGAAGAATCTTCCTTACGACATCTATTAGGATTTATTGGCAACCCAACAACTTCAATGCTTATTGCGGTTCTTTTTGCTATTTTTATCTTAGGCATTAACCGTGGTCAGAAGATGCAGGATATTATGGCTAAATCGAGTACTGCACTTAGTTCAGCCACAATGATTATTATGATTATTGGCGCTGGAGGTGCTTTCAAACAAGTGCTTATAGACAGTGGGATTGGAACTGATTTAGCTGCTTTTTTTGAACAATCAACGCTTTCACCTTTACTTTTGGGATGGCTTATTGCAACCATAATTCGCATTGCATTAGGCTCCGCAACTGTGGCAGGATTAACCGCTGCAGGAATTGTACAACCTTTAGTAGCGAGCTCTGGAATAAGTCCTGAATTAATGGTGCTTTCTATTGGAGCTGGAAGTTTGATGTGTTCTCATGTAAACGATACTGGTTTCTGGATGTTCAAAGAATATTTTGGCATCAGTGTTGTTGACACTTTCAAAACTTGGACTGCAATGGAAACAATCATTGGAGTTATGGGATTAGTTGGCGTATTAATTCTGAATTTATTCGTTGGATAAAAATTAAAGCATTTAAACCCAAGACATGGAATCATTTTACATAGGAATTGACATTGGCACAACTGCAACTAAGGCGATATGTTTTGATATTAACGGGAAGGTTATTCGGCAGTTTTCTCAATCCTATCCTATGTATCATCCCAAACCCGATTGGAGTGTTCAAAAACCAGATGAGATTTTGGACGCAGTATTGGCTTGCATAGCAGAAATAACAAAAGGAATCAAACCAGAATTTATCAGTTTCAGTTCGGCTATGCAAAGTATCATAGCGGTTAACAAAGATGGAAATCCTATTACTGATGCCGTTTTGTGGGCTGATAACAGATCGCATGCATGGGCTGAAAAACTAAAAAATTCCGAACAAGGGAAAGACTTTTATCAAAAAACTGGAATTCCAATTCACCCTTTTTCCCCAATGACCAAAATTGCTTGGTTCAAAGAATTTGATACCGAAGTTTTTCTGAAAACACATAAATTTATTAGTATTAAAGAATATGTTTGGCAAAAACTAACGGGTGAATACGCTATTGATTCTTCAATGGCTTCGGGTACTGGCTTAATGAATATTCATAATTTAAAATGGGAACCGGACATCTTAGATTATTTAAGCATACAAGAAAACCAACTTTCAACTATTTACAGTCCAACTCATCAGAGCAAAGGACTCGCTGACCATTTTCTATATATCCTTGGTGGCGGTGATGGTGCGCTGGCAAATTTAGGTACTGGAGCAATGAAACAAGGACGAGTTGCACTTACAATTGGCACTAGTGGAGCGGTTCGCTTAGCTGTTGACAAACCTTATATTGATGCTGAAATGCGTACCCAATGTTACCATTTAATAGGCAATCAATACTTAAAATTAGGAGCTGTAAATAATGGCGCAATTATTTTACAATGGCTCAAAGAATCTATATTAAAGACCAATGATTCATTTGAAACACTATTTGAAGAAGCAGAAAAAATCCCTGCAGGATCAGAAGGATTACTTTTTGTCCCTTATTTATTAGGAGAAAGAGCTCCTATTTGGGACGCATCCGCCGAAGGAACGCTTTTGGGAATTCGCATCATTCACAGCAGAGCTCATTTTATTAGAGCAACTTTAGAAGGTATTTTATTTGGATTATTAAGCGTAACCGAAATCTTGCTTCCTGATTTAGATAAAAGACACGAAACTACCATCATGTCCAGCGGAGGTTTTGGAAAAAGTGAACTTTGGTTACAAATGGTTGCGGATATTTTCCAAATGAATGTAGCAGTTTCAGAAACTACAGAAGGATCCGCTTGGGGCGCTGTATTATTGGGAATGAAATCTATAAAAATAGAAGTTCCGGACGATAACCCGCCCATGAAATTATTTTCACCAAATCCTCTAAACAAAAAGGTTTACGAGCAAAATTTTGATAAATTTAAACGTGTATATCCTTTGTTGAAAGAACTATAATTTGGATTTATTTGACTTAAAAAAAGAAGTTTTGAAATAAAAAATGCCTCCTAAAAAGGAAGCATTTTTCAGCAGAGAGGATGAACTCTCTTATGTTTAATATTTAATTCGTACGTTATACAAAGTAATACTCTTATTGCCTAGAGTACGTTAAATTGTATAGGTATTCAAATAAATAATTCATTTAATTAAATTAATCAATAATCAAAAATGTGCTTCTTCTGTTCTTTTCATGCTCGTTTTCTGTACATTTCACTCCATCAGAGCAATTATTTGTAAGTTTTAATTCCCCATAACCCACAGCAATTAACCTTGAAGCTATAATTCCTCTGGCAGTAAGATAGTTTAAAATAGACTGAGCTCTTTTTTGAGATAAAATCAAGTTATACTCTTTTGAAGATCTACTATCGGTATGTGATCCTATTTCAATATTAACACTTGGATGAAGATTCAAATAGGCCACTAAATTATCAAGCTTTAATTTAGCATCATCACGAATACTATGTTTATCTAAATCGAAATAAATTTTATCAATTTGTAAGTCTGCAGCAACATCATAATCAACCACTGTAGGCACTTTACTAACATCTAGATTTCCTGACATTTTACTTAATAAAATTGTAGAAATTGTATTCTCAGCATCTACCCTTAACTCAACTTCTTTTAAAATATATTTGTCTTTTTCTAATTTAACAGTATAAACAGCATTAGGTATTATGGTATTAAAATTAATTTTACCTTCAAGATCAGTCTTCGCATTTGCTATTATAATATTATCAGAATTGATTACTGATACGGAAACATTATCTAAAACTTTGTTAGTCTTTTCATCTCTAACGACAACATCTAAAATTAAAGGTAAAACTTTTAATTTATCTAAATCAGGTTTTTCTAAAACATCAAAAGAGTAAATATCATCATCTCCCATTCCTCCAGGTTTGTTTGACGTATAAAACCCTTTCGAATTCTGATTATCAATTATTAATCCGAAATCATCATATGATGAATTAATATCATTACCAAGATGAATGACTTTGGCATTAACATCTGTTAAATCTAATGAAAATAAATCCAATCCCCCATTACCAGGATGCCCATCTGAGGCAAAAATTAAAGTATTGTTCGTAGTAATAAAAGGATACGTTTCTCTTCCTTCGGTGTTAATTGTATTCGGCAAATGACTAATTTTTCCAAAAGAACCATCTTCATTTATTTCTATTTTGAACAAGTCTGAATCTCCGAATGTTCCAGCCATATCTGAGGCAAAAAACAAATTTTTACCATCGGGACTTATTGCTGGATGTGCGATTCGAACGGAATCTTTTTGTGCAAAAGACAATCCACCTTTAGTTATCCATTTACCATTTTCAAAAACAGATTTAAACAATTCAAACTCATTGTTCTGAGTTTCATTAACAGAGGAGTCTAACAATCTATTTTGAGTATAATACATTGTCTTACCATCTTTTGAAAACACAGGTGTAGTTTCATGATATGCAGAATAACTTCCTTTAGAAAATAATTTTGGCTCACTAAAATCATTATCACCTTTTTTAACAGTTTCATAAATCTTAATGAAATACTGTCCTGTTCTAGGATAAATAGTATTTGACAAAGCATTTCCCCTTGCACTAGAGAACAATAAAGTATCACCTTTGAGAGTTGTTCCAAAGTCTGAGAGATCTGAATTGAAAAGCAATGATTTTACATTAGAGAATTCAAACAATGGTTTCTTATTAGATGTTGAATTTAACAATACGGTTCTTATTTGATCTGGACTCAATTTTTTAAACAATTCTAATTGTTCTTTAGACTGTTCTTGTAATCCTACAGTTTTCAAAGTTTGCGCATAGCGATAATGACTCTCGCTTTTCATCTGAGGTGTTATCGTATATAATTTAGCAAACCATTTATTTGCCAGAACATAAGAGGCATTTTTATAATAAATATTAGCCAAATTTTCAATTACTTCTGGGGTAGCTTGACCGTTTTTATATAGTCTTTCGTATATTTTAATTGCATCTAAATATTCGAAATTCTTAACTTTTTTATCTGCTTCTTTAATTGCATTTTGTTGTGAAAACACCAACAAAGGGCATAGTATAAATAGGAATAATATTTTTTTCATGTCCATTTTAAAAGTATCTTGGTGTATCTATTCGTGATTTATTTCTAAAAATATCAAAAACTAAAAATAGTTCATGAGAGCCAGAAACTATTTTAGTCAGTCTAGAGGTTTCTTTATCGTATCCGTAACCTACGAATAAATTGTCATTAATCTGAAAACCTGCCATTGCACTTACTGCTATATTCCATCTGTAAGACATCCCGAAAGAAAATTTATTATTATATAACATATTTGCAGTCAAATCTAATTGCAAAGGTGTTCCTTCGGTTGATTTAACAACAAATGCAGGCTTAAATTTTAAATCATAATTTAAATCAAACACTTTTCCACCCATTAAATACAAATGATATCTTTGATTTACTGAAGAACTAACTACATCATCATAGCGCTTAGCATCTAATATCATTGGTATAGACAATCCTAAATAACTATTATCATTATAATAAAATAATCCAAGACCTAAGTTTGGAGAGAATCTATTAGAAATATTGTTATTCACCATATTTTCTCCGGGATTATATTCTGAAATCTTACTATAATCAATATTCAATATATTTCCAGAGGTTTTGACACCAAATGCTAATCTATTGTCTTTATTTAAAAACAGCGTATATGATAGGTCAACAGCTAACTGAGTCTCATCACTTGGTCCAATTTTATCATTTAATACCGAAACACCAAAGCCCATTTTAGTACCCTCAATTGGTTTATGCATGGAGAAATTAGCTGTAGTTGGAGCTCCTTCTAAACCAACCCATTGTGCTCTGTAGAGACCGAAGAGCTTTATATTCCCATTTGAACCTGCATAAGCAGGATTCACAATAGTAGTATTATACATATACTGGGTATACTGAGGCTCTTGTTGCGCGTAGATAGCTACCGTACAAAAGAATACAATTACAAAAATTGTCTTTTTCATCATTTTAATTTTATTGTTTGATGATTTATTGATGTCCATAAATAAATTTTATTTGTTAATGAAGAGGTATCCTGTACTTGTTTTTTGTATTCCTTCATTTGTAGTATAACGTATTTGATAAAAATAAGTTCCAGCAGGTAATCCAACCCCTCTGTCCATGGTACATTGACCATCAGAGTAACCTCTGAAATACCTGTCATTAGTTCCATATCCATCTTCTTGATATACTATAACTCCCCATCTATTGAAAACGGTTACTGTATTCTTTGGATACAAATCAATGTTACTAATTACAAACACATCATTTTCACCGTTACCGTTTGGCGTAAGTGATTGAAACACTTTTAAATTATCTTTTGAATCAGTGCTATTATTTACCTCTAGATAATCTGGGATAGTATTACCATTGAAATTTGACGGCTGTTTTGGATCTGGACCAATTTCAGTACTATTGATAATTCCATCTCCATCACAATCGTCTTCTAAGAATTGTATTGATAATGGTAAAGTAACATTAGCTGGAACCGAACTACAATAATTATTTACATCCGTATTGTCTTTTATTTCTTGTCCATTTGCAACACCATCTCCGTCACAATCTAAATTATTCCATAATTCACTTGTAGCTTCCGTTTGATTTGTTACTACTAATGAACATGGTTCTAATGGATCTGTTTTATCTGCAAGTTCACGAGCATTGATAACCCCATCTCCGTCACAATCCGAATTATTCCAAATTTGATTTGACAACACTGTCTGGTGCGATAACACAAAAGAACATAAATCTAATGAATCGGTACCATCAAGTATTTCTTTATGATTTGTTACTCCATCTCCATCACAATCTGAGTTATTCCATGAATTACTTGTTGTTACCGTTTGATTTTCTTTAATAAATAAGCACAAATCTGTAGGACTAGTTCCATCAAGAATTTCTTGTCCATTTGTAACACCATCACCATCACAATCTGTATTATTCCAAGCCAAACTTGTTTCTTCAGAAATATGTGCTGGATTTAATGAACATAAATCTGTCGGGTTAGTTCCATCAAGAATTTCTTGATTATTTTTAACACCGTCTCCATCACAATCTGAATTATTCCAAGCCAAACTTGTTTGTTCAGAAATATGTACTGGATTTAATGAGCATAAATCATTTGGATCAGTAGCGTCAATAACTTCTTGACCATTTTTAACTCCATCACCATCGCAATCTGAATTATTCCAAACCGCTAATGTTGATACTGTACTGTTTGAAAATATGAAAGCACACATATCAGTAGGATCTGTTCCATCGATTACTTCTTGTGCATTAGTTACTCCATCTCCATCACAATCAGCATCATTCCAAACCGTAAGAGTCTCAACTGTTTGAGACGCAAATTTAAGAGAACATGCATCGCTTGGATCAGTAGCATCAATTAACTCCTGTCCATTTGTAACACCGTCACCATCGCAATCATTAATTGGAAAATCTAAACAAGCTCCAACAGTAATCGCTGCAATAGTTTGACTCGTATTAGTAAGGTTTAATTTTTCAGCAATTTTATACTTAAGTTCATATATTCCTGAAGGTGTTCCTGGAGCAATAGTAATTGTTCCATTTGCATTTAAGGTTAATCCCGAAGGTGTAATTACAGCAGAAAGGTTAATCTCTAGAGGTGATACTATAACACTATTTAAGTAATCATTATTCAATACAGATGACGTTGTCTCTCCTTTCACTCCATTTAAAGGACCGAAGGCATCACTTTGAGCGATAATAGTTGTTGTAGAAACAACTATATTCGTTACAACTTGACTACAGTTAGACGGATTTGCAACTTCACATATTTTATAAGTCAAATTATAAACACCTGTAGCCGTTCCTGGAGGTACCGTAACTGTCCCATTAGCATTCAAGACAAAACCTGACGGTATTGTAACCCGTGAAAGTATAATTTCAGAAGGAACAACTTGGGCTCCGTTTAACAAATCATTATTCAGTACCGAAGGAGTTATTCCTCCAGTGTATCCGTTTATTGGAGTAAAATTATCTGTGACAGCGGTTAATGCACATGTGAGATTCACATAAACTGCTGTTCTTGCAATACTTTCACATCCTGAAACAGTTTGTGTTCCATAATAAGTAGTTCCAGATACTAAATTAGTATTAGGGTCTAATGCAGAACCGCCTATCGAATTTAAATACCATTTAACACCTGTTCCCAAAGTTGTTTTTAAATTAGTCACTTTAGGACTACCTGCATAACAAATATTTTGTGTAGCATTTGCAATTGGAGCAGCTGGTGAGTTAATATTTATAACTATAGTGTCTGATGCTGAATTTGCCCCACATCCTAATAACGAACCAGTAACGGTCATTCTTAATGTTACGCTTCCATTTGCAATATCCGCAATACTTGGTGTATATGTAGCATTAGCAATTGTTGCATCCGTAAAAGTTCCTGTTCCTGAAACGATAGACCATGTCACAGAACCATTTTGTGCATTTGCAGTAGCTGTAAATGGAAAACCTCCACAAATAATTGTTGTAGCAGGCCCTGCATCAGCAACTGGAATAGGATTCACAGCAATTATTGCTGAAGCGGAATATACAACTGAACAAACACTATTACTTACTGCAACTCTATAATATTTAGTTGTAGTTAAATTTGTTGCTGTATAAGTAGCCGAAGTAGCTCCAACAATAGTATTAAACGTAACATTATCAGTAGAAGATTGCCATTGAATAGCTCCCGTGTTACCTGCCAATGATAAAACCGTACTGTTTGTTCCTGAACATACTGAAGTTTCTCCAGAAATAACACCTGCTACAGAAGAAGGGCTAACCGTAATGGTTGCTACCGAAGATTCCGAAGAAGAACAAACTCCGCTAGTCACAACTGCTCTATAATAAGTTGTAGTAGTCAAATTTGACGCAACATAAGTTGCTGCATTTGCTGAAGGAATAGCTACAAACGTACTGTTATCCGTTGAAGATTGCCATTGAATACTACCTGTATATTCTGACAATCTCAAAGTTGTACTATTAGTTCCAGTACATACTGTTGAGGTTCCTGCAATAATTCCCCCAGCAGAGACTGGATAAATCGTTACTACCACTCTATCAGAAGCTGTAGGAATGTTGCAATTCCCAGGAGGAGTAACTGTCATCGTTAGTACAACCGTTCCTATAGCTCTGTCAGCAGCACTAGGTGTATAAATAGCATTAACACTTGTAGGATTATCAAAAATACCAGATCCATTTGAAGTCCATGAAATAACTCCACCACTTGCTGTACCATTAGTTTGATAGGTCAAGCCTGCACAAATACTATCCGTATTAGGTCCTGCATTTGATATTGGAGTTGGTATCTGTTCAGATTCGCTGATTGTAAAAGTTTTAACTAAAATACAATCATTAGTATCTGTTATAGTACATGTATAAGTTCCTGCAACTAGGTTATTTGCTGAAGCAAAGTTTCCACCAGATGGAGACCAAGAATACGTGTATGGCGAAACTCCTCCTGAAACAGTAACTGCTGCCGAACCTGTTGCTTGGCCGAAACATATCACATTAGTTTGTGACACCGTTGCACTTAGTACAGATGGCTCAGTGATTGTGAAATTTTTAACTAAACTACATCCATTAGCATCCGTTATTATACAGGAATAACTTCCTGCAGTCAAATTACTTGCCGTTGCAGTTGTATCTCCATTAGTCCATAAATAAGAATACGATGGGTTCCCTCCTGTTACAGAAACTGTAGCAGAACCTGTGCTACTACCATTACATTTTACATCAACTTTTGATGTAGTTGCACTTAATATAGGAGCTTGAGAAATTGTAATATTTCTAGTCACTGTACATCCATTAGCATCAGTTACCACACATGAATAATTTCCAGCCACTAAATTTGAAGCTGTTTGTGTAATTCCTCCAGATGGGTACCAAGAATATGTGTATGGTAAAACACCTCCTGTTACAGTAACAGTTGCTGATCCTGAAGCTATACCATTACAACCAACATTTAATTGTGAAACAGAAGTCGACAAGGCTGTTGGTTCTGCTATATTAATTGTTTTTTGAACACTAGCGCCATTCGCATCAGTAATCGTACAAATATAAGTTCCTGAAGTCAATCCGTTTAAAGTAGCTCCTAAACCAATAGAAGGCGACCAAACATAAGTATAAGGTAATACTCCTCCCGAAGCCGAAACTCCAGCAGTACCATTTGCCCCACCATTACAACTTACATCTGTTTTAGCTGAATTTACAACTAAAGCTGTAGGTTGAGAAAGCACAATAGATTTAGTAATAGAACAACCTTTAGCATCCGTAATTGTACAAGAATATGTGCCTGCTTGTAAACCTGTTGCTACAGGAGTTGTAGCTCCATTTGTCCATAAATAAGTATATCCCAAAGTCCCACCTGAAACAGATACCGTAGCTGAACCAGTCAATGCTCCGTTAATTGCAGGTTCAACTTTAGTTATAATTGCAGAAAGAGCTGCATTTGGTTGGGTTATACTAACCGTTTTGGTTATAAAAGCACCATTAGAATCCGTAATATAACAAGTATACGTACCAGCACTCAATCCTGATGCTACTGGTGTATTGCCTCCTGA
Source organism: uncultured Flavobacterium sp. (assembly GCA_963512955.1). Classification (GTDB taxonomy): domain Bacteria; phylum Bacteroidota; class Bacteroidia; order Flavobacteriales; family Flavobacteriaceae; genus Flavobacterium. Next base: position 49,070 of record CAUPOP010000014.1, on the reverse strand, counting down.
AGGAGACCATAAATAAGTATAATTTGAAGATCCACCAGATATGTTAGACACCGTTGCTGATCCATCGTTTCCTCCATAACAACTCACATTAGTGTTAGCAACCGAAGCTATCATTGAAGTAGCTTGAGTTATTGTAAAGTTTTTAGTCACTGAACACCCCTTTGCATCTGTTACAACACAAGTATAATCACCAGCAATTAAATTTGAAATTGTTACAGCTGTACCTCCTTGTGACCAAGCATAGCTATATGGAGCTGTACCTCCTGAAACATTAACCGTAGCTGATCCCGTTGAAGCGCCATATACAGCAATATCTGTCTGGTTAGTGGTCGCGCTTAATGCTGATGTAGGTTGAGTAATTATAAAGTCTTTTGTAACCGAACAACCATTTACATCTGTAATTGTACAAATATATGATCCTGCACTTAAAGTAGCATTGCTTGAAGTCCCTCCTGATGGTGACCATACATAAGTATACGGACCAACTCCCCCAGAAGCGGTAACACTAGCGTTAATAGTTCCTCCATAACAAGAAATCGCTGAAGAAACTGAAGTAGCACTTAAAGTAGATGAAGGTTGTGTTATTACAAAAGTTTTAGTTGCAATTGCGCCATTAGCATCTGTAATTGTACATACATAAGTCCCAGCAACTAAATTAGAAGCGGATGCTCCTGTTGACACATTTGGAGACCATGAATACACGTATGGTGCAACTCCACCTGCCACTACAACTGTAGCTGTACCAGTAGCAGAACCAAAACATAATATATTTGTTGCAATTGTTGAACCAGAGTTAACAGCAAATATAGTAGGTTGCGTTATTGTAAAGTTTTTAGTTAAAACACATCCATTTGCATCTGTTATAGTACATACATAACTACCAGCAGCCAAATTAGAAGCAGTTGCAGCTGTACTAGCTGAATTATCCCAAGAATACGTATATGGTGCTGTACCTCCAGAAACATTAACTGTAGCTGAACCTGTATTCTGCCCATTAATTCCAACATTAGTTTGTAAAGTACTTGCTGCCAATACTAATGGTTGAGTTATGATAAAAGTTTTAGTTATAGAAATCCCTGCACCATCATTTTCAGTAATCGTACAAGTATAAGTATTGGGAGCTAATCCTGTAATTGAGGATGTTGTCGCATTATTAGACCATAAATATTTATAAGGTAATCTACCCCCTGTGACTGTAACTGCAGCTGTACCATTTACAGCCCCATTACAGCTAATATTAGTAAAAGTTGTAGAAGCTGAGAAAGCACCTGGTTCTACGATTGTAAATTCTTCCGAAATAGAACAACCTTTTGCATCTACTATGGTACAAGTATAATTCCCTGCCGATAAATTTGCAGCTGTACTTGTGTTTCCACCTGAAGGTGACCATGAATATGTATAGGGAGCTGTTCCTCCTGTAACTACAACATTTGCACTTCCATCTGAACCATTATTAGTAGTTATATTAGTTTGAGATGATGTAACCGCTAAAGCAGATGGCTGAGTTATTGTAAATAATTTAGTTACTGAACATCCATTCACATCTGTAACAACACAACTGTAATCTCCAGCTAATAAATTTGGAAGTTCATTTCCTGTTTGGCTCAATCTCGTGATTCCTTTATACCAAACATAAGTATAAGGTGTTGTACCTCCTGAAGCAACTACTGAAGCAAAACCATCAGCTCCATTATTACAACTTACATTAGTAGAAGTAACTACTGCAGCAGTAGTAAAAATAGATAAAACAACGTTATCCGTTGGTGCATCTAGAGCACAACCATTAAGACCAGTAACAGTCATAGTAAGTGTAACTGTGCCTGACGTTTCCGTTACACCTGGTGTATATATAGGTGTAGCAATAGTATCATCATTAAAGGTTCCTGAACCTGATGTTGTCCATTTTATAGCCCCATTTGTAGCTGTTCCTTGTGTTTGATACGTAGTTCCTCCACATATTATCGCTGTTGCAGGTCCTGCATTTACAGTTGGATTTGGCGTAATTGTTAATTCGATTGAATCTGTTTTAATATTCCCTACACAACTTCCTGAATTACCAACAACATCAATTGTTAGCGTTACATTTCCAGCTAATTTATCCGCTTCACTTGGTGTATAAATAGGATTTTCAACAGTACTATCACTAAATGTACCTGTACCTGAAGTAGACCAAGTAATAGCTCCATTAGTAGCTGATCCTAGCGTTTGATAGGTAGTATTTGAACACATACTTGCTGTTGTAGCTCCTGCATCTGCTGTAGGTGCAGGTGAAACTGTCAATACCATTGTATCAACAATTGGCGTTAATGCGGCACATTCATTTGTACCTGTAACGGTCAATGTTAAGGTAACAACAGTATCCGTTGAAGCAGGTGTATAAATTGCATTTAATGCGGTATCATCATCGAATGTCCCTTCTCCTGAAGTAGTCCATTTTATAGTACCACCGCTAGCGGTTCCAACTGTTGTAAAGGTAGCATCTGAACATATTGCGTCATCGGCTCCTGCATTAGCTGTAGGAACAGGAGAGAATAGTAATCTAATTTCAGAAACTGCGTTACAGGATGCATTTCCGCTTACAGTCATTGTTAATACAACTAAACCAGCTGCTATATCATCAGTTGAAGGAGTATAAATAGGTTTTTCTTGTGTAGCATCATCAAAACTACCATTTCCAGAAGTTGTCCACAAAATTGATGTTGCATTCGTTGCTACTGCATTACTTGCAGTATAGGATAAGCCTGTACAAACAGCTACTTCTGAAGGTCCTGCGTAAGCAGTTGCTGTTGGTATTACAGTCAATACAACGGCATCAGAAGAGGATTCAGAAGTACAACCTGCCACTGAACCAGTAACGGTCATGGTTAAAGTAACTGTACCTTCCGAAATATCATATGAACCAGGTGTGTAAATTGGATTTTCTAATGTTACATCATTAAAAGTTCCATCTCCTGAAGTCGTCCAAAGTACAGTACCATTGGTTGCAGTTGCTACTGTGTTAAAACTACCATTTGAACAAACCGTAGCATCAAGTCCTGCATTTGCTTTTGGTGCTAATGCAAAGCTAAGTTTCATTTGATCGTAACCCACTTCTGAAGCACAAGTTCCAGAACCACTTACAACTATCGTTAAATTTACTGAACCTGCTATAATATCAGCAGCTGAAGGAGTATAAGTAGGCTGAGCAATAGATTGACTATTAAACGTACCAGTACCATTAGAATACCAATAAATAGTTGATGTATTTGTAGTACTTGCATTAACAAGTTGGTATGAAACTGCATCCGTTCCACATATTTGTTCATCAGCACCTGCATTAGCTACAGGTTTCGCATCTACAGTAACTGTTTTTGCATCACTAACATTAGAACAACTAGTCGTGTTATTAGTAACGATAACTTTATAATCACCGGCTATTGCAGGTGTAAAGAATTGATTTGTGCCATTGGTTGAAACATTCGCAAATCCAGAACCTGTATCTACCTGCCATTGGAAACTTAAATTTGAATCTGGCGATGCAATTACTTCTGTTTTAAAATAATAATCTGTACTACTATTTACATTTGATGTTCCACCTAAAGCATCAGTATTTAAAAAACTGATTTTATTAGTAGTTGCTGATGCTACTAATTCCGCTGTATATACTGCATTTGCAGTTAAGGCAACTGGACTATTTAATATAAAATCCTGCGAAACAAAACCAGTTGTAGGTTGATTAATCGTTACATATTGCGTAGCTAATTTGGTACCAGTAGTACCTTCACCTGAATAAATATTTAATTTGGCAATAAATGAAGAAGTATTAGAGGTATTCTTAAACCCAAAACTTACTTTAGTCAAATTTCCAGTTTGGCCACTCGTAAATGATTGCCAACCCGAAGAAGAATTAGACGTAATTTCTTCAGGAGTTTTGACATTGGTATAATTAATATCTAAACTGCTTGCAGTAGCACTTAATATAATTGTATTGCCTTCGCAAATAGTGTCAACACCATAAACCGTAGCAGCTGGCAAAGGATTAACCGTCACAGTAACAGCACTAGTAGTAGCTGAAGCACAAATACCACTGGTCACTACCGCTCTATAATACGTAGTTGTTGTTAAATTAGTAATGGTATAAGTTGATGAAGTCTGTCCAGAAATATTTGTGAAATTCTCATTATCTGTTGAAGACTGCCATTGAATTGTTCCAGTATGTCCCGATAATGTTAATACCGTACTATTGGTCCCTGAACATAATGCTGTTGCTCCAGTAATCGTTCCCGCAACTGATGTTGGAGTAACAGTAACTGTAACATTAAACGGAGTCCCAGAACAACCATCTACAGAAACAGGGGTTACCGTATAAACAACATTTTGATTTGTAGTTGAAGCGTTAGTCAATGTCCCCGAAATGGTTGAAGATGGACTTGAACCATAATGCGTTTTAAAATATAAGTCCGAACCTGTATAAACATCACCAAAATAATAGTCATATTCAGTTCCTCCACTATACAAGTCATTTGAAGCACTAATAGTTGCTTGCATTTGAGGATTAGAATAAAATACAAAAGTATAAACTTGACCACTAATGGTGTTTACAGGTGTTGCAAGGGTAAAAGTTTTATCTCCCACTGTAGCAACTGAAATGGTTTGAGTAGACAAAACAGTTCCTGTATTACCAGCACCAGAATATACCTTAAGTATGGCTGTTCCAGGATAACTTATAGAAGGAAATTTTACAGTTATGGCCGTTAATGTTGCGCTTTGAGTTGCCGTGAAGGATTGTCCAACATCCTGCGGATTATTCATCCATCTATCCATCATATAAGTATCTCCAAATCCAGAATTTCCTGCAATGTTTGTATTTGATTCTCCAATAAATCCAGAACCATCATTATTAGCCTCCCCAGTTACATTTGGATTATCTGTATAAGTCCAAGTATAAAGCGTTCCTGCTGGCACAACATCTGTCCCGTTAGTAGGTGCTACTGAAAAAGTTGATCCAGAACAAATTGTTGCGGTTTTATCAGCAATAACTGGTGTTGGATTAACAGTCACAACTACAGCACTAGTAGTAGCTGGAGTACAAACCCCACTGGTCAGTACTGCTCTATAATACGTAGTTGTTGTTAAATTAGTAATGGTATAAGTTGATGAAGCCTCACCCGAAATGTTTGTGAAAGTGCTATTATCTGTTGAAGACTGCCATTGAATTTCTCCAGTATAACCCGACAATGTTAATAATGTACTATTTGTCCCAGAACATACTGGAGTTGCACCTATAATCGTTCCAGCCACAGGAACTGGATACACTGTAGCTGCTGATAATGTAATCGCTCTCTGTATTTTACCTGTTGAATTAACAGTAATATCACCTGAAGCACCATTTATAGCATCAGATTTTAATCTGACATAAATTATTGTACTGGAAACCATTCCATCTGATGGAGGTATTGTTATCGAACTTGAAAAACCAGAACCCGAAGTTAATGAAATTTCATAACCTGTAGGAGCTGCTATAATTAAATCTCCTGTTAAACTAGTGCCTGAAACCGTAAAACTTTGCGTATCTGAAACTGTACCTGAGCAAGATGCAAATGAATTTATTACACCTGAAACAAATATTGAACCATCATTATCTGATATACTAACAATTCCTGTACCATCAATAACTGCGGCATTTGTAGCATCAGTTAATACCACATTAAATGTCTCTAAATTTTCTAAATCAGCATCATCTGTAATGGAAACCGAGATTGTTTTTGAAGTTTGACCAGGAGCAAAAGTCAATGTCCCTGTTAAAGCTGTATAATCTGTACCCGCAGTTGCACTAACATTAGAAGTAGCATAATTTACGGTAATTGTATTTGCACTTGCCCCAGATAAAGATACCGTAACAGTCGCTGTACCTGCAGCTTCAGAAACAGAAACATCACTGACAGTTATTTTAGATAAAGTACCTAAATAAGTATTAAAACTGTCTAAAATACCTGTAGTTGCTGCATTACCTGTTACGTCACCAGGCTCTGGCGAAATAGATAAAGTGGCTCCATTATAAGTTAACCCAATATATTTTGTATCAGTAATAGTATAAGTGCCTAAATTAGTAGTACTTAAACTAACATTAGTCCCAGTTGTTGGCTGAAATACTGGAGTGGTAATGGTACTACCACTTGGAGCTCTCCATTTCACAATTCCTTGAATTGCTACTTCTGTTCCTGAAGAGTCTGTTATTAAAACCGTACCTATAATATCATTCCCTTGTGCAACAAACACTCCTGATGGAGAATTTTGGACAAACTGAACATTTGACCAACCCAAAGTTGTGAGATAATAACTCGTTGTGGCTTTATTATTAGCAACATTATTTCCAACAAAACCATTGGAAAAAGGAATTGAAATTATATTCTGACTATAACCGTTAAAACTGCTTATAAAAAGAAACAGTACTAACAGTCTAGAGTAACTTAAAAAAGATAATAGTGTTTTAGAAAATACTTTCATGATAAAACTAAGGTTTATTTATTGAAAACTTGTAAAATAGTCTCGATTCCTATTGGGATTATTTTACTTATTTATGCTTTAATTTATATTATAGGTTTTACTAAAATCTATATTTTAGTAAAAACTCGTGAGTGGTTAGCGAAGAAGTTACCTCTTTACTGGTATTAATTTCATAAGCATATCCAAACAATAAATTTTTAGATATATTAATTTTTGCATTAGCACCCGCTGCATTATTGAATCTGTACATAGCGCCTATCTCAAATGTGTCCATAAAACTCATATTTAAATTAGCATCAATAGAAATAGGAGCACCACTTACTTCACGCAACATGAATGAGGGTTTCAAAACCATCATCGAAAGATTTCCTAAATCATAATCATATCCCGCACTTAAATAAAAATGAGGCGTATCAGTTGCTACTGCTACCTTACCATCATTGAGTCTAGTTCTCTGCGTATTCAAAATTCTAGGAATAGACAACGAAACATAGGCATTTGTCATTTTTAACAAAGCACCTGCACCAAAATTTGGATTGAATGTTTTTCTTGAGTTCAACGCTAAATCGGAAATTCCGTCATACAATTCCAGCCCAGTGGTATTAACATCATAAAAATTTCCTCCAGCTTTAATCCCTAAGTAGAGATCCATTTCAGCATTCATAATCAACTTATAAGAGAAATCAACCCCTACAAAGGTTTGGTTTTCAATATTAATTTTACTGTTAACAATTGAAAGACCTATCCCTAAGTTTTTTCCCATGTTAGCACCTAACATCGCTGTTTGGATAGTAGGAGCATCTTTTACATTCAACCACTGTTTTCTATATCCTATAGCTAGATCAGTCATCCCATCTACTCCTGCATACGCGGGATTGACAAGATTCATCTGATCTTTATATAATGTTATAATACTTTCTTGCTGAGCAAGAATCACACTACTAGTGAATAGCAGTGCAATACACATTAAAATATTTTTGACTTTTTTCATTTATAAAATTATTATTTTCTAAAATCTTGTGATATAAACCCAACCTTCTTTGTCTACGGTACCATTCCCGTCTAAATCTATTTGATAGTAGTAAGAGCCATCAGGTAGTGATTCACTATTGTTTTTATATGAACCATCCCAATTATTTTTATAATTAGTAGCATAAAAAACATCTGTGCCCCATGCATTAAATACTCGAACTATTGATTTAGTGTAATTTTCAATATTGTAAATAACCCAGGTGTCGTGTACTCCATCTCCGTTAGGAGTAAAAGCCTCAGAAATACTTACGCTACTAGAATCACATACATCTCCTACACCGTTCTTATCCCTATCCTCTTGAAGTGGGTTTGATACAAATGGACAGTTGTCAAATGCATCTAAAACACTATCGTTATCATCATCATCATCACATATATCTCCTAATCCGTCTTTATCATTATCCGCTTGATCTGGATTAAACTGTGTAGGACAATTGTCTAAATTGTCTGTGATGCTGTCTTTATCATCGTCACTATCACAGTTGTCTTTAATTCCGTCATTATTAGAATCTGGATAATTATTAACTACTGTTACCGTTGCCGAAGCAATAGCAGTATTTCCTTCAACATCAGTTACTTTCAATACAACTACATTTTCTCCTTCATCACCACATCCAAAATTGACAATATCTAAGTCAATTTTTTCAATAACACAGTTGTCAGTAGAACCGTTATCAATCATTTCTGGTGTAATACTTGCTTGACCAAATTGATCCAATACAATTGTAATGTTTTTAGTGCGCACATTAGGGACTATATAGTCTACTACTGTAATGATAGCTTCTGCTGTGTTGCTGTTTCCATTAGTATCCTCAACTGTTAACGTTACTTTATTTGGTCCAAGATTGGCACAAGTAAATGTAGATGGAGATACTTTAATAGATTTAATGGCACAGTTGTCATAAGAGCCTTTGTTTATTTGGTCAGCAGTAATTGAGACAGTACCGTTTATATCTAATGCAATCATCACATTTTTAGTAATTACTACTGGTTTAGTAACATCAATTACTTTTACATTTTGAGTTGTTGTATTGCTATTTCCGCTACCATCCGTAACAGTCCATGTTACAATATTATTACCTAGTTTATAAGCCAAAGGCGCATCATTAGTAATTGATTGTACTGAACAGTTATCAAAAGTTACTGGTTGCTCTAAAACTACATGTGTAGCAGTACAACTATTATTATCCGAATTCACCACAATAGCAGCTGGTGGATAAATAGAAGGTACCTCTTGGTCTATAACCGTTACTAATTGTGTAGTGCTTACAGTATTTCCAGCACTATCTTTTGCTGTCCAAGTCACAGTTGTTGTCCCTAACGGGAATGATGTTGGTGCATTATTAGTAACCATAGAAATCGAATCGTTATCAATCGCTTCTGGTATTCTTAAATTAACATTGACAGCATAACATCCATTATTTGTAGGAACTGTTAAGCCATTTGGCGAATCAATTGTAGGATTTGAACCATCAATAACAGTAACCGTTTGTATAGCCATTGATTTATTTCCACTAGCATCAGTTACGACCCAAAGAACAGATGTTGTTCCGATTAGGAAATTAATTGGAGCATTGTTGGTAACCAAAACTTCACTACAATTATCAGCTGTCGAAGGATTACCCAAGACAATTCCAGTCGCATAATTACCTGAATCAATTGTAACCGTAATATTAGTTGGCGCTACAATTGTTGGCAAAGTAGTATCAACCACTTTAATCAATTGATTTGCTGAAGCTTTATTGCCGTTTACATCCGTTACTGTCCAAGTAACAATTGTATTCCCTAATGGGAAAATAGCTGGAGCATCATTTATTATACTATCAACTGTACAGTTATCAGATGTGATTGGTGAACCTAAATCTAAATCTGAAACACCACAACTTTCTGTTGAAGAAACAGTAATTGATCTAGGAGCTATAATAGTTGGATTTGTAGTATCAACAACCGTTACTAATTGAGTTGAAGTAACAACATTTCCGCTTCCATCTACTACTTTCCAAGTTACTGTAGTAGTTCCTAAAGTATATACTGAAAGAGCATCATTAGTAACCGAAGTAATTGAGCAGTTATCCGAAACATTTGGTGTGCCTAAATTTACATTATAGGCAACACAATTATTACCCGCATTTACAACCACGTTATTAGGAACACTAATTTTAGGTAAAATTGTATCATTTACTGTAACTTTTTGAGTAGTTGTAGCTTTATTACCACTTACATCCGTTACTGTCCATGTTATTATTGTTGAACCTATAGGATATACAGAAGGAGCATCATTACTTACAGAAGCTATCGTACAATTGTCTCCTACTACTGGAGTTCCTAGTACAATTCCTGTTGCTGTACAATTTGAATAAGCCGAAACTATAATATTTGCTGGTGCGATAATAGTTGGTGCAACTTGATCAACTACATTAACCCTTTGAATTGCTGAACCTATATTACCGCTTGCATCCGTCACAGTCCATGTAACTAATGTAGTTCCAAGAGGAAATATATTAGGTGCATTATTAGTAACTAAAATAGTAGTACAATTATCAAATGCTATTGGAGTTCCTAAATCCAAACCACTAACACCGCAAGAAGCTGAAGCCGATACCGTAATAGCAGTAGGCGCAACAATACTTGGTGCTAAATTATCTAATACGGTTACTAATTGAACTGCATTACTAACATTTCCTTTATCATCTTTTACAGTCCAAATTACTGTAGTAGTTCCAATAGGATATATTGAAGGTGCATTGTTTGTAACCGAAACAACAGAAACATTATCATTTGTAATTAACGAACCTAGATTAACATTAAATACATTACAAGAATTATTTGCATTAATAATTAAGTTTGCAGGAATCGTAACAATTGTAGGTCCTGTAAAATCTGATACAGTAACCGTCTGCATAGCTGTAGCTCTATTACCACTTCCATCAGTTACTGTCCAAGTAATTAATGTAGTCCCCACAGGGTATGTTTCTGGTGCATTATTAGTTACTGATACTACTGAGCAGTTATCAGCTGTAGTTGGGCTGCCTAAATCAACTCCTGTTGCAATTGAAGCTGTATTATCTAATGTAATTGACACATTAGATGGAGCAATAATTGTAGGCAAAGTAGCATCCACCACTTTGACTAATTGAGTTGCTGTAGCTATATTACCACTACCGTCTATTACTGTCCATGTAACAGTCGTATTACCTAATGGGAATGAAGCTGGAGCATCATTAGTTAAGCTAAGAACAGAACAGTTATCTGAAACAATTGGCAATCCTAAGACAGGACCTGATACACTACAGCTAGTTGATAAAACCAAAGTAATTGCGGCAGGAGGAACAATTGTTGGTAAAGTTGAGTCAACTACCTTAACTTGTTGATCAACAGTTGTTACATTTCCGCTGCTATCAGTAACTGTCCATGTAACAATTGTTATTCCTAAAGGATAAACTGCAGGAGCAGTATTTGTTACAGATGCTACAGAACAATTATCTGCTATTACAGGAGAACCTAAATTAACATTGAATGCGATACAACTATTTGTTGCATTTACAACAATATTTGAAAGATTAGTAATTGTAGGTGATTCCGTATCTTTTACAGTCACTTTTTGAGTCGCAATCGCAACATTTCCACTTACATCTTTTACAGTCCAAGTTACTGTTGTTACTCCCAAATTATAAATAGATGGAGCATCATTTGTCACCGTAACAATACTACAATTATCAGCTATTTGAGGCAATCCTAATTCAACATTTGTCGCTGTACAATTAGTATTAGTAGACATGATAATATCTGTTGGTGCAGTTATTACTGGTGCAGTAGTATCAATTACTTTTACTAACTGTGTCGCTGTTTTAACATTAGCGCTTCCATCAATTACTGTCCAAACAACTGTAGTAGTACCCAATGGGAAAATTATTGGAGCATTATTTGTTACACTAGCAACACTACAATTATCAGTAACAACCGGTGTACCTAAATCAAGATTCTCAACACCACAATTTGAAGTAGCGGAGATTGTTATTGCAGACGGTGCAACAATAGCAGGTAAAGTAACATCTACCACAGTAATTAATTGAGTAGCTGTTTTTATATTGCCACTTGAATCTGTTGCTTTCCAAGTTACTATAGTTCTTCCTAATGGAAATACATTAGGCGCATCATTTGTAACACTAGTTAATAAACAATTATCAGAAGATATTGGAGTTCCTAAATTAACATTGAAAGCATAACAAGCATTATTAGCTTGAGCCGAAACGTCTTGAGGTGCTGTAATTATTGGTAAAGTAGCATCTACTACCGTTATTACTTGAGTAGCACTTGAAACATTTCCACTAGTATCTGTTACTATCCAAGTAACCGTTGTATTTCCTAATGGGAAATGAGCAGGCGCGTTGTTTGTAATTGTTGCTATAGAACAGTTGTCTAAAACTGTAGGTGTTCCTAAATCAAAATTACTTGCAAAACAATCAGAAGCATTTACCATAAAGGCAGCTGGCGCAACAATTGTTGGAGGTGTTACATCTAAAACTGTTACAATTTGTGATGCAGTAGCTATATTACCACTAGTATCTGTAACTACCCAATTAACAGTTGTTTCTCCTATTGGGAATGAATCTGGAGCATTATTTACTATTGAAGCAACAGTACAATTATCTGTGGCTGTCACATCAAGGTTAACTCCAGTGGCAACACAATAATTATTTGCATTTACTGTAATATTGTGACTGTTTATTATTGGTTTTATATAATCCTTAACGGTTACTAATTGAGTAACAGCATTACTATTACCATTAGAATCCGTTGCTGTCCATGTTACAACCGTTTTACCTTGAGGGAAATTAGTTGGAGCATCATTAGTAACAACAACAGTAGCACATTTTTCAGTATAAGCTGGGTTTCCTAAATCAACATCTTCAATACTACATCCACTAAGAAGCTCTAAATTTAAATCTGATGGTGCTGTGATTGTTGGTTTTGTTTTATTAACCACATTAATGGTAAAACTACAAGAAGCAACAGCTCCATTTACATCTTTAACAGAATAATGAATTGTACTAAGCCCTGATTGAAAAACAGTTCCACTAGCATCGTTTATACCATTCAGCACACTATTATCAGGATTAGTAATTGACCAAGTAACTAATTTAGGACAAAGTCCAAAACCGATTGGCGTTAAACTACCTACAGGTGATTTCCACGTACACACATTTTTATCTGAATTTACAACTAAATTACTAGAGCAATTCATTAATGGAGTTGGCGAATTAGTAACTTTAATCGAAAATCCACAAGTAGCCGTATTACCTGAAAGATCGGTTGCTAAGTAAGTAATAGTATAAGTTCCTTCCGCTAAATCAGAACCATTTGTTGGTCCTTGAGTTTGAGTAACTGTTACACTACAATTATCTTGAGCAACAGGAATTGGCCAACTTGTTCCATCTGAACAATTTGGATCAGAACCTATGTTGAATGTATAATTTGCTGGGCAATTAACAAAAACAGGTGCTTCTTTATCTTGCACTACAATATCTCTTACACAAGTAGATGTATTTCCTGCAGTATCAACAGCAGTCCAAATAACATTCGTTGTACCTATTGGGAAAGTAGCTCCTTTTAAACTAGTATTATTTGTCCATTGAGAATAATTATGAGTTAAACTAATCAACGAACAATTTTCGGCAACGCTAGCATCTAAACTAACATCAGGCACTATATATCCACATTCACCAATTGTAACGTTTTTAACAATTGTACTATTAAAAGGACAATTTATTACTGGTGCAGAAACATCCGTTAGTGTTATATTTTGAATAGCCGTAGCTTTATTTCCTGAAGTATCAGTTACAGTCCATGTTACTATTGTTTTACCTAATGCAAAAACAATAGGTGCATTATTTGTAACAGTATAAACTGCACAATTATCACTTGTTACCGGAGTTCCTAAAACAATATTTGTTCCATTACAAGAAGAAGAATTTAAATCCATTTGTACATCTGCTGGAGCAGTTATTGTAGGCTTGATTACATCAATCACTTTAACTGTAAAAGAACAATCTTTGATAAGTCCATCTGCATCGGTTATCTTATACGTTACAGAACTTAAACCAGGTAAAAAGGCATAACCACTAATATCATTTGAACCTGTCACTATTGATCCACCAGGATTGGTAACAGAATAATCTACTGTTAAAGGACATTTTCCTGAAACTATAGGAGTTAAACTTCCTATTGGTGAAGTCCAATTACATGAATTCGAATCCGAGTGAACAACTATATTTCCTGGACAATGAATTATCGGTGTTGTAGTATCAGCAACCACAATTGTAAAACCACATGTAGCAGTGTTACCAGAAAGATCAGTTGCTGTATACTGAATAGGGTACGATTGACCGATTGTTAAATTAGATCCGTTAGTTGGTCCTGTTTGTGTAATCGTTACACTACAATTATCTTGTACAACAGGAACTGGCCAAGCAATACCTCCAGAACAATTTGGTCCTACAGTAATAGTTTGGTTAGCAAGGCAATTAACAAACACCGGTTTTTCAACATCTCTAACAGTTATGCTTTGTCCATAGTCTTTTGTATTTCCATTTGAATCAACAGCTGTCCAAATTACTGGCGTTGTACCTATTGGAAAAGTAGCCCCTTCTAATGTATTTGGATTATTCCAAGATGAAAAATTATGTGTTAAACGTATTACAGTACAGTTATCAGTAGCAACTGGATCAAATTCTAGACCTTTCACTACATATCCACAAGTACCAGATGTATTATTTTTTGTTATGGCTGAAGAACCTGAATATGTAATTGTAGGAAGAACGGAGTCCGTAACTGTAACCACTTGATTCGCTTTACTTACATTACCACTAGCGTCCGTTGCGGTCCAAATAATTGTAGTAATTCCTACAGGGAATACAACTGGAGCATTATTAATTACAATTGTTCCTGCACAATTATCAGTTACTACTGGCGTACCCAAATTAATATTTGATAAAGTACAAGCTGAAGTTACATTTAAATTCAAATCAGCTGGAGCTACTAAAGTTGGTTTAACAGAATCTGTTACTGTTACATTAAAAGAACTAGAAGCTGTATTATCGTTTGCATCAATTATTGTATAAGTAACTTGCGTCACTCCTTTCATAAACACATATTGACTCACATCCAAAGTTCCAGAAACATTTGTTCCGTCTGGATTTACAAGACTCCAACTAACTTTTGGACAATTTCCTACAGCTTGAATTGGCGCTAAACTAGCTGCTGGCGAAGTCCAAGTACATGCATTTTCGTCAGCTTCATGAATCGTATTTTGAGGACTAACAATAATAGGGTCTGTTGAGTCTATAACTTTTACATAGAAACTACAAAAACTAGTATTAGATGAACTATCTGATGCTGTATATTTAATTTCATAAATTCCAGGAACATATTCAGTCCCACCATTTTGTTGAGGTATTGGTGTTGACACCAAAGTAATAGTTGGTGCAGAACAATTATCAGTTGCTTGAGGTACTGGCCAACTTGTTGATCCAGCACAAGTACTGATAGTTTTGCCAATGGTCAACATTTGATTTGTAATACAATTAGTGAAAATTGGGGCTTCAGTATCATTTACAGTAATTGTAATAGGATAAGTAGCTGAATTTCCATTAACGTCAGTTGCAGTCCAAGTAATAGTAGTTACTCCTTTAGGGAATATTGCTCCCGCTAAAGTTGTAGTACTTGCTGAGCTTACATAATTATGAGTAAAAGTTGCTATAGTACAATTGTCCGTAACCGTTGGATTAAATTCGGTTCCCGTAACGGTATAATCACATTTACCTGCACTAGTATTTTTAGTTATAGAATGACCTGCACCAAATGCAATAACTGGCGCTTGATTATCAGTAACTGTTACTGTTTGTGTTGCTAAACTTGTATTTCCTGAGGCATCCGTTGCAGTCCAAGTTACAGTAGTAACTCCTAAAGGATAAGTATCAGGTGCATTATTTGTATAAGTAGCACCTAAACAATTATCCGTAAGGGTTGGAGTACCTAGATTTACTTCTGATGCTACACAAGTTGATGTTAAATTAATAGCAACATTAGATGGTGCTATTAGTGTTGGTTTTTGATTGTCTACAACAGTAACTGTAAATGTTTCAGTTATTGGGTCACTACCAGAAGCCGTTAATGTATAGCTTACAGTACTTGTTCCCTTTGCAAATGCATGAGAACTTACATCATTTGTTCCTGTAGAATGAGAATTATCAGGATTCAATACATCCCATGTAACCGCTAATGGACAATTTCCAATGGCCTGAATTGGTTTTAAACTTCCTATTGGAGCAGTCCATGTACAAGCATCAGTATCTGTGTTTTTTGAAGTTACATTGTAAGGCGCTACTAATATTGGCGTTGAAGAACCCACTACGGTAACAGTAAAAGTACAATAGCTAGAATTTAAACTACTATCAGTTGCCTTATATTCAACTGTGTACGTTCCCGGATCATTAATATCTAATGGAGATGGCCCTTGTGTTTGAACAATAGTAACCGAAGAACCACAATTATCGATTGCAGTTGGCGCTGACCAATTTGGAACCGAAGTACAACCACTATATGAACCAACAGTTATATTACCAGGGCAATTTTGCATTACTGGAGCTTCGGTATCTACTACCGTAACAACAGTATTACACGTTGATATGTTTCCAGAAGCATCAGTAGCTGTCCATGTAACAGTAGTTGTGCCAATTGGAAAAGTAGCACCTGCTAAACTATTAGAATTACTAGTTGAAGTAAAGTTATGAGTTAGAGTTGGATTTAAACAATTGTCTATGGCTGTTGGATCAAACTCAGAACCATTAACTACATATCCACAAATTCCTGTTGTATTACTTTTTGTTATTGGAGAACCAGAAACACATGTAATAGTAGGCGGAGTAACATCATGTATAATTACATTTTGATTTGCTTTTGTCACATTTCCAGCCGCATCAATTGCTGTCCAAACAACAACTGTTGTTCCTATTGGATAGGTCGTAGAAGGATGATTATTAGTTATGCTAGTTACTGCACAATTATCAGAATTAAGCGGAGCTGTCAAAGTCAATTCATTAAAACTACAAGCTGACGCACTTACATTCCTATTCACATCAGCAGGATTTGCTATAGTTGGTGATGTACCATCAACCACATTTATAGTTTGCTCAGTAGAGGCCTTGTTACCCGCTCCATCTGTAACCGTCCAAGTAATAATAGTATATCCTAAAGGCAAAACGTCTGTGGACAAAACTTGTCTACCATTTTTATATTTTCCTTTTAAAATTGCACCTGAACAATTATCACCATATTGGATTTCAAAAGTACTATTTGACACCAAAATTCCACATTTGTCAGAATCCGCGTTCACTTTATACAATGATGGCGCCGTGATAGTAGGTATTGTAACATCGACAACGGTAACTTTTTGTACTGCCGTTTGAATATTCCCATTAACATCTGTTACTGTCCAAGTGATCGTATTAATCCCTGAATGAAATACAGTAGGAGCATCATTTACTACAGTTGCAACTGAACAATTATCAGCAGTAATAGCTGAACCTAAATTAAGACCTGTTGCACTACAAGTAGCATCTGCATTAACAGTTATATCTGCTGGCGCAGTAATTGTAGGTTTAATATTATCTTGAATAGTAGCTACAATTGATGAAAATTGAACATTATTTCCTGTATCAGTAGCAATAACTAATACCGTATTAGGTCCAACATCATTACATGTAAATGAACTAGGAATTGTAAACAAAGTAAAGAAACAGTTGTCCGTAGTTCCATCATCAATCATCTCTGGAGTTAAACTTATTATTCCTTTTTCGTCCAATTGCAAAGTGATATCTTTTACTTTGATGACCGGTGCAATTTGATCTTGAACAATTACTTTTGCTTGTCTAGTAGCAACATTTCCTTTTACATCAATTACTCTCAAAACCACCGTATTTTCACCTTCTTCAGTACAGTCAAAAGTAAGTCCTGTCGTAGAGTAAGAAGCATCTGAATCCCCTAGTTTTTTTAATGAAATAGTTTGAATTCCACAGATATCTGAAGAATTAAGATCGATATCACCTGGCGTAATTGAAACATGACCTGTTGCATCTAATTGTATTGTCTTATCCTGTGTCAAGACAATAGGAGGAGTAACATCTCTAACGGTTACTACAGCTGAACGTGTAGAGAAGTTTCCAGCGTTATCAGTAACTGTTAAAACAACAGTATTTGCTCCTGTGTTACTACAATTAAAAGTATTTGGACTTACTGAGTAACTGGCTATAGTACAGTTATCAGTACTATTATTATTTACTAATAATGGATCCAAGGTATAAGTCCCTGTAATTCCGCTAAGATCTACTGTAATATTTTTTGTAAAAACTGTAGGTGGAGTCACATCAACATCCCAAGTGGCTACTGTATTCCATGAGGAAGTATCACAAGAAGAAATACAATTCGTCCTTCTAGCCTGAATTTGAATTCTATTAACCCCTTTTATGGATGAACTAATACCTGACGGAGCAGTAGTTGAAGCATTTGACCAGGTAAAACCTCCATCTATGGAGAACCTGTATTCAACAGTACAACCTTGATTAATCCCTCCAGAAACACTTGAAATACCTACTGGCGTGTCAATACAAACTTGAGAGACATTATTAAGTTTAACCGCAGTAGTTGGCGATGTCGGCTGATCTAATACATTAACACTATACGTTCTCCATCCACTAGAGCATGGTCCATTCTGCGATTTTACACGAACAACTCCTTGCAAAGTTCCCGTAGAACCGGTTGGCCATGAAAATGTAACTGAAGTTGTACCAGTAGTAGTTAGATTGATATAACTTGCTCCTCCATTGATAGAATATTCCCAAACATAATTACTTGCATTTGTCGCTGACGAAATTGAATAGCTTACAGATGACCCTTTACATGCATTATTAAGCCCAGAAATAGCAGACGGATAAGCTGGAGTAACAGGCGCATAGGACAATGTTGCGGATACACCATTAAAATAATAACCACTAGAGGTAAGTCTATTAGTACCTATATTATATTGTCTTGTTGATGGGGCAGTATACGTAACTTGGTTTCCGTTAGCAACACCATCTATACAGATACCATTACCCCAAAAAATTTGGTTTGGAGCCCAATATGATAAAGCGGCTGAACTCAGGCCAAATTGATAAGTAACTCCTCCTTCTAGATTTAAATACTCATATTCACCCGGACCAATGTTATAACTATATGTAGAACATGAGGTTGGAGAAGTCAGTGTTATTCCTTTACTTCCTACATTACATTGGGAGTATATTGAACCGTTGAGAACAAAAAACAGAAAAAAACTCAACAGAAAATTCAGTTTAATTTTTTGATTTGGGTAATTTTTTAAATTCATAATTCTAATTGTTTTAAAATCAAAATGATTCTATTTATTTTTGTTTTAATGTGTTTATTTTATTGAATCTTAATAATTTAATGAGAGGAATCTATAATCATGTGTTTAAAATTTTCATTAGCAGGAAAATAGGACAAACCTCTTTCTGCATATTTTTTAGTACTGATAAAATCTTTATTTAAAAGACATATATAAGCTACTAATTCATGAATTTTTTCATTGTATGGATTAATTTTTAAATAAAGATTACCATATTTAACCGTCTCCTCTTTTTGCTTCAAATCAAAACTTCTTTTAGTCAATTCATCTAAGGAAAGTAAATTTTCAGGTTGTAATTTATACGCCTCTAAAAATGCTTTTTTGGCATTCAAAAAATCATTTTGCACCACATAAGAACGGCCTAAATCAAAATGATAATTAAAAAAATAAGGATAAATTACAATTGCTTTAGAAAAATAATTAATAGCTTTCATTTGATACTCTATTCGTATTTCATTTGAAAGTGAACTATTTGTAAGCGATTCGTTCATTAAACTTAAAGCTAACATATTATTAGCTTGCGCAGAATTCTCTAGATGCACAATATCATGGCTCATCAATTTGATAGGATTTTCCCATTGACTATTTCTGGAGAACGTTTTAACAGAAAATAATAGCAAAATGGCTAAAACTGCAAACTCCATCTTTTTAGGTTTAAACAAATCTAAACTTGGTTTTAATTCATAAACAATAGCAGCTATGAAAACACAAAAACCAGTAGATGCTGTAAAAGCAAGCCTTTCACCTACCATTCCAGCAACTAACTCTACCCAATTACTAAATAATAGTATTGATAAAAAGTACCATCCAATTCCAAAACTTATAATTGGCCTTTTGTTAATTTGATAAATAGCTAAAAAGAATAGTGAAATATAAATTAACAGATAAAACCAAACTCTGTAATCATTTAAATTTGTTGTCTTAATTTTAGAATACCCATAATAGAAAGACAGTTCATTAGGAAAAACCATCAATTTGGCATATTCGCCTAAAACAACAATTCCAGTAGCTATTTTTTCATTTACGGAATGTGGAGCAACTAAAGTGTTTTCCATATACTCTAATCTTCTACCCTCTGATATTTCATTTTTAGAAGGTAGTTTTTTAAGATATTCCTGAATATTTTCAACATCACCACCCGAAGATTTAGTTAGCGATTTGATAATGCTACTTTGATAATTCAATTCAAAACCTACAAAAATCAAAGAAGTAATAATGAACAAAAGTATTCCCGTTCTCCTGTAAGAAAGAAAATACTTTTTTAAATAATTAAAATGAATGATTAAGGAAAATACCAATAATGATATTTGAAACATACCTATTTGAAAATACAACAAACTAATTATAAAATTAGTCGCTGAAAGAAATAAGCTAAGCTTTGAGTTTTTGAAAGAAGCATAAAAAAACAGCAGTAAATAAACTATTAAAAACATTTTTTTTAAAGACATCCCTAAATAGAACAAACCAATAATTGAAACTAGCAAAATTGAAATATTCAAAAAATCTCTTTTTTTATTTGAAATAGAATAAAAAGTATAAGCGGCACTTGTAAAAAGAGTAATTAAAAAACAATTATTAATTTTTAAAACAAAACCTACTACTAACAACTGAAGCATAAGTTGAAAAACACTTTTCTTAATTTCAAATTTCGAAATAAGTAAAGGTAAAATTGACAAAAACACAAATCCAAAATTATTTTTATAAAGTGCTAACCCTATAAAAAACCATGAGATAATAAATAGTAATGATTCCTTGACCCAAAATTGATTTTGATTCCCATTAGACTTCAAATCTTGACTTGAATAAAAGAAATAAAATAAAGCAACAGCTAAAACAGGAAGAACTATCAATAAAATTAATTTTGAAATCTCAAAATCAGAACCTATAAAAGCACCAGGAATAACTAAAGAGAAGACAACTAATAAAAGGTCTTTTCTACTAATTTTTTTTAATAAAATAATTGCAAATGGAATAACAACAACTAACGGAAAAATACTTTTTTTAGACAGCATACCTGCAGCAAAAAAGAGAAGGGATAACAAAAGAAAATGCCAACTCTTTTTTTTTAAATATTTAAAAATCATAAGTCCAGAAAGCATGGCAAAGAAAAAAGCTAATATTTCATCTCTGTTTTTTATGCTTGCCACAACCTCACTATGTACTGGATGAACAATAAATAAAAGGGAAGCTAAAAAAGCAATAACAATCTTATTTTCTCCAAAAAAATTACATAACAAATTAAAAAGCATTAATACAGAGACCAAATACAATAAAACATTGATGGCGTGGCTCACAAATGGACTCTCAGAAAATAAACTATGCTCTATTGCAAATGAAAGCAAAACTATAGGTCTGTAACCAAAAGAATGCCCTGTAGCATCCTTATAATAGGACCCTTCAAAGATTTTAACAATCGAAGAAATACTTGCGTCAGATGTCAACGGTTGATTTTGAGTTACTAAAACATCATCATAATTATAACCGTTAAGGAGTGAATTAGAAAAAACAAAAATTGTCACAAGGGATAATATCAAAATATAATCCCTCAAAAAAAATTGATTCAGTATTGACAACTTAGATAAGTAAAGTTTTGTATTCAATTATTAAAATGATTTAACTCGTCCTCCGAAAACAACTCATTTTTAAATTGAAGTTTTAATGAAGAAATTGATATTTTTGAAACAAACCTACTCTCAATATTTTAAAATAACACAAAAAATACCGTTGAGTTAAAAAAAAAAAGACATAGTTTAAAATAGAAAAAAGAATTATAAAAATCAGAAGAGTATCAGAATTAAAACTCTAAATTTGTAATTATTAGTAAAAATTACGGAAATTAAAATTCTAAATTTGTAATTATTAGTAACTATTGAGTAATTAAAAAACCCGTTTTTTCTTTAAAAAAATAGCAAAAATCTATACTTATAAATAGCATTTGATGAAATCTAAAAAAAAAGAAATAACTATAGAAATAAACACAAGTCCTGACAGTATTTCGAATTATTTTAAAAAAATATGGGAATACAAAAACCTGATATGGGTTTTTGCAAAAAGAGATTTGAAAGTTAAATACGCTCAAACTTTTATAGGTATTGCATGGAGTATTATTCAACCTTTAACTACGCTACTTATATTTTCTTTTTTATTTGGATACCTTTTAAATTGGAAAACAAATAATCTCCCTTACACTGTTTATCTATTAAGTGGTCTTTTAGGATGGAACTTTTTTTCGTACATCGTTCAGGCAGGCATTATTAGCATTCACGAATCAGCACATATAATAAAAAAGATATATTTCCCTAAAACTATACTTCCTTTATCTAAAATAATTATAGCTCTAGTGGAACTAGGACTAAATTTGTTACTGTTAATTCCTTTGATTCTTTTTTTTAAACTTACAATATCGTGGAAAATAATATTTATCCCTTTTGTTCTTTTTTTTAATGCATTATGTGGCTTAACTTTAGTTTTTTGGATTGCTTCATTTGCTTACAGAAGAAGAGACCTATTGCATATCCTTCCATTTATTATGTATTTTGGCATTTGGCTAACACCTGTATTTTTTAGCCCTGATTTGCTACCCGAAAAATTCAGACCTTTATTAGACCTAAACCCTATGGCTAATGTGATAAACTTGTGGAGATGGATGTTTTTTGACACAATTCCTTTTAACATGAATTGGATTATTTCGTTTTTTATTGTTCTATTTCTTGCCTTGACAGGAATGTTTTATTACAACAACAAAGAATATAAATTTAGTGATTATGTGTAAAAATGATGTAGCAATAAAAGTTCAAAATATAGGTAAAAAATACATTCTGAATCAACCGATTTTAGATAATAATGGAAATAACACGAAAGAATTTTGGGCGCTTGAAGACATAACATTTGAAATTAAAAAAGGAGAATCAGTAGGTATTATTGGAACAAATGGAAGCGGAAAAAGTACTTTACTAAAAATTCTGGCTGGCGTAACAAAACCTAGTTGTGGAAATGCAACTATAAAAGGACGAGTAGCTAGTATTCTTGATATTGGCGCTGGTTTTCACCCTGAATTAAGCGGCAAAGAAAATATTTTTTTAAATGGACAATTATTGGGATTTACTAAAAAAGAGATTGCTATAGAATTCGATAAAATTGTAGATTTTAGTGAAATTGGAAAATTCATTAATCAGCCTGTAAAAAACTATTCTAGCGGAATGTATTTGCGTTTGGCTTTTAGCATTATGGCCAATTTAGATTTTGATGTATACCTTTTAGATGAAGTAATGAATGTGGGAGATACTAATTTTCAACTAAAAGTAAAACAGTTTATTAAGAATAAAAAAAACAACACAGCAACGTTCATTTTTGTTTCTCATGACTTAAATACTTTGGCATCTAACTGCGAAAAATTTTATTTACTTGATAATGGAAAAATTATTAATAATGGAAAAGCTGATGTAATTGAAAATTACCTCTATAATACTCTTTTAAAGTCGAACAGTAGTTTTCCCATAAATAAACATGTTATCAATAAAAACCATTTCTTAAAAAATGATTATTTTATAGTAAAAGAAATTAAAGTTGAATCAAATCATAATGATTCTATAATAGAAGACACACCAATACAATTTAGTTGTTTGATAGAAATTGTAAAACCATTTAAAATTGACATTGCTTTTGGTATTGAAAATTTATTAGGAAACGATATTTGCTATATTTCGACACTGATAAGCAATATTGAACCAAAGGACAAAACCTGCCAGAATGAACAGCTATTAATTTCAGCTATATTACCACCTTATACTATCAAAAAAGGGGTTTATATTTTAAAATTAAACATTATAATGAATGAAGAAAAACCTTTAATAAGTCAGTTTAAAGCATTACAATTTAATGTAAAAAAAAGCAATAAATCAAATTCTGAAATGATAGACCAAAGACCTAATACAGCAATAATTCATAGCGAATGGAATTTCAAAAGACACATCTAAATATGTTGGACACAAAAAAAGATGAAAATCAAATTCAAACAAAGAATATGTATTCTAGGTTAGAAACCAGAATAACGAATTCTCTAGCAAATTGCTATTATCTTAATCTAGGCTATTGGAAAAACACAAATGAAACAAAAGTAGCCTGTGAACAAATGATTGATCAAGTAATACGATTTGCTCCTATTCAAGAAAACCAAGTCATATTGGATCTAGGGTATGGATATGGAGATCAAGATATTTTTATTGCAAAAAAAATACCTCATGTAACAATCCATGGATTAAACATAATTGATAATCAGGTTAAAAAAGCACAAGAAAAAATAATAGAAAACAAATTATCAGACCGAATTTTTTTAAAAAAAGGAGATGCTACTTCATTAGAATATAACGACAATACTTTTGATACTATTATTGCAATAGAATCAGCATTTCAATTTAACACGAGGGAAAAATTTTTTGAAGAAGCATATAGAACACTAAAAAAAAATGGAATACTATGCCTGGCGGATTGTTTACCAAACTCCGAAACAGAAAAATCAGACCTTGAAATTAGATCTGAGCGCATTGGTATTCCAATAAAAAATCAATATGGCATAACAACATACATAGAAATTCTTAAAAAAATAGGCTTCAATTCCATTGAGTATATTGACATTTCTGAAAATGTTATTCCTTATAGTGCAACCGAAATCTCAAACAAAAACGGATGGAGAACAGAAGCAACGGTTAATTTACCTAAAAAAAGCAATGTGCTTGACAATTT
Source organism: uncultured Flavobacterium sp. (assembly GCA_963512955.1). Taxonomy (GTDB): domain Bacteria; phylum Bacteroidota; class Bacteroidia; order Flavobacteriales; family Flavobacteriaceae; genus Flavobacterium. Next base: position 24,349 of record CAUPOP010000014.1, on the reverse strand, counting down.
AATACAGAATTTCAATGAGTCTACAACTATTGAGAAGTATTACTTAATAAAAGCAGCTAAATAAAATAAGCCAAACTAAAATGGAAAGACCTATTTTTAAAAACAAAACACATAACAAGACCTATCTTGAAAATGGATTTATAATTGAAAAATTATTGTCTGATGAAATCGTTCAAACCACTTTAAATCAATTATTAGATTTAAAACCAGATGACAATTATGCTCCACAGAGAACTGGAGTATCAAATTACCATTGTACTTTTTTAGATACGAATGAAGAATACAAAAGAGCTACAAACAAATTATTTAAAAAACTTTTCAACCCAATAATAGAGGAGATTTTTAATAATTATCATGTTTGGAATGCTAATTTTTATGTAAAACCACCTGGAGCAGGAAAGTTTGAAATCCATCAAAACTGGACTCATGTCAAAGAAGAAAAAACTACTTCATTCACCATTTGGTGCCCATTAGTAGATACAACAACAGATAATGGAACAATTATGTTAGTAAAAGGAAGCCATAAAATCCTTCCAGATATTGCAACCATGGATGTTCCCTATTATTTTAAAGACTTTGAAGAAGTATTAGTTTCAGATTACTTAGAACCAATTCCTTGTAAAGCAGGAGAATGTGTGATTTTTGAAGATGGAGTTATTCATTTTTCAGACATCAATAAATCAAATGCTCCTCGTTATGCGTTGCAAATCCTTATTGGTCCAAAAGAGTCCAATCCTGTATATTATTACCATGATTCTCAAAAGCCTGAATTAGGGTTTGAAGTCTTTGAAATCAATGATGACTTCTTTATGAAAAACAGCTATTTAACTTTTAAAAACCGACCAGATTTTCAAAAATCCATAGGATTTATTGAAAACCAAAATAAATTGATTTCTGAAGAAGAATTCAAAATAGCGTTAGCGAATGGCAACACTAGAAGAAAAAAAATTTATGGAGAATAATTTAAAACAAGTTGCAATAATTACTGGTGCAAATTCCATGATTGGAAAAGCATTAGTATTAAAATTTGCAAATGAAAACTGGAAAATCCATGCCACAGTCCGCTCAAAATCAAATAAGGATTTGATTCAAGGGCAAAATATTGTTTATCATGAAATGGATCTCGAAAATCAAAAATCAATTCATAAAACAGTTGATACAATCCTCAAATCAGAATCTAAGATAGATGCATTGATAAACAATGCAGGTTTTGTACTTTCTGGCCCATTTGAATGTTTGTCTGATGAACAAATTAGAAGACAAATGGAAGTGAATTTTTTTGGAACCGTTTTTATGATAAAAGCGCTATTACCAAAGCTAAAGACACAAAAAAACAGCACAATTATAAACATGTCTTCACTTTGTGGACTAGTAACTTTTCCAATGTTATCAATGTATCATGCTTCAAAATGGGCATTAGAAGGATTTTCAGAATCCTTGATGTTTGAATTGGAATCTTTTGAAATTCGAGTAAAATTAATAGAACCCGGTGGTGTCAAAGAAAATGATTATGCTTCAAATGTCGAATTTGCTTCAACGGAAAAACCTGAATACAAAGCCTTGCTAGATAAAGTGCATAAAACCAATTGGTTTCCCTCCTTTTCTGAACCAGATTACATTGCTCAAGAAGTGTATAATGCTGCTCTGGACAAAACATCAAAGTTGCGTTATAAAATAGGTACTGATTGCATGCTTTTTTTAGATGAAAGAAACAATGGCTTTAAGGACGAATCCTATTTAAAAAGTATAAAAAAACGAATATCTGGCGAAATATAAGCTAAATGTCAAAAATAAATACCGATATATCAACCATTCAATTTTCGCAAAACCCATATAAAGTATATGAGGAGTTGAGAAAAACTGGCAATGTTCATTATTTAAAATCCAATAATACTTGGCTTATTATTGGCTACAATGAAATCACAGATATTCTGACCAATAGCGCAATCTATTCCTCAGAAGGAGACTCGCCTTTTGATCCCATTTTATTAAATTGCGATCCCCCAGAACACACCAAAAATCGAAAAATAATCGGCGGAGATAAAGCGCTGTTTTCTCCAAATCGGATAGAAGATCTAGAGCAAAAAAACAGACAAATTTGCAGACAGATTTTAGACTCTTTAGTTACAAAAGACGGATTCGACATTCTTAAAGATTTTTGTCTTCCATTTTCTTCTTTAGTCGTCTTAAGACTTTTAGGAATAACAGCCACTGAAAATGAAACACTAAGAAATTGGTCTAGCGAAGCTGTTTCAAGCAAAGCAATTTTCGACACTAATTACGCCCTTGAAAAATGGAACGAATTAAAACCTATTGTTGAGGAGTGGATTCAAATAGCCATAGAAAAAAAGGATTCAGAAGGACTTTCAGAAATAATTTTTCATAAAAATTCGAAAGACAATTTTTCATATGATAATATTTTAAATTTAACAAAAGTATTGCTTTTGGGAGGTAATGAAACTACTCCCAATTTAATCTCATCCGCACTTTTAATTTTATTTAAAACACCATCACTTTTCAAACAAATAATTGAAAACACGAATCTTATTCCGAACCTCATCAATGAAACGCTAAGATTAGAAGCGCCAACACAAATTATCCAAAGAACAAATAAAGAAGAAGTTACAATAGGCAATCATACAATACCCAAAAATTCATCCATAAGCTTAGCTTTGGGAGCAGCAAATCGCGACCCCGAAGTATTTGATTCGCCCAATGAGTTTATTTTAGATCGAAAAAAAGGAAAAATACTTTCTTTTGGATATGGACCACATTATTGTATTGGTGCACATTTAGCAAAACAAGAAGCACAAATAGCTCTAGAAGAGTTATTTAACTATTTCCCCGAAATTTGTTTATCCCCAGATTTCAAATCAATTTATCGCAATTCAAGTCACATAAGAGGTTTAGAAAAAATGTTCGTTTTTTCTAAAAAAGAAGGCAAATACGCTACATTGTTGCAAAGAAAAAACGCTATTTCTTTACTCGAAAAAGGAATGAATGAAAATTTTGAATTTCCAACTTTTGAATTTTACCCAAATCAAAACACGTCCAAAAAAGATTGGCACATAACATATCCTTCCCCATTTATTCACTCAAACATACTCTATTCCTTAAGGAATAGTAGTGAAATTAATAAGGATTTAATAAAAAAAGGAACTCTTTTTTTATTAAAATCAATAGAAAAAGGTGGCGTTTTTAGATTTTGGAAATTAGAAAATTCGCTCAATAAAGTCCCCCCAGATATTGATGACACAGCGTTGTGTTCCTTTATTTTAGAAAAACAAGGCTATAAATTAAACAATAAAAAGACATTATTAAAAAATATAAAAAATGATGGTAGACTATTGACTTGGATTCTCCCAAGTTGGAATTTGTTTATGGTTAATCCTTATTTATGCCTAAAATTACTGTTAGAAAAAAAGGCAGTTGCAAATACAATAAAATCTGGAATGTTACATCAAACCGATACTGAAGTTGGTGTAGCTGTAAATGCTTTAATGTATTTAGGTGAAAATAAAAACACAAAAAAAGCCATTGAATATTGTATTACAGTTTGGGAAAATGACAAGGACAAACATCACTTTTACGAACATAAAATTGTTATAGCATACCACTTTGCAAGAGCGTATAAAGAGGGAATTACAACTTTCAATAAGGTTTCAAATACTATTGAAAAACTGATACAAAAGGAAAAAGACACGTATTGTTTTGCTGAGTTAATACTTTCTTATTTATGCTTAAAATATTTCAAAACGAATGATTCTTTAAAAAATGAAATTAAGGCACTGATTATAAAAAATTGTGAAACGAATCTAACTCTTTTTGAAAACTACCCCTACTTTACTTCAAAAGACAGAAATTATTGCGCGGGTTCTTATTGTTTAACTGCAAGTTGGTTTCTTGAAGCCACTGAAGACTGGACGGATGAATAACTTGCTTAAAATACACAAACGATTGTATTCGTTTTGCGCCTACAATTTACTTTTGTATGCTAACTTTTTGTTGCTATTTGGATTAGCAGCAAATCTAAACGCAACTATTATTCATACAATTGCTCTAAAACTTTTACCCGCTTATCTATTAGTGGGAATTAGCGGCTATTTCTTGAATGATTTGTTTGATGTAAAAGCAGATGAACTTTCGAACAAATTTAATATCACTACAATACTTAATAAGTATGTGGTGCTATTCATAATTTTATTTTTTGGCCTCATGGGGTTTTATCTCCTATTTACTATTTCAAAACAAGCGAGTTTAGTTTTAGTTTTTCAGTTTTTATTATTGCTTGGATATTCCTTACCCTTTATACGACTGAAAGAAAAAGGGATTTTGGGACTAATTACTGATGCTATATATGCTCATGTAATACCTGGGATTATTTTATTGTATGCACTCCAAGAATATATTGTTATTCCGCTTTCATTGTGTTCTATTTTTATACTATTTCTTTTTTTACTAGGACTAAGAGACATCGCAATTCATCAATTCGAAGATCTAGAAAAAGACATTCAATCTAACACAAAAACTTTTGCTGTAAAAAATCAAGAAACAATAAAAAGTCAAATTAATAAATTGAATCTTTTTTCCGCTCTGGGATTATGTGCTTTACTGTTCTTTATTCAAACTACTTTCAACTCTTATTTATTTTTGATTCTTTTTATCTGCCTATTAATTAGTTACACGGTTTTTTTTGTGAAAAACAAAAACGTATCGAAAGATGTTTTAATGAATAATTATATCCTTCTTTCTTCCATTTTATTTTTATACATGTTAATAGATGCAAAAAATTTTATTGGTATTATTTTACTATTGCATCCTTATTTTTTACAAAAAACAAGAAGTTTTATTAATTATATTTTGGTTACAATTATCCCGTTAACAATCAATTATTTTTTATACTACTTTTTCATTTTATTGGGTAGAAATTTAAAAGAAAAACCATTGTCTGAGAAAAAATCTGAACTTTTAAAAAAGCATTAAGATGAAGAAAAGTTTGATTTTTAGTAGTATCATTTTATTTATTTCGGCCATTTTATATTTAAAAATTCATAAAATTAATTCGCAAACAATTGATTTACAAATAGTCAATAAAAGCATTTTAAATAACAATGAAAAAGAACCTAATTTTGAAATTTCTATATTAAAAAAAACTCTTTCACAAAGAGATACGCTTAAATATAATATATGTAATACTTTTGAAGAATCCATTTCTTTGTTAAAATCAGAATTAATAAAAGTTGATACAATTCAATCAAATAGAGAAACTAAAGACTATATAAAATCTCTAATTATTGCCGATTATGTATATGCTGCTTTTAGCTTTCAATTTTTGGGTTCTAAACTAGGAATGGCTAAAGACGCTTCATCAATAAAAAATTGGGACAAAATAGCTATTAAGACTTGTTTTAATTTAGGTAATAAAAATCAATATGCTGTTTTTTGCGGAGAAAGAACGACATTTTATAATCGTTTAATCGAAAAATTATTAAAACTAAAAACAAAACAAGCTTCCGTTGAAGGAGTGCATACTTTTCCAATAATTATAATTGGCGGCAAAGACTACATTATTGATCCTTACGACCCTTTTGTGACGGTTGATACAATAAGTAAAACCGTATTAGACTACAATTTGATAGTAAAAAAACAATATAAATCATTGAAACCTATTCGAACAAAAAGAATGTTTGGTTCAAGTAGAATGTTGATATCTAGAAAATTATATACTAGACTAAAAAACGTATATGGAAAGATTAGCCTTGCTAACATGCTTGACAAATATTTAATAGAAAATGACCGATATTTGTCGGCTTTCAAACCTAAAAACTATGAGCCACCTTTAGAAAAAACAAAAAAAATCACAACGATTTTAAATAATAAAAATATTTTTGCCGTCAATATAAACGGAAGAATCGATGGTAATTTAATAAGCGAAAAAGATTTTTATAAATATTACATTGAGTCTAGATACTAAAATAATTAATTGATATATGTGTGGAATTCTAGGACATATTAGTACAAAAACAGCTGTTAATCAAAAACTATTTGGTCAAATGTTAATTACACTTGAGCATCGTGGTCCTGATGATTTTGGCGTTTTTTATTCTAAAGATAATACTGTTGCATTAGGCCACACAAGATTATCATTTTTAGACTTAAGTCCTTTAGGGAAACAACCTTTATGCAATGTTGAAGAGAATATATGGATTAGTTTCAATGGTGAAATATATAATTTTTTAGAATTAAAAGAAGAATTAAAAGACAAATATCAATTTAAAACACAGACTGACACCGAAGTCCTTATTGCGGCTTATCAAACCTGGGGAATTAATTTTATTAATAAATTAAAAGGAATGTTTGCTTTTTCCTTATTGGATGAAAGACAAAATAAGTTGTTTTTAGTAAGAGATCGTTTTGGAATCAAACCTTTATATTATTTTAAAAATACTGAAAATCTTGTTTTTGCTTCCGAACTAAAAGCTATTATCGCATCCGAAATCCCAAAAAAAGAAATCGATTTTAGCGCCTTTGCGGACTATTTTGTTTATCGATACATTCCATCCCCTAAAACCATTTGGAAAGACATAAAAAAACTACCTCCTGCAAATTATTTAGAAATAAACACGCTTACATTAGACGAAAAACTACATGAATATTGGAATCTTTCATCAAAAAACTCAATTGTAAAAGAGGATGAGTTAATTCCTAAAATTAATTCTATCCTTATCAACTCTATAAAGCAACATATACGCTCTGACTTACCTATTGGGTCTTTTTTGAGTGGTGGTTATGACAGTAGCGCAATTGTATCCTATCTCAAAAAAATCAAATATAATCCTAAAACTTTTTCAATAGGTTTTAGCAAATGGGAAAAGAGTGAACATCAATTTGCGTCAATTGTTGCCAAACATTTAAACATAAGTAATGAAGTCGTAATAGCTGATAATTCAAGCCTAGACCTAGTAAATAAAATGGCCGAAGTTTACGATGAACCCATTGCTGACATATCAATTGTCCCAACATTTATGGTGAGCCAATTAGCCCGAAAAAGTGTGAAGGCAGTATTAAGTGGTGAAGGTGCTGATGAAATTTTTGGCGGATACACTTGGCAACATGATTTTTATAAATTGAATAACCCCAAGCATTTTTTATCTAAACTAAAAATCAAATTAAAACCTGTTGACACCGTTTCTTTCTATGCTAAAGCGATGGCAATGGGATGGTTTGACAAGAAGGAATTACAAAAAATGTTACATCCTAATTTACATCCATTTATACCTGAAGATGTGCACTGGTTTTACAGAAAAAATTTTGATCCAAAATTAAGCCCATTAAAATCAATACAATATTTAGATATAAAATGTTTTATGGGTGAATTAGTTTTAACAAAAATTGACCGTGCCAGCATGGCAAATTCTCTCGAAGTAAGGGTTCCTTTTTTAGATCACGAACTGTTTGAAACTGTTTTTTCTTTGGAAGAAAATCAATATTATAAAACAGAAAAAAGCAAATATTTACTGTATGAAAACATAAAAAAGGATCTTCCTGACGAGATTTTAGAACGAAAAAAACAAGGTTTCGTGGGTCCTGATGCCTATTATATGGATTTAAAATATTATAAGTCCGAACTAAAAAACAGCAAATTAGTTGCATATAAAATTATAAACCAATCTTACATAGATGATTTGTTCAAAGAAGAATACAACTGGAAACTTTGGAAAATTTTAATCATGGAAAAATGGTTTCAAAAATGGGGAATATAAATAAATAAACACAATGGCATCAATATTTATAACAGGAGGAGCGGGTTTTATAGGCTATCATTTGCAAAAACACTTAGAAAAAAAGCATCAGATAACAGCTATCGATTTATTAGATAAAAATAATTATGCTGCAACACTGCGAAGTTCCAAGCTAATCAATATCGAACAAGGAGATATAAAAAAATCCTTTTTGAAAAAATTAAAAATAAAACCTGAAGTAGTTATTCATCTTGCTGCCGAAACTGGCATTTCAGGTTCTTTAAATAATCCCGAAAAATACATAGACACAAATATTAACGGCACTTTTAATGTACTCCAACAATGCAAAAAAAATGGAGTTAAATATTTAATTTATGCTAGTAGCTCCTCTGTTTATAATCCGAATCAAGCGGAAATGGATGAAGAATCAGCGACAAAAAATCAACTTTCATTTTATGGAACAACGAAAAAAATGGGAGAAATTATGATTGAGAACTACTGCAAACAATTTGGAATCACAGCAATTGGGCTTCGGTTTTTTACTGTTTATGGCTCTTGGACTAGACCAGATATGGCGGCTTATAAATTCATGAAAGCTATTCAATCAGGAAAATCGATTACATTGTATAATGAAGGCAGTATATTTAGAGATTTTACTCATGTGAGTGATATTGTAAAATCAATTGAATTACTCATTGAAAAAATCCAAGAAGAAAAAACGGGCACTCATCAAATATTCAACATTGGATTTGGAAGTCCAATTTCAGTCAAAAAATATGCTGATCTAATAGCAATTGCGCTAGATAAAAACTTAAATTATAAATCAGCCCCTTTGCCAAAGAATGAATTAGAATACACCCACAGTAATACTGTAAAATTAGAAAAATACATTAATTACAAACCACAATACACTATTGAAGAAGGCATTAAAGAAATGACTGATTGGTTTAAAAAAGAACAATATGAGCAATAATATATTTGTTTTTGTAGTATGTGGAGCCAAAGAACATATTGATACGCTCCATTTTTCGCTAGAATATCTGAAAAAATATTCTGAAAAAACAATTTATATTGTTACAGATAAAGTGCGAAATGAAATAGAAATTAAACATAACACGATCATAAACATTAACACTCCTGAGGACTTAAATCACCATCAAGCGAGTATTTATTTAAAAACTGGCTTACATAAATTTTTACCAAAAGGCAATAATTACTGTTACCTCGATACTGATGTTATTGCAATCAATACTGATTGTGATGCTATATTTGAAGAATTCGCATCTCCAATCTCATTTGCACCAGACCACTGTAAAATAAAAAAATTCAGTGCTTATGCAGTAAATTGTGATTGTTCAGATCAATGGAAAACGGATAGAGAAACCTTCGCTTTAGCACAAAATAAATTTGATAAAAATGTATTAATTTTAGATAGTGAATTATTAGAACAATCTCGAAAATTAGATTACATATTCAATGAATTTAAAAAATCTTCTTTAAAAAAGATAACAACAGCAATTCGTTATTTTTTTTCCTATCCTATTTTCATATTAAATACTGAGTTTTACTATAATAAAAAAACAAAAGCTTGGTTCAATAAAAAAAATGAAGTTGTTAAATATAATTTCCCCGTAAAAAAAATAGAAAAAGAAACGGGATTTAAATATAAATGGTGGAACCATAAATGGATCAATTCTAGCGGAATAAACCTCTGGGAAGATCAGTGTGAGCACTTAATTGACGAAATTAGAAATACTTTTGGCATTATTATTAAAGATAAAAACTGGCAACATTGGAACGGCGGCGTTTTTTTGTTTAATGATTCAAGTGCTGATTTTTTGGAATCATGGCATCAAAAAACAGTACATATATTTTCTTTACCCAATTGGAAAACTAGAGATCAAGGAACTTTGATTGCAACAGTTTGGGAATTTGGGTTGCAAAGCCAACCCACTTTATCAAAAAAATGGAATTTTCTAGCAGACTATCACAATAGTGGATTAGCCTTAAAAGCAACCGATAATTTAATCAGCGACAACGGTTTTAAAAATTCTTATGCTCCAAATTTTATTCACGTATATCATAATTGGGGGAAAAAAGACTGGAGTGTTTGGCAATGGATAGAAACCAAATAAGGAACATTATGAAAACCCAATTTTTAACATTTATTATTAAATATAAAATCATTGCAGTAGCAATTTTATATATGACCTGTTCCTTATTGATTGGAGAAATACATCCATTTTCTTGCTTTCCAATGTATAGTTCTTTTCCTAACTGGTCCTATGCCTTCTATTTAGCGGACAAAAATGACAAACTTATCCCTGCTGAAGAATTCCATACCAATGGTGGAAAAATGGGACATACATTCTACTCTATTTGTAGCTCAAAAAAAATATTATATGGAAACGGAATGGAATCAGACAAGGAATTGCAAACCATAGGAAAAGAAATGATGGATTTAATAGTGTTGAATAACAAAACGGCAAAATATTCAAATATTGCTTTACATAGAATCTATTTTTATTATCAACATGACACCATAAAAAAACAAAATAAAATAATTCATGAGAGAAATTTTGAATAAAATTTACAACAATAATTATACAAATTTAGAGTGGAACTTTATAAAAATAATTTTCATCACCCTATGGATTATTCTTGCTTCAATGATGCTTTATTCCTATCAAACAATTCCTATGCCTCAAGGGATTTGTAAAATAGTGCCATGCGAGTTATTTTTAGATGGATCTTTAAAATACCCTTTAATCCTAGTGATAATTTTAGTAACCCTATTTTATATATTAGAAATAAAACAAATGTATACCTGTTTGGGGCTTTTTGTCATCAGTACCTTACTCTTCACCATGGAAGAATCTAACGGTATTCTAAACAGGAATAGCCTTTTTACTTTTGTGTTTTTCGCTCAATTTTTGGCCTATTTATTACACCATTATGATAGTAAATCAGATATTAAAAAAAATAGAATTCAATTTTCGGTTCAAGTAATTACTGCTGGATATACTCTTTCTGCTTTATCAAAATTATACCATTCCGGCATTTATTGGATTCAAGATGGCAAACGTATTTCCCTACAAATTTTAAAATCACATTTCAGTTTATTTGTTACTAATGGAGATTCAAAAATAGTAAGGAGTGGGGAAAACATGGTGCAGTTCATAGAGAGCAACCCATCGCTTGTATACCTTTTATTGGGTAGTTCCCTTTTTTTAGAACTATTTGCTTTACTTTCGATCAAAAATAAAAAAACTGCTCTGGTATATGGAATTTTGCTCACTTTTATGCATTTGGGTATTTACATAGTAATGGATATTGCGATTGTTTCCATTTTAATACCAATGTTACTATTTATGGTAAACCCATTGTATATTATTTGGGTTATATTGAAAAGTTTCTACAAGAAATTAGCAGTAGATTTTTCCAAATTCAATTTCTCTAAAGCCAATTAAATGTCAAATTTTTGCACCATATCAACCGTTTCTCACTTATATAAGACCTATGCATTAGCGGACAGTATAGCTCCATTTGGAGGAGTATTACATGTTTTATTGATTGACGGAAGTCCAAAAAATACTACTGAAATTCCACAAAACATCTGCTTTTTTTCGTTAAAGAATTTGGCGGAGAAAATAGGAGAAAAAATAGTATTAAAATATAAGAATAAGGACAAGTTGAGATGGGCATTAAAACCTGTCTTTTTGACTTTTCTGTTAAGAAAATATTCAAAAGTAATTTATGTTGATAATGATATTTTCTTTTTTAATGATTTTTCCTTTTTATTTGAAAAACTAGAAAAAAAAGCCGTCTTATTAACTCCTCATTTTTATGAAGCGAATCCACAAAAAAATCAAAATTGGTTAGAAGCTAACTTCCGTGTTGGTTTATATAACGCTGGTTTTATTGGCGTTAATGCAACAGCTATTCCATTCCTAAACTGGTGGGAAAATTGTTGTTTATATAATATAAAAAAAGCGTATTGGAGAGGTCTATTTGACGATCAAAAATATTTAGATTTAGTCCCCGTTCTTTTTAACGATGTAGAAATTATTAAACATAGAGGTTGTAATCTTGCTGGATGGAATTTTACAAATTACCCTCATGAATTAGCTAAAAATAACACTACTTTAATCTTCATTCATTTTGCAGAGCTAAGCTTAATTGAATTTTCAAAACCAGAAAATTATTGGTACAAAAGCTATATTAACTATATAGATTCACTAAAAAAATATTATCCAAATTACTTATTTAAAAGAAAAATTTTCAATAAAAATACCGTCATCAATTACCTGTATTTTTTAATTTGGAAATTTTGTGTGTTTTTCGAAAAAAATTAAATTAAAAATCATGTTATTTAAATCTAAAAAAACAGAAGAATTATTTAGAAAAAATGGATTCATAATTATCCCTGACTTTCTATCTGATGAGAATATTGAAAAATTGACATCACTATATAATTCATTGAATATTGAAAATCTTGAAGAAATTTATACTAATATAAAAGACCGAGATCTCGAATTGAATGAAAAGATTGATCATTTTTTAAAAGGAATTTTCCAACCTTCATTAGAACAACATTTTGCTAATTTTATTCCAGACGGTGGAGTTTTTATCGTAAAAGGAACAGGTGAAAAAAGTGAATCATCACTACATCAAGATTGGAATGTAATTGATGAAGAGAAATATTTATCCTGTTGCGTTTGGTGTCCACTTGTTGATGTGAACGAATCAAATGGATGCTTACAGATAATACCTAAAAGCAATAATTGGTTTAAATCCATACGCTCATCAAATATAAGACCTTTATTCCTCAATTTTAAAGCTGTAAAAAAAGAATTAATTTCTGTTCCTGTCAAAAAAGGCACTGCTGTTGTTTTTGCTCACAATGTATTCCATGGTTCAAAACCTAATTATACAAGTACACTTAGACCCGTAGCAACAGTTAGTGTAATTTCTAAAGAGGCCACTCCTATCCATTACCTAAAAAATGGTGATAAAATAGATATAGTTACTGCAGATAAAAATTTCTATCAAAAAGAAGTGAAAAAAATATTCGCAGGTATTAAACCAGAAGTTAATATACTTAACCAAATAGATTTTAGCGAGAAGTATATTATTTCGGAAGAAAATTTTATGAAAACTTTCAAAAAAAATACTAGCCTATTAAATAAATTGTTAGGTAGAAAATTATAGCCTACTAATACTAAAAACTGATATGCTCTTGCATACCTTTGCAAAGGTAAATTAATGAATATTTAAATTTTGATTTTATACTAATGGATCTTTTATTTAATAAAAAAACAAAAGTACTTGTTCTTGGCGCAGGTGGTTTTATAGGAACAAATCTAATTAAAAGACTTAAACCTATGAATTGTCATATCACTGGAGTGGATTTAAAATATCCTGATTTCTCTGAACATACTGCTGATGAATATTTTATTAATGACCTTCGTGATTCGAAAGAAGTCGATTTAATTTTCAATAAAACGTATGATTATATTTTTCAACTAGCCGCAGATATGGGAGGTGCGGGTTACGTTTTTTCAGGAAAAAATGATGCTGATTTAATGTATAATTCCAGCATGATAAATCTAAATATATTGAATACCGTTGTCAAAAAAGAATTTAAAGGAGTTCTTTTCTACGCATCGTCTGCCTGTATTTATCCCGAACATAACCAAACAGATTCAGAGAATACAAATTGTGAAGAATCAAGCGCTTATCCAGCAAATCCAGATAGTGAATATGGTTGGGAAAAACTTTATGCTGAAAGATTATATACTTCTTTCAAAAGAAATTATAATATTTCCATCAGAATAGCACGCTTTCATAATATTTTTGGCCCAGAAGGTATTTTTGAAGGAGGAAAAGAAAAAGCACCAGCAGCTATTTGCAGAAAAGTAATAAAAGCTAAAGAAGGTGAAACTATAGAAATATGGGGTGACGGTATGCAAACACGATCTTTTCTATATATTGATGACTGTATTGATGCACTACTTAAACTAATAAAAAGCCCTGTTGATTACCCAATAAACATTGGTTCTGAAGAAATGATTTCAATAAACGATTTAGCAAAAATGGTTATAGGTATTTCAGGAAAAAATCTACATATAAAAAACATAGAAGGATTTCAAGGAGTCAGAAGTCGTAGCTCAGACAATAGAATGATAGAAAAATTATTGCATTGGCAACCCACAAATAATCTACAAGCAGGCATGAAAACCACTTACGATTGGATTCAGAAAAAAATAGATTTAAATTAATTCAAAACCCTTAATTAAAAAAAATAACGCTGCAATGAATTCATCATTAAGTAAAAGAAAAGATTTTATAAATTTTACCGCAATAGAATTGATGGTTCCTGAAGAGTCAATCTCATTTGAAACTAACTTTAGAGACATTCCAACTTGGAGTTCTTTGACTGCTTTACTTTATATTTCTAGAATCAATGAAGAAATTGATGTTTTGATTTCGTCTACTGATTTAGCTTCTGCAAAAACATTAGATGATATTTACCAAATAGTTATTTCAAGAACAAATGGCATTATCTAAAACAAGAGGCTCTAAAATTGTTGGTATAGTATCAATTGTACCAAAAAACACTGAAGATAATTTACAATTAGATTTATTATCAGAAACAGATAGAGATGCTATACTTTTACATACCGGAATCCGCTTTCGAAGAAAAGCAAACTATAATCAAAATGTAAAAGAACTATATAAAAAAGGAATAGAACGATTACTTGAACAATTAAATTGGGATACTAATTCAATAGATATTTTAATTTGTGTCACGCAAACACCGCAAATTGCAATACCTTCCATCGCTTGTCAAATCCATGGAGATATGGCTTTTCCTTTAAACACATTAAGCTACGATATCAATTCTGGTTGTTCTGGATTTGTTTACGGGCTACATACTGTAAACACATTAATTCCCTCTTTAGAAAAAAAGAACGCTAGAGCCATTTTATGTTGCGGAGATATTTCTTCACAATTAATTGATGCTAATGATCGATCTGTAAAACCAATATTCTCAGATGCTATATCTGTTATTGGAATTGAAATGACGGATGATGCAACAGCAATATCGGGTTATTTCAATCTTCAAACAGAAGGTAGTGGGCAAAAAGCTATTTATACCGAAAAGACAGAAGATCAAAATCAATACATGCGACTTAATGGTATTGACGTCTTTAATTACTCCTTAAAACTAGTTCCTAATAATATTTTAGATTTATTAAAATTTGCAGAAAAAAACATTGAATTCCCTGATTTATATGTGTTCCATCAGGCAAATAAAGTAATCAATGATGCTATAAGTAGAAAATTAAAACTAAACACAGAAAAAGTGCCTAGTAGTCTGTATGAATTTGGCAATACAGCATCAGCTAGTATTCCAATAACATTAGGCACAACTTGGAACAAGACAATTACAAATTCTGGCTGGATATTGTTATCTGGATTTGGAGTTGGTTTTTCATTAGCATCAACATTAATTCCTTTTGAACCAAAATTTTGCTCAGCACCTGAGGAAATATAATACTATACTTATTTTATGATAGACTTAGATATTGTCATACCCGTTTATAATTCTTCATTAAACATCACTTCATTAATTGAACGATTGAATTTATGGGCAAATGAAACTACTTATAAATTTCAAGTCATTTTTGTAGATGATTGTAGTAACGATAATTCAATTAAAAAAATTATTTTGGAGCCAAAAGCATTCGAATATAAGCTCATACAATTAGCCAAAAACTACGGACAACACACAGCAACTGCTGTTGGACTAAGCAAGTCTTCTGCTCCTTATGTAGCGACTATTGACGATGATTTACAACATGACCCATTTGAACTTGAGAATTTATTAAAAATGCTAATAAATGAAGATATAGATTTAGTATATGGTGTATATCAAAAGAAAGAACATGCTGCTTTTCGGAATTTCGGTAGTAGTTTGCTAAAAAGAATTTTACGTTTAGCAGGATTGAATTACAATATGGTTACTTCCTTTAGGCTAATGAAATCAAAAGTTACAAAAACATTCAAAAACAATAATGTAACGAGCATTATCTTTATTGATGAATACTTAACAAAAATTGCGAAAAATCAGAGTTCTTGTCTTATAAATCATCTTAGCCGCAAAGAAGGCCAGTCTAATTACAGTACCTGGAAACTCGTTAAATTTGCTTTGAAAATTATACTTTTTCACACAGCAGTTCCATTACGATTTATTACCCGTTTTGGCTTAGTAATGGCAATAGTTTTCTTTATGTTTGGATTTTATTTTACATACAATAAAATTGCAAATAATGTCCCTTTAGGTTACTCATCCTTAATTGTCGCTCTGTTTTTTTCTACAGGAATGATATTGCTTTCATTAGGAATCATAGGAGAATACATTCGTAAAATATGGATCTCACAAAACAAATTAGACCAAGTAATTATTCTGGAATAATGGAGTTAAAAGATTATGGAATAACCCTAGAACCATTGAACATCGAAAGCATTGAAACTGTTCGAATTTGGAGAAATCAAACTCAAGTAAACCAGTTTATGGATTACCAAAAGATAATTTCTAAAGAAGATCAGTTGGATTGGTTTAAAAATATTCAGAATTCAAATTCAGCATATTATATCATAAAAAAAGGAAATGATCAGATTGGAATGATTCATCTCAACCAAATAAATAATGCTACAAAATCTGCCGAAGCTGGAATTTTCATCGGGAACAATGACTTCAATGGAACTGGGATTACTTTAGGAGCTTCAATACTATTATTAGATTATGCCTTTACCACTTTGAATCTTGAAATTATTTATGCCAAAGTAAAAAACAATAATAGTAATGCTATAAAATACAATCAACTTCTTGGTTTTACAGAAGACAGGCCTTTTAATTCAGAATTCACTATTTGGAAATTAAAAAGCCCTGTATTTTTAGACATTAAACCTAAATTGATTCAACTACTGTACTAATTTAGCGTTGTAAAATACGCCATCTTATCTCATCTAAATAAGCTTTGACAATCTGAAATATATTCTTTTTTTCAAGACTTAAATAATTCAAGGTAAACAAACTTGGATTTAATAGCCATTTAATCATCCGATTTGGAAAATTTAAAGTTCCGTATGGAAATTTTTTAAGCAGAAAATAAGGTTTCAATTTTGGATAAATTGTTTCAAAAAAAACAGACCTATTGTGATAGTAAAAATTATTTTTTCTGGGAACTAATACATCCATACCAATATGAAAAGTAAGATGTGCATCTGGAATATAAAGGGGTTTTTTTGCAAAGGAAAAAAGATTATGAACTAATGTTACTTCTAAAAAAGAAATTCCAACGCAAATAGATTCTAAAATAAAGGAATCCAAAAGTGATCTTTTAAACACAAAACAATCAAATCCTGGATGTGATTTACCAAGGTCCGCATACATTAATGGTAAATCTTCAACTTTAGTATACTGGTTTGACAAACGTCTACGATTTATTACAATAGCATCATGGCCTTTCTCCAAATATTCAAAAACCGTATCATAAAAATGAGGCATTAAAGCAATGTCTACATTTGTAAAAATACAATAATCACATGGGCCAATTTCCTTGATTTTATTTAAAATATCTTTAATAAGAGGCAATTTTCGACTCTTCAACTCTGAATTAACATCTAAAACTGATTGATCTAAATTTGAAAGTTGAATAAAACCTTCTGGAATAATACTCTTATCTTCTTCAAATTGGGTAGTACATAAAGTTATTTTTTCTTTATGCTTTGAAAAATTTTTGGCTACTAAAATGCTCTCAAAAGTAATAGGTTGAGCATAAAACAAATCAGAATTTTTAGCTACTTTTACGGGATTAATTATATGTATGAGATGAGTCAATGAAAAAAATTTTATTTAATAATACCCGGAAACCATGCAATTATACAAAAAATTTAGATTTATTATTTTCCGATTATGAATTAATTAGAAAAAAACATTTTTCAACTCTTTGCTTAGACAAACTTAAATACATTTATCCGAAATCAGAATTATTTTTAACACACTCTGCAACAGGAGCCTTAGAAATGATTGCTTCGTTAATCAATATTCAATCGGGTGATGAAATCATAATGCCTTCGTTTACATTTGTTTCAACTGCTAATGCTTTTGTAGGCAAAGGAGGAATTCCCGTTTTTATTGATATCAATCCTACTACTCTAAATATTGACGAAACCCTGATTGAACAAGCAATAACTCCAAAAACAAAAGCTATTATTGCTATGCACTATGCTGGTCATTCTTGCAATATGACTGCTTTAAAAAACATTTGTGAAAAATATAATTTATATTTAATTGAAGATGCTGCTGTTGGTTTTGGCAGTTATTACCAGGAACAAGCTTTGGGTAGTATTGGGGATTTTGGTGTCATCAGTTTTGATGTTACTAAACATATTTCGGCAATCCAAGGAGGTCTTTTGATGGTCAATAACAAAAAATTTAATGATAGAGCTCATACAATTTATCATGTAGGAACCAATAGAAATGCATTCGAAAAAGGAGAAATTCCTTATTATGAATGGGTAGACATCGGATCTAAATATCAAATGAACGAATTGAATGCCGCTTTTTTAGACGAACAATTATGCCAGTCCGAAGATATTTTAAAAAATAGAATCAATCTGTCTTCTATTTATTATAACGAGTTAAAACAATTAGAAGAACGTAATAAATTAAGACTAATACCTGAAATTTTAGTCGCTACAAATATTCATGAATTTTATATCATTTTAAACTCAAAAAAGGAAAGAGAAGAATTAATTATTTATTTGAACAAAAAAAATATTGAAGCATTATTTCATTACATCCCTTTACATAAAACAAATATGGGGATCAAGACAGGAAGGTATTTTGGTTCAAATAATACCGAAGACATTTCTCAAAGATTATTACGACTTCCTCTACATTGCGAGCTAGTTCCTGATGAAATTCGGTATATTACCTCTAGCATTCAAGATTTTTTTAAAAATTAAATAAAAAACCCATAAAAACAAATGCTTTTATGGGTTTTGAATAAGTTTTAGCAGAGAGGATGGGATTCGAACCCACGTTATGTTGCCATAAACACGCTTTCCAAGCGTGCGCCTTCAGCCACTCGGCCACCTCTCTATTTTTTTATTTTGGTCTGCAAATAACTTAAAAAAAACCGAGCTAAGAAAGTAAAATCTAATTATTATACTATTTCCCCTCGTAAGGAAGTTTCAAAGATAGTTTTAAACTCGGCTGGTTCAATATTCTGTCCTAATAAATACATTAGTTTTGTAATAGCCGCTTCTGTTGTAATATCTTTTCCAGAAATTACGCCAATTTTTTTCAAACCCGTGCTTGTTTCATATTGCCCCATATGTACGCTTCCTCCTGAGCATTGAGTTACATTGACAATTGGCAGCCCTTTCTTCACAGCTTCACGCAAAAGATCTAAAAACCAATCTTCTGTTGGGGCATTTCCAGCACCATAGGTTTCTAAAACAATTCCTTTAAGATTTGGAATGCCAATTATAGCTGATAAAACAGTTTCGCTTATCCCTGGGAACATTTTTACTATAACCACATTGGTATCAAAATTCTTGTGAACTTTCAAATTCATATTGCTTACAAGAGGTAATCGCAACTCTAAATTCACTTTTAAATGCACTCCTGATTCAATCAAAAACGGATAATTTGGCGAACCAAAAGCATTAAAATGCTCCGCATTTATTTTGGTTGTTCTATTTCCTCTGTATAATTTATATTCAAAATAAAGGCAAACCTCACTGATAACTGGTTTTCCGTTTTCACGTAAAGAAGCAATTTGAATAGCAGTAATTAAATTCTCTTTTGCATCGGTGCGTAAATCCCCAATAGGTAATTGTGAGCCAGTAAAAATCACTGGTTTCGATAAGTTTTCAAGCATAAAACTCAAAGCAGAAGCAGAATATGACATCGTATCTGAGCCATGAAGAACTACAAACCCATCAAATGACTCATAATTATCTTCAATAATAGTTGCTATTTGAACCCAATTTTCAGGATTCATATTAGACGAGTCTATGGGATTATCAAAAGAAATTGTTTCAATTTCACAATCTAACAATTTCAATTCTGGCACTCTTTGAAGCAGTTTACTAAAATTGAATGCCTTAAGCGCACCTGTTTGAAAATCTTTTTTCATACCAATGGTACCACCGGTATAAATCAAAAGAATTTTGGATTTAGAGGGCATGAGTATATTTTAATTTATTGACAACTGGATTTGCATACATCGCCAAAAATCCTTCCAATGCAACTGGATTGTCATGATCTATACGCATTTCAAGTCTACGTTCAAATAGTGATTTCTCGTTTTCAGTATATAAATGCGAATAGGTGTTTGTTTTGTTTACAATATCGTAAGCAATATAATTTGTCGGCCAAAGCTTGTAGTTGCTCAATATTGCATCATCAATAACTTGCGCTAAAGCCTGAACCTGTTTGTTAGAATTATCGTTTTCAGCAACAATTGTATCAATTTCAGTATCTAAAACTTTATCAACATGAATATGGATTCTTTTCTTTTGTCCCATAACACCACTAAGAATGGTCATGAAATCTTCATTTTTTTCCTTGATGTAAATTTCATTATTCGCTTCAGCCATTAACTGAGGCATTTTCAAAACATCAGTAGGATCATATTCATAAGAAATAGAAACGGGAACAATTTTGATTTTCTTGAAATAATCCATCAAATTAGCTTCGTCAGATCCCATTCCAATCATTTTTAACACACCTGGATTTGTTTCGTCATTTCCATCTTTAGTTCTTCCTTCGCGTTGAGCAATCCAAACCGAGCGATTTTCGTGCAACAATAACTGTCCAATATATTCTGATAATAATTTAGAACTTTGCAACATCTCTCTTGGCGTCAATCCTCTCAAAACCAAGAAATTTCTATTCAATTTAGCTAAAGTGCTCAAAAATGCTTTCTTAACTAAATTATCTCCAATAGCCGAAGCGGTCATTACAAAACCATGCTCAAACAAGGAAGCATTCAATAAAGTTGTATCTAAAAGAATATCTCTATGGTTAGAAATAAACAAATAAGAAGTGTTTTTTTCTAGGTTTTCGAAACCTGAAGTGGTCAGTCCTTCCGAACTTTTTTCGAGTATCTTTTGAACAGATTGATAAATA
This sequence comes from uncultured Flavobacterium sp., assembly GCA_963512955.1. Lineage (GTDB taxonomy): Bacteria > Bacteroidota > Bacteroidia > Flavobacteriales > Flavobacteriaceae > Flavobacterium. Next base: position 3,394 of record CAUPOP010000014.1, on the reverse strand, counting down.
AAATTACATTGAAAATCCCTAATAGAATGCGTTTTCTTTAATTGTTCTTTCCAAACATCATCTTCTAATTCTGGAAAAGTAAAATTCATTAATGCCTTCATCATTGGATGATGGATAACATTTTGAAGTGCTTCGTTTACTTCAGTATCGTAAAATGGTCGAATAGCGTCAAATTTCTGCATTTTGATTTTCAATTTTCAATTTTATTGGTAACAAAAGAACAAAAAAAATATTAATTTATCGTAAATTCTAGTTTAAATCCCGAATATAACTTTAGAATTTTCAGTTGTTATTGAAGCAATCTCTTCCTCTGAAAGATTATAAATCTGAGCTAACTTTGCCGCAACATTTATCAAGTAACTACTTTCATTTCTTTTGCCTCTAAAAGGGATTGGCGCTAAGTAAGGGGAATCCGTTTCTAAAACAATATGTCTCAAATCTATTTGATTAAGAAATTGATCTATTTTACCATTTTTGAAAGTAACAACTCCGCCAATTCCTAATTTCATATTATACGATATTGCTTGTAATGCTTGTTCATAGGTTCCTGAGAAACAATGAAAAATTCCAAACAAATCTTCTGATTTTTCTTCTTCTAAAATCTCAAATATCTCATCAAAAGCTTCTCGACAATGAATCACAATTGGCAATTTGTATTGCTTAGCGAGTTGAATTTGTTTTCTAAATGCAATTTGTTGTTGTGGCAAATGGGTTTTGTCCCAATATAAATCAATCCCGATTTCTCCTACCGCATAGAATTTTCTTTTTTCCAATTCATTTGCGACATGTTCTAATTCCTCTTCATAATTCTCTTTTACATAAGTAGGATGCAAACCCATCATTAGAAACACATTTTCAGGATGTTTTTTTTCTAAATCATACATCGATTCTGTGCAAGTTGAATCGATAGCAGGAATAAAAAAACGTGAAACTCCAGCATCAATAGCACGCTGTATCATTTCGTTTCTATCATGATCAAATTCCTCTGAATATAAATGAGTATGTGTATCTGTAAGTATTGTTTTTGTTTTCAAGAGTATAATTTAAGGCACAAATTTACAGGAATAAAACTAGTTGAAAAAATAGTTCCGTAAAGATTGCTGAAGTTATTTACAAACTAAAAAACTCCATGTATATTTGTCAAAATTGCTATCGAATAAATGAAAGACCTTCAGCATATTCTCGAAAAAGAGAATTACAAAAAAATTAAATTTAAAATTACTAAAACACAGCATTTGCTTATAAAAGCAAAAATAAATGGTGTAAAAGGAAATTTTATTCTGGACACAGGTGCTTCGAGCAGTTGTGTTGGCTTTGAAAGTATTGCTTTATTTTTATTGGAAGCTAAAAACTCAAAAACAAAAGCTTCTGGAGCTGGAGCAACGGGAATGTTAACTCAAATAGCAACAAAAAACGAACTTCAATTGGGCACTTGGAAAAACAATAATTTTGATATTGTGATTTTTGATTTAACCCATGTTAATGAAGCATTAATTGAGCATAAATCAAAACCTGTTCACGGTATTATTGGTGCTGATATTTTGACAAAAGGCAAAGCTATTGTGGATTACTATAACCGATATTTATATTTATTGAAATAAAAAAGAAGCCGTTCAAAATAAATTTAAACGGCTTCAGAAACAAAACTCAAATTATTATTTACTACAAAAATTAAAATTTAAATTGAACTACTATTTCATTAGTGCTTTTAGCAGTTGCTAATTCAGCTCTTGAACTAACTTCGTAAGCAAATCCTACTAAAAGTTTTTTACTTAAAGTAATGCTTGCCATTGCTGCAACAGCTTGATCTGTTCTATACATACCACCTACTTCAAAATTATTATTTATCATTAACATCGTACTCAAATCAACAGAAATAGGAGCAGCCGAAGTATATCTTGCCATAAAAGAAGGTTTCAAAATTAATGTCCCTGAAGGATTTAAGTTAAAATCATAGCCTCCACTTGCATAAACCTGTGATCTATTCGTACTAACCATAGCGTAACCATCGCTGTTTTTAACATCTTTAAATGAAATTAATTTGGGAACAGAAAGAGACAGAAAATATTTTTCACCTTTCAAAACCGCTCCTACACCCACATTAGGACTAAAACTATTGATTGAAGCAAATGCTGGATCTACATCAACAGAATACAATTCTAATCCTGATGAATTAACATTAAAAGAATTTCCTCCAGCTTTGATTCCTAAATACAAATCAGTTGCTTCATTCAGTTTTACTAAATACGACAAATCAATTCCAACTGAAGTTAGTTTTTCAACAAACGTTGCTTCATTGATTACAGAAATTCCAAAACCTAAATTTTTACCAATAGATGTTCCAAAAGAAACTGCTTGTGTTTTTGGTGCTTCTTTAACTCCCGTCCATTGTGATCGTATTGATCCTGTAATTAGAGTTTTATTATCAATCCCAGCATAAGCGGGATTGATAACATTCATTTGATTCTTATAGAACGCAAAGTTATTGGCCTGTTGCGCTAAAAGTGAACTACTAAACAGAAGTATTACTGCCGTCAGCAGATAGAATATATTTTTCATGATATGATATTTTAAAATTAATTAGCGATATAAATCCAACCTTGCAAATCAACCGAACCGTCTCCACCTAAATCTACTTGATAAAAATAAGACCCTGCAGCTACAATTTTTCCGGTGTTTTTATAAGATCCATCCCAAAGGTTTTTGTAGTCTCTTGAGGAAAATACTTCCGCTCCTGTTTTATTAAAAACGGTAACTTGAGTGTTTGGATGATTTTCTACATTTTTAATAAGCCATGCATCATTTTTACCATCGCCGTTTGGAGAGAATCCTTGAGCAGCTTTAACTTGCTCTTCTTCAATACAAATATCTCCTATACCATCATTATTTAAATCTTCTTGGTTTGGATTGTAGAATTCTAAACAGTTATCAACATCATCATTTACACCATCAAAATCATGATCATCATTGAAAATTTCAATTGTAAAAGTCAACTGTTGCGACCCTACAGAATTAGTTGCCGTTACCGTGAAACTAACCGGAGCTTTCTCTTCTGTTGGTTTTCCAACAATTGAACCTGAAACTGTATCAAAACTCATCCCTTTTGGCATATCTGGACTGATGCTAAACGTTGGGAAAGGATCAGCCGAGACTGTTGGTGTTACTGAAAACACATCTTTATTTATTTCGAATCGCAAATTACCTCCATAGTTCAAATTCGTTGGAATCCCCGTTATCGGTTCTACTCCTGCTTCTTTATAGAAATACATGTTATCAAGATAAACTGTACTGTTTTGATTTGGTGATACAAATTTGAATTGGAATACATTATTCAATGCTATTGCTGTATAATCCGATAAGTTAATATCAAAACTATTCCAGCCTGATAATGTAG
>CAUPOP010000013.1:0-66920 GCA_963512955.1 uncultured Flavobacterium sp. | reverse complement strand
TTAGACAAGGCTCATTTTTTTTAATGTATCGACGTGTTTGCCCTTCGGGCTCGGTTCGTCGCCTTTCTTTAAAAACCCTTCATCATAAATGAAGGGTTTTTTGGTTTTAATAAGTTTTGATGTTATTTATTGAATGTTTTTTGTAATTTTAAGCAAATAAATGTGTTAGATGAATCAACTTCCTAAATATATTGACCATAAAGAAATCCTGAAAAGATACAGAACTATTGATAGCCATACTCATAAAGGGATTCAAGGGCATGTTTTAATTATAGGAGGTAGTTATGGGAAAATTGGTGCTGTTTGTCTTTCTTCTAAAGCTGCTCTTAAATCAGGTTGTGGATTGGTTACAGCTTATTTTCCCAAATGTGGATATAATATTCTTCAAACTGCTATTCCTGAAGTAATGGTTTTAACGGATAATCAAGAAAGATATATTTCAGAAATATCTTTTGATATTATACCACAAGCAATTGGTATTGGGCCTGGTTTAGGTCAGGAAGTAGTAACTCAAAAAGCTTTTTATAAATTTTTGGAACAAAACAGTTTCCCTTTGGTTGTTGACGCTGATGCATTGAATATTTTGTCTAAAAACAAGGAATGGATTTTTTTATTACCAGCTAAAACTATTATTACGCCACATCCAAAAGAATTAGAGCGATTAATAGGCAAATGGACTTCTGAAGAAGAGAAGATTAATTTAACTAAATTATTTTCAATTAAATATAATCTCATTATTGTGATGAAAGGTGCTCCAACAATAATAATAGATAATGATAAAATTTATGAAAATACAACTGGAAATGCAGCTTTGGCAACAGCAGGAAGTGGAGATGTTTTAACTGGAATTATTACTAGTTTATTAGCTCAATCTTATGAACCAATTGATGCAGCAATTATTGGTGTCTATTTGCATGGATTAACAGCAGATATTGCTTTACCTGAAACGGGTTATCAATCTTTTATAGCTTCTGATATTATTTTAAATATTGGTAAAGCATTTTTAAGTTTTGAAAAATAATAAATTGAATTCTAGCTACATTTCGGAAAGTTTTTTTAATTGTTTTGTTAAATTATTTTTTCTAAAATAATAAATTCTAAAGCTTGTTCTGAGATTGAAATGTGAACATCACTAACTGGAAAAGGTTCTCTTGCTCCAGTATCCATGTAACCGTTACGTTTATACCAGCTGATTAATTCTTCACGAACAGAAATTACGGTCATTATAATTTTTGGTAATCCTAAGTTTGAAGCATGAATTTCAGCTTGTAGTAATAATTTTTTTCCGATGCCACTATTTTGTAAATTGGGAGAAACTGTAAGCATGCCTAAATACAATTTAAACTCCTTTTCAATTAACAATACGCAGCCAACTATTTGATTGCTTTCAGTAAATTTTAGAATTGTATTTTTAGTATTCTGTATAGTTTCATTTAGTTCCTGTTCGGTTGTTCGAAGTCCTTCTAATAAGTTTGCTTCAGTGGTCCATCCTTTTTTAGATGATTCTCCTCGATAAGCTGAATTGATTAATGCATTTAATGCAGGAATATCTTCTGTTGTTGCTTTTGTAATCATATAAATAGTATTCCTTCGTTATAAATTTTTTTTCAAAGGTAGGTAAAAGGAGAACAAAAATATATTTCTTAGGTTTTGTTGATTTATTATAATTTGTAAAAGGTGGTATTGCTATTTACTAAATTTTATTTATAGTAAATTGATATTCAATATTTTATAAATATTTTAATTACCTTTAAGTACAGAAAATTTATAACTATTTAATATATATATAATTATGAAAAATTTTAATGTTATTTGGGTAATTTTGATGGCTTGTGTTTTAAATATAACACCAATATTTGGACAATCAAGTGCTAAAAAGAATAAAATTATTGCTGACAGTAAAACAGCAAAGGCTGAGTTTATTAAAAGTGACGCACTTATGAAAGGGCTTTTTGAAAAAGCGCCAGGTTACGTCATCTTTCCTAATGTGGGTAAAGGAGGACTTGGGGTTGGAGGAGCTGCTGGTAATGGGGTTGTATATGAGCATAATAAAATGGTAGGTATGGCTAAGTTATCACAATTGAGTATTGGATTTCAGGCTGGTGGACAAGCCTACAGAGAAGTGATATTTTTTGAATCCAAAAAGGAATTAGATCGTTTTAAAGAAAGTCGATTTGAATTTTCTGCTCAAGCTTCTGCAGTGGCCGTGACAGCCGGGGCATCAGCTAATGTGAAGTACACAGGTGGTGTTATGGTATTCACTATGCAAAAAGGAGGTCTTATGTATGAGGCATCGATTGGCGGACAGAAGTTTAAGTTTAATAAATTGTAATATTTTGTTCTATAAAAAAACCGACTGAATTATTTATCAGTCGGTTTTTATTTTTATAAAATTATTAAACTATGCTAAGAAAGCTTTTAATTCATCGTAAGTTTTAATTTTTATACTTATTTTTTCTTTGTTTAGAACGCTTTCAATTTGTGTAGGAATTGGTAGTTTTACGTTTAATGTTGGTTCTACAGTGTCTAAAAATTTTATTGGATGAGCGGTTTCTAAGAAAATACCAATGGCATTCGGATGGTTTTTTAATTCTTGTTTCAAGCCTAAATAACCAACCGCTCCGTGTGGTTCAGCTATATAACCATCAGTATTGTAAATGGTTTTCATTGCAACAATAGTTTCTTCGTCATTGAAAGTAAACGATGAAAAATCTTTTTTGAACTGCTCCAAATCATTTTGATACATTTCTTGAATACGGATAAAATTACTTGGATTTCCTACATCCATTGCATTTGAAATAGTAGCGATAGAAGGCTTAGGATCGTAAATTCCGTTAACTAAAAATCTTGGTACAGTATCATTAACATTCGTAGAAGCTACAAAATGTTCAATTGGTAACCCCATTTTTTTAGCAATAATACCAGCACAAATATTTCCGAAATTCCCACTTGGACAAGAGAAAACTAAAGGTTTGTTTTGTTGCTTTAGTGCTTTGTATGCAAAGAAGAAATAAAACATCTGAGGCAACCAGCGCGCAATATTAATTGAATTCGCCGAAGTTAGATTTTTATGTTTTAGGCTGTCATCCAAGAATGCTTTTTTAACCATATCCTGGCAATCATCAAAAACACCATCTACTTCAAGAGCAGTTATATTCTGACCTAAAGTTGTTAATTGTCTTTCCTGAATGTCACTTACTTTTCCAGAAGGATATAAAATCACAACTTCAACACCGTTTACACCAAGAAATCCACTAGCTACTGCACCACCTGTATCGCCAGAAGTAGCTACAAGAACAGTGTTTTTGTTGTCTTTTTTGTCTTTATTAAAATAACCCAAACAACGTGACATAAAACGAGCGCCAACATCTTTGAAAGCCATAGTTGGACCGTGGAATAATTCAAGAGAATAAATTCCTTTTTCAACTTCGACCACAGGAAAATTGAAACACAAAGTTTCGGCAATAATTTGTTTTAAAGTTTCTGCGGGAATTTCATCACCTACAAATTGTTTGATAGCTTCAAAAGCGATTTCTTCATTGCTTAAATTTTCTATGGTATCAAAAAAAGAAGGTGCTAAAGGAGTAATCGTTTCTGGGAAATACAATCCTTTATCAGTTGCTAGTCCTTGAATTACGGCTTCTTGAAAAGAAACTTTTGGGGCATTGTGGTTTAAACTGTAATATTTCATTTTTATGAGCATTGGCCAAAAGGCACATGTTTTTATTTTATTATTTTCATTCCTTCGTCATTCACTTTTGAAACGTGAATTTCATACGGCAAGTTCATTTTTTCATAAACAGCACTCATCGCTTCTGCGATTTTTTTAGCCGTAGCTTCTCCTTTGCTTAAAGCAAAAATTGAAGGGCCAGAACCAGATATTCCTGAGCCTAAAGCGCCATTTTCGTAAGCTGTTTTTTTGATTAAGTCAAATCCTGGAATTAAGACACTTCGTAAAGGTTCTACTATTTCGTCATGAAGCGATCTTCCTATCAAATCATAATCTTGTGTGTATAATCCAGCTACTAATCCGCCCACATTTCCCCATTGTGTGATAGCACTTTTTAAAGAAACGGTTTGTTTTAGTACAGAACGCGCATCCGATGTTTTCAGTTCTATCTGAGGATGTACAACGGTTGCATATAATTCTGAAGGGCTTTGTATTTTAATTATATCCAAAGGATTTGAGCTCCTTACTAAGGTAAATCCCCCCAAAAGGGCAGGAGCTACATTATCCGCATGTGCATTTCCGCTAGCTAATTTTTCACCTTGCATTGCAAATAAAACCAATTCTTTTCGGGTAAATGGTCGGCCTAATAATTCATTGATACCAAAAACAGCACCAGCTGAACTTGCAGCACTACTGCCAATTCCACTTCCGGCTTTAATGTGTTTGTAAATTTCGATTTCAAATCCAAATTCTGTGTCAATAGTATCAAGCATAGCTAAAGCAGCAACACCAGATACATTTTTTTCAGTTTCCAAAGGCAAATCAGCACCAACAATTTTAGTGATACGAACTCCTTTAACATCTGATTTTCGAATAATCATTTCGTCTCCAGCAGTTTCTAAACAAAGTCCTAGAACATCAAATCCACAGGATAGATTAGCAATTGTAGCAGGGCAAAATATTTTTATTTCATTCATATTTGATAGTCTTAACGTCTATAGTGAAAATTGAGAAAGTCAAAAAGCAATTGTTTTGACTTTATATAAATTTAAACATTTCCAATTCTAATTACATCTGCAAAAATTCCAGAAGCAGTAACTGCAGCACCGGCACCAGCTCCTTTTATTAATAATGGTTGATCTACATAACGGTCGGTATAGAATAAAACAATATTATCTTTTCCTTCTAAATTATAAAAAGGATGGTCTTTAGGGATAAATTGTAATCCAACACTCGCTTTGCCATTTTCGAATTGTGCTACATATTTTAATCTAGAATCTTTACTTACAGCTTCTTGGTATAGAGCATTAAAATGAGCTGCATGCTTGTTTAATGATTCGAAAAAGGCTTCGTTTGAAGTAGTTTCTAAACATTCAGCAGGCATAAATGATTCATTTGCTATTGCATCAATATCCATTTTATAACCACTTTCTCTGATAAGAATTAGTATCTTTCTAGCTACGTCAATTCCACTTAAATCAATTTTCGGGTCAGGTTCTGTAAAACCTTGAACTCCTGCTTCTTTAACTACATCATGAAAAGAATTTTTATCGTCGAAATTGTTGAAAATAAAGTTCAAACTTCCAGATAAAACCGCTTGTATTTTATTTACTTTATCACCAGATGCTATCAGATTTTTAACCGTATCAATAATTGGTAATCCAGCCCCAACATTAGTTTCAAAAAGAAATAGTGCATTGTACTGACGGGATAAGTTCTTTAGATTTTTGTAATTATCATAAGCAGATGAACACGCAATTTTGTTACACGTAACTACAGCTACATTTTGTTTTAAATACTGTTCATAGGTTTTAGAAACACTTTCATTAGCTGTAATATCTACAAAAATACTGTTGCGTAAGTTTAATGCTTTTACATTAGCAATAAACCCATCTTTATCAGCTGGCTCTCCATTTTCTAAAGCAATCTGCCAATCTTTTAAAGAAATACCATCTTCATCAAAATGCATTTTTCTTGAATTTGACAAAGCAATACCTCTCAGGTTTATTTTTAGATTCTCTTTTAAGAATTTCTTTTGTTGGTGAATTTGTTCAATGAATTTTTCTCCTACATTACCAACTCCCATCACAAATAAGTTCAACTGTTTTGTATTTTCTTCAAAAAAGTTTTCGTGTAATGTGTTTAATGCTTTTTTAACATCTCTTTCGTTGATAACAGCAGAGATATTTCTCTCAGAAGCACCTTGTGCAATTGCTCGTATGTTGACATTGTTTTTACCTAATGTACTGAACATTCTTCCGCTCAAACCTTGGTGGTTTTTCATGTTTTCACCTACCAAAGCAATAATACAGAGGTTTTTTTCTACGATACAAGGATCAATTTTGTTTTGAGCGATTTCAATTTCAAAAGCTTTGTTGATTGCAGTTTCAGCAGTTTCAGCATCTGAATTTTGGATACCAATACAAATAGAGTGTTCAGAAGAAGCTTGTGTTATAAAAATAACATTGATGCTTTCATTCGACAAAACTTCAAAAAGTCTTTTAGATGAACCTGAAACACCAATCATTCCTGGGCCTTCAAGTGTAAGTAATGAAATATTGTCAATATGACTTATTCCTTTTACAGGATTAGTTTGAGAAGTGATTTCATTTGAAATATAAGTTCCTTCAGCTTCTGGCTCAAAAGTATTTTTGATAAGAATTGGAATATTTTTTCTTAAAACTGGTTGAATTGTTGGTGGATATAAAACTTTGGCTCCAAAATGAGACAACTCCATAGCTTCCTGATAGGAGATAGTAGCTATTGGTTGTGCCTGTTTTACGATTTTTGGATTGGCTGTAAACATACCATTTACATCTGTCCAAATTTCTAAATCAGATGCATTTAAAGCAGCAGCAATAATTGCAGCAGTATAATCTGAACCGCCACGACCTAAAGTTGTATTTATTCCGTCAAGTGATGAAGCAATAAAACCTGGCATAATAACAACTTGGTTATTATTTGAAGCAAAAAAATCAGAAATCAATTGGTTTGAAATTTCAAAATTTACAGCTGCTTTACCAAAATTATTATTTGTTTTAATTAGTTCACGACTATCAGCATATCCAATATTTTTTTCTTTTTGTTTTAACGCTTCAGCGATAATATAAGAAGATAATAATTCTCCGAAACTTAAAATGGTATCAGAGGTTCTAGGGGATAATTCTCCTAAAAGGAAACAACCATCTAACAAAGTTTCTAGATGATTTACGATTCTTTTTAAATGACTTAATAAACCACTTTGTTCACTTACTGGTATAAGTTCTTTTAGCGTATCAAGGTGTTTCTTTTCAATTTCAGCAACAATATCTTTAAAGCTTTCGTCATTTGAAGCCGCTTTGATGGAAGCTAATTGTAAAAGGTCAGTAACTTTACTGAGAGCCGAAACTACTACAACTAATTTGTCCTCTTTTGATTTATTGATAACTATATCTAAAACTAATTTTATATTTTCTGCATTGGCTACTGAAGTTCCGCCAAATTTTAATACTTTCATTTTGTTTGTTTTATTTTAAAAAATGCAAATGTTTATTATATATCCAAAATCTTTCTTCCAACTGGAAAAAATAAAAAAATAGGATTATATGTAAAATGTATACCCCTAAGGGGTAGTAGTTGTAGCAGTAAATGTAACAGACGAAGCAACCTTGTTTAAGGTTGTTATCGAAGAATGATATGCATATCTGTTACTTGCCATTTTGTTCCCCAAAAGTACAGTTTTTTATAAAAGCACAAAACCTTTAATTTATTTTTTGCGAATATTTTAAAAAAAAGAAGACGATTTGATTGATAATCATTGATTGTTGAATAATATTCGGTTTATTGGAATTATTCTTATTTTTAGACCTCTTTTTTTGCGGCTAGACTTTTGTGTTAATGACTTTTCTAGACCTTTAAATCAGCGATTTTGGGTTATTTTAAAGTTCTTAATCTAAGATTCTTTATATTTATAGTAGCTAATCTTTCTAGTTTTACTAAGAACAGGGAAGCTACTAATCAGCATACTTTTGTTTAGGCTTGTTTGAATGAAATTTATTATTTTGAATTATATCAGCTATTATTTTTAATTATTATTAACAAATATTGCTTTTTAATGTTGATTTGTTGAATTTTGGTCGCTTAAATACAGTTTTAAAATGGATAATATACATTATATAAATACACAAGTACTTTCTTTAGAAACTTTGGAAGAAATCATTTCGCATCATAAACTATTGGAATTATCTGAAGAAGCTAAAATAAATATTCAAAAATGCCGAGAGTATTTGGATAAAAAGATGGCGATGCATTCAAGTCCTATATATGGAATTAATACAGGGTTTGGCTCGTTATGTAATGTTAAAATATCAACTGAAAACTTGTCTAAACTTCAGGAAAACCTTGTGAAATCTCATTCGTGCGGAACAGGAGAAGAAGTCCCAAATGAAATTGTTAAGTTGATGCTGTTGTTGAAAATTCAATCGTTGAGTTATGGACATTCTGGAATTCAATTGCAAACAGTTGAACGATTAATATCTTTTTATAATAATGATATCCTTCCTATTGTTTATACGCAAGGATCACTTGGTGCTTCTGGTGATTTAGCTCCATTGGCACATTTGTCTTTGCCTTTATTAGGAGAAGGAGAAGTTTATTATGAAGGGAAAAAAGTACATTCAAGCCAAATTTTGAGGCAATTTAACTGGGAACCAATTGTATTGCAATCAAAAGAAGGGTTAGCACTATTAAATGGTACTCAATTTATGAGTGCTTATGGAGCACATATTTTGATGAAGGCAAATAAGTTCTCCTATTTAGCGGATTTGATAGGAACTATTTCTTTGGAGGCATTTGATGGCCGCGTTGAACCTTTTAATGAGTTAATTCATTTTATACGCCCTCATAAAGGACAAATCGTTACAGCAAATCGTATTAAAGGATTTCTGGAAGGAAGTGAAATTATTGAGCAAGTTAAAACGCATGTTCAAGATCCTTATTCTTTTAGATGCATGCCACAAGTTCATGGTGCTTCGAAAGATGCTATTGATTATGTGAAAAAAGTCTTTAAAACAGAAATCAATTCGGTTACAGATAATCCGAATATATTTATTGAAAGTGACCAAATTATTTCAGGTGGTAATTTTCACGGACAACCTTTGGCATTGGCTCTTGATTTTATGTCAATTGCATTAGCGGAACTAGGAAGTATTTCAGAACGAAGAACCTATCAATTGATTTCAGGTCAACGAAACCTTCCTGCTTTTTTGGTTGATAATCCGGGGTTAAATTCAGGTTTAATGATACCTCAATACACTGCAGCAAGTATTGCGAGTCAAAACAAACAATTAGCAACGCCTTCTAGTATTGATAGTATTGTATCAAGTAATGGGCAAGAAGATCATGTGAGTATGGGGGCAAATGGTGCAACTAAAACTTTGAGAATAATGGATAATTTAGAACGTATTTTAGCAATCGAACTTCTGAATGCTTCTCAGGCAATAGCATATAGGAGTCCTATGAAATCAAGTGATTTTATTGAAATGTTTTTGACAGCATATAGAGAAGAAGTTCCTTTTGTAAAAGAAGATAGAATCTTGCATTATGACATTGAAAAGACAGTATCTTTTTTAAATAGTTTTCAAATAGAACACGATTGTTAACAATTACTTAACATTAGCTTAAAATAATGCACTAATTTTGCAGTCTAAAATCTAAATAAAATGTCATTAAATAGTATTTTTCAGTTTCTAGTACCAAAAGACAAAAAGTTTTTTCCGCTTTTTGAAGAGGCATCAACAAATTTAATTCAATTGGCAACCTTATTACACGAGGCTGTTAATCTTCCTTTGAAAGAGCGTGAAGTGCTATTTCAAAAAATAGATGAATTAGAACAAAGAGGAGAGGATATCACTCGTCAAACAAACCTTGAGTTGAGTAGAAATTTTATAACACCATTTGATAGAGAAGATATTCACTCTTTGGTTACATCTATTGATAATGTTGCAGATAATCTTCATGGAGCTGCAAGCAGAATGCGCTTGTATCACGTAGATAAAATTACAAAGTCAATCAGAAAATTAACAGAAATTAATTTAGAGGCATGTCAAAATATAGAAGTGGCTGTGAAAGAATTAAAAAGTTTTAAAAATATTAAAAATATTACACAGGCTTGTTCTAAAATAAATAAATTAGAAAATAAATCAGATAGCGTTTATAACAAAGCTGTTTTCGAAATATTTGAAAATGAAACAGATGCTAAGAATATTATTAAATACAAAGAAGTTTTATCTGTATTAGAATCAGCAACGGATAAATGTAAAAGTGTAGCTAGTGTTCTAGAATCTATTTCTGTAAAACATTCTTAATTCTGTCAGTTTATACTGAAAAATATTTATGGATTTTACTCTACTAATTATAATAATAGTTTTAGCATTAATTTTTGATTACATTAATGGTTTTCATGATGCGGCTAATTCTATAGCTACTATAGTAGCAACTAAAGTACTAACCCCTTTTCAGGCAGTACTTTGGGCTGCATTCTTTAACTTTTTGGCCTATTGGGTTTTTGGTTTTGGAGTGGCAGATACAGTTGCAAAAACGGCACATACCAGCAGTATTGATTTAACAGTTATACTAGCAGGTGTTATTGCTGCAATTATATGGAATTTATTTACATGGTGGAAAGGTATTCCTTCATCTTCTTCACATACATTGATTGGAGGTTTTGCAGGTTCAGCTATTGCACATGGATTTTCAGGTGTAGTTCAGGATCCAGAACATTATGGGCTTAAAATAGTAAGTTGGCTGAAAGCTGCAAAAGAAGGAGAATTACTGCCATCAGGTGTCTTAATTGTAATTTTATTTATTGTTTTTGCACCATTGCTAGGGATGATTATTTCGTATTTCATATCCTTATGGTTGATGTATTCTTCTAAGAAAAATATATATCCTAAAATACTAACTGTAGTATTAACGGTTTTAGCTATTTGGTTTTTATCAATGGTGTTAATTCCTTTTGAAGATATTAAAAAACCAAGATTTGATAGTCATTTTTGGAGTGTTGTAACTGAACCACACAATATTAAATGGTTTTTGGTTGGTTTTATATTTTTTAGTTTAGCCATTTTTAATTTATTTTTTAGTTCTTTTTCGACATCTAAATCGGAAGCTGTATTAAAGAAAATGCAATTATTATCTTCTGCTGCTTTTAGTTTAGGACATGGGGGTAATGATTCACAAAAAGTTATGGGTATCATTGCAGCTGCAGTCGCTGTATATATTAGGATGAACCCAAATGTAGATTTATCTGTAGGCTTTTTGGATTTAAATGTTATTTTGCCAGATGAAGATAAAGGAATTTCGGCTAATATGCCAAATTGGATTCCATTAACTTGTTATTCAGTTATTGCTCTTGGAACTTTAAGTGGTGGATGGAAAATTGTTAAAACAATGGGATCTAAGATAACTAAAGTAAATGCTTTTGAAGGCGTAGTTGCCGAATCTGCCGGTGCATTAACTTTATTTATGACAGAGCATTTCAAAATACCAGTATCAACAACACATACGATAACAGGTTCTATTATTGGAGTAGGTGTAACAAAAAGAGTATCTGCAGTTCGTTGGGGTGTAACGGTTAGACTTATATGGGCTTGGATTCTTACAATTCCAGTTTCCGCAGTTCTAGCAGCTATAGTGTATTATTTATTAAATTTGTTTTTGTAAATAGTTTTAAAAAAATATAAAAAACCATTCGTGACTGCGAATGGTTTTTTGTTTTAAAATATAACATAGCAATTATTCATCTAAGTAACCGAATTTTCCCATATTAACATCATTAAACGCTTGAATAATTTCGGCTTGAGTATTCATGACAAAAGGGCCGTGTGCTGCAATGGGTTCATTGATGGGTTCGCCACTCAAAATTAAAACGATTGTATTTTCAGTAGCTTCAATAGTGAAGAGTTCGCCTTCATTTTCAAATAAAGCAAAATGATTTTCAGGGACATTTTCTTTTTCATTAACCTTAATACTTCCTTCAATTACTAATAAACCAGTATTGTAATTAGCAGGAAAATGGAAAGATGCATTTGTTCCTTTATTCAATTTGGCATTTAGTAAATGTACAGGTGTGAAAGTTGAAGCTGTGCCTTTTACATTTTTATATTCTCCTGCTATAACTTCAATTATACCTCCATTATTAGGAAGTTCAAATTTATTGATTTGATCATTAGTAATTCCTTGGTATTTTGGTTTTGACATTTTATTCTTTGCAGGTAGATTAACCCAAAGTTGTACCATTTGAAAATCACCGCCTTTTTTACTGAATTCTTCTTCGTGATATTCTTTATGTAAAATTCCAGAAGCTGCTGTCATCCATTGTACATCGCCTTCGCCAATAACTCCGCTATTTCCAGCGCTATCATGATGTGCTACTTTTCCATGGTAGGCGATTGTCACGGTTTCAAAACCTCGATGCGGATGTACACCAACACCTCTGGGCTCGTCTGTTGGCGGAAAATAAAATTTAGAATTATAATCCATCATAATAAATGGACTCATTCTTTTCATATCTAAATTGCGACCACTCGGAATAAAATTGTGCACTCTAAATCCGTCACCTACCATATGCGTTGGAGGTGGAGCTAGTACTAATTCAATATTTTTTGTTTTCATTTCTATATCGTATTTAAATTATAGTACAAATTTACTACGGATTAAAACTAGAAGCATTGATGTAGGATAAGAAATGAATTTGAAAAAGAATTAATGAGGTTTGAAATTTCTTTTAGCTAATTCTTTACGGACTCTGCTTAAGGTTTCAGGTGTAATACCTAAATAAGAAGCAATCATCCATTGTGGAATACGTAATGTAAGACTTGGATAAATGGTTATAAAATCTAAATAGCGCTGTTCAGCTGTTGCGCCTAATAAGAGATTCACTCGTTTTTGAAGTTGGCGAATGTGGTTGTGCAATGCATAATTATCTTGTTGCCGAAAAGAAATACTAATTTCAGTTGCCCCATCAATGAAATTTTTATCTATAAAAACAACTTCTGTATCCTCAATTGCATCAATATATAATTCAGAAGGTTCGTTGAAAAAAGAACTGCTTCTGTCTGAAATTATCCAATTCTCAGGAGCAAATTGAATGACATGTTCTTTTCCTGTTTCGTCTATGGTGTAGGAACGTAATAATCCTTTTGAAACAAAAAACGAATAATGACAAATATCGCCTTGATGGAGAAGGATGGTTCCTTTTTCGATTTTTTTGTATTGTAAGTTTGTAGCAATCGAATCAAATTGCTCCTCAGTTATATTTGTTTTAGCTTGAAAGTATGCTTTGAATGATTCGAACATAATTGTATAGACTTAATAAAAAGACGTTTTGTATTTTTTTAAAACGGGTATATGAATTCTTCTTAATTTATTCGGCTTAAATTTTTATGGATACGTTTTCGTTTATAATGCGTTTGACGAAGACTTTCAATGTCAGAAATAATGCTAATATTACCATCAATTTCAAGCATAGCGAGCTTTACATCCTTAAAATATTCAACGCCATGTTCTCGCATAGCTTCTTTTAATTCTTCTGAAGAAATATTTAATTTACTTAATGTTTTAAAGTCTAAATGACCATCATGGATTAATATTTCTGGTTTTTCCTGCATAAAAGAACCAAATTTTTCATACTTAAACATTAATTTTTTGAGTATAAAATTGATGCTAAAAAGTACTGAAGCAGCCGCAAGGCCTCCATAAACACTAGTGTTATTCCCTACCATTGCATTCTGAACGGAGTTGCTTATCAATAATATTAAAATGACATCGGCGGTATTAAGTTGTGATAATTCTTTTTTGCCAAAAATCCGTAAGGCAATTATCATAAAAAAATAAACAGCCATACTTCTGAAAATAATATCTAAATAGGAGTTCATTTTTATATTGTTTTAAGTTATTAATAAAAGCAAAATAGCTTTTTAGACTTGTTTTAATTTGAAGTTTTTTTCAATAGCTTTTATCATTTCTCCGGCAATGTCTTTATTTGTAGCGCCTTCAATTCCTTCTAGACCAGGAGATGAATTCACTTCAAGTAACAATGGACCTTTTGATGAACGAATAATATCAACTCCTGCAACTTTTAAATCCATTGCTTTTGCTGCTTTTATAGCTATCCGTTTTTCTTCGGGGGTTACTTTTATAATGGATGCGGTTCCGCCAAGATGAATGTTAGCTCTAAATTCTCCAGGCATTGCTTCTCTTTGTATGGCAGCTACAACTTTTCCGTCAATTACAAAACAACGTATATCTTTTCCGTTAGCTTCTTTAATGAACTCTTGTACTAATATGTTAGCATTAAGACTTTTGAATGCATTGATAACACTTTCAGCGGCTTTTTTGGTTTCAGCCAGAACAACTCCTTTACCTTGAGTTCCTTCTAATAGTTTTACAATCAAAGGTGGTCCACCAACCATTTTTATTAAATCATTAGTGTCCAAAGGGGAATTTGCAAAACCTGTTGTGGGTATTTCAACACCATGGTTAAGTAATAATTGTAAGGAAAATAACTTGTCTCTTGATTGTGTAATTGCTGTAGATGAATTTAAACAGTATACTTTTAAGGCTTCAAATTGTCTGGTTAAAGCACATCCGTAAAAGGTTATACTTGGACGAATTCTTGGAATAATTGCGTCAAATTTATTCAATATTATTCCGCCACGATAATGAATTTCAGGTGTTTTAGCATCCAGTTTCATGTAGCATTCTTTTATATTTAAAAAATGCATCTCATGACCCCGCATTTCACCTGCTTCCATGATGCGTTTGTTGCTGTACAATTCAGGATTACTAGCCAAAAGACCAATACGTAGGCCAGAATTTGCTTTTTCAGAATTTTTATATAACTCTTTCAAACTATCTGAAGAAGGTTGTCCCAATAGGTATTTTTGTTCTGGATCTACAAGAACTCTTCCGCTCATAGCTTCTCGACCTAACAGCATTCGGAATCCCATTGAATCTCTATTTGTCAATGTCATTTCGATTGGCCATTTCGATTCTCCAATCTCTAAATTAGTTTGGATAACATAGCGCTGTTCTCTGAATCCGCTAGAACTTTTTACAATTCGTTTGTCAACTAATCGTGCTTCGCAGTGTATTACTGTTTTTAAATTATTTTGAATTGGATTGATGTCAAATTTCACCCAATTGGTATCGTTTTTTATAAAAGGAGCAATGTTTATAGCGTGTAAAGCAGATGTTTTAGCACCTGAATCAACACGAGCTTTGATGGTAGGAATACCTAATTCTGGGAAAGTACACCACTCTTCGCTACCTAGAATAACTTTGTTTAGGGACATAAATTGATTTGTTTGATCTGTTTTTATTTATCAAATGTAAATATTTGTTTTCATAAAAAATGTAGGATTTTATAAAAGAATAAGCCCGTTACATTTTAATAACATAACGGGCTTTTCTTAAAATCTATATACTATTGATTTATGGGTTTGTAGGTTCGCCAGCTTTGTGAACTTTAACCGTTAATTCTTGTGAGCCTTCTTCAATATCCATGAATATTTCATCTCCAGATGCAATTTTTGAAGTAATAATTTCTTCAGCAAGTGAATCTTCAACATATTTCTGAATAGCTCTTTTTAATGGTCTTGCGCCAAATTGTTTGTCGAAACCTTTATCAGCTATAAATGCTTTTGCTTTGTCTGAAAGGGTCAATTTATAACCTAATTCAGCAACACGAGCATAAAGTTTTTTCAATTCAATTTCGATAATCAAATCAATATCATGTTTTTCTAATGCATTGAATACAATAACATCATCAATTCTATTAAGGAATTCAGGAGCAAAAGTTTTTTTCAATGCATTTTCAATAATACTTTTTGAATTATCATCCGCTTGAGCCACTTTAGCAGCAGTTCCAAAACCAACACCTTGTCCAAAATCTTTTAATTGTCTTGCCCCAACATTTGAAGTCATGATAATTATAGTGTTTTTGAAGTCAATTTTACGGCCTAAACTATCTGTCAAATACCCATCATCAAGAACTTGTAAAAGCATATTGAAAACATCAGGATGTGCTTTTTCGATTTCGTCTAATAATACAACACAATAAGGTTTTCTTCTTACTTTTTCTGTCAATTGACCACCTTCTTCATAACCAACGTATCCTGGAGGCGCTCCAACTAAACGAGAAATAGCGAATTTTTCCATGTACTCGCTCATGTCAATTCGAATTAAAGCATCTTCTGAGTCAAATAATTCTTTGGCTAATACTTTGGCCAATTGGGTTTTACCAACACCAGTTTGTCCAAGGAAAATAAAGGAACCAATTGGTCTATTTGGGTCTTTTAAACCAGCGCGATTTCTTTGAATTGAACGAGCAATTTTCATTACCGCTTCTTTTTGACCAATAACCTTTCCTTCAATAAGTTCTGGAAGTTTAGCTAATTTATTGCTTTCTGTTTGTGCAATACGATTCACAGGAATTCCTGTCATCATAGAAACTACATCGGCAACATTATCTTCGGTAACTTCGATACGATTATTTTTAGCATCTTCTTCCCATTGTTCTTGAGCAATTGCTAAGTCTTTTTCAATTCTTTTTTCGTCATCACGAAGTTTAGCGGCCTCTTCATATTTTTGTTTTTTGACAACTACATTTTTCAATTCGCGAACATCTTCTAATTGGCGTTCCAAATCAAGAATTTGTTTTGGTACTTCAATATTAGTAATGTGCACACGAGAGCCTGCTTCGTCTAAAGCATCAATAGCTTTGTCCGGAAGAAAACGTTCTGACATATATCGATCTGTTAATTTTACACAAGCCTCAATTGCTTCAGGAGTGTAGGTAACATTATGATGATCTTCGTATTTGTTTTTGATGTTATTCAAAATTGTAATTGTTTCAGGAACTGATGTTGGCTCTACAATTATTTTTTGAAAACGTCTTTCAAGAGCGCCGTCTTTCTCTATATATTGTCTGTATTCGTCTAATGTTGTCGCGCCAATACATTGTATTTCGCCTCTAGCTAATGCAGGTTTGAACATGTTGGAAGCATCCAATGATCCTGTTGCTCCACCAGCGCCAACGATAGTATGGATTTCGTCAATGAAAAGAATGATATCATCATTTTTTTCTAACTCGTTCATTACCGCTTTCATGCGTTCTTCGAATTGCCCACGGTATTTCGTACCAGCAACAAGGCTTGCAAGATCTAAAGTAACAACACGTTTGTTGAACAAGATTCTAGAGACCTTTTTTTGGATAATTCGTAATGCTAAACCTTCGGCAATAGCTGATTTTCCAACACCAGGTTCACCTATAAGTAATGGGTTGTTCTTTTTTCTACGACTCAAAATTTGAGAAACACGTTCAATTTCTTTTTCGCGTCCTACAACAGGGTCTAGTTTTCCTTCTTCGGCCATTTCAGTTAAATCTCTACCAAAATTATCTAAAACCGGTGTTTTCGATTTTTTATTAGATTTATTGGCGGGATTATTGAAAGTTCCTTCTTTAAGACTGTCATCTTGTCCTGAATCATCATTGTATGATTCGTTTCTAGGCAAGTTTTCTAAAAATTCTTCTTCGCTAGGAGTCATGTTTAAATATTGTTCTTTAGCTACATCATAGTCAATTTTTAACTTGTTGAGTAGCTTGGTTGTTGGATCGTTCTCGTTTCTTAAAATGCATAATAATAAATGCGCTGTGCTAATGGACGGGCTTTGAAAAACTTTTGCTTCTAGGAAAGTTGTTTTCAATGCGCGTTCCGCTTGGCGCGTAAGATGCAAGTTTTTCTTTTCGACACCTACTTCAATGCTAGGGCTTGCAGGGCTTAGGATTTCTACTTTTCTGCGTAGATGATCTAAGTCCACAGATAGGTTATTCAATATTTGAATTGCTTTTCCATTTCCGTCTCTTAAAATCCCTAACATCAAGTGTTCGGTTCCTATGAAGTCATGTCCCAATCGCAATGCTTCTTCTTTGCTATAGGTAATAACATCTTTTACTCTTGGGGAAAAATTATCATCCATAATATATATTTGGTACTGTAAATTTAGTGAATTAGTGATTCAAAAACAAAAATCATTCCTTAAGAAGTCCTGTCAGCTAATTGACAAAAAAAATAGCGAAAGACAAGCAAAGCGCCGTATATTTTATCAACTAAAAGTTAAGATAATTTTGTTAATAAATCGTTTAAATAAGTATGTTAAAACAGGTGCCAAAATTTGAAAAATCCGTATATTGGCACGTTTTGAAACTAATATAATTTTTTAATATAACAACTTATGTCTGAAGGAGAAAAGTTAATTCCTATTAACATAGAAGATGAAATGAAATCAGCTTACATCGATTATTCGATGTCAGTAATTGTATCAAGAGCGCTTCCAGATGTTAGAGATGGCTTGAAACCAGTACATCGAAGAGTACTATACGGGATGTATGATTTAGGAGTAACTTCAAAATCTGCCCATAAAAAATCTGCAAGAATTGTCGGTGAAGTTTTAGGTAAGTATCACCCACACGGAGATACTTCCGTTTATGATGCTATGGTGCGTATGGCACAAGAATGGAGTTTACGTTATTTATTGGTAGACGGACAAGGTAACTTTGGTTCTGTTGATGGGGATAGTCCAGCAGCAATGCGTTATACCGAAGCTAGAATGCGTAAGATTTCGGAAGAAATAATGGCAGACATTGAAAAAGAAACAGTGGATTTTCAGTTGAATTTTGACGATACTTTATATGAGCCAAAAGTAATGCCTACAAGAGTTCCTACCTTATTAATTAATGGTGCAACAGGAATTGCGGTGGGTATGGCAACGAATATGCCTCCTCATAACCTTACGGAGGTTATCAATGGTACTTTAGCTTATATAGATAATAATGAAATTGAGATTGATGAATTAATCACTCATATAAAAGCACCAGATTTTCCAACAGGTGGTATTATTTACGGATACGAGGGTGTTCGTGAAGCATTTAAAACAGGTCGTGGACGTATCGTAATGCGTGCTAAAGTTGGTTTTGAAGAAGTTGATGGTAGAGAATGTATCGTTGTTACTGAAATTCCTTACCAAGTTAACAAAGCAGATATGATTAAACGTACTGCTGATTTAGTTAATGACAAGAAAATAGATGGAATAGCAAACATTCGTGATGAGTCTGATAGAAACGGTATGCGTATCGTTTACATCTTGAAACGTGATGCTACACCTAATGTTGTTTTAAACACACTTTACAAGTTTACACAATTACAATCTTCTTTTAGTGTAAATAATATTGCATTAGTGAAAGGACGTCCTCAAATGCTGAATCTGAAGGATATGATTCACTATTTTGTAGAACACCGTCATGATGTGGTTATTCGTAGAACTAGATTCGAATTAAGAAAAGCAGAAGAAAGAGCACATATTTTAGAAGGGTTAATTATTGCTTCAGATAATATTGATGAAGTAATAGCTCTAATTAAAGCTTCGAAAAACACAGAAGAAGCAAGAGAAAAATTGATTGAAAGATTTAAATTATCTGATATTCAGGCTCGTGCTATAGTTGAAATGCGTTTGCGTCAATTAACAGGTCTTGAACAAGATAAGTTAAGAGCGGAGTATGACGAAATCATGAAGTTAATTGAGCATTTAAGAGCTTTATTAGCAGATGTTAATTTGAGAACAGCTTTGATTAAAGAAGAACTTGCTGAAATTCGTGATAAATACGGAGATGAGCGTCGTTCATTGATTGAATATTCTGGAGGTGATGTTAGCATTGAAGATTTAATTGCTGATGAAAATGTTGTAATTACAATATCTCACGCAGGTTATATTAAGAGAACAAACTTGTCTGAATATAAAACTCAAAATAGAGGAGGAGTTGGTCAAAAAAGTGCGGGAACAAGAGATCAAGACTTCTTAGAGCATATGTTTGTAGCTACAAACCACCAATATATGATGTTCTTTACTCAAAAAGGAAAATGTTTCTGGATGCGTGTGTATGAAATTCCAGAAGGAAGTAAAACCGCAAAAGGAAGAGCAATTCAGAATCTTGTAAACATTGAAAGCGATGATAAAGTAAAAGCATTCATTTGTACTCAAGATCTTAAAGACAAGGATTATATTAACAGTCATAATTTAGTTATGGTAACTAAAAAAGGACAGGTTAAGAAAACATCTTTAGAGAAATATTCTAAACCTCGTGTTAATGGAGTTGCTGCAATTACTATTAAAGAAGGAGATGAACTATTAGAAGCTAAATTAACTAATGGGGAAAGCCAAATTATATTAGCAGTAAAATCAGGTAAATTAGTTCGTTTTGAAGAAACTAAAACCCGTCCTATGGGAAGAACTGCTTCTGGAGTTCGTGGAATTACTTTAAAAGATGATACTGATGAAGTAATCGGTATGGTTACTGTAAACGATATGAACAGTGAAATTCTTGTAGTTGCAGAAAATGGATACGGAAAACGTTCAAGCCTTGACGAATATAGAATTACAAATCGTGGTGGAAAAGGAGTTAAGACTTTAAATATTACCGAAAAAACAGGTAAACTTATTTCTATTAACGCAGTTACTGATGCCGATGATTTAATGATTATCAACAAATCTGGATTGACTATCAGAATGGCTGTTGAAGACTTAAGAGTTATGGGTAGAGCTACTCAAGGAGTTAAGCTGATTAACATAAAAGGAAATGATTCTATTGCAGCAGTTACTAAAGTTATGAAAGACGATGTTGCTGAAGTAGTAGTTGATGAGGATGGAAATGTTATCGAATCAGAAGCTATCGAAAGAGTAAAACCGGTACTTGAAGTCCTTGAAGATGATGGAGTAGTTGAAGACGAGGACGAGGATGAGGACGAAGAAGTTCTTGAAGATGAGGATTCTGAGGAGGACGATGATTCTGATGATGAAGCATAATTTTTAATACAATTAATCAATAATAAATTTAAAGTGAACACCATGAAAAGTAAATATGTAATGCTAGCGTCAGCGATGTTGATCTCAGTAGCTACTTTTGCTCAAAAAGATCAAATCAAAGCAGCTGAAAAAGCATTTAAAGGAGGTAATTCTCAAGAAGCAGTAACAATTCTTCAAGGAGCAGAGTCAGTGATGGCTAATGCAACAGATGCTGAAAAAGCTCAGTTTTTCTTTGTACAAGGAAACTCTTTGCTGGATTTAGCAAATAAAAAAGTTGATACAGACAAGAATCTTTCACTTGCAGCAAAATCATTCCAAGATTTAATTGCAGTCGAAAAAGCTTCTGGAAAATTAAAATTTTCTACTCAGGCAGCTACTTCGGTTGCAGAAATAAAATATAAGTTAATAAATAATGCTATAGAAGATTCTAAAGTTGATAAACATGCTGAAAGTGCAAAAAAATTGTACGATGCTTATTTATTGGATAAAAAAGACACTATAAATTTATATTATGCAGCTTCTACCTATGTGAACGCAAAAGAGTATACTACTGCATTTAAATTATATGATGAGTTGAAAAACCTTAATTATTCGGGTAAAGGAGTTTCTTATATGGCAGTAAACAAAATGTCAGGTGAGGAGAATTCTTATGCAACTGCTCAAGAAAGAGATAGATATGTGAAAATTGGGACTCACGAAAAACCTAGAACCGAAGTAATTCCTTCAAAAAGAGGAGAGATATATAAAAATATGGCTTTGATTTTGGTTGAACAAGGAAAAACTGAAGAAGCTAAAAAGTCAATCTCTGATGCGAGAAAAGCAAACCCAGAAGACACTTCATTGACTTTGACAGAAGCTAATTTGTATTTAGAAACTAAAGATTTTGATACCTATAAAAAATTAATTGCTGAAGTTTTGGAAAAAAGTCCAAATGATCCAGATTTAGTTTTCAACTTAGGAGTATTGAGCTATAATGCAAAAAATAACGCAGATGCAGAAAAATATTATTTGAGAGCAATCCAAATCAAGCCAGACTATGTTAATGCATATCTTAATCTAGCAATTCTTAAATTAGATGCTGACAAAAAACTTTTTGAAGAGATTCAAAAATTAGGAAGCTCTGAAAAAGATAACAAACGTTATGAGGTTCTTAAAAAACAAAGAGAAGTTGTTTTTAAAGAGGCATTACCATTTTTAGAAAAAGCGACAGAATTAGATTCTGCTAATAAAGAAGTAAAATCTACTTTGTTAAGTGTTTATAGAGCTTTAGAAATGACTGAAAAAGCAAAAGCATTGAAAGCAAAAATGTAATTTCAATCTTAAAGTTAAAAAAACCTGTTTTGAATTTCAAAACAGGTTTTTATTATATAATTTTTTTAATAACTCGGAGTTTGTGCGTGTGTTTATTTAGATCTCCGTTATAAATTCCTAAATGATCAAGTCTGTCTATACGAACTTTGCCACTGGCGTGAATGATATAGTTGTTTTCCATAATGATACCTACGTGTATGATATTCCCTTCTTCGTTGTCAAAAAAGGCTAAATCACCCGGTTCGCTTTCTTCAATAAAACTTAGTGCTTCTCCTTGTTTTGCTTGTTGTGAAGCATCTCTAAGTAGTTTATATCCATTTAGCTTGTAAACCATTTGGGTAAAACCCGAACAGTCAATTCCGAAAGGTGTTTTTCCTCCCCATAAATAAGGAGCATTCAGATACATAAAAGCAGAGTTGATAATCGAGTTTTTGCTTTTTACACCACTAATTTTTGTTCCTTCAAAATCAAAGCTAGCGGTATTAATGTCGCTGTAATTTAAAAAAGATAAAGAAGCTGCTAGCGGAATAGGTAGTAATAAATTGTTTGGCCCTGTTATGTATTCTATCAAATCAGCATTTAAAATAATCGCATCTTGTGATAGTTGTTTGTAATTTGCTTCAGAAATTAATTGATATTGTTTCGAATCCACCCAGCCTTCATAGTCGTCATATTGCATTTTTATTCGAGACCATTGATTGAATTTTTCTAAAATTTCAAAATGTTCGCCAAACAAAACTTGAGATACAATTTCGCTTTTGTCACTGGGTTCAAATCTCAGAGGTATTATGGCTAGATTACAAATTCCAAACATTTATGTTTATTTAGTAGTTAAGAGCTTAACGTATTAATTATGCTTTTTCTATGATAATTGCTGAAGCACCACCACCACCATTACAAATAGCAGCAGCTCCAATTTTCGCATTATTTTGTTCCAAAACATTTAGTAATGTTACAATGATTCTAACTCCAGAACATCCTAATGGATGACCTAAAGAAACTGCTCCGCCATTTACATTTACTTTATCATTGTCTAATTTAAGGATTTTTGCATTGGCTAAGCCAACAACAGCAAAAGCTTCGTTAAATTCAAAATAATCTACGTCTTCAATAGAAAGATTAGCTTTTTTCAAAGCCAATGGTATAGCAAGAGCAGGGCTTGTTGTGAACCATTTAGGTTCTTGAGCAGCATCAGCATATGATTTTATATACGCTAATGGTTTTAAGCCAAGTGCAATTGCTTTTTCTTCGCTCATTAAAACAACTGCTGCCGCTCCATCATTTATTGTTGAAGCATTTGCTGCTGTTACTGTTCCTTCTTTTGTAAAAACAGGATTCAGGGAAGGGATTTTATCTAGATTTACATTCGTAAATTCTTCGTCTTTTGAAACTATGATTGGATCGCCTTTTCTTTGTGGAACAGGTACAGGAATGATTTCGTTATTGAATTTTCCAGATTCCCATGCTTTTGAAGAACGTTGATAGGATTGAATTGCGAACTGATCTTGTTCTTTTCTTGATATATTGTATTCAGAAGCACATAGGTCCGCACAAACTCCCATAGCACTATTATCATAGGCATCTGTAAGTCCATCTTTCTGCATACCGTCAATCATTGTTCCGGGTCCGAATTTAAGGCCATTTCTCAAGTGCATGTAATGAGGAATTAAACTCATGTTTTCCATACCGCCAGCAACCACAATCTCAGCATCACCACACATGATCGCTTGTGTTCCAAACATCACTGCTTTCATTCCTGAGGCGCATACTTTATTAACGGTGGTACAGGCAACATTATTAGGAAGGCCAGCGAATAAAGCGGCTTGTCTTGCAGGAGCTTGTCCTACGCCAGCTTGAACAACATTACCCATAAAGACTTCGTTAACTAAGTTTGGATCTAACTGTATTTTCTCCAAAGCACCCTTTATAGCTATTGCACCTAATTTTGGAGGGGTAACAGTAGATAATCCTCCCATAAAACTTCCGATAGGTGTTCTAACGGCAGAAACAATAACGACTCTTTTGTTCATGATTTATATAATCTTAGTTTATGTAGCAAATTTAATCTTTTTTATACAAATTCAAATTTTGATTTAAGTATTATATTTTTTCGTTAATTAGTTGTTTTTTCTTTGACGCTATAGGCTTGATAGTGAAGTGTTTTTATAAAAAAGTCAAAAAACATTTAAAAAAAGCTTAAAAATAGTTGTAATTAATACAATGATGTGTTACATTTGCAACCGCAAAATAGGACACGTTTCTTTGAGCTTGGAGGGGTGCCAGAGTGGTAATGGAGCAGTTTGCTAAACTGTCATCGAGTAATCGATGCCAGGGTTCGAGTCCCTGTCCCTCCGCTTAATAATTTTGTACTTCGGGGTGTAGCGTAGCTCGGTTATCGCGCCTGCTTTGGGAGCAGGAGGCCGCAGGTTCGAATCCTGCCACCCCGACTAAATTTTTTACATGAGCAATGGAGGCATAGCTCAGCTGGATAGAGCACCTGCCTTCTAAGCAGGCGGTCGAAGGTTCGAATCCTTCTGCCTTCACTTAAAAACCCACTGATATCAGTGGGTTTTTTGTTTTTGTTTGGTTTCACTTCTATTTCTATTTTAAAACAATGAATTACATTAAATAATTGTTAAATATCAAAAAAACCTTTTTTATTTTTCATTTATATCGTAATATTGCAATATAAATATATTTGTTATGGGAATTACTAAATCAGATTGCTTTACTGAACAGCAAAATGAGTTGTCAGTACTCACAAAAGCACTAGGTCATCCGGCTAGAATTGCAATTATTGAATATTTGTTAAAAGTTGATAGTTGTATTTGTGGAGACATTGTGAACGAGTTACCATTAGCCCAGCCAACAGTTTCTCAGCATTTAAAGGAACTTAAAAATGCGGGTTTGATAAAAGGAAATATTGAAGGTACAAGTATTTGTTATTGTATTAATGAAGCTGGTTTTGAAAAAATAAAAAGCTTTTTTCGGCTTGTTTCAAATCATTTGGAGAAAAATAAAAAGGAATGTTGTTAAATTTTAAATTGTAGAAATCATGAAATTATCTCAAGTAAAAAACATTTTGACCTCGGCAGAAACAGTTAATTTTCAATTGCCTGATGGTACTTTTGTGCCAGAACATTTTCACGTAACGGAAGTTGGTTTAATTACTAAAAACTTTATGGATTGTGGGGGAGTTGTTCGAAAAGAAACGGTTGTTAATTTCCAATTATGGAATGCTAATGATTTTGAACATCGTCTAAAACCGCAAAAATTAAATAATATAATTGCATTATCTGAAAAGGTTTTAGGTATTGAGGACTTTGAAATAGAAGTAGAATATCAAGGTGAAACCATTGGTAAATACGATTTAGATTTTAATGGTAAAGATTTTATTTTGGTAAACAAACAAACAGCGTGTTTAGCTCAGGATCAGTGTGGGATTCCTCAGGAAAAACCAAAAGTAAAATTATCAGATATGAATAAAACAACTAGTTGTTGTGGTCCAAACAGTAGCTGTTGTTAATTTAGTAAACTTTAAAATTCAAAAATGTCAAATAAAACAATTGTATTCAAGGAAATAGAAAATGAAATTCGTACTCTTGATTTTGGAAATATTTCAGAAGAACGTAAAAACATACTTCAGCCTCTTATTAATTTTATTCAAGATAAAGTGTCTAATGAACAAGAAGTTAGGCTTAATTTAATTTGCACTCATAATTCTAGACGTAGCCATTTGTCACAAGTATGGGCACAAACAATTGCTGCTTATTTTGATATTAAAAATGTATTTTGTTATTCAGGAGGAACTGAAGCGACTGCTTTATTTCCTGTTGTAGCCGAGACATTGAAACAATCAGGTTTTAAAATTAAAACTATTGCTGAAGGAAATAACCCAATTTATTCCATAAAATATAGTGACAATGAACATCCTATTATTGGATTTTCAAAAACGTATGACGATGCATTTAATCCACAAAGTGAATTTGCAGCTATAATGACTTGCTCGCAAGCGGATGGTGGTTGTCCATTTATTTCTGGGGCTGAAAAACGTATTCCAATAACTTTTGAAGATCCCAAAGCATTTGATAATACTCCTCAACAAGCAGAAAAATACAAAGAGCGCAGTTTACAAATTGCTGCTGAAATGGTTTATGTTTTCTCACAAATAAAAAAATAATATGTCAGCAATTAATTGTACTCCAGTATTAGAAAGGAAAAAATTAAGTTTTTTAGATCGATATCTTACGCTTTGGATTTTTCTTGCTATGGCAATTGGAGTTTCAACAGGATATTTTATTCCTTCTAGCAGCAATTTTATTAATTCGTTTTCGAGTGGAACTACTAATATTCCGTTGGCGATAGGATTGATTTTAATGATGTATCCGCCTTTAGCGAAAGTTAATTACTCTAAGATGGGAGAGGTATTCAAAAATACAAAAGTACTTTTTGCTTCTTTAGTTCTAAATTGGATTGTTGGACCAATATTGATGTTTTTTTTAGCATTGTTTTTTCTCAATGGATATCCTGAATATATGATTGGGGTAATATTAATAGGTTTAGCGCGTTGCATTGCAATGGTTGTAGTTTGGAATGATTTAGCAGGAGGAAATAGAGAATATGCGGCAGGATTAATTGCGTTAAATAGTATTTTTCAAGTATTGCTATACAGTGTTTATGCGTATGTTTTTATAACTATTTTACCTCCTTATTTTGGGTATACTGGTTTTGAAGTTGCTATTAGTATTGGTCAAATTGCAGAGAGTGTAGGCATATATTTGGGGATTCCTTTTGCTCTAGGTTTTATAAGTCGTTATGTATTAATAAAGTTAAAAGGTGAGGAGTGGTTTCAAACTAAATATGTACCAGTAATTTCTCCTATTACTTTAATTGCTTTGCTATTTACTATTGTTTTGATGTTTAGTCTAAAAGGAGAATTAATTGTTCAAATTCCTATGGACGTAGCGCGAATTGCTTTGCCGCTAGTGATTTATTTTGCTATTATGTTTGTTATTAGTTTTTTTATAGGTAAAAATTTTGGAGCGGATTATTCTAAGTCTACAGCAATTGCATTTACAGCAACAGGAAATAATTTCGAATTAGCAATAGCCGTCGCAATAGGTGTTTTTGGAATTAATAGTGGGCAAGCTTTTGCGGGGGTGATTGGACCATTAGTTGAAGTTCCTGCACTGATTGCATTAGTAAATCTTGCATTTTGGTTCCGAAATAAGTATTATAAAGAATAAAAAGTTTTAAAAAACGCAAGACCTATAAAATCAGTATAATTGTTATAATTTTATAAAAAATCTTTTTATGACTTTATTCTTAAGACCATTTGTTGTTTTAATAGCTCTTTTTTGGATTGTTTCTTGTAAATCACAAAGCATCTTATCGACTACTGAAAGTCAAAATAGTAGTATTATCAGTGATACTACTTTTGTTAATTTAAAGGAATATAGTCGTGATTTTGGTTACGATATGAAGTATGCTTCGGATGATAATTTTTTGAAAGCAAAAGTATATGACTGTGCCGAATGTTTTTTGCGTTTAAAAACAGTCAAAGCACTTATAGAAGCAAATAAAGTATTTGTTAAAAAAGGTTTTAGAATTAAAATTTTTGATTGTTATCGCCCCTTAGACATTCAAAAAAGAATGTGGAAAATAGTTTCTAATCCTAAATATGTGGCAGATCCAGCCAAAGGTTCCATACATAATAGGGGCGGTGCTGTTGATATTACTCTTGTTTATAGCGACACTGGCAAAGAATTGGACATGGGAACTCCTTTCGACTTTTTTGGAGAAGAAGCGAGTCATAATTATCTAAATATCTCTGATGAGGTTAAAAACAACAGAAAATTATTAAAGAAAATAATGATCAAAAAAGGATTCAATTCTTTTGATTCAGAATGGTGGCACTACAACTTAAAATCAGCCCTAAACGATAAGGTTTCAAACACTAAATGGAATTGCGAATAATTATTCGATGCAATGCAGGTTGTTTATGAAATAAGTTTCAGGCTCGTAAATTTCTTCATTTAGTTCTGATTTAAATTGTTTTTTAAGAACATAATCCTCAGTATCGGTAAGGTATTTTATTCTCATCATTGATACAGGCGAACTTTTTAAATCTTCAAAACTATCTTTCATAAACATAAAAGAACCAACCATTATTCTATTATCAAAACCTTTGTCATCACGCAACAACGTCCCACAATCTTCTTGCTCTATATGAAGTAATGTGATTACTTTACCATTGTTTAACTGAAGAAAGAGTTTAGAATTTTTATCAAAACAATTCGCTTTTAGAAACGATTTACTCTTTTGAATCAATTGAACATTTAAGATAGGTAATCCATCGGTTACTGCTATTGAAAAAAAGATGTAGCTAGAAGTTTCTGCGAAATTTTTTTCGCAAATCATATATTCTTTCGTTGATTTATAGGTGCCAATAGAATCAGTTACATTAGCACTAAATTCACATGGAGTTTGGGCAAATAAAGTTATGCTTAAAAGAAAAAAAGTTATTGTTAATAGATGTTTCATTGATTATTTTATTTTGGTGCAAATTAAAACTATTTTATTATTATTTACATCAGTTGTAAAAAAACAATAGATATTTCCGCCGTCTTTTATTTTCCATTTTTTTCTGATGACTTCAACCGAATCTGGAAAATTTCGGATTGTAATATTTGCTTTTTTATTTTCTAGATGCATTTTCATTTCCGTTTTATTGTATGCAATAGAATTTTGGATTTCAAAAATTCTACCTGGAAAAGCAACTAAATTTTCTGAAGTATATAAATGCGAATGCCTGTGAAGTTTGTTTATGGAATAGAAATTACTTACTTCGTCAAATCCACCTGATTTCATTATGGCATTATTAGCTTCATATAAATATTTCTGTGGCAAACTGTAAGAAGGAACTAGCTGTTCTTGATTTAAAACAAAATCAAAACTTTCTGTTTTATCTTTTAAAATATTTATAGTTTTAATTGTTATTTCGCCAGAATAATCTTTGTGCAATTCCCATAAAAGTTCTTTTACTTCATTATCTAAAGCGATAATATGTATGTTTTTTACGTTTTTCAATTCAGATAAACCTGCAGAAATATCCAGCAAAGGAGCTGTTTTTATTAAAATAGCATTTGAGTTTTTAAAATAAAAATCAAGATTTTCAGGCACATTTGGTAAACAGTCTTTGAGCATAAAGACTTTCCCTTTCGCATCGTTTCGTCTAGAAGGATCAATATAAATCCAATCCCATTTTTGGTTTAATGAAGACAATGTTGTTAAACTATCTCCTTTATAGCAGGAACAGTTTTTTACACCTAATTGTTCAAAATTATGCTTAACCAAATCTGATAATTCTGGATTTATTTCGCAATGCGCAACAGTATTAATTCTTTTTGAAAAATAATAATCATCCACGCCAAAACCTCCTGTTAAATCAATTAAACTATCACCGGAAACGAGCGTTGATTTATATAAAGCTGTTTTTTCGGATGAGGTTTGTTCTACAGAAATTTTACTTGGGTATATAATATTTTTAGTTGCAAACCATGTTGGAAGTTTGTCCTTAGCTTTAGTTTTAGCTTCAATTTGATTTAAAACAGAAATCAAATCCACATTTAGGAAAGGATTTTTTTGCAATGCTAATTTTGTGATTTTTACATCAATATTGGCATTAATAAATTCTTGAATATTGGGATTTAGAAGTGTTAAATCCAAAATTAAATATTTTTAGTTAATAACTGAATAACTACGTTCTCAGGAAAAAATTCCTTTCCAATCACTTTAAAGATGGTGTATAAAGGAACTGCGATTATCATACCCAAAATGCCAAAAAGAAAACCAGCAATAAGAATTACCAGAAAAATTTCTAATGGATGTGAACTAACACTTTTGGAAAAAATTATAGGCTGAGATATGTTGTTGTCTAAAATTTGTACAATCCAAAATCCAATTAATACATAAATTGTAGCAGGTAAGATATCCGTTTGAAAATCATTTCCTAAGTGACTCAACATTGTCAAAGCTGCTGCCAAAAGAGAAGCAATCAATGGGCCTATGTATGGGATAATATTTAAGACTGCACATAAAAAAGCGATAATAATAGCATTTGGAATGTCAAAAATAATTAGAACAACCAGATATAAAATAAAAACAATAAACAGTTGAATTAACAGACCAATAAAATAGCGCGATAATAAATGATTAATTTTTTCTAAAGAATTCAAAATTTGTTCTTCGTGGCTGTCTGGTATTAATTTTTTGGCACTAAAGGTGAAATATAATCTATCTTTTAAAAAGAAAAAAGTAATAAATAAAACAGAAGCCATCCCAATTCCAAAACTACTTATAGTCCCAAGAATTACATTTAAAAAATCAGTAACTATTCCAAAATTTATTTTGGATGTAATATTAGCTTCCTTTAATACTTTGGACGAGTCGATATGATGACTTTCTAAAAAAGCGGCTATTTGATTGATTAATTGTACACTATTTTTTTCTATTTCAGCGGTGTTTAGCAAGGATAAGTTCTGTCCTTGGCTTAGGATTAAAGGGACGAACATGGTTAGTAGTCCAGCGATAATTAAAATAAAAATTAAAAGAGTTGCTATTGTAGCGAAAGTATGGTTGAATCGTAATTTTTTTTTGAAGAAATCTAAAATAGGATTTCCTATAAGTGTTAGGATTAATGCAATTACTAAGTAAATTATGACGGATTGTATTTGATATAAAAAATAAAGAATCAAAGCAGTCAAAACTAAATAAGCAATAGCTCTTAGAATTCCATTTGCAATAACTTTTGATGTAATCATTTATTTTTTTTTTAGGATATAAAGATAAAAAAAACTCGCTAACAAGTAGCGAGTTTAAAAATCTAAAAAAAAAAATTATATTCCAAAACCTGATCTTGTACCACCGGCTACAAATAAAGCAGACATTCTAGCTTTTTGACCATTAGTAAACATATACATACCTCTGTCATCCGTATAATCCATGTAGTTCATTGTCATTTCGTTATGTGCAGGTAAACAAGTACTCGCGTAAGGATAGACTGGAACTCCATAATTTGCTGTTTTATGAACAGGTGTGTCGCTAACTAAATCATTTCCACAAGAAGCATCTCCCCATATGTGTCTAAGATTCATCCAATGCCCCACTTCATGGGTAGCAGTTCTTCCTAAGTTGTATGGATAGCTAGCTGCACTTGATAAACCAAAATATTTAGAGTCAACTACAACTCCATCAGTAGCAGAGCTTCCTCCAGGAAATTGTGCATAACCTAATATACCGCCACCTATTGTACAAGCCCAGATATTAAGTGTTGTAGTTGGTGAGGTAGGATTTAATCCTCCTTGTTTAGTTTTTTTCATAGCATCTCTAGTTCCCCAAGATGATTTTGTAGTTGCTTTTCGGTTAATTGCTACTAGTTCAAAAGTAATCCCAACATTTGCTGCAACTCCAGAAAATTCAGCAGGTGTACTACTGAAATCAGCATTTGTAGCTGTG
Organism: uncultured Flavobacterium sp.; assembly: GCA_963512955.1. GTDB lineage: Bacteria > Bacteroidota > Bacteroidia > Flavobacteriales > Flavobacteriaceae > Flavobacterium. Next base: position 35,524 of record CAUPOP010000013.1, on the reverse strand, counting down.
TAATCTTGGTTTAGCACATCAATTTGAGATTGTATTTGTGCGTCAGAAATATTTTCGGCGGCTGTTCTATATAGAACATTTACGACAACAGGAATTACTACTTTCCCATTTACTAATTTTCCAGTTAGAATTGCTTTTTTGGAAAAAGCTTCTATTTCATTCATTCTTAAGGCTAAGGTCGGATCCGCTTTTAATTGTGCTTCTAAGACATCTTGAGCGGCGCAATTTCGTTTTGTTATAGAACTAGTTTCTGTATTTGCAGCTCCTGATTCGTCGTTTTGACACGAGAAAAGCATTGATGCAACAATGGCGATTAAAGCAATTTTTTTCATAATAATTGGGGGGTTTGTTATAAATAAATGATTTTTGTTAATAGTAATACAATTTTATAACAATTTATTTAATAAAAAAAATATTTGATAAAAAATATGAAAAAGATTACTTTTTGTTAATTGTGTTTTTTAAATATGTGATTTCGTATAACGCGATACTTACTGCTTGTACCACATTCATGCTGCTATTTTTTCCAAACATATTAATATGTACAATTTGGTTTGAAATGTTTAAAATACCATAACTTATTCCGTTTATTTCACTTCCAATCACTAAAGCAATTTTCTTTAAATCGGGAATGACTACTTCTTTAAGGGGTTTGCTATCGCTAGTTATTTCTAATGAAATTACTTCGAAGTCTTCGGCTAATAAATAAGCAATTAAATCAGAGGTTTCTTCAATTACTGTGTAAGGAACTTGTAAATGTGTGCTTCTGGAAGTTTTATTTATTTTTCTAGGATTTAGAGGAATATCTTTTCCCGTAAAAATTATTTTTTCAACCCCAAATGCTTCACTAATTCTAAAAATTGAACCAATATTTTGTTGGAAATAAATATGATCACAAACCAAAATTATTGGAAATGTTTTCTTTTCAAAAGGGAGTTCTTCGTGTATTAGTTGCACTGACATCTGTTAATTTGTAAAGATATAATTCATAATATTTGCCCCCATTTTTAATGCTTTTTCTCGAACATCAATGGGGTCATTGTGAACTTCAGGATCTTCCCAGCCATCTCCTAAATCGCATTCGTAAGTATAGAAAAGAACTAATCGTGAATTTATAAATATTCCAAAAGCTTGAGGACGTTTCCCATCATGCTCATGTATTTTGGGTAATCCATTCGGAAAGAAGAATGGTTTTTGAAAAATGGGGTGATTAGCGGGGATTTCAACCAAATCATTTTCAGGGAATATTTTCTTTATTTCTTTTCTAATATATTGATTTAATCCATAATTATCATCAATATGCAGAAATCCACCAGCGCGCATATAATTCCGTAAATTAGTCACATCAGAATCGCTAAAAACAACATTTCCGTGTCCAGTCATATGAATATAGGGGTACGAAAATAAATCAGGATTGCTGGGTTCTACTAATGCGGGTTTCGGTTTTATTTTGGTATTAATCGTGGCATTACAATACTTTATCAAATTAGATAATGAAGTTGGATTAGCATACCAGTCTCCGCCACCGTTATATTTTACCAAAGCTATTTCTTGTGAGTAGCAATTGATGCAAATAAAAAGAAACAAGAAAGCTATTTTCCTCATAATTATGGAATATAATTTTTAATTCTCATTAAAAAAAACAACACTATGGCAAGCTACAATTGCGGCTGTTTCGGTGCGTAATCTTGTATTCCCTAATGACACAGGATTGTAATTATTCTCTAAGGCTAGAGCAATTTCTTTTTCGGAAAAATCACCTTCAGGGCCTATTAGTAAAGTTACATTTTCATTTGTTTTCAAAACAGACTTGAGTGTTTTTTTATCTGTTTCTTCACAATGAGCAATTAATTGAGCTCCTTCATTTTTACGTTTGATAAACTCTTTAAAAGAAATTGCTTCATTCAGTTTTGGTAAATACAATTCATTAGATTGTTTCATTGCTGATAGAATAATTTTGTCAAATCGTTCGTTGTTGATTACTTTTCTTTCGGAGCGATCACATATAATTGGAGTGATTTCATGAATGCCAATTTCGGTAGCTTTTTCTAAAAACCATTCGTAACGATCATTCATTTTAGTAGGAGCAACAGCAAGATGTAATTGAAATTTTGGTGCTTCTTTTTTTTCGAAAGAAAGAATTTTAACGGTGCATTTGCTATCTGAAGCTAATGTGATTTCTGTTTTAAAAAGAAAACCTAAGCCATTCGTAACGTATAGGATATCACCATCTTTCTTACGTAATACTTTAATGATGTGTTTGCTCTCTTCTTTATCAAATGAAAAGTCTTCAGTAAGTTCGTTTATTTTTGGATTGTAAAATAATTGCATAGGTTAGAATTGAATTCGTGCTTTTGAAACAACAGATGAAGCTTCGAAATTTTGATGTAAAAATTTTTGATAACCTACAATTCCAATCATTGCAGCATTATCGGTTGTGTATTCAAATTTAGGGATAAAGGTTTTCCAACCGTATTTTTTCTCTGTTTCTTTTAATGTATTTCGAATGCCAGAATTAGCAGAAACACCACCGCCAATAGCTATTTGTTTTATACCAGTTTCTTTTACGGCCAGTTTTAATTTATCCATTAAAATCTCAATAATTGTGTGTTGTATAGATGCGCAGATATCGTTTAGATTTTCTTCAATAAAATTTGGGTTTTCTATTTTTTTCTTTTGAATGAAATACAAAATAGCTGTTTTTAATCCAGAAAAACTAAAGTCCATTCCTGGGACTTTTGGTTTTGTAAAAGCAAAAGCTTTTGGGTTACCTAATTGGGCATATTTATCAACTAATGGACCACCAGGATAAGGAAGACCTAATATTTTTGCACTTTTGTCAAAAGCTTCGCCAACGGCATCATCTGTAGTTTCTCCGATAATTGTCATTTCAAAAAAACCATCTACTTTCACGATTTGTGTATGTCCACCGCTGATGGTCAATGCTAAAAAAGGGAAAGTAGGTTTATCAAATCCTTCTTCGTCAATAAAATGGGCTAAAATGTGCGCATGCATATGATTGACAGCCACTAACGGGATTTGTAAAGCTAAAGCCAATGATTTTGCAAAGGAACTACCCACAAGGAGTGATCCCATAAGTCCCGGTCCTTGCGTAAAAGCAATTGCTGACAATTGTTCTTTTTGTATATTTGCTTTTCGAAGTGCAGCGTCAATAACTGGAACAATATTTTGTTGATGTGCTCTGGATGCTAATTCAGGAACTACGCCTCCGTATTGATTGTGAATTAGCTGATTAGCGACAACATTAGATAATACTTTATCGTTATGTAAAACTGCTGCTGCGGTATCGTCACAAGAACTTTCGATGGCAAGAATAAAAACCTCTGGATTTTGCATATAAAGGCACAAATTTTGAATTATATTTGACAATCTGTTTGAAAAAATTGCTGGAGCCAAAATTAAAGAATTTTTATTTAAAGAATTGCTGTTTCGATAGCCAAATTAGATTTTCGAAAAATTAAAATAAAAGGTATCAAAAAAATTAGAAAAATACTATTTCGCTCTCTACTTGGATTTATCCTACTTTTGTTAGTATTGGGAATTACCTTGACATTGCCTGCTGTGCAAACAAGGATAGCCCAGTATTTCATGAAAACTATCAATAAAGATTTTGGGGTTAATATTTCAATAGATGGAGTAGCCATATCTTCTTTTGGAGGCGTTAAGTTCAAAAAAGTATTGATTCTAGATCATCATAAAGATACTTTGATTTATTGCAATAGAATTAAAACTAGTTTTCAGGATAGTAAAAAAGTATTAGATGGAGATTTGATTTTTAAAGAATTGAGGTTGGACGGATTGCTTTTTAACTTAAAGACTTATAAAAAGGAAAAGGAGACTAATTTAGATCGATTTATAAGGGCCTTTGATACAGGGGAAAAACCTTCAGGCAAACATTTTTTACTTACGGCCAAGGATGCGTATATTACTAAAGGTCATTTTTTACTTACTGATGAAAATAGAGTAGTACCTAAAGATGTAGATTTCACAAAATTAAATACTCATATTTCAGATTTTAAACTTTTTGGTCCAGATGTTAATACGAACATTAAAACCATGTCGTTTTTAGATCATCGTGGAATCTACGTGACTAATTTAAGTTCTGTATTCAGTTATACAAAAAAACAAATTAAACTAGATAATTTAGATTTAACTACCAAAGAATCCAAGGTTAAAGGAACGGTTACACTTAATTATAAAATTGAAGATTTCTTAGATTTCAATAATAAAGTGAAATTTGATGTTAAATTAAAACCTTCTATTTTAGCTTCAAATGACATTCGAGGGTTTTATAAAGAGTTAGGTAAAAACCAACTTTTTTATATCAGATCTAAAATCAAAGGAACTTTAAATGACTTGAAGTTTACTAAATTAAAAGTTGTAGATTCTCGAAATACACAATTAATTGGTGATATAAGGTTTAAAAATCTCTTTCCTAAAAAAGAGCAGAAATTCTACATGAATGGAAAATTTGATAAACTTACAACCAGTTATGATAATCTCGTTGCGTTGTTGCCTAATGTATTGGGTAAACGCTTACCCATTAGATTAAAAAAGCTAGGAACTATAAATTTGATTGGAAATTCCCAAATTACTACAACTGCAATTACAGCTAGTTTCAAGATGACTTCGGCTTTAGGAAAAGTAGAGTCAGATTTGGTGATGGAAAATATTGATTTCATTGACAATGCAACTTATTTAGGAAATGTGGTATTGGGAGATTTTGATATTGGAACTTTTCTTGAAAATAAAGATTTAGGCAAAGTAACTTTGAATCTAGATGTTGACGGGAAAGGGTTTTCTGAAAAGTACCTCAATACTGCCATAAAAGGTGATGTAAGTCAAATAGATTATAAAAACTATACCTATCATAATGTTGTTTTGAATGGAAATTTCAAGTTGCCACTTTATAAAGGTCAAATCTCAGTTAGTGATCCTAATTTGAATATGACTTTTGATGGTTTAGTTGATTTGAGTAAAAAAGATAGCCGATTTGATTTCCATATTAATGTAGAAAATGCCGATTTGCACAAGTTGAAATTTGTTAAAGATACTACTTCACTATTAAAAGGAGATGTTGTAGTGCAAGCATCTGGAAATACGATTGAAAATTTGCAAGGAGATGTATTTATTAAAAAAACTACCTATCAAAATTCAAAATCGACCTATGTTTTTGATGACTTTGCTGTAAATTCAAATTTTGATGCAAATCGAGTACGAACAATAAACGTAAATTCTCCAGATATTGTTGAAGGGCAAATAATAGGTAAATTTCAATTTAATCAGTTGAATAAATTACTCCGAAATTCTTTAGGGAGTCTTTATACAAATTTCAAACCCCATAAAGTCAATAAGGGACAATTCTTAAAGTTTGATTTTACCATTTATAGTAAAATTATTGAGATTTTATATCCTGAAATATCCATTGGTTCTAATACAGTTCTAAAAGGGAATTTGAATTCTGATACAAATGAATTTAAACTAAATTTCAATTCGCCTAAAATTGTTGCTTCAAAAAATACATTTGATAATATAAGAATTTCTGTGGATAATAAAAATCCGCTCTACAACGCTTACATTGAGCTGGATAGTATTAAAACCAAATATTATAAAATTCGAGATTTTAGTTTGATAAATGTCACAATGAAAGACACTTTGTACTTTCGTTCAGAGTTTAAAGGTGGAGAAAAAGGAGAAGATTATTACAATTTAAACTTATACCATACAATTAATAAAGACAATAATAATGTTGTAGGAATTAGTAAGTCTGAAGTTAAATTTAAAGATTATTTGTGGTTTTTGAATGAAAAAGAAACGCCAAATAATCAACTTGTTTTTGACAAAGCATTTAAAAATTTCACCATTGATGATATTTTATTGTCTCATGAAAATCAATTAATAGAACTTAAAGGAGTTATAAAAGACAGTACTTACAAAGACTTGAAATTAAGTTTTAAAGATGTTGATTTAAATAAAATCACTCCTGAAAACAACAAGTTCGTTTTTAAAGGAAACATTAATGGGGATGTCAATTTTAAACAAAACAAAGCTGTTTTCCAACCCACAGCAGCGCTGGTAATTGATCATTTAAATTTAAATAATACAGATTTAGGCACTTTGGATTTTGATATTCAAGGCGATGAAAATTTGAGAAAATTTACCATGAATTCTTCTCTTGAGAACGAAAATATAGAATCATTCAATGCTAATGGAAGTTTTGAAATTGTCGATAAAGAGACAATTCTTGATTTAAAACTAAAATTGGACAAATTTAATTTAGCAACTTTAGAACCTATTGGAGGTGATGTAATATCGAATATTAGAGGTTTTGCTTCTGGAAATTCAACAATAGAAGGAAAACTTTCTAAACCTGATATTAATGGTCGATTGTATGTTGACGGCGCTGGTATTGGGATTCCTTATCTTAATGTGGATTACCAGTTAAATGACAGAACTATTGTTGATTTAACAGACGAAAAATTCTTGTTTAGAAATAACGCTCTTACAGATACAAAGTATGGTACAAAAGGAACTTTAAATGGAAGTGTAGAGCATAAAAACTTTTCGGATTGGAAATTAGATTTAGCTATTAATTCTAAAAAATTATTGGCATTGGACACAAAAGATAGTGAAGATGCTGCTTATTTCGGAACTGCTTTTATTAACGGAACCGCAACCATAAAAGGCCCAACAGGTTCTTTGTTTATTAAAGTTGATGCGAAATCTGAGAAAGGAACTTCCGTAAAAATCCCAATTAATTATGCGGAAAGTGTTAGTGATAATAGCTTTATTCATTTTTTGACAGCTAAAGAAAAATACAATATTAAGAATAGAATTGTTGATAAAACCAGAAATTATAATGGACTTGAACTGGAGTTTGATTTTGATATTACACCAGATGCTGAGGTTGAAGTTATTTTAGATCGTAATACAGGTCACGGAATGAAAGGTAAAGGTTTTGGATCTCTTTTGTTCAAAATAAACACCTTAGGTAAATTTAATATGTGGGGTGACTTTCAGGCCTATGAAGGAACTTATAACTTCAAATATGGTGGACTTATAGATAAAAGATTTGCAGTTAAAAAAGGAGGTTCAATTTCATGGGAAGGAAACCCAATGAGAGCACAATTAAATCTTGAGGCAGTTTATAAAACAACTGCAAATCCTGCAGTTTTATTGGAAAACTCATCGTTTAACACAAAAGTTCCAGTTGAGGTTATTATTGGAGTAAGAGGAGATTTGATGAGTCCTGATCCAGATTTTAATATTGATTTTCCAACAGTAAGTAATGTCTTAAAATCTGAAATACAATACAAATTAACGGATAAAGATGTGCGGCAAACTCAGGCTTTGTATTTATTGTCATCAGGAGGATTCTTGAGTCCTGAAGGAGTTAACAGATCTGATTTTTTATCAGGAAGTTTATTTGAGACGGCTACCAGTTTACTTGGCGGGTTTATAAAATCCGACAATGATAAATTTCAATTTGGGATTAACGTTATTGGAGCTGACAAGAGGTTAGGGCGAGAAACAGATGGGCGTTTTGTGGCTACAATTTCATCCAAAATAAATGAGCGCATTACCATTAATGGAAAACTAGGGGTTCCTTTTGGAGGAGTCAATGAATCAGCAATTATTGGGAATCTTGAAGTTTTATACCGAGTAAATGAAGATGGAACTATGAATTTACGTCTTTTTAACAAAGAAAATGATATTAACTACATCGGACAGGGAATAGGATATACACAAGGCGCGGGTATTTCTTACGAAGTAGATTTTGATACATTCAAAGAACTTGTAAATAAAATATTCAAAAAACATAAAATAGAAAGAATTATAAGTCCAGAATATATCGATCAAGATTCAGCAATTTCGCCAGATTATATTAATTTCAATAATACGAAAAAATCAAAAAAAGAAAGTCCAAAAAACAATAAAGAGGCAGTTATACCTGAAGAATATTAAGTAGTTTTTTAAAAAGACCTAAATCGTAATATGTCGGTTTTTTTAAGACTAAAATTACTATTTATCAAAATATAACTAAATAATTGTTTTTTATTAAATAAAACGTATTTTTTTTTGTTTTTTTGAAAACTTATCAACGAAAACGTTTGAATTTAATGCATTTTTCTAATTTATTAAAAACATAGCTTTGTAAGTGCGGGATGTTTGCTAAATTTACACTTTTAATACATAAATAATGTCAAATACAATAAAAAAAATAGGAGTACTAACATCAGGTGGAGATTCACCAGGAATGAATGCTGCTATACGATCAGTTGTTCGAACATGTGCTTTTCACAATATAGGATGTGTAGGGATTTATAGAGGTTATCAAGGAATGATTGAAGGCGACTTCAAAGAAATGGGGCCTCGCAGCGTAAATAATATTATTAACAAAGGAGGAACTATTCTAAAATCAGCACGTTCTGCAGATTTTAGAACTCCTGAAGGAAGAAAAATTGCGCACCAAAATTTAGTTAATGCAGGAATTGATGCATTAGTAGTTATTGGTGGTGATGGAAGTTTTACAGGAGCGTTGTTATTCAATAGCGAATATAATTTTCCAGTAATTGGTATACCAGGAACAATCGATAATGATATTTATGGTACTAGTCATACTTTAGGATATGATACAGCCCTTAATACAGTTGTTGAAGTTATAGATAAAATTAGAGATACAGCAAGTTCACACAATAGATTATTTTTAATCGAAGTTATGGGACGTGATGCTGGACATATCGCTTTAAATGCTGGAATTGGAGCAGGAGCAGAAGAAATTTTGATTCCTGAAGAAGATTTAGGTTTAGATAGATTGTTAGATTCACTTAAGAAAAGTAAGGCCGCTGGAAAATCATCAAGTATAGTTGTTATAGCTGAAGGTGATAAAATTGGAAAAAGCGTATTTGAACTTAAAGATTATGTTGAATCTAATTTTCCAGAATATGATGTTAGAGTTTCTGTTCTAGGTCATATGCAAAGAGGAGGTTCTCCATCTTGTTTTGACAGAGTTTTAGCAAGTAGGCTGGGAGTTAAAGCGGTAGAATCTTTATTAGAAGGAAAGTCAAATTATATGGCTGGAGTTATCAAAGATCAAATTACACTTACACCATTGGAACAAGCTATAAAAGGTCACTCAGAAATAGATAGAGAATTATTGCGTGTTTCTGATATAATGTCAATTTAGAATACAGAATTTAATGTTTAAGGTTTGATTTTATGAGAACCTAAAACCATAAATATCGACTTAAATAAAAATTAAAATCAAATTAAAATCAAATTAAAATGTCAAAAGTAAAATTAGGAATAAACGGTTTCGGAAGAATTGGAAGAATTGTTTTTAGAGAGTCTTTCAATAGAGATAATGTTGAAGTTGTTGCTATCAATGATTTATTAGATGTTGATCACTTGGCTTATTTGTTAAAATACGATTCAGTTCATGGTCGTTTTAATGGAACAGTTGAGGTTAAAGAAGGTCAATTGTATATCAATGGAAAATTAATCCGTGTAACAGCAGAAAGAAATCCAGCTGATTTAAAATGGAATGAAGTTGACGTTGATGTTGTTGCTGAATGTACAGGTTTCTTTACTACTGTTGAAACTGCAAACGAGCACATCAAAGGTGGTGCTAAAAAAGTAATCATTTCTGCTCCATCTGCAGATGCACCAATGTTTGTTATGGGAGTTAACCATACTAAAGCTTTAGCTTCTGATAAAGTTGTTTCTAACGCTTCTTGTACAACAAACTGTTTAGCTCCATTAGCTAAAGTTATTAATGATAATTTTGGAATTGTTGAAGGATTGATGACTACAGTTCACGCTACAACTTCAACTCAAATGACTTGTGATGGTCCATCTAGAAAAGATTGGAGAGGTGGTCGTGCTGCTTCATGCAACATTATCCCATCTTCTACAGGAGCTGCAAAAGCTGTAGGTCAAGTTATTCCTGAATTAAACGGAAAATTAACAGGTATGTCAATGCGTGTTCCTACTGTAGACGTATCAGTTGTTGATTTAACTGTAAAATTAGCTAAAGAAACTTCTTATGCTGAAATTATGGCTGCTTTGAAATTAGCTTCTGAAACTACAATGAAAGGTATCTTAGGATATACTGAAGATTTAGTTGTTTCTCAAGATTTCGTTTCTGATTCAAGAACTTCTATCGTTGATGCTAATGCAGGTATTGGATTGAATTCTTCTTTCTTCAAAATCATCTCTTGGTATGATAATGAATATGGTTATTCAAGTAAATTGATTGACTTATCTGTACATATTGCAGGTTTAAAATAATTCACATAAATGCTTAAAATCCCGTTATTGTTAAAATAACGGGATTTTATTATTTTATCTACACGTCTAAAGTGTATTTTAAACACTTTTTAAAAGTAGTTAAAAAACTAAACCAAAAAAACCAAAAAAAATGAAATTAATAGTTGATAGTGGTTCTACCAAAGCCGATTGGATTGCGATAGATGATAGTGGAAAAGTATTGTTTACAACACAAACTCTAGGATTAAACCCAGAGATTCTTGAAGGAGATGAAATAGTGGAACGTCTTAACGATCGTTTTGATATTCTTCAAAATAAAAAAAATGCAACTCATTTATTTTTCTACGGAGCAGGTTGTGGAACGGAAAGATTGAAAGTTGAATTGTCTCAAATTTTCCAAACTTATTTTCCAAATGCGATAATTTCAGTTCATGAGGATACCTATGCAGCTGTTTATGCTACTACACCTAAAGGCGAACAAGCAATTGTTAGTATTTTAGGAACTGGTTCTAATTGCAGTTTCTTTGATGGTAAAGAATTGCACCAAAAAGTACAATCACTTGGTTATATCGTTATGGATGACTGTAGTGGTAACGTTTTTGGAAAAGAACTAATAAGAAAATACTATTTTAATAAAATGCCAAAACATTTGGCTGTTGAGTTTGAAAAAGAATATGATTTGGATCCAGATTATATCAAAAGCAAACTATACAAAGAACCAAATCCTAACGCGTATTTAGCTACGTTTGCTAAGTTTTTGATTCAACATAAAGAAGATGATTTCTGTAAAAAAATTATTTTTAAAGGAATGAAATCTTTTGTAAAAAATTACATCAGACAATATGATAATTGTAAAGAAGTTCCAGTTCACTTTGTAGGTTCAATTGCCTTCTATTTGAAAGACGAATTACAATTGACATTTGATAAATATGAAATGACTCTAGGTAATGTGTTAAGACGACCAATTGATGGTTTAATTGCATATCACATAGCGAATAAATAAAAAATTATGGAAATTGCTATTATTGCTCATGATGGTAAAAAAGTTGATTTAGTTAATTTTTTAATTAAAAACAAAACGCTTTTATTGCAGGAGAGAATAAAGCTGATTGCTACTGGAACAACAGGAGGGAAAGCTGAAGATGCTGGTTTTAAAACCAAAAGAATGCTTTCAGGGCCATTAGGAGGTGATGCTCAAATTGCGGGAAGAGTGGCTGAAGGTAAAACCAATATGGTGTTCTTCTTTAAAGATCCATTATCAAGCCATCCTCACGAAGCAGATATTAATATGCTGATTCGTGTTTGTGATGTTCATAATGTACCATTGGCAACAAATGAAGCAACAGCGCAATTATTATTGAATGCTATAGCATTGCAACCATAGAAATTTCAACATTTACATTTTTTGGCAGACATGCCACTTGAACCGTTTCACGTGCTGGAGCGGTTTTTTCGTTAAAATAGGATCCGTAAATAGTATTTATTTTTCCAAAATCATTCATGTTCATAATGAAAATGGTTGTTTTTACTACGCTTTCAAAGGTCATTCCAGCTGCTTCAAGTACTGCTTTCATGTTTTCCATAACTTGAGTAGTTTCCGCTTCAATAGTATCTAAAACTAATGCTCCAGTTGCTGGGTTTATTGCAATTTGTCCAGATGTGAAAAGTGTATTTCCTTTTAATACGGCTTGATTATAAGGACCTATCGGTGCAGGTGCTTTATCTGTAAAAATTATATTTTTCATAATACTTTATCTATTATTTACACTACGTTTATCCCATTTGATATCACTTAGAATACCAGATTTTATACCAATAAAGAAGCCCCAATTTGCATTATTACCAAATGGAGTCCAGTTGAATGACATTCTCCAGCTTAGCAAATCTCTTTCAAAGCGGAGTTGAGTAAAGGTAACTCCTTTTTGAACAAAATCATAACCGGTAGAAATCCCAGTTTTCCATTTTGGAGTTAAATCAGCATTTATAGAAATCATTATTGAGTTGCCAATAATTTTCTTTTCACGGTTGTTGTTGCCATAGGTTAAAGAATAGGCAAAGGTCATATCCCAAGGTAATTTTGAACTAAAAAATTCAGAAACGACATCTTCACCTTCTTCGCTTTCTGCAAATTGGCTTTTTCTACTGTCGCTTAAGTCTGTATTTGTCCCAAATAAATCATCTTCTCGACCACCATTTCGTTGGCTTTGATTGTTTTTATCCTTTTTAGGCTCTTTTTCTTTGCTCGAAAGAGAATAATTTAAAGTCATATTAGCGCTTGTCATTCTAAACAAACTTCCGCCATTATCAATATTAAATACATTCATTCTCTTTCCAGAATTGTCAATAGCATAAGGGTCTAAAGTAGCTCCAAAGTTTACGTTCATTTTCTTGTCTAGCAACTGTGTTCCTCCACTTACTCTTACAGGTGACCATGCTAATGAATTTACACCATCAGCATCAAGATTATAGCTGGTAGAGAAGTTTAAGTTATTTAGTAACATTACTTTCTTAGGTTCCACTTTTGTGCTATCACTGTCTCTAACTTTTGCTTCAAAGGTGTTGCTCAAATCAAACCCTAAAATATTTGAATTTGAAAGACCTGGCGCTCCAAAAATTCCGCTTTCAAATCTTGAATATTTTTTCATTGTTCCACTCGCATCAGCGGCATAGGTGTCATAATATTTCTCAAAACTTGGGGTATAGCTGTAAGAAACAGATGGACGCATAACGTGTCTTAACGATTGTATTTTTTTGTCATTCCCAAAGTTGAATGTTCCGTAAATTGTAGTTCCTAAGCTAGAGGAGAACGAATACGTTCTGTAGGCGTCAAATCCGTTTACATTAGTGTCAACAACTTTACTTTGCGCCGTATTATATTCTCTTTTAATAGTTTTTGTGTACCAAACCTCTTTATAGTTTAAAGATGAGGATGCACTGAAGTATTTGAATAATTTAAAATTAGTACTTAATGGTATAGAATGTTGAACACCAATTTTTGCATTATCAAACATTTTAGGTTTAAAAAACAGGGAATCAGTTGTGGTTATACTATTTTTTCCGCTTAAGTCATATTGTAAATTGATATTCTTAAAAAAACCTTTTTTCACACCGTCTTTACCTACAAAAGGATAGATTCTGTCAACACTAAACTGCACAGTTGGCAATGTCATATTGATTTCTTCAGTTTGTGTGTTTTGAGAGTGTGTTGCAGTCAACGATAATCTTGCTTGTGGAATCATGTTGAAGGTTTTGCTATACGAAACCGAAGAACTTAATGTGTTATTAAGATTCGAGCCAATATTGTTTTGATTGATGGAGCGTTTAAAATATTTACTACTTCCAAGATTTACAGAGGCTGAAAAACTTGAATTTGGATTCGCCTTTGCATCTCTAGCGTGAGACCATTGAATATTATAAATGTTTTGTTTTAAATAATCAGGATATCCTCTTTCGCTTGTGATTAGGTTTTCAAAACGAATGTTTAAATTTCCACGATAATTGTATCGTTTGGCATAACTTGATTCAAATCGCATCCCGTAACTTCCGTTTGTATAATAATCTCCTAAAACGGTTAAATCATAATTATCACTTAAGGCAAAATAATACCCTCCATTTTGTAATGAAAACCCTCTGGTATTTGAATCGTTATAACTAGGCAAAAGTATTCCTGAAACACTCGTTTCTTTGCTCATTGGAAAAAAAGCAAAAGGCAAAGCAATAGGAGTAGGAACATTAGCAATAACCATATTGGTTAATCCTGTAACTACTTTTTTACCAGGAATAAATTTCACTTTGTTTGTTTGAAAATAATATTCGGGATTATCAACATCTTTCGAAGTTGTAAATCGGGCTCCTTTAAGGAAATAAACGGAGTCATTTTCTTTTTTGGTCACAGCCGCTTTTATTCTGAACTCATTTTGTTCCGATCTTGAATTCCAAATTAATGCTTTTTTTGTTTTAAAATTAAAGCGAATAGAATCAGGTTCAACCACATTTGCACCTTGTTTGAAATTTGGAAATTGAGTGTAAGCACCTGTTGAATCTTTGATTCTACCGGCATAAACCTCATTTTTTTCATAATCCATTACAATGATACCGGACTTTAGTTCAACATCTTGATAGTATAATTCGGCTTTATCGTATAAAGTAATGAGTTTTTTCTTTTGATCTATTTTGGCGTAATTATTAGCTTTGTAATTCACCTTTCCATCCAAAAATAATTTTTTAGGTTTAATGGTGTCTTTTTTGACCGTATCTAATTCTTTTTTTGAAATTACCGCACTTTTTGGAGCAGGATTAACACCTGTTATTTTGGTATCTATTTGTTTTTTAGTGGGGATAGCGGTCGTTTTTTTTGTTATATCTTGTGAATATAATTTTGTAGTTCCTATTGTTAGGAAAATTGATAATAAAACGATATTAAATAAGTTTGTACGCAAAGGTTTAAATGCTATTTTTGTAAAATTATGGCTTGTTTTTTGACGTGCCAAACTTACATATAATTTTTTGTCAAAAATAGTCAAATAAAAAAATTATAATGGAAGAGTTTTAATTAAATTAACTTTTAGATTTATGCATATTACTAATAAAATTAAAGTATTCTTTATTTTTTTTCTAACTATAATTTCTTTTTGTACATACGGTCAATCTAGTCGTTTCAAGGTTGCATTAGATGCCGGTCATGGAGCTCATGATTTTGGAGCTGTTTATAGTGGGCGTATCGAAAAAAATATTGCTTTGGAAGTTGTTTTGAAAGTTGGTAAATTATTAGAATCAACACCCAAATTTGATGTTATCTACACCAGAAAAACAGATGTTTTCATTGATTTAATTGAAAGAGCTAATATTGCGAATAGAGCCGATGCTAATATTTTTGTATCAATTCATTGTAATGCAAATAAAAATACGGCTGCAGACGGAACAGAAACCTATGTGATGGGTATGAATAAAATTGCATCAAATTTAGAAGCTGCCAAAAAAGAGAACTCCGTAATCACACTTGAAAAGGATTATAAACAAAAATACGAAGGTTTTGATCCGAACTCTCCTGAAACCATGATAGGAATGACTTTAATGCAAGAAGAATACTTAGATAACAGTATTTCTTTAGCAAGTAAAGTAGAGGAATCTTTTGCAGGTTTAGGTAAAAAATTAAGACATGGTGGAGTAAAGCAAGCTCCTTTTATGGTACTTCATAAAGCATATATGCCAAGAGTATTGGTTGAAATGGGATTTATCTCGAATCCAGTTGAAGGTGATAAGCTAAACTCTGAAGACGGCCAAAATGAAATTGCAAGAGCTATTGCGGATGCGATTATTAGTTATAGAAATGAATATTTTGGTAATGGAGATATCGACACTCCTGAAGTTAAGCCGTCTCAAAAGGTTATCGAAAAAGTTGTAAAAGATACTACAACTCCTGTAAAACCTAAAGCTGTTATAAATTCTTCGGAATTAAAAAAAGCAGAAAATAAAAAAGAGGTTTCAGGAATTATTTATAAAGTACAATTATCTGCGAGTGCTAGAAAATTAGCTTTAGAACCTAGAAATTTTAAAGGACTCAAATCAGTCTCTATGTCTTTTGATAATAAGGTTTATAAGTATATGTATGGAGAAACTGCTGATTATGAAGAAGCTAAAAGTAAATTAGAAGAGGTTAAGTCAAAAGGATATGATTCTGCATTTTTGATTGCTTTCAAAAATGGCGAAAAAATTAGCATCCAAGATGCAATCAAATAATAACGTCAAGTCGAATTTTTTATATTAATTTTGCAAAAAATATTTTTATTTTGAAAATAACAAGAGAGATTAAAACAGCAATACTGGTTATTGCTTCTATTTTACTATTCATTTGGGGGTATAGTTTTTTGAAAGGGAAAGACCTTTTTACAAATTACAAAACTTTTTATGTTGAATATGATAATGTTGAAGGATTAGCTCCATCAGCATCAGTAACATTAAACGGATTGATTATTGGTAAAGTCAATAGCATTACCATAGATGAAAACACGGGTAAATTACTAGTTGAATTACAACTAAAAACAGATTTTCCAATTTCAAAAACGAGTATTGCATCTATATATGAACCTGGATTCATAGGCGGGAAACAAATTTCAATATTACCAGATTTTAGTAATAAAACTCCAGCTGTTGAAGGACAAAAATTACAAGGTGAAGTAAAATTAGGACTTACCTCATCAGTAGTTGAAAAATTAGCTCCTTTGCAACAAAAGCTAGAAAAATTGATGCTTAACGTTGATAATTTAGTTTCTGGCCTGAACAATGTTTTGGATAAAAAAACACAAGAAGATTTGAAACGAACTCTTTCTGAATTGAGTACGACTATGGTTCAAATTAACAAAGCTTCTACAAGTGTGAATACAATTCTAGACGACAACAAATCACAAATTAAAGGTGTTGTTTCGAACTTCAATAAAATTTCTGGTGATTTTTCTAAAATTTCAGACTCTTTAAACAAAGCAGATTTAGGTAAAACAGTTAAAAATCTTAATGCAACTTTGTCTAAAGTAGATGGGATTATGTCAGATTTAAAATCAGGAAAAGGTTCGGCAGGTAAGTTATTGAGTGATGAAGCATTGTATAATAATCTAAAATCAACTACTAAAGAAATGGAGTTGTTGCTACAAGATGTTAGACTTTATCCAACTCGATATGTAAATGTTTCTCTTTTTGGAAAGAAAAACAAACCTTATGTTAGTCCTGTAAAAGATTCTATTTCAAAAGCTAAAAATTAGCAATTATGAACTATTTAGATAATGTGTTATTTGCAATAGTATTGGTTATTGGGTTTGGTTATTTTTATGGAAACATTAAAAAAATAATCAGAAACATTAATCTAGGTAGAACCGTAAATAGAAAAGACAATCCTAATGCCCGTTGGAAAAATATGGCTATGATTGCTTTAGGACAATCTAAAATGGTTAAACGTCCACTGGCAGGAATACTCCATATTATTGTTTATGTTGGATTTGTAATTATTAATATTGAACTTTTAGAAATAATTATCGATGGCTTGTTGGGAACCCATAGAGTTTTTTCTTTTCTAGGATTAACTTATGATGTTTTGATTGGTTCTTTCGAAATTTTAGCACTATTAGTTGTTGTTGCTGTTGTTACTTTTTGGTCCAGAAGAAATTTCATTAAGTTAAAGCGATTTATAAGCTCTGATTTGGATGGATCTCCAAAGAAAGATGCAAATTACATCTTGTATTTTGAGGTAGTATTGATGTCTCTGTTTTTATTAATGAATGCTTCTGATTTGCATTTGCAAAATGTATCAGGTGGGTTTTCGCATTTTGTTAAAGCAGGATCTTTTCCAATAAGTCAATTTATTGAACCTTTTTTTAATGGAGTTTCAAATGAGTTGGTTATGTTACTTTCTGAAATATTCTGGTGGTTGCATATTGTAGGGATTTTAGTTTTTATGAACTATTTATATTTCTCAAAACACTTGCACATACTTTTAGCATTTCCCAATACTTATTTTGCAAATTTAAACCCTCAAGGACAATTTGATAATTTAGAATCAGTTACAAATGAGGTAAAGCTTATGATGGATCCAAATGCAGATCCTTTTGCAGCACAGCCTGTTAATGAAAATGAAGTTCCAGCTAAATTTGGAGCAAGCGATGTCGCTGATTTGAATTGGGTACAATTATTGAATGCATATACTTGTACAGAATGTGGCCGTTGTACCTCATCGTGTCCAGCAAATTTAACTGGTAAAAAGTTGTCTCCTCGTAAAATTATGATGGATACAAGAGATCGACTAGAAGAGGTAGGAAGAAATATCGATTTGAACAAAGGTGTTTTTGTACCAGATAATAAATCATTATTGAATGATTACATTTCTCCAGAAGAGTTATGGGCGTGTACATCATGTAATGCTTGTGTTGAAGAATGTCCAGTGAATATTAGTCCACTTTCAATTATTATGGATATGAGACGCTATTTAGTAATGGAGCAAAGTGCTGCACCAATGCCAATAAATGCAATGATGACAAATATTGAAAATAACGGCGCACCTTGGCAATACAACCAGCAAGATCGATTGAACTGGAAAAAAGAATAATTGATTTACAAATTAATAATTTGTGATTAATCAAATAACCGAATCAACAAAATAGTATGTCAGAGAATTTAATAGTGCCAACAATGGCAGAAATGCTAGCCCAAGGGAAGCAACCAGAAGTTTTGTTTTGGGTAGGTTGCGCAGGAAGTTTTGATGATAGAGCAAAAAAAATAACAAAGGCATTTGTTCGAATTTTAAACCGTACAAATGTTTCTTTTGCTGTTCTGGGTACTGAAGAAAGTTGTACAGGAGATCCCGCAAAAAGAGCCGGGAATGAGTTTTTATTTCAAATGCAGGCAATGACTAATATTGAAGTGCTAAATGCTTATGAAGTAAAAAAAATTGTTACGGCTTGCCCGCATTGTTTTAATACTTTAAAAAATGAATATCCTGAATTAGGAGGAAAATATGAAGTGGTTCACCATACGGAGTTTCTTAAATCATTGTTAGATGATGGAAGATTAACCATAGAAGGTGGTGAATTTAAAGGAAAAAAAATCACATTTCATGATCCGTGTTATTTAGGAAGAGCTAATAAAGTTTACGAAGCACCAAGAGATTTAATTCAAAAACTAGATGCTGAATTAATTGAAATGAAGCGATCTCGTGCTAATGGATTGTGTTGTGGAGCAGGCGGAGCTCAAATGTTTAAAGATGCGGAACCTGGAAATAAAGAAATTAATGTTGAAAGAACCGAAGACGCATTAGAAACTAATTCTCAAATTATTGCTACAGGTTGTCCTTTTTGTAATACGATGATGACTGATGGAATCAAAAACAAAGAAAAAGAAGGCGAAGTTAAAGTAATGGATATAGCGGAACTTATAGCTAACGCACAAGATTTATAATTATGAAAAAAATATTTTTGATTCTAATTGTACTTTGTAGCTCAATTTCATATTCACAAGATGCTTATGATATTGTAGGAAAAGAAACTTGTGAATGTTTAAATAAAAACAGGGTAGATTATTCCAAGATGAATAAAAAGGACATGCAAACTCAAGTTGGAATTTGCATGATACAAAGTTATTCTACTCATCTCTCCGAATTTAAACCTGAAGATAAAATAAGTTTTGATGATGAAGTAGGATTGAAAAACTTAGGAGAAAAAGTAGCAATGAAAATGATGGTCAGTTGTCCAGAAATTATACTAGAAATGGGCAAAAGATCTGTTGAAGAAGATGATTCTACAGAAGTTGCAAAAGAAAGTCTTTTTATTGAAGGTGAAGTAATCGAAATTAAAACAGAACAGTTCATCACACTTCAGGTAAAAGATAAAAATGGTAGAAATTTCAGTTTTCTTTTATTAGATTATTTTGAAACAGCTTCTTTATTGACTAATAATGAGATTAATAAAAAAGATAATGTCAAAGTAAGTTATACTGAAATTGAACTTTTTGATCCAAAAAACAAAGAATTTAGATATTTTAAAATCATAACTGATTTAGAAAAAAAATAAATTTTACATTCTGAAAAATTAATAAAAAATAATATTATGTACGTTCCATTTGAAAATTTGCCAGGAGAATCTAGAGTTTGGATCTATCAATCCAATAGAAAGTTTTCAGATGAAGAATTTGCTGAAATTGAAACCGCTTTGCAATCTTTTCTTGAAAATTGGGCAGCGCATGGAACTATTTTAGAATCCTCATATCAATTACGATACAATAGATTCATAATACTTGCTGTGAACCAAGAAGTACAAGCAGCAACTGGATGTTCGATTGATTCTTCAGTTGAATTTATTCAGAGTTTAGAAAAAAAATATCAAGTTGATTTATTGGATAAAATGAACGTTACTTTCAAGTTAGGCGAACATATTGCTCATAAACCTTTGATTGATTTCAAAAAAATGGTTAAAGACAAAGCTGTTACTGAAAACACCGTTGTTTTTAATAATTTGGTTAATAATATAGAAGAATTTAATGAATCTTGGGAAGTTTTGGCTGCAGATAGCTGGCACAGCCGTTTTTTCTAAAATAAAATACTTAATGAAAATTTTCTTTATTAGAATTACCTTGTTCTTTGCCTTATTGTTTTTGGTGACAAATTGCGGGACTTCTAAAAAAAATATATTAAATCAAACTCTTGAAAAACCTGCTATTTCTGAAAATGAAGAAATTTATGTTCCTCATTTAAAATCAGATAGAAAAAACTTTTTCAAAGACTCGTATGCAGAAAATGTATGGGTTGACAGTGTTTACAATCAAATGACTTTAGAGGATAAAATTGGGCAGCTTTTTATGGTTGCCGCATACTCTAATAGGGATACAACTCATGTAAATGCCATTGATAAGTTAATTAGAGAGTATAAAATTGGTGGTGTTATATTCTTTCAAGGAGGTCCTGTTCGTCAAGCTCATTTAACAAATCACTACCAATCAAAATCCAAAATACCTTTGTTTGTTGGGATTGATGCGGAATGGGGATTAAGTATGCGTCTAGATTCTACCTATAGATACCCTTGGAATATGACTCTTGGGGCTATTCAAGACTTAAAACTGATTGAAAAAGTTGGTGAAAAAATGGGTAAAGAAAGCAAGCGTATGGGCGTTCACTTTAATTTTGCTCCGGTTTTAGACATTAATACAAATCCAAAAAATCCAATTATCGGGAACCGTTCTTTTGGCGAAAACAAAGTTAATGTTACCGAAAGAGCTATTGCTTTAATGACAGGAGTTCAAAATCAAGGTGTTTTTTCAACTGGAAAACATTTTCCTGGGCATGGAGACACGGCTACAGATTCTCATACAAGTTTACCTATTGTTACCTCATCAAGAGATCATCTTGACTTAGTTGAGTTATATCCTTATAAACGAATGTTTGACGAAGGATTAGTTTCGGTAATGGTCGGACATTTAGACGTGCCAAGTCTGGAATTACGCCAAAACTACCCGTCATCACTTTCTTATAATGTAGTAACAAATCTTCTTCAAAGGGATATGGAATTTGAAGGATTGATTTTTACAGATGCCATGAATATGAAAGGCGTTAGTGGTTTTAAAGGAACTGATGATGTTAATTTAGATGCTTTTTTAGCAGGAAATGATATTTTGCTTTTTGTAGAAAATATTCCTTTGGCAGTTGAAAAAATTAGAAATGCCTATAAAAACAATATTGTTTCTGAAGAAAGACTTGCTCTTTCTGTCAAGAAAATTTTGCACTATAAATTTAAAGCGGGTTTAAATGCTTACAAACCTATTGAAGTTTCCAATTTGTATAATGATATAAATCCTTCTGAAAATGAAGCATTGCAATATCAATTATATGAAAATGCAATAACGGTTCTGAAAAATGAAAACCAAATTCTACCCATAAAAAAAATAGAGAATAACAAAATTGCTTACGTAAAACTAGGAGACGATAGCAACAGTTCTTTTATTTCTACTTTAAAAAAATATGCAGATGTTACTGAAGTTTCAGATGTATCCATTGATAGTTTAAATTTAAAGATAAAAGGATTTGATACAGTAATTATTGGGTATCATAAATCAGATAATGTATGGCGCAACAATGATTTTACTGGTAAGGAATTAATCTGGTTGCAGGAAATAGCTAGAAATAATAACGTTATTCTGGACGTTTTTGCAAAACCATATTCGTTGTTGCCTTTTGCTAATTTTGATGGAATAGAAGGAATTATTGTTTCTTATCAAAATAATGCAATTTCTCAAGAAGTTTCAGCGGAATTAATTTTTGGCGCTATTGAAGCTAAAGGAAAATTACCTGTATCAATAAACGATAATTTCAAAGTAAATGATGGATTATCTACAGAAAAACTAAATCGACTGGGTTTTACAACACCAGAAAATGTTGGGATGGATCCAAAAATTCTGTCGAATATTGATGCAATTGTACAAAAAGCAATTTCAGAAAAAATGACACCAGGAGCTCAAGTCCTTGTTGCTAGAAAAGGAAAAGTTATCTATCAAAAATCGTTTGGTTACCAAACCTATGAAGCTACCACTAAAATTAATAATTCAACAATATATGATGTAGCATCACTGTCAAAAATTCTTTCGACTTTGCCTAATGTTATGCAACAATACGATAAGGGTTTAATTAATATGGAAACAACATTGGGAACGATGTTGCCTATTTTTAATAATTCTGACAAGCAAGATATTCATTTTAAAGAATTATTGTCCCATTATGCAGGACTTATTGCTTGGATACCTTTTTACAAAGCAACTTTGAATCATTCTTCAAAGCCATTGGATAAATACTATAGAAAAATAGGGGATGAACAGTTTTCTAAAAAAGTAGCCGATAGTCTTTTTATGCGAAATGATTACCATGATACAATTATGAAAATGATTGTAGAAAGTAAATTATCAATTAAAAAAGAATACAAATACAGCGATTTTACGTTTATGATTCTAAAAGATTATTTAGAGAAAGCAACAGGTAAAACACTGGATATTTTGAGTTCTGAGAATTTTTATAAATCACTTGGAGCGAATAACACAACTTATAATCCATTACAAAAATTTAATAAAAACGATATTCCTCCAACAGAAATTGACACCTATTTTCGTCATCAAACCATTCAAGGATATGTGCATGATATGGCAGCGGCAATGGAAGGTGGAGTAGCTGGACATGCAGGGATTTTTTCGAATGCGATGGATGTTGCTAAAATAATGCAAATGTATCTTCAAAAAGGAAACTACGGCAATTATCAGTATTTTTCAGAAAAAACATTTAATGATTTTAATACTTGCTATTTTTGTTCGGAAGGAAATAGAAGAGGAGTTGGTTTTGACAAGCCTCAACTAGGTATTGACGGACCAACCTGTGGTTGTGCTTCTATGACAAGTTTTGGTCATACTGGATTTACAGGAACTATGGCATGGGCAGATCCAGAAAGTGAAATAGTTTACGTATTTTTGTCTAATAGAACATTCCCAAATGATGCCAAGAATACATTGTCTAAAGAAAATATCAGAGAAGATATTCAAAAGATAATTTATGATGCCATTAAGAAATAGAAAAATCATATTTTAACAAAGCGTATTCAAATGATTACTAAAAAAATGTTTTTTAAAATATGCTCAATTCTTATGATGCTTTTATGCATGACTTATTCGAATGCTCAAAATTTTGATATCAACTTACTTAGAGATATCAATATTCATAGAAATAAATCATTAGATCCTACTTTTAAAACGATTACAAATACTGCTATTCCTATCAATATAGCAACTCCAATACTTATTTATTCAGTTGGATTAATTAAAAAAGATTCATTGACAAAAAAGCAAGCTATTTTTATTGGCGAAACATTTCTTGCCTCAGCTTTTGTAACCATGGCTCTAAAAGATATTATTAAGCGTAATAGACCTTATGTTACTTATCCAGAAATTGAACCTCATGCAATTGAAGGTAGTTATTCGATGCCTTCGGGACATACATCGAGTGCTTTTGCAACAGCTACAGCGTTAAGCATTGCGTATCCTAAATGGTATATCATTGCTCCGTCATTTGCATGGGCAAGTGCAGTTGGATATTCAAGAATGCATTTAGGCGTCCATTATCCTACGGATGTATTTGTGGGAGCCATAATAGGCAGCGGTTCAGCTTACCTTACCCATAAGGCAAATAAATGGTTAAATAAGAGAAAGCATAATTAGTGACCTAATAAATAAGCTGTTGTAAAATCCAATTACTTTATATTGGATTTTAAAATTTTTAGCTTCATTTTTTCTTACAATGCATTTCTATTTTCTGTAAATTCGTATTCTTAAAAAATTTAAATGAAAATAGCAATAGTTTGTTATCCTACCTTTGGAGGAAGTGGTGTTGTTGCCACTGAATTGGGACTTGAATTAGCACGCAGGGGACATGAAATTCACTTTATTACCTATAGTCAACCCGTTCGTCTGGCATTGTTAAATCCTAATGTGCATTATCACGAAGTTAATGTGCCCGAATATCCTTTGTTTCATTATCAACCATATGAACTTGCTTTGTCTAGTAAGTTAGTCGATATGGTTAAATTATATAAAATAGAATTACTTCATGTGCATTATGCAATTCCGCATGCTTATGCAGGTTATATGGCTAAACAAATGCTGAAAGATGAAGGAATTAATATTCCAATGATTACAACGCTTCACGGAACAGATATTACTCTGGTTGGGAATCATCCATTCTATAAACCAGCAGTAACTTTTAGTATCAATAAATCAGATTTTGTGACTTCTGTTTCTCAAAGTTTAAAAGACGATACGCTTAAATTGTTTAAAATAAAAAATGAAATTCAAGTTATTCCTAATTTTATTGAATTAGATAAAGGGAATGAAGTTTCAAATACAACCTGTCATCGATCTGTAATGGCTAATGCCGAAGAACGAATAATAACTCACATCAGTAATTTCCGAAAAGTTAAAAGAATTCCAGATGTAATCAAGATATTTTATAATATCCAAAAAGAAATTCCAGCTAAATTAATGATGGTGGGTGATGGTCCTGAAAAAGAAAAGGCTGAATATTTATGTCAGGAATTGGGTATTTTAGATAAAGTGATTTTTTTTGGAAACAGTAATGAAATAGACAAAATTTTATGCCTAACAGATTTATTCTTGTTGCCTTCGGAAACAGAAAGTTTTGGTCTTGCTGCACTTGAAGCTATGGCTTGTGGTGTTCCTGTAATTTCAAGTAATTCTGGAGGACTTCCCGAAGTTAATTTTGAAGGAATTTCAGGTTATTTAAGTGATGTTGGTAATACGGAGGAAATGGCTGTTAATGCTTTAAAAATTCTTAAAGATGATGCTGTTCTTGCTGAATTTAAAAAGAATGCTTTAGAGGTTGCTAAAAAATTTGATATCAAAAACATCTTGCCTTTATATGAAGATTTATATCATAAAGCAATTAATAAATACCTATAATCAATAAATTCATTTAAAATGAAAAAAGCACTTCTAGTACTATTGATCCCTTTTTTGGTTTCTTGCGGTGCTTCATCTTTAAAAAATGCCGAAAAACCATTATTTGAAGTTCTAACACAGCAATCAGATGGAGGTGCAAGCATTCGTTTTTTTGAAATCTTAACAGAACCTAATGAGATTAAAATGTTAGAGAATGATGAGAGTTTAAAACATAAAATAAATCCGAATGATATTCAGAATTCAAATTTTATTGTTTTGAATATGGGAGAAAAGCCATCGAGTGGTTACCAAATAGGAATTGAAAGTGTAACGGAAATGGATAAAAATATAATTGTTACAATAAAAGAGACCGTTCCTAAAACGGATAATATAAATACACAATCTTTTACCAGTCCTTTTTGTGTAGTCAAAATAAACTCTAAAAAAGAAATCGTTATTAAATAAAAAAGGCGCCTTATTACAAGGCGCCTTTTTTATTCCAGTTTTGACTTGGATTAGAATTGGTATCTAATTCCTAATGCTACATCAGATCCGTAATTTTTTGAATAATAACCACTTCCTCCAAATTCTGGTCTAAAGTCTAAAGAAAGTAAAAGTGGTACTTCTTCAAAACCATATTCAATTCCAATATCACCCGCAGCAAATACAAATGTTCCGCTATCATTGATGTTATTGTTGCTCCAGCTTCCTAAACCTCCACCAACACCAGCATACCAATTGAATCCACCATCAATATTCCAAACCCATTGGTAAATACCAGTTAGTTTAAAAGCATCAACTTCTTTGCTGTTTCTCCAACCTAAATCTGCTTCAATACGATTATTGTCTGACAATGCTCTTTGATAAGATATTTCTCCACCAAAACCTTTATTGTCTCCTAAACGTAATCCTAGTGCATTTTTAGAAATTTCTTGTGCTTGTGTGGTAAATGCTAAACCAATTAGCATAATAGCCGATAAAATAATTTTTTTCATAAGAAAGTTTTATTGTTGATTGTATTATGTTCAATAAACGAGCCAACAATTGAATTATTGTGAAATAATGTGATTTTTTTTAAAATAGTTTGGATAAAAGACCACAAATAGCAGAATGACTTTAAAAACTTTAAACCTTAAATTTTTAAACTTTAAACTAAAATGGTACTTTTGTTCAAAACTAATTATAATGGCAGGAAATAGCTACGGAACACTATTCAGAATAACTACTTTTGGAGAATCACATGGAGAAGCTTTAGGCGGAATCATTGATGGTTGTCCTTCAGGAATTACTATAGATTTAGAGGCAATTCAATTTGAAATGTCAAGAAGAAAGCCAGGACAATCGGCTATAGTTACCCAACGAAAAGAACCAGATGATGTGCAATTTTTATCTGGAATCTTTGAAGGTAAAACAACCGGAACTCCTATTGGTTTTATAATTCCTAATACCAATCAAAAATCAGATGATTATTCTCATATAAAAGATAATTACAGACCAAGTCATGCTGATTATGTTTATGATCAAAAATATGGTGTTCGCGATTACCGAGGCGGAGGACGTAGTTCAGCTCGTGAAACGGCAAGTAGAGTAGTAGCTGGTGCTGTTGCAAAACAAATGTTACCAGAAATCAAAATCAATGCTTATGTTTCTTCGGTTGGTCCTATTTATTTAAAAAAGCCATACCAAGACTTAGATTTTTCAAAAACAGAAACAAACCCAGTTCGTTGTCCTGATGAAGAATCTGCAGCAATTATGGAAGAATATATTCGTGATATCCGAAAACAAGGCGATACTGTTGGAGGAACTGTAACTTGTGTTATTCAGAATGTGCCAATAGGTTTAGGAGAACCTGTTTTTGACAAACTACATGCTGAATTAGGTAAAGCGATGCTTTCAATAAATGCTGTAAAAGGATTTGAATTTGGAAGTGGTTTTTGTGGTTCTGAAATGAAAGGAAGTGAACACAATGATTTGTATAATTCAGACGGTACTACAAGAACAAACCTTTCGGGAGGTATTCAAGGAGGAATCAGCAACGGAATGGATATTTATTTCCGTGTGGCTTTCAAACCTGTAGCTACAATCATGCAAAAACAAGAATCATTAGATAATAAAGGAAATATTACTGAAATGACAGGTAAGGGACGCCATGATCCTTGCGTAGTTCCACGTGCAGTGCCTATTGTAGAAGCAATGGCAGCAATTGTTTTAGCAGATTTTTATCTAATAAACAAAACGTATAATCCTAATTTCTAAAATCCATTTTTATTAAGCACGGAATGTGTTATTGTTAATCAATTTAAGGTTAAAATACATTTCGTGTTTCAATAAAATGCAAGATCCAAATCAAACTATGCAAGAAACTACCACAAAGAAACCCTCATTTTTCTCAGGTTTAACAGGACAAATCCTTATTGCAATGCTATTAGGCGCAGTATTGGGGATCGTTATTCACAACTCCATTTCTGCAGAAACTGCTCAAGAATTTAGTAGTAAAATTAAAATGTTAGCTACTGTTTTTATCCGATTGGTTCAAATGATTATTTCGCCATTGGTATTTACAACTCTTGTTGTGGGAATTGCCAAGTTAGGAGATATAAAAGCAGTGGGAAGAATTGGAGGAAAAGCATTAGGATGGTTTTTTACCGCTTCATTTATCTCTTTATTGTTAGGAATGTTTTTTGTAAATGTTCTTGAACCTGGAGTTGGATTAAATTTATCAAATGTTGATTTAGCTTCTGCTTCTGAGGTTACAGCAAAAACACAAAGTTTATCTTTTGAAAATTTCATTGAGCATATTGTTCCCAAAAGTATTTTTGAAGCGATGGCTACAAATGAAATTTTGCAAATTGTTATTTTTTCTATTTTCTTTGGTTTAGCCGCAGCTTCCTTAGGTGATCATGTTAAGCCCGTAATTAATGCATTAGATAAGACATCACATATTGTTCTTAAAATGGTAAATTATGTGATGAAATTTGCTCCAATAGGTGTTTTTGGAGCTATTGCAGGTGTTTTTGCAGTAAGAGATTTCCAAGAATTAGCAATAACGTATTTCAAATTTTTTGGTTCTTTCTTAATTGGAATTTCATCACTTTGGGTTTTTTTGATACTTGTTGGATTTATTTTTCTGAAAAGCAGAATGACGATCTTACTTAAAAGAATTGTTGGGCCATTAATCATAGCATTCGGTACTACAAGTAGCGAAGCTGTTTTTCCAAAACTTACCGAAGAATTGGAACGTTTTGGTGTAAAAGACAGAATTGTTTCTTTCATGTTGCCTTTAGGGTATTCCTTTAATTTGGATGGTAGTATGATGTACATGACTTTTGCCAGTATTTTTATAGCACAAGCCTATGGAATTAATTTAGATTTGGGAACTCAAATGACGATGCTTTTGGTTTTAATGCTCACCAGTAAAGGAATTGCTGGTGTACCAAGAGCTAGTTTAGTAGTAGTAGCTGCGACTTGTGGAATGTTTAAAATTCCAATAGAAGGAATTGCATTAATCCTGCCAATAGATCATTTTTGCGATATGTTTAGAAGCGCAACTAATGTTTTAGGAAATGCTTTAGCTACATCTGTTGTGGGACAATGGGAAGCTGGTGAAGAACATGAAACCGCTGAATAGTACAAAATAAATATTCCTATATAAAAAAAGAAGCTTCATTACGAGGCTTCTTTTTTGTGTTAATAATTGTCGACTCCAATATTATTTTAAAGATTTCAACAGTTTATTTAATGCTGATTTTTTTACTTAGTTTTTTCTTACCGTTTTCTTTTTTAGCAATATCAACATGAAGAATACCATCTTTATAATTTGCTTCAATTTTGCTGTCATCTATATATTCAGGTAAAGAAAAAGATCTAGAGAAAGACTGGTAATTAAATTCTTTTCTAATGTAATTGTCTTTTTTTCTTGTTTCCTCTTTTTCTTCTTTTTTTTCAGAAGAGATCATAAGCATATTGTTATCAATTTCGACTTTGAAATCTTCTTTTTTTAATCCAGGAGCTGCTAATTCGATTTTAATTTTATCATCTGTTTCTTTTAAATTCACAGAAGGTAAATTACTTCCTAATGATGAAAAGTTTTTATCAGACCAATCAAAAATGTCTTTAGAAAAAAAATCATCCAAAAGAGTGTTTACCGGAACTAACGGAAATAAGCCGTTTCTTTTAACTAATGTTTCCATACTATTTAAAATTAAATTGTTACTTATTTATAGCTACAAATTTAATTACGACAGGTACTTTATGATGTTAATTTTAACATATTAATCGTTGAAAATGAATTAATTAACGATTATTTACATGTCTAAAAACATTAGTTAATAGAGATTTCTTACATCTGAATTGTTAAAAAAAGAAGGATTAATACCAGCGTTTTTTGTTCTGTTTTGAAGCATCTGATTTTCTTGATTTATGCGCTCCACCACTTCTATTTGAGTTTTTTTGTTTTGCAGGAGCTCCAGCTTCAGGACTACCAGAATGCCATGGATAAGGATGGTCAGAAATTGTTTTGACATCAACTTTTATTAGTTTTTGAATGTCTTTCCAGTACGGATGTTCATCTTTACTACAAAAAGAAATTGCAATACCGCCATTACCTGCACGACCTGTTCTTCCTATACGATGAACATAGGTTTCAGGAATGTTTGGCAAATCAAAGTTGATTACATAAGGAAGTTGGTCAATATCAATTCCACGAGCCGCAATATCAGTAGCGACTAGTACACCAACTTCTTTGTTTTTAAATGCATCCAGAACACGTTGTCTGGCATTTTGAGATTTATCTCCGTGAATTGCTTCTGCGGCAATATTGTTTTTACGTAAAGCCTTTACAACATTATCAGCTCCGTGTTTTGTTCTTGAAAAAACCAATACATCTGATAAATTTTCATTTTTAATCAAATGGTATAATAAGTTTCTTTTTTCTGTTTTGTCAACAAAATAGATTCGTTGCTCAACATTTTCAGCAGTAGAGGATACTGGAGAAACTTCCACTTTAGCAGGATCTTGCAAAAACATTTCAGCCAATTCTCTAATAGCAATTGGCATTGTAGCAGAGAATAATAAAGTTTGTCTGTTTTTTGGCGTAAGCTTTACAATTTTTTTGACATCATTGATAAATCCCATATCAAGCATTTGATCTGCTTCATCAAGAACTAAAGTATGTAAATGGTCAAAGTCTATAAAGCCTTGTTTGTGTAAATCAAGTAATCTTCCTGGTGTGGCCACAAGAACATCAACTCCTTTTCGTAAAGCATCAACCTGTGAGAGTTGCGAAACACCTCCGAAAATGGTTAATTGAGTCAAATTAGTGTATTTCCCATAGGTGTCAAAACTTTGCCCTATTTGGACTGCTAATTCTCTTGTAGGAGTAACTATTAAGGCGCGAATTTGTTTGGCTTTTTTTGACGAGCCTACAATGCGATGTAATTGGTGTATTATTGGGATAGCAAAAGCAGCTGTTTTTCCAGTTCCAGTTTGAGCGCAACCTATTAAATCCCTTCCGGCTAAAACTAATGGAATGGATTGTTCTTGAATAGGAGTAGGGCTTAAATAACCTTCTTCAAATACTGCTTTTTGTATACTTTTTGATAACGATAAATCTTCGAATAACATGTTTCTTTGTATTAAATATCTTGTAATAGGTACATAGATAGTTTTGCAAAGATAGTATTATTATTTTTGATGTTTTGAACGAACTGTTTTCACGAGGAAGCAGTAATTGGGTTTTTAAAAAGAATCTGTTGGATTAGTTATTATTGGCTTTTATAAAATCGGTAACCAAATGACCGATTAATTTACCAATTAGATGATTGTTTTTATCTTCGCCTAAATCAGGTGCGCCTTCACAAATATGAATATAAGCTGCATTTTTATTTTGGCCAAAAAACGAAACAAATTGTCGAAGTTCTTCTACTGAAAAGCCACTTAAAGTCATAGCACTACTAGCAATATTAGGAATTGCATCTAAATCTATTTCAATTCCAAAAGGATCTGTGCTTACAAACTCAATAGCCTGAATCATTTCTTGATAAAAATCCTTTTCTTTTCGAATGTTTACACTGTCGTAGGTGTTATATTGAACACGGTCTTCAATTTTTTTAATAATATCCAAGACACTTTTAGAGGTGTAATTTTCGTGCAAACCGAATATAAAATACTTTTTAAGAAACCCTTCTTCGTATGCATAAGAAAAACCATTTCCGCTATGACGTCCTTCTAAAATTCTAAAATCAGAATGAGCATCAAAATTAATCGCGTTTATTGATTTCCCTTTGGCTAAAGCCGTACCTTTTATATTCCCATAAGAATTATTGTGTCCTCCTCCAATAATAATAGGTGTTTTGCCTAGTTTTACAATGTTGAAAATAATATGAGATACATCTTTATCAATTTTTTCGACCAGTTGACTAAGTTTAGAGCGATCATCAATATCATTAAAATCTAAGTGTTCTACTTCTTTCATTTCATCGCAAACGTTCAATTGTCCCAAAACAATTATTTGGCTGCCTTTACAGAATCGATTGTGCTGAATATTAGCAATACTTTTTATAGCACTGTCCCAAGCAGAGGCTGCTCCGGGTCTTCCGTAATTTGCTCTCACACCAATATCCTCAGGAATACCAAACAAAACGTATTTAGCATCGCAAGTTTTTAGAAATTCTAAAGGAGCTGCATTTTTGGGTACAGTAATCATTTTTTCCCCAAATTTGATTTCACCACTTCTGTGGTTTGTAATCTTAGCAAGATCATTTATCGTGAAAGGAACCAGTTTTTCCATAAAAAAAATTTCTCAAAAATAATATAATTGTGCTAACTTACGTTGTTAGCTTATATTTATTATTAAATTTGTGAAAAAAAATATTAAAAATGGAAAATCAAAAAAGTAATTCAAGTTTAAAAGCAGTAATTGCCGTATTGGCAGTTTTATTAGTAGGTAGTTTAGTTTATATTTTTAAAATGTCATCTGATGTAGAAATAGTTCAAACAGAATTAAAAACTACAATGACCGAAAAAGAATCGGTTATGAAAGATTTGCAAGAGTTAAAAGCAACTTATGATGCTGCAATTGCTGAAAACACAACTATGTCAGAAGAGCTTATTCAAGAAAGAGACAAAGTAGTAAAATTAATGGATGATTTGAATAAATCAAAAGGAGATGTTGCTTCTATGTCAAAATATAAAGCTCAGTTTCTTGCTTTACAAAGCAATATGAAAACTTTAATGGCTGAAAATGAAGGATTGAAAAAACAAAATGTAACTTTAACTACACAACGTGATAGTACAGTTGTTGTTTTGGGAGAATCAAAAAAATACAATGAAGTATTAGTTGGTCAAAACCAAGAATTGTCAAAAACAGTTGAAAAAGGTTCTAAATTAACGGTTTTAAATACTAAAACATCTGCTTACAAATTAAGAAGTTCAGGAAAACAAATCGAAACTGATAAAGCAAGCAGAGCTGATGTTCTTAAAGTTAGCTTTACAATTGCTGAAAACCAAATTGCAAAATCAGGTGATAAAACGTATTTTGTTCAAGTAATTGATAGCAAAAGCAATGTTTTAGGAGATAAAAAAACAGAATCTTTTGGAGAAAAATCTTTGACTTATAGCTTTGCAACTACTGTAAAATATGAAAATAAAACAGTTAATGTTTCACAAGATTTGCCAGGAAAAGATTTTGCTAAAGGAACTTATTTTATCAATGTATTTGATAAAGATGAATTGGTTTCTAAAACTAGCTTCACTTTAAGATAGACCGTATAACTATAGTGAATAAAAAAGAGGAACATTTGTTCCTCTTTTTTTATATTAAAACTTCTCCTTCAATAAAAACAGAATCAATTAAATTACTGCCAAAAGCATAAGGTAATTGATAATAGGAAGGGATAGGTTTTGTTAGGATTATATTAGCTTTTTTGCCAATGGTTATACTTCCGTGAGTTTCTGAAATTCCCATGGCATAAGCGCCATTAATTGTAGCAGCATTTATAGCTTCTTCGGGAGTCATTTTCATTTTGATGCAAGCTGTGGCTATTACAAAATTCATATTCCCAGAAGGAGTAGAGCCAGGATTATAATCAGATGCTAATGCTAAAGGAAGACCTGCTGCAATCATATCTCGTGCTGGCGTATACGGAATACTCAAAAAGTAAGAACAAGAAGGTAAAGCTACTGGCATTGTTTCGGTGTTTTTTAAAGCTTCAATATCTTCCGTATTCATTATCTCTAAATGATCCACAGAAAGCGCTTTGTGTTTTACTCCAACTTGTATTCCTCCAATAGAATTGAACTGATTGACATGAATTTTTGGTTTTAAACCAAAAGCAATACCAGCTTCCATAATTTGTTCTGTTTCAGAAACAGTGAAATAACCCGTTTCGCAAAATACATCTATGAAATCAGCCAGTTTATTTTTGGCTATTTCAGGAAGCATTTGGTTAATGAGTATATCAATATATTCTTGACGGTTCGCTTTATATTCTAAAGGGAAAGCATGTGCGCCAAGAAAAGTTGCTTTTATAGTTATAGGGTAGTTTTGTGCTAATTGTTGAATTACGCGAAGCATTTTGAGCTCTCCATCAACTGTCAAACCATATCCTGATTTTATTTCGACCGCTCCAGTTCCTAACTGCATGATTTCTTCCAATCTTGCTTTTGATTGGTTGTAGATTTCCTCCTCAGTAGAATCATTGAGTTTTTTAGCTGAATTTAAGATTCCGCCACCACGATTGGCAATTTCTTCATAAGTCAACCCATTAATTCGATCTACAAATTCCTGCTCTCGATTCCCAGCATAAACAATATGAGTATGACTGTCACACCAAGTTGGTAAAACCATTTTCCCTGTTGCATCAATCGTTTTATCCGCATTGATTTTTGTAAGATTTTCCATAGCTCCAAAATCAGCAATCAGATTATTTTTAATCACCAAATACGCATTTTTAATGCTAGGAAGAATACCCATTTCAGCACCAGAAACTTTACAAACAGAGCTTTCTCGAACTTGAATTAATTCCTTGATGTTGATGATTAGTGTTGTCATTGTAGTATAAAATTATTCAGAAACTGTTATTTCAAACATTTTATCCCAGTTCTTACCAGTTACAAAAATGGTTTTTGTTTTTGGGTTGTAAGCAATTCCGTTTAAAACTTCAGCTGTTTTATTTTTTACAAATTTTCTCAACCCTGACATGTCCAGAATACCTTCAACAGCTCCATTTGCAGGATTTACTACAGCAATAGCGTCTTTTTGCCAAACATTTGAATATATTTTTCCATTAATCCATTCTAGTTCGTTGATAGATTTAATCTTAGAATCTCCAGAATACACATTGATGTAATCAATCATTTTTTGATTGCTAGGATCCATTTTCCAAATTTTTTCTGTGCCATCTGTTTGGTAAATGTATTTGCCATCATTTGTCATTCCCCAACCTTCAATATCTTTCTCAAAAGTGAAGGTTTTTTCTAGTTTCAACGTTTTTTCATTGTAAATAAAACCTGTTTTTTCTTGCCAAGTTAATTGGAATAATTTTCCGTTTATAAAAGTGATTCCTTCTCCAAAATATTTATCATCTAAATCAATTTGCTTGAAAATCTTACCTGTTTTATAATCGTATTTTCTAAAGTAAGAAGCTCCTTTTTGCCCCGTACTTTCGCATAATGTGTCCTTGTGAAACTCAAATCCTTCCGTAAATGACGTGGTGTCATGCGGAAAAGTATTAACAATAGTAAACTTTAATAATTTAGGTTGCACATTCGAAACCAATTCAATTCGCTGTGTAGCTTCTGAGTTCTCACCTTCAAAATAGACAACAGCTTTTAGGTTTTGGTAGCCTAGTTTTTGATCTTTTAAAGGAAATTTTAATTTATCCAATCCTTTTTTGGAACTAATTTTCTTGTCATTTACGTAATAAACAATGCTATCGATTTCTTTCGATTCTGGGTTTAAAATACCTAAATCTATTGTTTCCTGAGGTTGATATTGTTCTTTAAAAGAAGAAATATCAAAAGTAAACAGACTATTTTCTTCTTTTTTTGTATCGCCACAATTGGCTAAAGTGATTCCTAATAAAATGATAAATAGGAAGTTATAATTTTTCATAATTTTAAATTTAAAGCACCTAATATACAACCTTATTTTATAGGCGCAAAGCACTTGCAAAAATATAAAAAGGTTGTATATTTGCACCGGCAAGTCCTACACGACCAGCTCCTGCAGACTCCCCCAGGATGGGAACATAGCAAGGGTACGTGGTTGAGCGGT